>JAFROD010000044.1 GCA_017429835.1 Oscillospiraceae bacterium
GATGACCTGATCGCCGTCCTTGAGGGAGGTGGTCAGAACGTACTCGTTGCCGCTCGGCGCGGTGGTCGGCTGCGTGGGAGCCGTCGTCGGCTCAGTCGGCGCCGTGGTGGGCTCCGTCGGAGCGGTCGTCGGCTCGGTCGGGGTAACGCTGCCGTTTTCAGTGAGCGTGCAGACGATGGTGTTCTCCCCTTCCGTCGTGCCGTCCCAGATCGCAAACTGGAAGATGAAGTTCGGATCGCCCTCAACCAGATCCTTGGCGACAACGACGCCGTTTTCGATCGCGTAGTAGGAATTATCCGCGACATTCTTCAGAAGATAGCCGCCCTCGACTGGGATCAGCTCAAACGCGGCATATTCCGCGCTGCTGTCATAGTAGGTGTTGGGCGCTTCTGCGGTAATGAAGTAGGCCGTGGGATTCTCCGGGTCCTCGCTCTGATCGTAGTCGTACTGATCGAGGAAGGCGTAGGTGCCGTCCGCGTTGGCGATCACGTAGAAGGTACCGGCGTTTTCAAACAGCGCCTTCAGCGTGGTGCCGGAAACAGCAGCCGTCTCGGTCGTAATGTTGAAATAGGTGTAATTGCCGGTGGATTCGTCGTAGTCGGTATCCTCGTTATAGCCGATGATGACGCCGTTGACGGCGTTGTAGATGACCACGCAGTCGCCTTCTTCAATGGGTACGCCGGCAGGCTCGGTGGGAGCAACAGTCGGCTGCGTCGGTGCAGTCGTCGGCTCAGTGGGGGCAGTGGTCGGCTGTGTCGGATCAATCGGCTCTTCCGTCTGCTTGTAGAGCTGGATGGGCTTCTGGTTCGTATAGGTCGCGGACTTGTAGAAACGGAAGCGCGCCTGCCCCTCGGTGCTGTTGTAGCGCAGGACGGAACCGGTCGCGGCAACAACGTCCGTGCTGCCGTCGCCGTAGCGGATCGTCAGCTCCGCTTCGTTCTCGGAAAGGACGATGCCGTTCACCTCATTGCCGTTGCCGTCCAGCGGCTTGCTGTCGAGGTAAGTGCCGTCCGCAAGCTGCATGGAGTAGCCGCTGCCGCACTTCTTGACGGTAACGACCGCCATGCCGTTCTGGTAGACGATCTCACCCGCGCTGACTGCTGCGGTGATCGTGTCGCCCGCCGCGTCGGAGCCGCAGTAGACGATCGCGCTGCCGTCGCCGCTCTCATAAGCGATCAGGTACTTGCCGGACCAGTCGCTCTGCTCGCCGGTGACCTTGGCGTAGTTGCCGGTTGCAGGCGGGAACGTGGGCTCGGTGGGAGCAACGGTCGGCTGCGTCGGAGCCGTGGTCGGCTCGGTCGGAGCCGTGGTCGGCTGCGTCGGAGCAGTCGTCGGCTCGGTCGGGGTCGTGCTGCCGCTCTTGACGAAGAACTGGAAGCCAAAGTCATTGGACTTTGCCGTCGGGTCGCTCGTGGAGTAACCGGAAATGTTGGTCACGTCCTTGTTCGCATTGTAATAGCATTCAATGTAAGCGGAGCCGTAGTTGTTGGAGAAGGATTCGTGCTTGATATATGCCAGTCCGTCAGCCGCCCAAGTCACGACCCAGTTGCCGTTCGCACCGGAATGGCTTGCGTCGTTGGTCAGCTCGAAGTAGTTGCCGGAGACCCACATCACGATCTTGTCGGAGCCGTTCGTAAAGCTGTAGGTGCCGTTGCCGTTGTCCACGACCGTCCAGACGATGGAGGCGTCCGGATTGGCGATCTTGTTGTTGACGGGCGTGATCGCCTGCGGAACGAGGTACCAGTGGTTATCATTCTCGTCCTTGATCGCCATACCGTGGCCCGGGTTGTAGATGACGACCTGATCGCCGTTCTTGATCGAGCCGGACAAGACGAAGCTGCCGTCGCCGACCGGTTCGGTCGGAGCCGTCGTCGGTTCCGTCGGCGCGGTAGTGGGCTCGGTCGGCGCGGTAGTGGGCTGCGTCGGAGCGGTCGTCGGCTCGGTCGGAGCGGTCGTCGGCTCGGTCGGGGTGACGCTGCCGCTCA
>JAFROD010000045.1 GCA_017429835.1 Oscillospiraceae bacterium
CAGGTGTCGACCGGATCCTCCTGCATCCATTGGAGCAGGACAGCGCGGCTTTCGATGACGCCGCCGGTGCCGTAGAACTTATCCGTGTTGCCCCAGCGCATCAGATGCTGGAGCATCAAACGGGCGACGTCGCCGTGCAGGTTAATGCCGGTGCTGCCGGCTTCGGAGTTCGGGTCGTAGTAGCTGCTGCTCGAGCCGTACGCCTTGTTGCCGCGGCTGGAGTTTTCGGAAACGGAGGTCGGGCGGAGCATCATGATATCGTTCTCATCGCTGCCCTCCAGGCCCTTGGAGTTCGGCCAGGTATGCTCGCGGTTCCAGGTGGAGCCGCTGTCCCACTCGCCGGTCAGCTGCGTGCCGGAGTAGTAGGAGGAGATATAGCTGTAGTTGCTGTTCACGCAGTCCGTGTACTTATAGAGGTCTCTCGTTCCTGCATAGGAGGTCGTAGAGGTCTGCTTCGCGGTCAGCATGCTGTGGATCGCGGAGCCGAGGGCGCTGGAATAGAACGACGTGTCCGTGCCGCTGTCGCCGGACAGGGCTGACAGGGTCGCGTAGGAATAACTCCCCGTATAATAGCTCTGCGCGTAAGTGGTCAGGAAGGTCGCGGTCTCGCCTCTTGCGCCCCAGTTCGCGACGTAGCCGCTGCTCGTGACGTAATTGACCTGTGACGCGGAGGTGTAGCCGGTCGCCGTGCCGAGCATCGTCGCCGCGCTTGCGGTCAGGGAGAGTCCCGCCAGCAGGGAAACGAGCATGGCAAGGGAGAGAAGAAGCGAGAGAAGTTTGCGAGCAGTATTCTTGTTCATTTTTCGTTGCCTCCATTACTGCCGATTTTCTACTGATACTATTTTAACAAAACCCTTTTCAAGATTCAAACGAAAAGCATACGAAAAATGGTTACAATTTGCAATTCTTTTGAAAAAAGCATCCCCCGGCGTTCACCGCCGAGGGATGCCGTTCGGCTGTATTCCGTTAGAAGCCGTCGTACTGGGTGACGTTCCACGTCTCCGAGCCGTCGGCGTTGATGGTGAAGCCGACCTTGACGTAGGCGTCACCGCACGACCAGATATAATAGACCATGTCGTCATAGTACTCGCTGAGCTCGCGCCTGCCGTGGACGCCGAACTGCGCGGCGACCTCGTCGTAGGTGGTCTTATAGCCGGTCTTCTCCTTGCACCATTCCAGTCCCCGTGTCAGCGTATCCATGTCGACCTCGCCGGTGCCGTCAAACCGTCCGGCAGGATCGAGGGCTGCGGGCGCGGGCGGCTCGGTCGGATCGTCGGAAACGACGCTGCCGTCGGCGCGGATGCCGTTTTCGATGAAGCTCTTGCCCTCGTCAAAATCCACGATGGACGACGTATAGCCGAGCTCCAGCAGCGGCAGATACCAATCGTCGTAGTAGTACGGCATCATGTCGTCATAGATGCAGTCGGTCGTGTCGCCGGTGCGCACGTCCTCCCACGTCTCGCCCCACGGTCTGAGATAGGCGTAGTAGGTGAACTTGTTTTCCTCGTTTTCCGGATCGGTATAGTAGCCTTTGATCTCGATCATATCCTCGAAGTGGCTGACCGAAGAATCCGCGGGATCCACGACCCAGTCGTAGTAGACCAGGTCCATGGGCGTGACCGCGTCGCCGCCTACCGACATCAGGCCGTCGGGGAAGAGCGCGCCGCCGGAGGTGTAGAAGTAGCCGTTCTCGCCCTCGCCGTCCACAAATTCGATCTCCGCCTCGGCAATGCGGCAGGCGCGGTCGCCGAAACAATGCCAGAGCTTGACCGTGCCGACGCTTCCGTCGACGCGGATCTCCGCAAAGGCGTCAAGGAACAGATCCTCATAGTCCGCAAACGCGCCCTCGGCCTCATAAACGACCCACCAGCCGTACCAGTCGCCGTCCCACCAGTCGTAGGCGCTGAGCGCGCCGGTGTCCTCGGTCGCTTCGGTACCCTCCGTCGCGGCGGTATCCTCCGTCGCACCGCCGTTCGCAGGCGCGTCCTTCCCGTCTCTGGTGAAGGTGAACTCCGCAGCGCCTATCCTGAGGGTCATGACGCCGTCCTTCAGCGTCCCCTCGTAAGCTGCGCCTTCTTCGCCGAGCGAAAACTTCTCGCCGTCCAGCTTCCACGTGCCCTTCGTGACCTCGCCGTCCGAGGTCATTTCCGCCTTGCCGCCCGCCAGCAGCGTAACGGTGATGCTGTTGCGCGCTTCCTCATAGCTCATGTCCATCAGCTCGGCATATTCCGCGACGGGCATGCCGTCGAACTCGCTGAGCAGGTACTTGCCGAGGTTGGGATCCTGCGCGTCATCGCCGCCGCATGCCGCAAGGCAGCTCAGCGCCAGAAGGAGCGCCAGCAGAACGGAAATACTTTGATATACTCGTTTCATATCGTTTCTCCTTTCATTTTTCGGGACAATAAGATTACAATCAGCCGCTATGATAATTATGGAATAAACGGACATACTTGTCTACCCGCCATTTGGCGGGTTTTTTCGAAATAAGCCGCTCACTCGGCCACGCAAAACGGCAAAAAGCCCCCGCCGCTGGACGCGGCAGGGGCTTCCCCATATTTCAGTTGGCAAACGTGACGGTTTTCGCCCATGCGGCGATCTCATCTGCATGCTTGTCGGCATTTTGTTTCAACGTGGAAAACTGCACGAGCCAGAACGCCGTTTCGGTCTTATACGCATAGGAGAAATAATGATAGGTCTCGTTCTTCTCGGTGTTCAGAAAGTCGTATTCAAAGCTGATCGGTTCTTCGTCGTAGTTCTTTTTGGTGCAGTTCAGTCCGTTGTTTGCGATGACCATGTCGGCGTATTGCTCGACCGTAAGTTCTTCTGCTCCCGCAGCGGTCGTAAACGGCTCCTCAAGCGCAATTACCGCGACGTTTTTGGAGCTGAAGGTGGCGGTGAAGCCCATGTCCTCCATTTCCTTGAACGCGTCTGTCAGCGTAATGCTCATTCCGTGCGAGGAAAACGCTTTTTCCTTGGGCGTTCTGGTAAACAGGCTGCGGCCGATAAAGAAGCCCGCGACGCCGCCCGCGATCAGCGCAACGATCATCACGATCAGGCCGATCCTGCTGCCCTTCCTGCGATTACTTGCCGTCGCTGCGGAATCGTTGTTGTCAAAGCGGAACGCGTTGCCGCTCGCGGGGTTAAAGCAGTTCTGACCGGAAAGGAAAACATCCTCCTGCCCCTCGGGGAGCTGATAGAACTCGTTGCAGAAGTTCTTGCTCAGCTTGTCCGCGATCACATAGACCCGACGCGCCTGCTCGTCGATCTGAAACGTCTTCTCTTCGCCGTTTTTCAGCTCGCCGAGCTTCCTGCAGGGTACGTCGTTGATGGTGAGTTCGCCCGCTGCGGGGTCTTCAACGTATATCCTCATTTTGTAGAGACAGGCGACAAAGCGTTTCCGTCTTTTGATCGTCAGATTCCTCATGGATTATCCCTCCGTTTCCGCGATCAGTCCGCCAGTACCGTAATGCGGTCGTTGAGGATCTCGGTGATCAGATCCACGATCCAGGCAATCACGTTGCCGACGACGGTCACGAGACAGAGGATTCCCACGACCAGCGTTACGGTGTTGTTGCGCTCGGTGTATCTGACAATGCGGTAAATGCCGCCGATAATGCCGCCGAGGAAGAACTGGAGAATGACTTTGACGATTTTCGGCAGGCTCTCGTATTGTTCTGTGAGCTTCATGTTACAGTATATCCTTTCTTGTTTTGAGATTGTCCTTATCATACTACCGCTCCCGCCGAAAGTCAAGGCGCGGGCTTGAAAGATAGCATTTCGGAATTCTCATGCAACAGAATCCTTCCGCCGTTCTGGCGTAGTCCTTGAAAAAGCCAAGTTGCCTCTTGCCCTTACCAAATCAATAATCATAGAACAAATATGGTGCGCCTGACAGGATTTGTTTGCATTTTCTGCCAAGGCAGAAAATTATAGTGGCGCCGGCAGAAACGCCGACGCTGACAGTCCACCGGACTGTCATATTGATATCTTCAAATCCTGTCTGAATGAAACAGAGGGAGATGCTTTGCATCTCCCTCTGTTTCATGGAAGGGCAGATCAAAAAAGATACCGTCAGGCAGAGCGGAAAAAGGGGCCCCACGCGAGCCCAGCGGAGCGGGTCG
>JAFROD010000006.1 GCA_017429835.1 Oscillospiraceae bacterium
GCTGAAGGCATCTAAGCGTGAAACTCTCCCTAAGATGAGATCTCCACTCTTCGGAGTAAGGCTCGACGTAGACTATGTCGTTGATAGGTCAGGGGTGTAAGTGCAGTAATGCATTAAGCTGACTGATACTAATAAGCCGAACGCTTGACCTCACAAGCAAGCGAAAGCAAGAGGAAGCAGGCTCGAAGTTGCAGAAACTCATTCCGCTTCCCAATTCATTCATGTTCAGTTTTCAGGGTGTATCCGAACACCCCCGGCTGCGGAGTAAGAGTAAGGCTAAACCTCCATTGCCGAAGCACAAAGGTCAGTAATTGGAAAGTGATTGCTGACGCAATATCCGCCCTTAGCTCAGTTGGTACACTCGCCGCAGCGAGCGTGCCGAACGCAACCGCGCAGCGGCACTTGGCGTTCGGCGGAGCAACTTTGCGAACAGGCAAACAGAACAGTTGGTAGCTGTACAAACTGCCAACGCAATATCCGCCCTTAGCTCAGTTGGTAGAGCAACTGACTCTTAATCAGTGGGTCCCCGGTTCGAGTCCGTGAGGGCGGACCAAAGTGCGCTGCGAAAGCAGCGCAAATGAATAATGAAGAATGAATAGTGAATAACGAAAGGAATCACCGTTCATTCTTGATTATATACAAATTCAAAGCCCAACGAAGTGGGTTTGAATTTGAGAGGAAGCAGAGCGGAGTGAGTAAGCATTCGGCGGAGAGCATAGGCTTGAACGGCGAATGCGCGCGATATGAAGCTTCTGCTGACGCGGCCCGTTGGTCAAGTGGTTAAGACAGTGGCCTCTCACGCCATTAACATCGGTTCGAATCCGGTACGGGTCACCAGAATAAGAGAGCAGTCGTATTTGTGGCTGCTCTCTTATTCTGTCCATATTTTCCGGATTCAAGGATATAAACGCAACAGTCCGGTAGACTGTTGCGCTTCGGCGTTTCTACCGACGCAACCTTTATTTCTCCGCAGGCAGAAATGCAAACGAATCCGGTACGGGTCAATTATTGAATATTTGCGCTTATAATGAATATGCGTTGGGCATCAACGACATTGGGGGCATTTCCAAATGCGACTATTTTTGATTTTTGCATCGGCAGGAGCAGCGCTGATCGCTTTGCTTGCAGCGCTGCTTCCGTCGAAGCATTGCGTGAGGCACACAAAGGCAATGCCGATCGCAGGCGGGCTCGGCGCCGCAGGCGCTTTGCTGATCGCACTATTTGCAAAAGATGATCGCGCAGGCCTCGGTTTCTCCACTTTTTTCCTGCTTGTTTCCGGCATACTGAGCACCGTGTATCTGACCTGGCATATTGATTCCGCCTTTCAGCAGGATTTCTTCGTTGTCCGCTCCATGCTGCGGAAACGGACGATCATGAAAAGTGACGTTTCAGGCTATACATATCGCAGAAACGGCGGAGTGCTTCATCTGAGAAACGGGCGCCGCATTGCGGCAGACTCCGTGGTCGGCATGGAAAATCTGATCGAGGATATCGAATCCTATCAGGCGGGTCGTCAAGATTTGAGGAGCTGTTCTTTGCCGGAAATTCCGGAACGTCTTTTTCGCGGACATCTGAAAAACCCGACGGATTTTATTCTCCTCTTCGCCGTGTTGTTTTGCGTCTTTGCCGCCTGCGCGTTTGCTCCGTTTTTGGTAATGTGCGCGGACGTTGATTTGAAAGCCGCGGACTGCGTCTGGGTCGAACGCCCTGGCGCAGACGCGATCCTCTCTGAAGACGGCGCCGTATTATTCCCCGGGGACGACGGCGCTGCGTATCTCTGCAGATTCCTCCGCTACGTATTTGACGAGAACCAAATCAATGACTTGATCGAGAGGATTCATCACGCGGAGACGGTGCAGTTGGCAATTCCCGCCGCAGAAGCGCCCGGGAGGTATTCTGTACGCGAGATCATGTGCGAAAATAAAACGATCGTATCATTTGAGCAAACTGCCGCAGGAATCAAAGGAGAGGCGTGGAAAATCTCGCGCATTATGTTGATCCTCTTAGGGATCTATCTCGTTTTTGTATGCTGCTTTTGCATTTTTGTATCCAATTTGCCTCGCTTTTATAGAATCGTCCGACTGATCGTAAAGGAAGAGTATTTAAACGATTAGGTCCTGATACACGTTGATATCCTCTGTGTCCTGCAGAGCGAAGGTGAGATTTGATTCCTTCAGAAGCGGCGACGAACGACGCCGCGGATTCTATGAAAACTGCGATGCGCGTTAGCGTCGACGTTTTTCTATGTCCCGAAACGCATTGATTTAGCTGAAAATCTGGTGTATAATACATAAAATGGGTTTTTGTGGGGAAAATGCTATGAAAATCATTGATATTCTGAATCAGAATCGGTTTTCTCTCTCGTTTGAAGTGTTTCCGCCGAAGAATGAAACGGCGTTTGTGAGCGTAAGAAGCGCGGTCGAAGAGATTGCCAAGCTGAAGCCCGCTTTTATGAGCGTGACATACGGTGCGGGCGGCGGCACGAGCAAATATACCCTGGACATTGCAAAAGATATTAAAAACCGCTACGGCGTGCCGACGCTGGCGCACCTGACCTGCGTGTCCTCGACCAGAGAGACGATCGGGCAGAAGATCAAAGAAATGCAGGTTTGCGGCATTAAAAACGTCATGGCGCTGCGCGGCGATATCCCGCAGGAGCTGCAGGACGCAGATCGCAGCGGCTGGGATTACCGCTATGCTGTTGACCTTGTGCGGGAACTGAAAACCGCTGATCGTGATTTCTGCATCGGCGGCGCCTGTTATCCTGAGATTCATCCCGAAAGCGCCAATCAGGCGGACGATATCCGACATCTGAAAGAGAAGGTGGAGGCGGGCTGCGATTTTCTGACGACGCAGATGTTCTTCGACAACAATCTCCTGTATAATTTCCTTTATAAGATCCAGCAGGCGGGGATCGCCGTGCCGGTCATTCCCGGAATCATGCCGATCACCAACGCCAATCAGGTCGCGCGCGCGGTGAAACTCTCCGGCTCGTTCATGCCGCAGCGGTTCAAGAGCCTCGTCGACAAGTTCGGCGACGATCCGGCGGCGATGAAGCAGGCGGGGATTGCCTACGCAACTGATCAGATCATCGACCTGTATGCGAACGGGATCAAAAATGTCCACGTATATTCGATGAACAAGCCGGACGTGGCGGAAAAAATACAGGCGAATCTGTCGGATATCTTAGGGAAATAGCGGTATGGTACTGATAAAAAGCTACAGTGCGCCGCCGATCAATGAACGCGAAGTATTCCGCTACGCCGGCGGCAAAGACGTCGCTGCCGTGCGGGAGCTGTTTGAGGGCTGCAAGACGGAGATCGCGGAAAGCCTTTCTTACAAGGTCTGCTATCTGCCGCTCGACGTGCGCGTAACGGACGATTTCTGCGACTTCGGTGCGTTCGGCGTAACGTCGAAGCACTTGGCGCGCAATCTCGAGGGCTGTGTGAAAGCCGTCCTTTTCGCGGCGACGGTCGGCGTAGGGATCGACCGCCTGATCGCCAAGTACAGCGTGCAGTCTCCCGCAAAAGCGTTACTGTTCGACGCGATCGGGACGGAGCGTATCGAGACGCTGTGCGATCTGTTCTGCCGCGACATCGAAAGGGAATACCAGATGTCCGCCAAGCCGCGGTTCAGCCCTGGTTACGGAGATCTCGATATCTCCGTTCAAACGGAGCTTTTCTCCGTGCTGAACTGCCGGAAGCATATTGGTCTCAGCATTTCGGACAGCCTGATGATGTCACCGTCCAAATCGGTTACCGCCATAGTCGGCTTGTGTGAAACAGCGTGTAAAAAACCGTCCCGCAAGTGCGAAGCGTGCGGGAAGACGGACTGCGCGTTCAGAGGTGCGTTATGAATTTTTCTGCCTATTTGCAACAGAATATCGTCTATCTTGACGGCGGCACCGGAACGCTGCTGCAGGCACGCGGCCTGCGTCCGGGGGAGCACCCCGAACGCTGGAACGTCACGCATCCGGACGTGATCACCGAAATCCACCGGGCGTATTACGACGCGGGCAGCAACGTCGTCTGCACCAACACGTTCGGCGCAAACGCGCTGAAATTCTCGCCGGACGAACTGGAAGAAATCGTGAAAGCTGCGCTTTCCAATGCAAAAGCCGCGCGAAATCAGAGTGCCGCGCCGCAGGAGAAGTTTATCGCGCTGGATATCGGCCCATTGGGAAAGCTCCTGAAGCCGCTGGGCGATCTTGACTTTGAAGCGGCGACGGACGTATTCAAGGCAACCGTTTCTCTCGGTGTGAAATACGGCGCGGACTTGATCTACGTTGAGACGATGAACGACAGCTATGAGGCAAAAGCGGCGCTGCTTGCCGCGAAAGAATGCTGCGATCTGCCCGTGATCGTTTCGTGCGCCTACGGGGAGGACGGCAAGCTGATGACCGGCGCGTCGCCCGCCGCGATGGTCGCGCTGCTCGAGGGCATGGGCGTCGCTGCGCTGGGCGTCAACTGTTCGCTGGGGCCGAAACAGCTACGTCCGATCGTGCGCGAGCTGCTCCGGTATGCGTCCGTGCCGGTGGTTTTCAAGCCAAACGCGGGCCTTCCGGAGTGTGTCGACGGGAAAACGGTGTTTGACGTGACTCCCGAAGAATACGCGGACGTTGCTGCGGAGCTGATTGCCGAGGGCGTTCGTTTGGCCGGCGGCTGCTGCGGTACGACGCCGGAGTATATCCGGGCAGTACGCGAAAAAGCAAAGCAGCTTGTACCGATTCCCGTCAAGCAGAAGAATTTTACGATGGTTTCGTCCTATACGCACGCGGTCGCGTTCGGCGACACGCCGGTGCTGATCGGCGAGCGCATCAATCCCACCGGCAAAAAACGCTTCAAGCAGGCGCTGATCGAAAACGACACGGACTATATTCTCTCCGAGGGCATCGCGCAACAGGAGAAGGGTGTGGACGTTCTCGACGTCAACGTCGGCCTGCCGGAGATCGACGAACCGACCGTGCTGAAAAACGCGGTGGAAGCGATGCAAGCGGTGGTCGATCTGCCGCTGCAGATCGACACGTCCGATCTTGCCGCCATGGAAGCCGCGCTTCGGATTTATAACGGCAAGGCGATGATCAATTCGGTCAACGGAAAAGCCGAAAGCATGGCAGCCGTTTTCCCGCTGCTGAAAAAGTACGGCGGTGTGGCGGTCGCGCTGACGCTGGACGAAAACGGCATTCCGAAAACGGCGCAGGGCAGGGTGGAGATCGCAAAGAAGATCCTGTCCGCTGCCGCAGCATACGGGATCGACAGGAAAGATATCGTGTTCGACCCGCTGGCGCTGACGGTCAGCGCAGACGCTGCCGCTGCGTCGGTCACGCTTGAGACGGTCAGAAGAATCAAAGACGAACTGGGCGCACACACGCTGCTCGGCATTTCTAACGTATCGTTCGGTCTGCCCGCAAGGGCGGCGATCAACGGCACGTTCTTCGCCCTCGCGCTTGAAAACGGGCTTTCCGCCGCGATCATGAACCCGTATTCGGCGGATATGATGAAGACGTATTACGCCTACAAGGCGCTGAAGGGGCTGGACGAGAACTGCGCTGCATATATCGCAGCGGCGCAGATCTTCGCGGAAACGGCGCCCGTTCCGGCGAGGGCTGCCGATACGCCGGAAGACGGCTCTGCGCTGCAGCGCGCGATCGTGAAGGGGCGCAGGGAGAAGGCCGCCGCGCTGACGAAGGAACGGCTTGCGTCAGCCGATCCGTTGGAGGTCGTGAACAACGAGATCATTCCCGCGCTGAACACGGTCGGCGTTGGCTTTGAGAACAAGACGGTCTTTCTGCCGCAGCTTCTGATGAGCGCGGAAGCGGCGAAAAGCGCGTTCGAGGTCATCAAAACCGCGCTGGCAAGCAAGGGAACCCGCGCCGAAAAAGGTCTCTTCGTGATCGCCACCGTTCACGGCGATATCCACGATATCGGCAAGAACATCGTCAAGCTGCTGCTGCAGAATTACGGCTTCCGCGTGGTCGATCTCGGCAAGGACGTGCCGCCGGAAACGATCGTTGAAACCGTTAAAAAAATGCACGCGCCGCTCGTGGGACTGAGCGCCCTCATGACGACGACCGTTCCGGCGATGGAGGAAACGATCCGCCTGCTGCGGCGCGGCGCGCCGTGGTGCAGGATTGTTGTCGGGGGCGCAGTTCTGACGCAGGAATATGCCGACGCTATCGGCGCGGACAAGTACGCCAGAGACGCTATGGAGACCGTCCGATATGCCGAAGAGATACTGGGGAAATAATCTGGTTTTTCAGCAAAATAGTGCTTGACAAATCGAAAAAGCACGATATAATAAAGAAGCTCGCGGGAAACCGGGAGCGAGTTGGTGTTGATTGCGGCGAGGGTCCACCTGTTCCCATCCCGAACACAGAAGTTAAGCTCGTTTGCGCCGACAATACTTGGCGGGTGACTGCCCGGGAAGATAGGTAACGCCAACATAAAAGACCTCCTACGAAAGTAGGAGGTTTTTTCATCCTTGAAACAGCCAAGTATTGTGCTTGCCTAAAACAATCCACAGGATTGTTTCTTAGCGGCGAAGACAATCCTTGGCCTACCCGGGAAGATAGGTAACGCCAACATAAAAGACCTCCTACGAAAGTAGGAGGTCTTTTCATCCTTGAAACAGCCAAGTATTGTGCTTGCCTAAAACAATCCACAGGATTGTTTCTTAGCGGCGAAGACCCTTGGCCTACCCGGGAAGATAGGTAACGCCAACATAAAAGAAAAGCATCCTGCTTCGGCAGGGTGCACCTGCTTCGGCAGGGTGCTTTTCTTTTATGTTGACAAATGAATAATGAATACTGGAGAACGAATAACCGTCAAATAAGGAACGAGACGGGAAAACCGCGTCATTGCGAGGTCGTGCAGCGGCCGTGGCGATCTGCGCACTTCAGGCGAGGGACGCAGCTATTTCAGCCGCTGTGCGCGGGAAAACTTGCTCATGGGCTGTTCTTGAAGAGAGTACTGTGCTTTCAAATAATCGACGAATTCCAACATTTTGTCCGGATTTCCATCAAATAATTCCAATTCCAGCTCGTTAAAACCGACTTTTTCGGTTTCTCCATGAAGGATACCGTGATCGCCTGCGAGCTCTGCGCGGCTGCCGTCGTCAAAGCGGAGCATACAACTCTTCCGCGTGAATTCCGCGCCGCAGATCGGTGCGACGTCGCCTGCGCCGTAGAGATAGACGAGCTCTCGCGGGGCGCCGACCAACAGCAGGGCTTCGACACTGTCCAAATTGACGCCGCTCGCTTCGACCTGGTATTCGCCGCGCGTATGGAAATCCTCCGTCGGCGTTTTCACGCAAACGACGCTTTTATCGCCCTCCATGCGGTGGCGGAACGTCCAGAGCCGCGCGGAAAAACGGCGGTCCGGCGCGTCGTAATAGGTCGTTTTCATGTGCCGCTCCTGCCAGTCGCCCTGCCGCAGGGCAGTGATCCTTGGATCGGTCAGGATAACCGCGAGCGCCTGCTCGTCAACGATATTCAGCTTGTATTCCAGTTCTTTTCCCATGCTTTTGTCCTCCGCTCGGTCTATCATAGCATTCTCGCCCGGAAATGTCAAACGATGGATTTCCCGTTGCATTTCCCGACAGCTTATCGCCGTGTTCCGTGATAGAATCGGGGCAAATCGGGACTGCGCGACAGGAGGTACAAAGGAATGAACGGGGTCGGCACACAGCGTCGGATAACAAAGAAATGGGTGATTCGGCATCGGAATCTGAGCGCGAAACAGCGGCTCTTGCGCGACAGCGTTCTGATGCTCTGCGGAGGGTTCGTCCTTGCGGGAATCCGGGTTTTCGGAGCGCCGATGCCGATCGGCGCGTGCTTTGTGCTGTCCGTTCCGTTCGGCGTGTGCAGTCTGACGGCAATGCTCGGTGCGGCGGGCGGTTATCTTGCGCTGTTCGGCGTGGACGCCGCGCCCGATATTGCGCTTGCGCTGATGATGTTTTCTGCCGCAGCGGTGTTTCAGGGGACGGAACTGCCGCTCAAAAAGTGGTTTTTCCCGAGCCTTTCCGCAAGCGTTTTCGCGCTGCTGGACGGCATTACGTTTTTTGGCGGCAACGCAGGAAATCCGACCTTCCTTGCTGCAAAGATCCTGATCGCGGCATTGAGCACCGCCGCGCTGCGCAGCAGCTTCCGCGGCAGCCGCAAGGCGCAGCTTTTTCTGCTGGCGTCAGTGTGCGCGGGAATCTCCGGCCTGACGGCGGCGGTCAATCTCGGGCTGATCCTTGCGACTGCATGCTGCGTTGCCACCGGCGATCCGGCGGTCGCCGCGGCGATGGGGATCGCGCTGGATCTGGGCAGCGGCTTTTCCGGTGGTATGACCGTTGCGGCGGTACTGCCCGCGCTGATCTGTTACGTTCTGCAGCGGCGGGAAAAGCTTTCCGTTGCGATTACCTATCTCGTGCTGACCAATCTGACCCTGCTGCTCTTCGGCGCGAACAGCTTTGCCAACGCCCTCTGCGTATTTGCAGGCGTCGGAGCGGGCGTCCTGCTCTGGCAGGGGAGGATTCAAAATATCGCGCTTGCCGCGAGTCCGCAGCGCAGCGCGGCGACGACGCTCCGCAATGCGGCGGAGGTGCTCGAATACGTGCACGGCTGTCTGCAAACCGATGGTGCGACGCCGGTCAGCGAAGCGGAGGAGGTCTATGACGGCGCGGCGGAACGGGTCTGCCGCTGCTGCGCACGCTTTCACCGCTGCTGGGAGTACCGCGCGCAGGAGACCTACAGCGCCCTGTCCGACACCGCAAAGCAAATGATCGAAAAGGGCTTCGTGGAAGCCGACGATCTGCCGGACGCGTTTCGGGAGCAGTGCTGCCACGTCGAGGGCTTCGTCACGGCGGTCAATCAGGAGCTGGAGGGTATGCTCTACCGCAGACGCTACCGCATGGAGCTGCACGAGAGCCGGCAGGCGGTCGCGGACGAGCTCTCCTGCATCGCCAAGTATCTGCGCGCGGAGTCCGACCCGCAGCGCAGAGAGCGGAGCGAAGCGGCGTATGCGCCGGAGGTGGGGATCAGCAGCGTAGGGAAGAACGGCAGCCGGATCAGCGGCGACCGCGGCACCTGCTTCACTGCGCGCAATCTGGAGTACTACGTCATTCTCTGCGACGGCATGGGAACCGGCGAGGAAGCGGCGCAGTGCAGCGGCGATACCCTGCGGCTTCTGGAACGGCTGCTGCGCTCCGGCATCGCGCCGGAAGAAGCGCTGCAGCTTCTCAACAGCAGCGAGATCCTGCGCGGCGCGACCTGCTTCGCTACGGTCGATCTTCTGCAGGTAGATCTGACCACGGGCGAAGCCGCGATCTACAAATGGGGCGCGGCGGCGTCCTATCTCCGCGACGGCGAGGAAGTCAAAAAAATCGGGACAGCCACGACGCCGCCGGGCGTGGGAGTGGGAGGAGAGCACGCGCCGGAGCGATATGAACTGTCCCTGAAAGGGGGAGAATTGCTCGTGCTGGTCAGCGACGGAGCAGGCGGGATGGAGACCGAGGCGAACATCGCGGCGTTCCGCGGCGACTCGCCGCAGGAGCTTGCGGCGCTGCTGATCGCAGGGCTCCCCGCGGAGGACGATATGACGGCGGTGGCGATCTCTCTGCGTCCCTGTACGTCCCGGTAAGAAAATACCACATCTTGTGCGCGATTTCTGTCGAAATACAACATTTGGGAAATATTATTTCCCGCGGATCGCGTCGAAAGCAGGATAATGCGGACGACGCTATAGGTTTTGTGTCATTGCGAGGCGACCTTGCAATGACACGACTGCAACTCTGCACAGATTAGAAGCAGCCGCGCTGTGGGATTCCACAGCGCGGCTGCTTCATTGCTTGTTTGTTGCGATCAGACGTTAAACAGGAAGTTGACGATGTCGCCGTCTTTCATGACGTATTCCTTGCCCTCGCTGCGCACCAGACCCTTCGACTTGGCGACCGCCATCGTGCCGCAAGCCTTGAGATCTTCAAAGGCGACGACCTCGGCGCGAATGAAGCCGCGCTCGATGTCGGTATGGATCTTGCCGGCGGCGCGCGGCGCCTTCGTGCCGCGCACGATCGTCCAGGCGTGAACGTCATCGGGGCCGGCGGTCAGGAAAGAGATATAGCCGAGCAGCTCGTAGGAGGTCTTGATCAAACGATCCAGACCGCGCTCGGTCAGCCCGAGGTCTTCCATGAACATCGCGGCTTCCTCGTCGTCCAGCTCAAGGATATCCTCCTCGAACTTCGCGGCGACGGGCAGGACCGCCGCGCCCTGCTCGGCGGCAAGCTCGCTCAGCGCCTGGAACTGCGCGTTGTTGCGGTAATCCGCCATGCCGTCCTCGTCCAGATTCGCGGCGTAGATGATCGGCTTGACCGTCAGAAGCCCGCCGTCCTGCAGGATATCCTTGTCCTCGTCGGTGAATTCGAACGTCCGCGCGGGCTTGCCGTCGGACAGATGCGCCAGCAGCGCCTCGCACATTTCCGCTTCACGCTTGTACTTTTTGTCGCCGCCCTTGAGATTCTTGTTCGCCTTGTCCAGGCGGCGCTCTACGACCTCCATATCGGACAGGATCAGCTCTAAGTCCAGCGATTCCGCGTCGCCGCGGGCGTCGGCGGGCTCTGTGAACAAAAGGTCGTTGTCGAAGCAGCGCACGACGTGTACCAGCGCGTCGGTCTGGCGGATATTCTGCAGGATGGCGTTGGATTTGCCGCCCTTGCTGACGCCCGCGACGTCGACGAAGTCGATCGTGGCGGGGGAGTATTTCTTGGGGTTATACAGCGCAGCGAGCCAGTCGAGCCGCTCGTCCGGCACCTTCGCCTGACCGATGTTCGCCTTGGCGGAGGTGCTGCCGTAGGCGCTCGTTTCCGCCTTGGAGCCGGTGAGCGCGTTGAACAGGGTGGTCTTGCCGACGTTGGGCAGACCGACGATACCTAATTTCATGCGATATCCCTCTTTCTCTTATCTTCTGCGGTTATAAAGTCTTGCAAGACCGCCTTCGGAGGTCTCGCGGTAGCTTTCGTTCATGTGCTGTCCCGTTTCCTTCATCGTGCGCACGACCATGTCAAAGCTGATGTTTCGCGTGCCGCAGAGGAAGTGGGCGAGGTTGAACGCGTCCATCGCGCGTTTCGCGGCGACGGCGTTGCGCTCGATGCAGGGGATCTGCACCAGCCCGCAGATCGGGTCGCAGGTCAGCCCGAGCTGATGCTCCATGGCGATCTCGGCGGCGTACTCCGTCTGCGCGATCGTCATATCCTTCAGCGTGCAAAGGGCGGCGGCAGCCATCGAACACGCCGTACCGATCTCCGCCTGGCAGCCGCACTCCGCGCCGGAGATGGAGCCGTTGCGCTTGACGAGCGTGCCGATCAGACCCGCGACGGCAAGCGCCTGCAGGATCTTTTCATCCGGCAGATCGTGGTGCTCCTGCATATACAGCAGGACGGACGGCAGAACGCCGCAGGAGCCGCAGGTCGGCGCAGTGACGACCGTGCCGTTGTCGGCGTTTTCCTCCGCGACGGCGTAGGCGTAGGAGCAGACGATCCGCAGCTCGCGCACCTGCGGGATCTCATCGGGATCCTCCTGTGAGAACAGGTGCTTCGCCTTTCGCTCGACGTTCAGTCCGCCCGGCAGAATACCCTCGGCGTTCAGACCGACCGCGACGGAGCGCTTCATTGCGCGCCAGATCTCCGCGAGGAAATCCCAGATCTCCGGCCCCTCGTTCAGCTCCACGTATTCGCTGAGCGAGATATACCGCCAAGCGCAGAACTGCTCGATCTCCGCGAAGGAGTTTTCAGGGTAGATCTCTTCCGCGGCAGAGGGTTCTTCGCCATCAATGACGATATCGCCGCCGCCGACGGAAAAAACGCGCATTTTCCCGATCTCCTCCGCGCCGCGATAGGCGAAAAAGTCGAGCGTATTGGGGTGGGGCAGGGGTTCCGGCGTGTATTCGACGAACTGCACGTCGGTCTTTCCTCTGCCGAGGACCTCGCATAGCACGCGATCCGTGCCGTGCCCGCGTCCGGTCTTGCAGAGCGACTCGTAGAGCTTGACGCAGTAGCGGTCCGCGTCGGGGTACTTTTTCAAAAACAGCCTTGCCGCCCGCTCCGGCCCCATGGTATGGGAGCTGGACGGGCCAACGCCGATCTTGTAGATATCACGGATCGATTTCATCCGCATTTCACCTCTGTAGCATTATCTTCAGCTATTATATCAGCTTTCCAAAGAAAAAACAATTCCCATCGACTACTTTTTCCGCATCGCTTCGAGAGATAGTTCTCCGGCAAGCTTGAACAGCGCGTCTGCAAGCACCGTTTCCACCGGCTTTTCCGCCAGCTCCGCGACACGCTGATAAAACGAGACAACTGCCGGGTCGAGGGTGATCGTGAGCGTCACCATTTGGCGTCCTCCTTCGGGGCAAAAAGATCACAGACCATACTATGAAATCCCTTGACAGATGTGATACAATAGGAAAAGATGATTACCGAAAGGAAGAAAACTGACATGGCAAAGGACAAGAAAGTAGAACAGATCACCGATATGGAGGTCGACTTTGCGCAGTGGTACACCGACGTGTGCAAAAAAGCGGAGCTGATCGACTACTCCTCGATCAAGGGCATGTTCATCTACCGTCCCTACGGCTACGCGATCTGGGAGAATATCCAAAAGCTGCTGGACGCGGAATTCAAGAAGACCGGCGCGGAGAACGTCTATATGCCGATGCTGATCCCGGAATCCCTCCTGCAAAAGGAAAAGGATCACGTCGAGGGCTTTGCGCCGGAGTGCGCGTGGGTCACGATGGGTGGCAATGAGAAGCTCGAAGAGCGCTACTGCATCCGTCCGACCTCGGAGACGCTGTTCTGCGAGCATTTCCGCAACGTCATCCAGTCGCACCGCGACCTGCCGAAGATGTATAACCAGTGGTGCAGCGTCCTGCGCTGGGAAAAGACGAGCCGTCCGTTCCTGCGTCACCGCGAGTTCTTGTGGCAGGAGGGTCATACCATGCACGCCACGGAGGAAGAAGCCCGCGAAGAGACCGAACGCATGCTGAACGTCTACGCGGATTTCTGCGAGAATATCCTCGCCATGCCCGTCACCCGCGGTCAGAAGACCGAGAAAGAGAAATTCAACGGCGCGGAAGCGACCTATACGATCGAATGCATGATGCACGACCGCAAGGCGCTGCAGGCGGGTACGTCGCACTATTTCGGCGACGGCTTTGCCAGAGCGTTCGACATCACTTTCACGAGCAAAGACAATCAGCGCGAATATCCGCACCAGACCTCCTGGGGCGTTTCCACCCGTCTGATCGGCGGCATCATCATGACCCACGGCGACAACAACGGGCTCGTGCTTCCGCCGAAGATCGCGCCCGTGCAGATCATCGTGATCCCCGTCGCGCAGCATAAGGAAGGCGTGCTCGAAGCGGCGCAGAAGCTTGCCGACCGCCTGAGCGCGGCAGGCTACCGCGTGAAGATGGACACCTCCGACAATTCCATGGGCTGGAAGTGTGCGGAGTACGAGATGAAGGGCGTGCCGCTGCGCGTGGAGATCGGCCCGAAGGACATGGAGCAGAATCAGTGCTGCATGGTGCGCCGCGACAACCGCGAAAAGACCTTCGTCTCTCTGGACGAGTTGGAAGCCGCTGCTGCCGAGCAGCTTCAGGCAGTGCATGACGGTCTGTATCAGCGCGCGCTGAAGAACCTGCAGGAGCATACCTATGTTGCGCATACCCTGGAGGAAGCCAAGCAGATTCAGGAGGAAAAGGGCGGCTTCGTCAAGACTATGTGGTGCGGCGAAGAGGCCTGCGAGCTGAAGATGAAGGAAGTCGCCGGCATGTCCAGCCGCTGCATGCCGTTTGTGCAGGAAAACCTGGGCGATACCTGCCCGATCTGCGGCAAGCCCGCCAAGAAGATGATCTACTGGGGCGTCGCATATTGAATTGCCAACGAAAGCAGGGTCGCCGGCTGGCGACCCTGCTTTTTTCAGTTGTCAGTTGTTACGAAAAAGGGAGACCGCAGGTAAGTGGCTGGCTTACCTGCGGCATTCAAAATATAGAATAGAGGGGAAAATGAAAAAGAGAATTCGTTGTTTACATATTCATCATAGACCGGATTTGTTAAAAATATAACCGAAAAGTAATTAAGATTTTATTAAGTTGTGACAATTTTGAGTTTTTTTCGGTCTCACGTGTCAAATTTTGGCGAAAATCATACGATGAAGCAGGGAGGAGTTGCTTCATGTATGATTATTTTTTTACCTTCCGTTCGGTAACGGCGGCGACGGGCGCGAGCCGTGCGCTGGAGCGGGCTGGCGTTCCGAGCGTGACGGTTCGCACGCCGAAGGACTTGCGCCACAAGGGCTGCGGTTACAGCATTCGCGTCCGCAATGATTTGCTGACGGAAGCCAAGCGCGCGCTGCAGCTTGCCGGCACGGGTTATCAGAAAATATACCGCAGAACGGACGCCGGTACGTGGCAGGAGGTGCCGGCATGATCTATTTCGACAGCGCCGCGACGACCTTTCAGAAGCCGGTTGCTGTGCCGAACGCCGTCCTGCGGGCAATGCAGACCTGTGCGAGCGTGGGAAGGGGCGGCCACGCCGCGGCAATGGCGGCGGCGGAGACGGTCTACAACTGCCGCCTGATGGCGTCCGACCTGTTCGACGCAGAGCCCGAACAGGTCGTTTTCACGATGAACGCGACCCATGCGCTGAACGCGGCGATCTTTTCCGTGCTCTCGCCCGGCGCGAGGGTCGTGGTTTCCGGCTTCGAGCACAACGCAGTGACGAGACCGCTGCACGCGCTGCATGCGGACGTTCGCACGGCGGGAGAGAAGCTGTTTGACGAGGAAGATACGCTGCGCGCCTTTGCGCGCGCGATCGCAGAGCAGCCGGACGCGGTCGTCTGCACGCACGTTTCCAACGTGTTCGGCTATATCCTGCCCGTAGAAAAGATCGCAGCAATGTGCCGCGAACGAAAAATCCCGTTTATTCTCGATGCATCCCAGTCGGCAGGGACGCTGCCGATCTCTCTGCGCCAAACCGGCGCAAGCTTTATCGCCATGCCGGGACACAAAGGGCTCTACGGCCCGCAGGGTACCGGCATTCTGCTCTGCGCCGATGCGGGAAGACCGCTGATGTACGGCGGTACAGGCAGTAATTCCGAGGATCAGGCAATGCCGGCTTTTCTGCCTGACCGCATGGAAGCCGGAACGCACAACGTCTGCGGCATTGCCGGCTTGATCGAGGGCATGCGCTTTGTCCGCAAACAGACGGCGGAAGCGATCTTCCGCCATGAGCGGGAGCTGCTTGCCTATGCGAAGCGGGAACTGAGCGAGCAGAAAAACGTCCGTTTGTTTACGGGAGAAGGGCAGGCGGGCGTGCTTTCATTCCGCGTGGAGGGCGAGGACTGCGAAGAGGTCGCGCAGGCGCTGGCGCAGGAGGGGATCGCCGTCCGCGCCGGTCTGCACTGCGCGCCGCTGGCGCACGGATCGGCGGGAACTGCAGACACGGGAACGGTGCGGCTCAGCTTTTCTGCCTTTAATACGCCGCATGAGGTGCGTCGTTTCGCCTTACTGTGCAAAAAACTGTTTCCGGCATAGAAAAAGAATCGTTTTCTACTTGCTATTGGAAGTGAAATCGGCTATAATTAATAAAATATATTAAGTATAAGCGGAGTTTTGCTTATGAATACAATTATAGATTTTTTCAAAGACTTTGCGGCGATGCTGCCGACGGTGAAATTTATGGATATCGTCGACATCCTGTTGGTTGCCTTCGTGATCTATACGATCATCATTATGATCCAGACCACGGGCGCGGCAAGGATCGCCAAGAGCATCATCATCATTCTGGTGCTCTTCCTGCTGACGCAGATACTGAACATGTATCTGATGCATTATCTCCTTGAAAGGATCCTAGAGATCGGGCTGATCGCACTGGTCGTCATGTTCCAGCCGGAGCTGCGCCGCATGCTGGAGAAGCTCGGCGGCAAGAACCTGCGGGAGATCGTGATGAAGGAGGAGCAGAGGGAGATCGACCGCGTGATCTCGCAGACGGTCGCCGCCTGCGAAGCCATGTCGAAAAGCCACACCGGCGCGCTGATCGTGTTTGAGCGCGACGACTCGACGATCGACTATCAGAAATCCGGAACGGTGCTTGACGCGCAGGTTTCCTCGGAGCTGCTGCGCAATATCTTCTTTACGAAGGCGTCGCTGCATGACGGCGCAGTCATTATCCGCAACGAAAGAATCGCAGCGGCAGGCTGCGTTCTGCCGCTGACCCAAAACCGCAACATCAGCAGCGATCTTGGCACGCGTCACCGCGCCGGCATCGGCATGAGCGAGATGACGGACGCCGTCGTCGTGATCGTTTCCGAGGAGACCGGCACCATTTCCGTCGCGATCAGCGGCATGTTGAAGCGCCACCTTGCGCCGCAGACGCTGGAAAAGCTCCTGCTCAACGAGCTGGCGCCCAAGACGGAGCCGAAGACCTATAACCTGCTGAAGCTTCTGCAGAGGAAGCGCAACAAAAAAGAAAAGGATGAGACCGATGCAGAAACATAAGATTTTAGCCTTTCTGTTGGCACTGGTCGTATCAATCGGCCTTTGGGTCTACGCCGTTACCGTCGTCAATCCGAACGATTCGGTCACCGTCCATGACGTCCGCGTCCGTATCACAGGCGAGAGCGCGCTGAAGAGCGACGGCTTGATGCTGACCGGCGGCGAGAATCAGACCGTGAACGTGGAGATTTCCGGCAGACGCTCCGACCTGAAAGAGCTGAGCAGCTCCTCCGTCGAAGTGATCGCAGACGTCAGCAACATCGACAGCCCTGGCACTTACGAGGTGAGCTGGAAGATCGGACTTCCATCGACCGTCGCTTCCGGCGATATCAGCATCGTCAGCGCGAGCTCGACCAGAATCAAAGTCACGGTCAGTGAATACAAGGAACGTCCCGCTATCCCGGTTGAAGTGGAATACGTCGGCAAGCTCCCGGACGGCTACGTCCGCGATCCGGCAGAGCTGGATCGGGAAACCGTCGCGATCAGCGGCCCTGCGGAGGAAGTCGGAAAGATCGCCAGGGCGGTCGTTACCGTCGATCAGGACGGCGCGACGGATTCGATCGCAGAGGAGATGGAATACCGTCTCGTCGATGAGAACGGCGAAGAGCTGGAAATGAGCGAATACGTGACGATCGCCGACCCGACGGTTTACGTCACCGTTCCGATCTCCTACTACAAGCAGATCGACCTCAAGGTCAAGATCATCGACGGCGGCGGCGCGACACAGAACGACGTCGAGCTGACGATCGAGCCGAAAACCATCGGTGTCGTCGGCTCGGAGGAAGCGCTGAAGGATTTGGAAGAACTCATTATCAAGGAGATCGACCTTGCGGAGGTCATGAAGGATTCGCAGTCGTGGACGGTCACGCCCGAGCTGCCTGCCGGCGTGACCAACCGTGCGTCGGAAAAGACCGTAACGATCACCCTTGCGTTTGTCGGCATCCAGACGAAAACGTTTACGATTCCCTGCGCGGACATTGAACGTGAGAACGACGTGGCAAGCCTGGAATTCGGCGAGCCGAGCGTAAAAATCACAGTCCGCGGCACGAAGGAGGCGCTCAGCGCCCTCCGCGCGGAGGACATCTTGGTGATTGCGGACATGACAAACGAATATGACGAGGCAATGAAGACGGTCACGCTCAGGATCGAGCTTCCGAAGAGTACGACGGCGGGCGTGATCGGCGGGCCGTACGTCGTGCAGGTCATTGAGACCGCAAACTGACTGCAATGCAGAGAAAAGCAACGGTGCAGGCGATCCTGCCGGACGGCAGAGCAGAGCTCGCAGTGCAGCGGGAAAGCGCCTGCAGCGGCGACTGCCATCATTGCGGCGGCTGCGGCACGGTCGGGCAGACCCTGCGTCTGACGGCGGAGAATCCGATCGGCGCGCAGAAGGGCGACGTCGTCTGCATTACCTCCGAAAGCGCGCCCGTGCTGTGGGCTGCGGCGCTCGTATATGCGCTCCCGCTGGCATTGTTTCTGACCGGCTATCTGCTGAGCATGCGCCTCGGCGCGTGGGCGGCGGCGATTGGCGCGGCAGGCTTCCTTATCGGACTGCTGCCCGCCTTTGCCTATAACCGCCGCGTCAGAAAACAGCCGCCCGTCTATAAGATCATAGGATTTGTGAAATAACATGTTTGGATACGTTCTGCCGCGCAGAGACAAGCTCTCCGAAGCGGAAAACGCCCGTTACCGCGCGGCGTACTGCGGCTTGTGCCGCGATCTCAAAAAGCGTTACGGCTTTCGGGCGAGATTCCTGGTCAACTATGACATGACCTTTCTGTATTTCCTTTTGCAGGAGGGGGAGGCAAAGCAGCCGGAGCACCGTTACTGCCCTGCAAGACTGTTTTGCAAAAAGGACTGTCTGCCGCCGGACGGCGCAATGGATTACGCCGCGGATCTGAGCGTTCTGCTGTCGTGCTGGAAGCTGCGCGACGCGAAGCGGGACGACGGCTTTTTCAAAAGAGCGGCAGCAAGTCTCTGCCTTTGGCTCTATAAAAAGCCGTTCCGCAAGGCCGCTGCTGCGCACGAATATGAAAACCGCGTGTTTGCCGAGCAGCTCGCGCGTCTTTCCACGCTGGAGGATCAGCGCTGCGAGAGCATCGACCGCGCCGCGGACGCCTTTGCGAGCCTGCTCAAGGCATGCGCGGGCTATCACGCGGACGAAACACTGCGCCGAACGAAGGAGCTCCTCCTGTATCACGTCGGGCGCTTCCTCTATCTGACGGACGCGCTGGAAGACCTGCAGAAGGACAACAAGAGCGGCGCGTACAACCCGCTGCGCTACCGTTACGCTTTGCAGGACGGAGCGTTGACACAGGCGGATAAGGAACAGTTTTTGGAAACCGTGGACGCCTCGATCAGCTTGGCGGCTTCCGCGCTGGAGCTGCTGCCGGAAACGGCGGATCGGGCGATTCTGAACAATATCATTTACTATGGACTGCCTGCGGTGCTGAAATGCGTCGCAGACGGCAGTTTCCGAAAGAAAGGAAACCGCAGATGAAAGACCCCTACGAGGTATTGGGCGTTCCGCACGGTGCGTCGGACGAAGAGATCAAAAAGGCGTACCGCGAGCTGGCGCGGAAATACCATCCGGATAACTATACGAACAACCCGCTTGCCGATCTTGCCGAGGAAAAGATGAAGGAGATCAACGAAGCCTACGATATCCTGACCAGCGGCAAAGCTACGGACGGCAGCTCGTCCTCCTACGGCGGATCGTCCTCTTACGGCGGCGACCTCGGCGAGGTGCGAAGGCTGATTCAGCTCGGCAATCTGGACGCTGCGGAGGCAAAGCTCGACGGCATCGCCAATCACAACGCGGAGTGGTATTATCTGCGCGGCGTGATCGCGCAGAGGCGCGGCTGGATGGACGAGGCGGCACAGAACTTCCGCATTGCCGCGAACATGGAGCCGGGCAACTTCGAGTATACGCGGGCGGCGCAGTCTGCCGGAGGCGGCGGCTACACCTACCGCCAGACACAATACAACGACTATGGCGGAAACGACGACCTGTGCAATCTCTGCAGCACGTTGATGTGCCTGAATTGCCTGTGCAACGGCTGCCGCTGATAAATGGGAGTGAATTGATTTGATCCACAGCATGACCGGTTACGGCAGAGCCGTAAAAACCCTGAACGGACGGGAAATCACGGTCGAGCTCCGCTCGGTCAACAACCGTTTTCTGGACTGCGCCGTGAAGCTGCCGCGCGCCTTCTCCTACGCGGAGGACGCAGTCAAGCAGAAGGTGAAGGAAAACGTTTCCCGCGGCAAGGTCGACGTCTTCATCGGCGTCAATACCGTCGAGAGCGAGAACGTGAAGATCTCCCTCAACCGTCCGGTGCTGGAAGGCTATCTGGACGCATTGAAATCAATTGCGCGCGACTACGAGGTGCGCGACGATATCAGCGCGGTGAACCTCGCGCGTTTCCCCGAGGTCTTCACGGTCGAGAAGCCGGAGGAGGACGAGGAGCGCAACACGGCGGATATCGTATCCGTCGCGGAGGAAGCGATCGCAGCCTATAATGCCATGCGCGCCAAAGAGGGCGCGGCGCTGGCAGCCGATCTCCGGAATCATGCCGCCGTCGTTCTGTCCTACGTGGAAAAGGTCGAGGCGCGCAGCCCCGTTACGGTCGCGGAATACCGCGCCCGTCTGGAAAACAAGCTCCGCGAGGTCTTGGAGAGTACCACGATCGACGAAAACCGCATTTTGACCGAGGCGGCGATCTTCGCCGACAAGGTCGCGGTGGACGAGGAGACCGTCCGCCTGCGCAGCCACCTTGCCCAGTTGGACGACCTGCTGACCGTCGGCGGCGCGATCGGCAGAAAGCTCGACTTCCTGCTGCAGGAGATGAACCGCGAGGCGAATACGATCGGCTCGAAGGGCAACGATCTGGAGCAGGCGCACAACGTCGTCGAGATCAAGGCGGAGCTGGAAAAGATCCGCGAACAGATCCAGAACATCGAGTGATTGCCATGAGACTGATCAATATCGGATTTGGAAATTTAGTATCGGCGGAACGCCTGCTGACGGTGGTCAGCCCCGAGTCCGCGCCGGTCAAGCGGCTGGTGCAGGAGGCAAAGGAGCGCGCCATGCTGATCGACGCGAGCTTCGGCCGCAAGACGAAGTCGGTGCTGGTAATGGATACCGATCACGTGATCCTTTCGGCGATCCCGCCGGAGACCATCGCAAAAAGGCTGAACGACAAAGACGGCGAATCCTATCACGACGAGGAGGACGCAACATGAAGCAAGGCAGGATCATCATCGTTTCCGGCCCCTCCGGCGTCGGCAAGGGCACGGTACTGAAAGAGGTCATGCGGGACGACCCCTCGCTGCAATTCTCCGTTTCCGCGACCACCCGCCCGATCCGCCCCGGCGAGATCGACGGCGTGCATTACTTCTTTATAGACAAGCCCCGGTTCGAAGCCATGCTTCAAAACAACGAAATGCTCGAGCACGCCGAATATGCCGGCAACTACTACGGCACGCCGGAAAAGGCGGTCAACGACGCGCTTTCGCAGGGGATCAGCGTCGTGCTGGAGATCGAGGTGCAGGGCGCGCTGCAGGTCATGCGGCGCAGACCGGACGCGATTTCGATCTTTATCGCGCCGCCCTCCTTCGAGGAGCTTGCGCACCGACTGAACGGCAGGGGAGACACTCCGCCCGAGATCGCGGCGGAACGCCTGCGCATTGCGGTGGAGGAGTGCAAAAACGCGCCGAAATACAAGTACACGATTATCAACGACACCGTTTCTGAGGCGGCTGCGAAGATCCGCGCGATCCTGACCGCAGAGGCCTGCAGATCGGAATATACGACCATTTAACGCAAGGAGGACGAATATATATGCTGTATCCCGCAATGGCTGATCTTTTGAAGAACATCGACAGCCGCTATCTCATGGTGAACGTGGTCGCGCGCCGCGCCCGTCAGCTCTCCATTGAATCGGAGACCTTCCATGAGCCGCTGAGCGACAAGCCCGTCACGCTGGCGATCCGCGAGGTCGCGGAAGGCAAGCTCGTCGCCTCGATCGACAAATAAGAAACACAATGACGGAGGAGGGCTGCGCATGATCGCGAAGATTGCAGTATCCGCCGCAATATATGCCATCGACAAGCCCTACAGCTACCGCATTCCGGCAGGTATACAGCTCGCGGTCGGCGCGCGCGTCAGCGTACCCTTCGGTCGGTCGAACAAACGCTGCGAGGGCGTCGTTCTCGGCTTTGAGAACGGTGACGACAGCAAGCTCAAGCCGATGGAACGGGTGCTGGACGAAACGCCGCTCTTGTCGGAAGACCTGCTGCACATGGCAGGATTCCTGCGCGAACGCTATTTCTGCACCTTTTACGAGGCGGTCAAGGCAATCCTGCCGGCGGGCGTGTGGTTCCGTGAGCAGGAGCGCTACTTCCTCTGCGAGGACGCGGAAAACGCCGCCGTTTTACGGCAGCCTGCCGCGCAGTCCGTGCTGAACGCCGTCCGCGCGCTCGGCGGCGCGGCGGATTACGACGCGCTGCGCAGGCAGTTCGACGAGGACGCCCTGCAGAGCGCGCTGCGCTATCTTCTGAGAAAGAAGCTGCTGCGCGTTGAGACCGATCACAAGCGCCGCGTGCAGGACAAGACCGAGCGCATCGTTACGCTTGCCGCGCCTGCGGAGGACGCGCTTGCATACGCGCAGAGCAAGCGGAAATCCGCCCCTGTACAGACGGCTGCGTTGGAGCTGATCGTCACGCTCGGGCAGTGTGCCGCGAAGGATTTGTGCTACTTTACCGGCGCGAACGGCGCGACGCTGAATCGCCTGGAAAAGCTCGGCTTTCTTTCGTTTTCCGAGGAGGAGCGGCTGCGCATCGGCCGCGTCGAGCCGGCGAAGCTGGACGGCCCGCTGATCCTGAACGACGATCAGCAGCGCGTTTTCGACGGGCTGCGCGAACAGTCCATGCGGGAAAAGCCGGGCGTCGCCCTGCTCTACGGCGTGACCGGCAGCGGCAAGACCTCCGTTTATATCAAGCTGATCTACGACTGCCTTTCGCGCGGCAGGAGCGC
Organism: Oscillospiraceae bacterium; assembly: GCA_017429835.1. Classification (GTDB taxonomy): domain Bacteria; phylum Bacillota; class Clostridia; order Oscillospirales; family Oscillospiraceae; genus JAZOXB01. Next base: position 22,570 of record JAFROD010000006.1, read on the forward strand.
AATGCTCCTCGTGCCGGAGATCGCGCTGACCCCGCAGCTATTGTCGCTGTTCGCCGCGCATTTCGGAGAGAAAACGGCGGTGCTGCACAGCTCGCTGCGCATTACGGAGCGTTACGATACCTGGAAACGTATCCGCAGCGGTGAAGCGACTGTGATTCTCGGCACGCGCTCGGCAGTCTTCGCGCCTGTACAAAACCTCGGACTTCTGATCGTGGACGAGGAGCAGGAGCATACCTACAAGTCTGAAAACGCGCCGCGCTATCACGCCCGCGAGATCGCGATCTATCGCGGCGCGCGGACGAACGCGATGGTGCTGCTCGGCTCGGCGACGCCGAGCGTCGAGACGATGTACCGCGCGAAAACCGGCGTATACCGTTATTATGAGATGCGCCGCCGCTATAATCAAAAGGAACTGCCGCCGGTCGAGATCGTGGATATGAAGCGCGAGCTCAAGGAGGGCAATGCCACCGCGATCAGCGAGCCTTTGCTGCTTGCGCTGCGGGAAAACCGCGCGCGCGGTCAGCAGGCGATCTTGTTTTTGAACCGCCGCGGCACCTCGCGCATGGTCGCCTGTGTGGACTGCGGCTACGTGCCGACCTGCCCGGGCTGTACGGTCAATCTGACCTACCATCAGGCAAACGGCAGACTGATGTGCCACTACTGCGGCCATTCCGAAGTCTTGCCCGCCCGCTGCCCGCAGTGCGGCGGACACCTCAAGCAGATCGGCTTCGGCACGCAGAAGGTGCAGGAGCAGCTTCACAACCTTCTGCCGGATACCGAAGTCCTGCGCATGGACGCAGACACGGTTTCGGCGATCAACACGCATGAAAAGCTGCTGTCGCGCTTCCGGGAGGAGAATATCCCGATCCTCCTGGGTACGCAAATGGTGGCAAAGGGTCTGAATTTTGAAAACGTCACGCTGGTGGGCGTGCTCGACGCGGATATGTCGCTCTACGTCGGCTCTTATCGCGCAGCGGAAACGACGTTCAGCATGATCACGCAGGTGATCGGCAGAGCCGGCCGCGGCGCGGAAAACGGCCGCGCGCTGATCCAGACGATGACGCCGAAGAATCAGGTCATCACCCTTGCCGCGCAGCAGGATTACGATACGTTCTACGAAACGGAGCTGCCGCTGCGCAGACTGCGCGGCTGCCCGCCGTACCGCGACCTTCTGACCCTGATCTTTCACGGCAGGGAGGAAGAACGCGTCTGGCAGGCGGCGCAGCGATTCCGCGCGATACTGCAGGCGCAGTTGGACAGCGATTTCTACCGGCAGGAGCAGGCGCAGCTTTTGGGCCCCGCGCCGGCGCAGGTGGCGAAGCTCAATTACAGCTACCGCTGCTGTCTGACGCTGAGCTGCAAAAACACCCGCGCCCTGCGCGAGCTTTTGGCGCATTTGATGCGGGAGTTTTCCAAGGACAAACAGAACGGCGGCGTCGGCGTATTTGCCGACGTGAATCGCAACGAATAGGAGATTTATTTCATGGCACTGAGAAAGATCCTGACTTTTGAGGACAGGGCGCTGCATAAGGTCTGCCGTCCGGTCACGAAATTTGACGAAAAGCTGCATACCCTGCTGGACGATATGGCGGAAACGCTGATCGACGCCAACGGCGCCGGTCTTGCCGCGCCGCAGGTGGGGATTCTGCGCCGTGTTTTCATCATGGACAACGGCGACGGCATCGTCGAACTGATCAACCCCGAGATTTTGGAAACAAAAGGGGAGCAGGACGGCATGGAGGGCTGCCTCAGTCTGCCGGGAGATTTCTGGATGGTCAAACGTCCGAGCTGGGTCAAGGCAAAGGCACAGGATCGCAACGGCGCGTGGTTCGAGATCGAGTGCGAAGATCTGATGGCGCGCTGTATCTGCCACGAAACGGATCATCTGAACGGCCACGTCTATACCGAGATCGCCTATCGCAAGCTGAGCGATGAGGAGATCGAGGAAATGATGTCCGCCAAGCAGGAGGAAGCATGAGGATCGTCTTTATGGGTACGCCGGATATCGCGGCGACCTGTCTGCGCCGTCTGATCGCGGAGGACTTCGAAATCGTCGGCGTCTATACGAAACCGGATAAGCCGAAAAACCGCGGTATGAAGCTGGAAACGTCCGACGTCAAGAAGGTCGCGGTCGAGGCGGGACTGCCCGTCTTCCAGCCGACGACGTTTAAGGATGACGCGGTCGTCGAAGAACTGCGCGCCCTGCGGCCGGACGTGATCGCCGTGGTCGCCTACGGGAAGATTCTGCCGCAGCGGGTGCTGGATATCGCGCGTCTCGGCTGCGTGAATATCCATGCCAGCGTCCTGCCCGCACTGCGCGGGTCGGGGCCCGTGCAGTGGGCGATCCTGAACGGCATGGACGAGACCGGCGTGACGGCGATGTTCATGTCGGCGGAAATGGACGCGGGCGACATCATCGAGATCCGCAAAACGCCGATTGAGCCCTTTGAAAACGCGCAGAGCCTGCTCGACCGTTTGGCATTGATCGGCAGCGGGCTCCTGTGCGACACCCTCCGCTCCATGGAGGCCGGAACCGTGACGAGGACGCCGCAGGAGCATGACAAGGCGACCTTCGCGCCGATGCTGACGAAAGAGCTCTGCCCGATCGACTGGACGAAGTCGAGTCGGCAGATCATCGACCACGTGCGCGGGCTCGACCCGTGGCCGGTCGCTACGACCGAGCTTGGCGGAACGAGATTCAAGATCTACGAAGTGCGTCCCGCCGATCAAAAGACCGACAAAGCGCCCGGTACGCTCCTCGCGCTGACCAAACAGGGCTTGCAGATCGCGGTCGGCGGCGGCGACGTGCTGACGATCACCGTTCTGCAGGCGGACGGTGGCAAGCGCATGGCGGCCCCGGACTATTTCCGCGGGCATCCGATCACGATCTGACATGGCGATGACGGCAAGAGACGCGGCGCTGAACGCCCTGATCGTCTGCCGCAAGGGCGGCGCGTGGTCGGACAGTGCGCTCAAAGAGCTGCTTTCCGGCATGGATCGCAGAGACGCCGCGCTGGCGAGCAGGCTTTGCTACGGCGTGCTGCAGAACCGCATGCTGCTGGACTTCTGGATCGCCGCGTTTGCAAAAGGAAAACTGCAGCCCGTCGTGCAGGACGTCCTGCGCCTTGCGGTCTATCAGCTGCAATTCACGGATAAGATCCCTGCCTCCGCAGCCGTCAACGAGGCGGTGGAGCAGACCAAACGGGTTGCCAATCCCGCCGCAGCGCGGCTGGTAAACGGCGTGCTGCGCGCTATGCTCCGCTCGGAATTGCCGACGCCGGAGGATATGGCGACGAAGTACAGCCATCCGCAGGCGTTGGTGGACTTGCTCGCAGCGCAGTTCGGCGCGGAGAAAACCGAACGCCTGTTGCAGAGCCACAACGAAGCCCCGCAGACCGTCCTGCAGATCAACACGCTCGTCGCGGACGCGCGGCAGGTGCTGGACGAATTGGTGCGGCACGGCGCGGCGGCGCAGATGCACCCGTGGCTGGAAAACTGCGTCACCGTCAGCGGTACGGGTGATCTGGAACAGCTCGACGCCTACCGAAACGGCTGGTTTTACGCGCAGGACGCCGCCGCGAAACTGGCGGTAGCCGCCGCAGAGCTGAAGAGCGGAATGCAGGTGCTCGACTGCTGCGCCGCGCCCGGCGGAAAGAGCTTCGCCGCGGCGATCGCGATGGGTAATTCGGGCAGACTGTTCTCCTGCGATATCCATCCGCATAAATTGAAACTGATCGAAAACGGCGCAAGCCGTCTGCATATCTCCATCATCAACACCCGCTTGCAGGACGCGTCGAAGCCCGTCGGCGAGTGGGAGGGGCAAATGGACGCGGTGCTTGCCGACGTTCCGTGCTCCGGACTCGGCGTGATCCGCAAGAAGCCGGATATCCGTTACAAGGACTTGGAACAGACCGAACGCCTGCCGGAACTTCAACTGGCAATTTTGAAGCAGCAAGCGTCCTGCGTCAAGCCGGGCGGCGTGCTGATCTACAGCACCTGCACGATCCTGCGGCGGGAAAACAAAGAAGTTGCGGAACGTTTTTTGGCAGAAAACCCCGATTTTTCCGCGGAAACGGTGCATTTTCCGCCGCAATCCGGCATTCCGGACGCGGCGATGACGACGCTGCTGCCGTGCGACCACGGCACGGACGGTTTCTTTATCTGCAAATTCAGGAGGAACGCTTGAAGGACATCAAATCCATGACGCTTGCCGAGCTGACCGAGGACTTTCTCGCGCTGGGCGAGCCGAAATTCCGCGCCGGACAAGTCTATTCCTGGCTGCACCGCGGCGCGCGGAGCTTCGATGAAATGACGAATCTGCCCAAGACGCTGCGCGAAAAGCTGAAGGGACAGTACGAATTGTATACCCCGACGGTCGCGCGCTGCCTGCGCTCGAAGAAGGACGGAACGATCAAATATCTGTGGCGTCTGAAGGACGGTAACTGCGTGGAAAGCGTGCTGATGCAGTATCATCACGGCAACACGGTCTGCATCTCCTCGGAGGTGGGCTGCCCGATGGGCTGCGCGTTCTGCGCGTCCACCCTCGGCGGTCTGATCCGCCGCCTGACGCCTTCGGAGATGCTCGATCAGGTACTGTTCACGCAGCTCGATTCCGGTCTGCCGATTTCAAATATCGTCTTGATGGGCATCGGCGAGCCGCTGGACAATTACGACAACGTGCTGCGTTTTCTCGAGCTGGTCAATTCGCCGGAGGGCATGAACATCGGCATGCGCCATATCAGCCTTTCGACCTGCGGCGTCGTGGATAAGATCGACCGTCTGGCGCAGGAAAACCTGCAGTTGACGCTTTCCGTCTCGCTGCACGCGCCGACGGACGAGATCCGTTCGCAGATCATGCCGATCAACCGCAGGTATGACGTCGATACGCTGTTGGACGCCTGCAAGCGGTATTTTGAAACGACCGGCAGGAGAATCTCCTTTGAATACGCAATGATCCGCGGCGTGAACGATACGCCGGAAACGGCGGAAATCTTGATCCGCAAGCTGCGCGGGATCGCCGCGCACGTCAATCTGATCCCGCTCAACGACGTGGCGGAAAGCCCGCTCAAGCCGAGCGAGCCGGAGGTCGTCCGCGCCTTCCAGCAAAGACTGGAGGCAAGCGGCATTCCGGCAACGGTCAGAAGAACGCTGGGCAGCGATATCAACGCCTCGTGCGGTCAACTGCGCAGAAAGTATGAACGTGAAAACACAGGAAAGGAGTGAAGCCCTATGGACGTCTGGGGACTGACGGATCCGGGAAACGTTAGAAAACAGAATCAGGACGCCTTCCAAACGGAACGCCTTGACGAAAACACTCTGCTCGCCGTCGTATGCGACGGTATGGGCGGCGCAAAGGCCGGCAACGTCGCCAGCAATCTTGCGACGGAGGTCTTCACGGAAGAGGTCAAGCGCACCTTCTCACCGGACAAGACGCCGGAGGAGGTCGAGCGCGTCCTTCGCAGCGCGGCGACGCTTGCGAATATCTCCGTTTTTGAGCATTCGCAGCTCAGTGAGGAGTTCTCCGGTATGGGAACGACGCTGGTTGCCTGCCTGATCTATCCGCGGGCGATCCTCGTCATCAATATCGGTGACAGCAGGGCGTATCACTTCAGTCCCGACGGCGTGGAATGCGTCACAACAGACCACAGCGTCGTCGAAATGATGGTTCGCCGCGGCGAGCTGACGCCGGAAGAAGCAAAGAGCCATCCCAGTAAGAATCTGATCACCCGGGCAGTCGGAACGGGCGCGCAGGTCGAAGCGGACGTGTTCCGCGTCAGGGCAGAAAAGGGAGACTGCATTCTGCTTTGTTCGGACGGCCTGTCCAACCTGATGGCTGATCAGGAAATGCTGTTTGAGGTCGTCCACGGCGCGAAACTGGACGATTGCTGTCAGCGGCTTCTGGAAATCGCAAAGGATCGCGGTGCGCCCGATAACGTCACCGCGGTGCTGATCAGCCTGACATGAGAGTAGAAAGACATATCTCGGCACCCGTTCGCCGAGCAAGACGGGCCGCAATTGCGGAGTAGGGAGTTGCCATGGAAAACTATATCGGAAGATTGCTGGACAATCGTTACGAAATACTGGAAGTCATCGGTACGGGCGGTATGGCAGTCGTCTATCGTGCGTTGGATCATCGCCTGAATCGCGCCGTTGCCGTAAAAATACTGAAAGACGAATTCTCAAGAAACGAGGAGTTCCGCCGCAGATTCCACGCGGAGTCGCAAGCGGTCGCCATGCTGTCGCACCCGAACATTGTGAGCGTCTACGACGTTTCCCATTCGGAGAACGCGGACTATATCGTGATGGAGCTGATCGAGGGCATTTCGCTCAAGCAGTACCTTGAGAAGAAAGGAAACCTCAACTGGCGCGAGACCCTGCATTTCTCCATGCAGATCGCCAAGGCGCTGGATCACGCGCACAGCCGCGGCATCGTCCACCGCGATATCAAGCCGCACAACATCATGATCCTGAAGGACGGCAGTATCAAGGTCGCTGACTTCGGCATCGCCCGCGTCGGCTCCGCGAAGAATACGCTGACGCGCGAAGCGCTCGGCTCCGTGCATTATATCTCGCCGGAACAGGCGAAGGGCGCCCGCGTGGACAACCGCTCTGACCTGTATTCTCTCGGCGTCGTGATGTATGAGATGCTGACCGGACGCACGCCCTACGACGGCGAAACGCCCGTCTCGGTCGCTATTCAGCACATCAACGGCGGCGCGCGCCGTCCGAGCGAGCTTGCCGCAGGCGTGCCGCTCGGCTTGGAGTACATCACCATGCGTGCCATGAGCGCCGATCCGGATAAACGCTATTCCTCCGCCGCTGATATGCTTCATGATATGGAAGAATTCCGTAAGAATCCGTCGCTGACCTTTATGCCGTCCATGGACGGGGCGACGACGGTCGTGCCGAAAACGCCTGCTGTCGTTCGCTCAGGCGGCGGCATGCCCCGCTCCGAAGCGGAGCGCTACGCTGCGGCAAGAGCGGCAAAAACGGGCGCAATGACGCCGGAGCAGCGCCGCGCCGAGCGCGCGCGCAGAGAAGCCGAAAAAGCGGAGGAGAAGCGGAAAAAGACGATGATTATCGCGATCCTTTCCGCCGCGGTTGCGCTCGCTTTGATCGCCGTAATCGTAGTGATCGCGGCAAAATCCGGCGGCGGAAGCCCCACGGACGGAACTGTGTCCACGGAGAGAGCCGGCGAGGTGCAGGTTCCCAATTTTGTCGGCGAGCCGCTGGATAACATCAATCCAGACGATTATCCCGATCTGAAGATCGACCTGCAGCATGTCACGGAGGCATACAGCGACAAGTATGAAAAGGGCTACGTCATGGATCAGACGCCGCGCGCTTACGACATCGTAAAGAGCGGCCGCGAGATCAAGCTGACCGTCTCCATGGGCAAGGAAGAGATCAAAATGCCCGATCTGGTCGATATGACGGACGACAACGCCATGGCGACGCTGCAGGCGCTGAATCTCGGACTGAAGATCAAGATCAAGGACGAGAGCAGCAAGGACATCCGTCAGGGCAATATCGTCCGCACGGAGCCGAAGGCGGAGGAAACGCTGGAGAGCGGGCAGGAGGTCGTCCTCTACGTCAGCCTCGGCGAAAACAAAATGCCGAATCTGAAGGGCGACACGGAAGAAAACGCCCGCGCGAGACTGAACGCGCTGAAGATCGGCGTGCAGATCGAGGTGCTCTACGACACCAGCGACGAGTACGAAAAGGACAGGGTCTTCCGCACGGATCCCGAAGCCGGCGAGCAGCTTGAGCCGAACCAAAAAATCTTCCTTTACGTCAGCAAGGGGAGCGGCAAGGTGCGCGTCCCGAAGGTGATCGGACAGAGCAGAGACGCTGCGGAGAAGACGCTGACCGATCTCAAGCTGACCGTTGTGATCGTTGAGATCTATGACGACGTGGAGCCGCAGGGCACCGTCATCAGTCAGAGCATTCTTCCGGATACGGAAGTGAAGGAAGGCACGCAGATCACGATCGACGTCTCCAAGGGCAAAGACCCGAGCAAAACCGAGCCGACTGCGGCGCCGACGGAGCCGACGGAACCGACGGAAGCGCCGGAACCGACGGAAAAACAGCCCGATGAACCGACGGAAGCGCCGTAATCCATGAAGCAGAACGGAAGGATCGTAAAAGCGCTCAGCGGCTTTTACTACGTGCTGCTGCCGGACGGGCAGCGGATCGAATGCCGCGCAAGAGGCGTCTTCCGCAAGGAGCGGATCACGCCGCTGGTCGGCGACGAGGTTGCGATTTCCATCGAGCGCGGCAAGGGCATGGTGGAGGAGATTCTGCCGCGCCGCAACAGTTTCGTGCGGCCTGCGGTGAGCAATCTGGACGCGCTGGTGATCCTGGCGTCGGAGGCGAATCCGGTGACGGACCCGTTTCTGATCGACCGCGTCACCGCCATCGCGGGCGACCGCGGCGTTCCCGTGCTCCTGTGCGTCAACAAGGTCGATCTGCACGACGCCGATACGCTGACCGGCATCTACCGCCGCGCAGGCTTCGCCGTCTATCCGACCAGCGCGGAGACCGGCGAGGGGATCGACGCGCTCTATGACGCGATCCGCGGGAAGACCGTGGCGTTCACCGGCAACTCCGGCGTGGGCAAGAGCAGTATCCTCAACCGCATGGAGCCGGATTTCTCCGTCAAGACCGGAGCGGTCTCGGAGAAGCTCGGCAGAGGCCGCCATACGACGCGCCACGTCGAGATGTACTGTCTGCCGGACGGCACCTGCGTGATCGATACGCCGGGTTTTTCCTCCTTTGATACCGAGCAGATGGAGCTGATTCTCAAAGAGAATCTGCAGTATGCGTTTCCGGATTTCGCGCCGTATCTCGGCGCCTGCCGCTATCACGACTGCGCCCACGTCCGCGAGCCGGACTGCGCGGTGCTTGCCGCGCTGAGGGACGGGAAAATCGAGCCGACGCGCCACGCAAGCTACGTCCGCCTCTACGAGAGCGCGAAGGAGATCAAGCTCTGGGAACTGAAATAATCGAGCATGAAAACCGCCCCCTGCACATAGGGTTGCAGGGGGCGATTTTTTATGTGCAAACGGAATGAACTCATCGGTTCTGCGCTGATGGCGTGCGGCGCAGGTCTGCTGCTGTCGCTTTTGTTCACATCGGAATTTGCCATGGCGCTGATCGGCATCGGCTTTCTGGTCGGCGGACTGTTCTGCACGCGGAGGCATTGAAAAAACTGTGCTAAAGTTGTCCCGTCGTGCGTATATATTCCGTAGAACGAACAAGGAGTGAGGACAATGGAGCTTGTTTTTCAGGAGCAGAAGCTGCAATTCCTAAGCAGAATCCTGTGTGATACGGTCTCGCAGGAGCAGACCGCGGACGTGATCATCCCGGACAGCGTTTCCGACGCTGAGCGCGTGGTCGACACGTTCGGAACGCTGCTGATCCGCGCGGAGGAGTGCAGCGGCGACAGCGCGGCGGTATCCGGCACGGTGCAGGCAGGCGCGCTGCTTGTCAGCGAGGACGGGAGCGTGCAGCGTATTGAAGCGGAAATTCCGTTTTCCGTGCGGCGGGATTTTCCAAAGCAGACGGAGGAGTGCTTCCTGCAGAGCAACTGCGCTTTGCGCAGCGTGGATGCGCGACTGCTCAATTCCAGAAAGGTACTGCTTCGCATCTGCGTTTCCTGCACGATAACCGTCTATGCGCCGCAGGTCTGCACCGCCTACGACATCAGCGAGCCCGCGCAGAATCTGCAGATAAAGCGCAGCGTGCTGCCGCTGCGGACGCCGGCGCAGTTGGGAGAGAAAAGCTTTGCGCTCAACGAGGTGCTGGAGGTGCCGAACGGGAAGCCCGAGATCGTGCGTTTGCTGAAATGCCTGTACCGCACGGAGATCGAGGAACAGCGAATGGTCGGCAGCAAGGCGGTGTTCAAGGGAAATCTTACCGTCCACGCGCTGTACGCATGCGAAGACGATACGCTTTGCGCAAACGACTGGAGCATTCCGTTTTCGCAGTACGCGGAGCTGGAGCGGGAGCTGGACGAGGGCGACCTGCGCACGGAACTGACGCTGACCGGCGCGGAAGCGGAGCCGGACAGTCAGTTCGGCTCGCGCAGGCTGATCGTCAGCGTGAATCTGCTCGCGCAGTGTACGGTTTTCAACGTGCAGAACGTCTGCGTGATCGAGGACGCCTTCTGCACGGACGCGGAGCTGACGCCGACCTGGGAAGAATGGAGCGTAACGGGCATCCTCGACCAGCAGGAATTCCGCGAGACGGCAACCGCCGAGAGCGATCAGCAGGCGCAGCGGATCGTGGACGCGTGGATCCTGCCGGACGAGACGGGCATGCAGCGCGTGGACGATCAAATGCAAATAGATCTGCCGCTTTCGTGCAGTGTACTGTACTATGACGCGGAGGGCAGCCTGCAGGGGAAAACCATGCGCCCGACCGTTCGACTGCAGACGCAGCTCGCGGAGAACGCGCAGTGCAGCGTCGTGCAGGTGAACGGCGGCGAGATTTTCTGCTCCGCGGGCAGCGGTGGGATTTCCCTGCGCGTACCGGTCAAGGTCGAAATCGACAGCTACGCGGAGCACCGGATCCGCGTGGTGAGCGGCGGCGAGATCGCGCCGACCGAGGAAGCCGCGCAGCGCAGACCCGCAGTGCTCCTTCGCCTGACAGATCGGGAAGAAAACGTCTGGGACATCGCCAAGAGCTGCCGCACGAGCATGCAGCTCATTGCCGCCGCCAACGAGCTCAGCGGCAGCAGCGTGCCTGCCGGAACGCTGCTTTTGATACCTATGTAAACAATCAGGAGAAATCTTCGGATTTCTCCTGATTTTTCAATCCTCAGAACCTGCGCGGATTGCGGCCCCTTGCGGCAGGCGCGTCCTCCGTGGGACTCTCCGAGCCGTTCATGCCGGTTTCTTCCGTTCCGAACATCGAGCCGCTTTCCCGCGTGCTATCAGTCGGCGTCGTGACCCGGCTGGTGCTCTCGGTTGCCTGCAAGCTGCTTTCGATCATCCCGTTCGGGTTGTCGGAGACGTTATCCATATTGCCGCAGCCGGTAAAGAGTACCGCAACGGCCGCCAGCGCCGCAAAAAAGACGATATAGCGTTTCATATTCGACCTCCTGTGTTTTGTTTGCGTCTGTAGTATTTGCCGTGAAATCAGAATTATCCGATTTATCGCGCATTTGTTATTTTTTCATTGAGAAATCAGACATACTGTGATATGATGGTAAAAAATCACAGGAGGTATTACCTGATGGCAGAAGCAAAACGGATTCCGGAGCGTTCCGAGATCAACGAGAAAGACAAGTGGGCGATCCACGATATTTACGCGACGGACGAGCTTTGGGAGGAAGACCTGAAGAAAGCCCGCGGCCTGCTGCCGCGCATTGCGGCGTTTGCCGGCAAGCTCGGGCAGAGCGCGGAAGCGCTGCTCGGCTTTATGAAGCTGGAGGAGGAGGTCGCCGTGCTGGCGGACGCGCTCGGCAACTACGCGCTGCGCCGCAGCGATGAGGACGCCCGCGTTTCCAAGTATCAGGCGATGGTCGGCAACGTGATGAGCGCTTACGTCGAGCTCAACGCCGCCGCCAGCTTCGCCACGCCGGAGATCATGGCGATTTCGGACGAGACGATGGAACAGTTTTACGCCTCGTGTCCGGAGCTGGCGCAGTACCGCCGCTATCTGGACGACATTCGCCGCCGCCGCGCCCACGTGCTGTCGCCCGCGGAGGAAAAGCTGCTGGCGTCCGCCGGCGAGATGGCGAACGCGCCGGACAATATCTACGGCATGTTCAACGACGCGGACGTGACCTTCCCGGATGCGATCGACGGCGAGGGTAACCGCCATCCGCTGTCCCAGGGCACTTATATCTCCTATATGGAATCGCCCGACCGCGCCCTGCGCAAGAGCGCGTTTGAGAATCTCTACCACACCTACGGCGCGTACAAAAACACCCTTGCCGCCGTTCTGTCCGCGCAGGTCAAGCAGCTCCAGTTCTTCGCGCAGGCGAGAAAGTATGAATCCTCGCTCGAAGCCTCTCTGGACGCGACTAACGTACCCGTCAGCGTCTATACGAATCTGATCGAGGCGGTACACAAGAACATGGACAAGATGCACCGCTACGTCAGGCTCCGCAAGAAGCTGCTCGGTGTGGACGAGCTCCACATGTACGACCTCTATACGCCGCTGGTCACCGGATTGGACGAAAAGGTCGGCATTGACGAGGCGAAGCAGAACGTCTACGACGCGCTCGCGCCGCTCGGCGAAGAGTACCGCAAGGTGCTGAAATCCGGCTTCGACAACCGCTGGATCGACGTCTACGAGAACGCGGGCAAGCGCTCCGGCGCGTACAGCGCGGGCGCGAAGGTCCATCCGTTCGTGCTTTTGAACTTCACCGGCACGCTCGACAGCCAGTTCACCTTGGCGCATGAGATGGGTCACGCGATGCACTCGTATCTTTCCAACAAGACGCAGGCGCCGCTCGACGCGGAGTACGTGATCTTCGTCGCGGAGGTCGCCTCCACCTGCAACGAGGCGCTGTTCATGGAGCATCAGCTCTCCAAAACGACGGACAAAAAGGAACGCGCCTACCTGATCAACTACTTCATGGAGCAGTTCCGCACGACCCTGTACCGCCAGACCATGTTTGCCGAATTTGAGATGAACATCGGCAAAATGGCGCAGGAGGGCGTCGCACTGACGCCGGACGTGCTGAACGCGGAGTATCGCCGCCTGAATCAGCTTTACTACGGCGAAGACATCGTCGTGGACGACGAGATCGACATGGAGTGGATGCGCATTCCGCACTTCTACTACGACTATTACGTCTTCCAGTACGCGACCGGCTACGCTGCGGCGATCGCCTTGTCGCGCAGGATCCTCCGCGAGGGCGAAGGCGCGGTCAAGGATTATCTCGGCTTCCTGTCCGGCGGCTGCAGCAAGAGCCCGATTGACCTGCTGAAGGGCGCAGGCGTCGATATGTCCACCACGCAGCCTGTGGAAGAAGCGCTCGCGCTGTTCGGCGAGCTGATCGACGAAATGGACAGCCTGATGCAGGCGTAAGCGATGACGGAAATCTTTATTCCGACGCTGCACACGTTCGTCAATAATAACGTCTTCACCGGAAGCTGCGGCGCGCTTCGCTTCCGCGTCGAGCCGCGTGTGACGATGGCGACGCCGAAGGAGGTCGACCTCGCGAACAGTTCCATTCGCTGCGAATTGTGGCACGGCGCGCTCTGCTACGAGCTGAGTCAAATGGAGGCGGAGCGCGAGTTCCCTATGTCCGAAGAAGGGCGCGCGGCAATGAAGGCTTGGCTGGAGAGCAGCGTATAAATGCAAAAAACCGATGCAGACTGCGGTCTGCATCGGTTTTACTTTGGGAAATACTCGTCTGCGAAATCCACGCGGTCGACGCGAAAACTCCTGCCGTTCAGATAGGCGAGCGCGCCTGCGTCCGTGGTAAAGCGGAAGGTCAGCTTGTAGGAATACAGCGCCTGATACTTCCGGTCGTACCGCTTGTCAAGCTTGCCGTATTTTCCGTCGCCGAGCAGGGGATGCCCCGCGTGGGCGAATTGCGCGCGGATCTGGTGCGTCCGTCCCGTGATCAGCTCGCATTCCACGAGCGAAAGCCCGTTCCGGCTCTCCAGCACCTCGTAGCGCGTTTCGCAGGATTTCGAGCCTGCCTGCGGCTGATCGGTGACGAAGACGCGGTTTTTCACGGAATCCTTGAACAAATAGCCTTTCAGAACGCCGGATTTCGGCTTCGGCGTGCCCTCCACCACGGCGAGATAGCGCTTGTCGATTTCACGGTCTTTGATCTTTTGATTCAGAATGCGCAGCGCTTCGGCAGCCTTCGCGGCGATCACGATGCCGCCGGTATTGCGGTCGATCCGGTTGCACAGCGCGGGCGTAAAGGAGTTCTCCTCCCGCGGACGCCATTCGCGCTTGGCGTAGAGATACGCCTGGATATGGTCGATCAGCGTCCTGCCGTATTCCGCACCGTCGTGCGGATGGACGGCGACGCCGGGCTTTTTATCAACGAGCAAAATGTTCTCGTCCTCATAAACGACAGCCAGCTTCGGTGCGGAGACCGTCAAATAGGCGTTTTCCGCCGGAGGCGTATCGAAAAACTCGTCGTTGATATAGAGCTGCAGCACGTCGCCCTCTGTCAGCCGGTCGTCCCGCTGCGCACGGGCGTTGTTGCGCTTGATCCGCTTGAGCCGGATATACTTCTGCGCCAGAGATGCGGGAAGCAGGGGAACGGCCTTTGCAAGGAAGCGGTCAAGCCGCTGTCCCGCGTCGTTCGGACCGATTTTCAGTTCTTTCACGGCTTCACCTCCCGCCGTTTTCTACTATGCGGCAGAAAAAGAGGAAAGTCAAGCGTTTTTTCGATGAAAAAAGCAAAAAAGCATTTGACAAACGGAGATTCAGCCGTTATAATATCTTCTGCACGACTATGGAACAGGGGATAGCTATGCTGTTACGGTTGTCAAAAATCATCGAAACGCCCGACAGCGTGGCGCCGTTTGAAACCTCGCTCGATCTGCACGAAATGCAGTTCGGCGGGAGCTGCCCGGTGCAGGAACCCGTTTCGGCAAAGGGTGCGGTGCGCAATACCGCTGGCGTCCTTGTGCTCGAAGCGGAGCTCAGTACCGTGCTGCACGGCATCTGCGACCGCTGCGCCTCCGAATTCGTCCGGAGCATCTCGATTCCCGTCCGCGCGGTTCTCACGACCGAGCTGGAAAACGAGGACGAGGCGGACGAATGGACGTTCCTTTTGGAGGACGATACGGCGGATCTCGACGAGATCCTCACCACCGCGTTCGTGCTCAACATGGATTCCAAGCTGCTGTGCAAGCCGGACTGCAAAGGCCTGTGCTTCCGCTGCGGCAGGAATCTGAACGACGGCCCGTGTTCGTGCCGTCCCGAAGCTGATCCCCGTTTGGCTGTCCTTGGGCAGCTGTTGAAGGATAAGTAATTTACCACTCTGACATAGGAGGTGTCATTCATGGCTGTTCCGAAGTGTAAGGTTTCCAAGGCGAGACGGGATAAGAGACGTAGCTCTCATTGGAAGCTCTCCGTGCCCGGCGTCGTTGCCTGCCCGAAATGCGGCGAACCGCGCCTGCCCCACAGAGCTTGCAAGAATTGCGGTACCTACAATGGCCGCGAGGTTCTTCCTGCCGCTGAGGCAAAGTAATTCGTGAATGAATGAGAGACGAGGAAGGTATGAGCCTTCCTCTTTTCTTTTTGTATTGAATTCTTGAGGATTTTGTGCAATAATATGTACAATGGAAAATATGTGCAAAAGGAAAGGAGGCAATGCGTCATGGCAAAACCTCTGGTAGCGATCGTCGGCAGACCGAACGTCGGCAAGTCGATGCTCTTCAACAAGCTCACGGGCAGACGCACTGCCATCGTGGAGGACACCCCGGGCGTGACGCGCGACCGTATTTACGGGAGCTGCGACTGGAACGGACGGGAATTCGAGCTGGTGGATACCGGCGGCATCGAGCCGAACACCGACAGCGAAATGCTGAAATTCATGCGCCGTCAGGCGGAGATCGCCATCGACACGGCGGACGTGATCGTCATGGTCACGGACGTAAAGACCGGCGTGACTGCGGCGGATTCGGACGTGGCGTCCATGCTCCTGCGCAGCAAGAAACCGGTCTGTCTGGCGGTCAACAAATGCGACAGCGTCGGCGGCGTCAACCCCGACGTGTACGAATTCTACGCGCTCGGGCTCGGCGATCCGATCGAGACCTCCGCCGTCCACGGCCACGGCACGGGCGACCTGCTGGATTGGTGCGTGGCGCATTTCCCACCGGAGAGTGAAAACGAGGACGAGGGCGAGGTCATCAACGTCGCCATCGTCGGCAAGCCGAACGTCGGTAAGTCCAGCCTGCTCAACAAGATCCTCGGAGAGGAGCGCGTGATCGTCTCCGACGTCGCGGGCACGACGCGCGACGCGATCGACAGCTATTTTGAAAACGAATTCGGCAAATACCGCTTCATCGACACCGCCGGCATGCGCCGCAAGTCCAAGGTGGACGACGCGATCGAGAAGTACTCCAATATGCGTTCCATCGCCGCGATCGAGCGGGCGGACGTCTGTTTGATCCTGATCGACGCGAACGACGGCGTGACCGAGCAGGACACGAAGATCGCGGGGCTTGCCCATGAGGCGGGCAAGGCGTGTATCATCGTCGTCAACAAGTGGGACACGGTCGAAAAAGAGACCAACACGATGAACGAGATGACGGCGAAGATCCGGCAGGATCTGAGCTATATGACCTACGCGCCGCTGCTGTTCATCTCCGCGCTGACCGGTCAGCGCGTGAACAAGCTCTATGAGCTGATCAACTACGTCGCAAATCAGAGCGCGACGCGCATCTCCACCGGCATGCTCAACAACGTGCTGGAGGACGCGACCGCGCGCGTGCAGCCGCCGACGGACAAGGGCCGCCGCCTGAAGATCTACTACATGACGCAGGTCGGCGTCAAGCCGCCGCATTTCGTCATTTTCTGCAACGACGCGCGGCTGTTCCACTTCTCCTATCAGCGGTATCTGGAGAATCAAATTCGCGCGACCTTCGGGCTGGAGGGTACGCCCGTGCGTATCACGATCCGGCAGAAGGGCGACAAGGAGGAATAAGCGATGGATATGGTTTGGAAGGTGCTTGCCTGCGTCGTGATCGGTTATCTGATCGGCGGCGTCAACGGCGCGATCCTGATCTCCCGCCTGACGAAGCACGAGGACGTGCGCGAAAAGGGGAGCGGCAACGCCGGTCTGACGAACTTTCTGCGCTCCTACGGCGGCTGGGCGACCCTGCTCGTCGTCGTGATCGACCTCGGAAAGTGCCTGCTTGCCTGCTGGATCGCCACGCTGATCCTGCCGGAGAAGCGGGAGCTTGCGGTGATGATCGCGGGTATTTCCGTACAGGTCGGTCATGTTTTCCCGATCTTTTTCGGCTTCCACGGCGGCAAGGGCGTTCTTACAAGCGCCGCCGTCGCCATCATGCTGGATTGGCGCGTCTTCGTGATCGCGATCTCGGTCTTTATTCTCCTGTTCCTGCTGACGCGCTACGTCTCCCTCGGCTCGATGATCGCCATGATCACCTTTGCTGCGCTGACGGCGATTTTTTACAGCGACCAGCCGTTCGTCTGGGGACTTGCCGTTCTGATGGCGCTGTTCGTGATCGTGCTGCACCGCGCGAATATCTCGCGTCTGATCCACGGCAAGGAGCGTAAGACCTATTTCCACAAGGAAAAGAACGAGAGGGCGGGAAATTGAACGTATTGATTGCAGGCAGCGGCGGCTGGGGCACGGCGCTGGCGATCCGCCTGCTGCAGAACGGGCATCGGGTGACGCTCTGGTCATACTGCGAAAGCGAGAGCGAGCAGCTTGCCGCGAGCGGCATAAACCCCTTCCTGCCGGGCGTTGCGCTGCCGAAGGAGCTGATTTTCACCTCCGACGTTTCCGCGGCGCGGGACAAGGATATGGTCGTGTTCGCGACGCCGTCCTTCGCGGTGCGCGGCACGGCGAAAGCGTTTGCGCCCTTCCTGCGCAGTGACGCGATCCTCGTTTCGGTAACGAAGGGCATTGAGGAAAAGACCGGCCTGCGCATGAGCGAGCTGGTCGCGCAGGAAACGGGAAAACAGGTCGTCGCGCTCTCCGGCCCCTCGCACGCCGAGGAAGTCAGCCGCGGCATCCCGACCGGCGTGGTCGCCGCGTGTACGGACAAAGCGCTGGCGGAAAAAGTGCAGGCGGCGTTCATGTCCGAGCAGCTTCGCGTCTATACCAGCCCCGACGCAGTCGGCGTCGAGCTCGGCGCGGCGCATAAGAACGTCATCGCGCTGTGCGCGGGCATCTGCGACGGGCTCGGCTACGGCGACAACACCAAGGCGCTTCTGATGACGCGCGGACTTGCGGAGCTGGCGCGGCTGGGCATGGCGCTCGGCGCGTCCCGCGAGACGTTTGCGGGACTGGCGGGCGTGGGCGATCTGATCGTCACCTGCACCTCCATGCATTCGCGCAACCGCCGCGCCGGCATTTTGATCGGGCAGGGCGTCGGCGTGCGGGAGGCAATGAAACAGGTCGGCGCGGTCGTCGAGGGCTACTATGCCGCGAGCGCGGCATGGAAGCTTGCGGAACAGCACGGCGTCGATATGCCGATCACACGCGCGGCATACGAAGTCTTATATGAAAATCATGACCCGCGGGAGGCGCTCCACACGCTGATGCTGCGGCAAAAAACCACGGAAGCAGAGTATTCCGAATGGGCGAGGTAAAGAAAAATGGAAGAAAAGAAAGAGCTCACAAAAGAAGAGAAACAGGTAAATAAGAAAACGGAGCTGATCCGCTCCATCAAGTATCTGCTCTTTACCATGTCGGCAGGCGCAATCCAATTCCTTTCCAATACTTTGCTTGAGGAAGTCATACATCTGGATCATTGGCCGAGCTATCTGATCGCGCTGGTGCTGTCGGTCATCTGGAACTTCACGCTTAACCGACGCTATACCTTCAAGTCCGCCAACAACGTGCCGATCGCAATGCTCAAGGTCACGGCGTACTATCTCGTCTTTACGCCGCTGTCTACATGGCTGGACGACTGGCTGACAGGTTCCTGCGGCTGGCCGTGGTATTTTGCGACCATCACCATCATGATGCTGAATCTGGCGACGGAATTCCCGTTCCAGCGGTTCGTCGTCTTCCGCGACAGCCTCGACACGAACGAGCTTGCGGAGAAAGAGAAAGAGAAAGCAGAATAAAGATAACGGAGGCTGCTTCCGGGGAAGCAGCCTCCGTTATCTTTATTTCCGATGACAGGTCTCGCACGCGGCGCAATGTGCGCAATTGCCGCCGCAGGCGTGCCTGCCTTTCTTTTTGTCTTTTTTCATGCTCCAAACGATCAGGCTCACGATACCGGTCAAAGCCAGCGCGACCAGGATCGTTCCGAGGTTTGCGCCGAGCCATGCGAACATCGTACCGCCTCCTTTCCGTTAATCCTTCACGGTCAGCTTGTTCGATTCCTTGTATTTCCGGAAGAAGAGCATATATACCATCAGGCCCAGCGCAGCAAACGCGAAAATGAGACCGATCACGTTGACGCTGCCGGTGAAGATCCCCGCGAACTGGTTGACCATCAGCGCGACGAGATAGGCAAAGCCGCACTGATAACCGATGGCGAACCACGTCCACTTCGCGTTGTTCATCTCGCGCTTGATCGCGCCGATTGCCGCAAAGCACGGCGCGCAGAGCAGATTGAACACAAGGAAGGAATAACCGGTAACCGTTGTGAACGCCTGCGACAGCGCCTGCCATGCAGTTTGTGCGCCGCCGCCGTAGAGAATGCCCATCGTGCCGACGATGTTTTCCTTGGCGACGAGTCCGGTGATGGACGCAACGGCTGCCTGCCAGTTGCCCCAACCGAGCGGCGCAAAGATCCAGGCGATCGCGCCGCCGATCTTTGCGAGGATCGAAAGCTCGAGCTCATCTTTCGAAAGCATGCGGAAGCCGTCTTCCGTGAATCCGAAATAGCTCGTAAACCAGACGACGATAGTGGACAGGAGGATGATCGTGCCTGCCTTCTTAATGAACGACCAGCCGCGCTCCCACATGGAGCGGAGGACGTTTCCGAGGGTCGGCCAGTGATAGGCGGGCAGTTCCATGACGAAGGGCGCGGGGTTGCCGGCGAACATCCTCGTCTTTTTCAGCATGATGCCGGAAACGACGATTGCCGCCATACCGATGAAGTACGCCGAGGTGGAGATCCACGGCGAGCCGCCGAAGATCGCGCCGGCGATCATGGCGATGAAGGGAACCTTCGCGCCGCAGGGAATAAAGGTGGTGGTCATGATGGTCATGCGCCGGTCGCGCTCGTTCTCGATGGTACGGCTTGCCATAATGCCCGGCACGCCGCAGCCGACGCCGATCAGCATCGGAATGAAGGATTTGCCGGAGAGACCGAATTTGCGGAACACGCGGTCGAGCACGAAGGCGATACGCGCCATGTAGCCGCAAGCCTCCAGGAATGCCAGCAGGAGGAACAGCACGAGCATCTGCGGCACGAAGCCGAGAACGGCGCCGACGCCCGCCACGATACCGTCAAGGATCAGACCCTTGATCCAATCCGCTGCGTGGATCGCGTCCAGACCCTTTTCCACCAGCGCGGGAATACCCGGGACCCACGTTCCGTATTCGGCGGGATCGGGCTCGTCGCCGATCTCCTCGAGCGTTTTTACGGCGGCTTCGTAGTCTTCGAGGCTTGCCGTTTCTTCCGAGATCTCCAGAGTCTCCTTGTCTTCGACCTCGTAGGTGAAGTCGCCGGTCGGCACTTCGCCGTGCTCCTCTACGTAAACCTCGTAGCCGTCCACGATGGCGGAAGCTGCGCCGTATTCCTCCGCGACCTCTTCGTAGCCGCCGTCCATCCCGAACAGATGGAAGCCGTCGCCGAAGACATTGTCGTTCACAAAGTCGGTCGCGGGCGCGCCGACCGCGACCATGGCGATCCAGTAGACCAGGAACATCACGGCTGCGAAGATCGGAAGACCCAGCCAGCGGTTCGTCACGACGCGGTCGATCTTGTCCGAGGTCGTCATGCTGCCGGCTTTCTTCTTTTTGTAGCAGGAACGGATGACCTCGGCGATATAGACGTACCGCTCGTTGGTGATAATGCTCTCGGCGTCGTCATCCAGCTCTTTCTCCGCCGCCTGAATGTCGTTTTCAATATGTGCGAGCGTTTCCGACGGAATGCTCATTTTTTCGAGCACTTTGTCGTCGCGCTCGAAGATCTTGACGGCATACCACCGCTGCTGCTCCTCCGGCAGATTATGTACGACGGCCTCCTCGATATGGGCGAGGGCGTGCTCGACCGGGCCGGAGAAGCGGTGCATCGGAACGGTCTTGCCCGTCTTAGCCGCCTGAATCGCGGCTTCCGCAGCCTCCGCGACGCCCGTACCCTTCAGAGCGGAAATCTCCACGACCTTGCAGCCGAGCTGCCGGGAAAGCTCCTTCGTATTGATCTGATCCTCGTTTTTGCGAACGAGGTCGATCATATTGACAGCGAGCACTACCGGGATACCCAGCTCCGTCAACTGCGTCGTCAGATAGAGGTTGCGTTCCAGATTGGTGCCGTCGATGATGTTCAGAACGGCGTCGGGACGCTCCTCGATCAGATAATTTCTCGCAACGACTTCCTCCAGCGTGTAGGGGGAAAGGGAATAGATGCCGGGAAGATCCGTGATCGTCACGTCGTCGTGCTTTTTCAGCTTGCCTTCTTTTTTCTCGACCGTTACGCCCGGCCAGTTGCCGACGAACTGGTTGGAGCCGGTCAAGGCATTGAACAGCGTCGTTTTGCCGCTGTTCGGGTTGCCCGCAAGGGCGATTCTGATACTCATATTCTTTCCTTCCTGCGCTAATGCGCTTTGAGCAATTAGCAATCGCTAACTATTGCCTGAAAAATAATCGGGGCTTCCCCGGAATTATTCCACTTCGATCATTTCCGCATCTGCCTTGCGGATCGACAACTCGTAGTTCCGCACGGTCACTTCGATCGGATCGCCGAGCGGCGCGACCTTTCGCACGTAGACGGGCGTGCGCTTCGTGATGCCCATATCCATAATCCGCCGCTTGACCGCTCCTTCGCCGTGCAGGCGAACGACGGTTGCGGTTTCTCCGATTTTGACGTCTCTGAGCGTTTTCATCTGCGATTCCTCCTAAATCATAATTCTCTTTGCCAGCTCGCTGCTGACGGCGATACGGCTTTCCTTGACCTTTACGATCAGATTTTCGCCGAGCGTACTCACGACGCTGACCTCGCCGCCAACGTTGAACCCAAGGTCTTCCAAATGCTTTTTGACCTCCTGACTGCCGCCGATGCGCTTGATGATCAGCGGCGTTCCGGCTTCTGCATAAACAAGCGGCATCATAGTCTCCCTCCTGCCTTCCGATTAGCAATCGCTAACCGCGATGTCAAAAAATAGCGGTTAGCATTCTCTAACCGACTCCATTATAGTTAGCGGCTGCTAATTTGTCAAGAGGGAATTTGCGGTTTTTTCATTGATTTTTTCGCCAAGCTATGGTAATCTATTATAAAGAAGGAGGTCGTCGTTATGTCTATGCAGGAATCCGGCGAAATGTATCTGGAAACGATCTATATCCTGACCCGCAAATCCCCGGCTGTCCGCAGCGTCGACGTCGGCGAGTACATGGGCTATTCCAAGCCCTCCGTCAGCAGAGCCATCGGGCTGTTAAAGAAGGACGGTCTGGTGCAGACGGACGAATTCGGACATCTGAAGCTCACGCCTGCCGGTGAAGAGCAGGCGAGAGGGATCTATGAGCGCCACACCGTACTGACGAAGCTGTTTATCCGGCTCGGCGTGGACGAGCAGACCGCCGCCGACGACGCCTGCCGCATCGAACACTACATCAGTGAGGCGACCTTCGAGGCGATCAAGGCGCACATGCACAAATACGGTACAGAAGAGGAATAGGAAAATGATAATGCAAGCGGGCTCCCCGAGAGGGGAGCCCGCTTTGACTTCGTAAGCCTCGCAGTGACACGGCAGGTGGCGCTGCGGTTTCCGTGAATAACGCGGCGACAAAAACAAAAAAGACAAGCCGATTGGCTTGCCTTTCTGTATGTCAGTCAAAAATCAGATAGCGCGTTCGACCTTATTGGAACGGAGGCATCTCGTACAGACGTAGACATGGCGGGGAGAACCGTCAACGATCGCTTTCACGCGCTTTACGTTGGGTCTCCAAGCTCTGTTCGAGCGACGGTGGGAATGGGAGACTTTGATACCGAACGTAACACCCTTGCCGCAAATATCGCACTTTGCCAATTGCTGCACCTCCAATCATACGAAAAATCGTCAAAACGTGGCGTTATCGGACGCCGGACAATATATTATCAGATTTTTTTCGGAAATGCAAGAGAAAAATTGCAAAAATAATATATTTTTTCGGGAGGTTGCGAAATCTTCGAAAATCGAATATAATATTACATCATGACGGTGGAGGGAAGCCCATGAATTCAAACAGTGTATTGCTGAAAAACGTGGTGGAGGAATTCAAGCTGTCGGTGACGCATGCTTCGACGGATTATGAGCACGTGCAGATCATGGTCGAGGAGGTCACCAGACCCGGCTTGCCGCTGTCCGGCTTCTTCAAGCACTTCGAGCGGCTGCGTCTGCAGGTCATCGGGCGCGTGGAGAACGCCTATCTGAACACGCTGTCGCACGAGCGCAAGCTCGAGGTGTTCAACGAGTTGTTTTCCTATAAGATCCCCGCGCTGATCTTTGCACGGAATATCGAGCCGCCGGAGGAATGTCTGGAAGCGGCAAAGGAAAAGGACATCACGATCCTGCGCTGCATGGAATCTACGTCTTATATCG
Organism: Oscillospiraceae bacterium; assembly: GCA_017429835.1. Taxonomy (GTDB): domain Bacteria; phylum Bacillota; class Clostridia; order Oscillospirales; family Oscillospiraceae; genus JAZOXB01. The sequence continues at coordinate 45,949 of JAFROD010000006.1, forward strand.
TTTCCGGTCTGATCTCTTACCTGAAAAACGCCCTCGCGCCGAAAATCTCCCGCCACGGCGTTCTGGTCGAGGTTTACGGCGAGGGTCTGCTTCTGATGGGGGAGAGCGGCATCGGCAAGAGCGAAGCGGCGGCGGAGCTGCTCAAGCGCGGACACCGCCTGATCGCGGACGACGCGGTGGAGATCCGAAAAATCGCCAACAATACGTTGATGGGCAATTCACCGGAGCTGATCCGCAACTACATCGAGATCCGCGGCATCGGGGTCATCAACGTCGCGAAGCTGTTCGGCATGGCTGCGATCAAAAAGGAAAGCTCGATCGACCTCGTGATCAATATCGTTCCCTGGTCGAGCGAGCAGATCTATGATCGTCTCGGACTTGAGGAGCAGTACATGGACATCCTAGGCGTGAAGATCCCCGCGATCACGATCCCGGTCAAGCCGGGCAGAAACCTCGCCGTTATTCTGGAGGTCGCCGCGATGAACAACCGCCAGAAAAAGATGGGCTATAACGCCGCCGAGGAATTCACCGAGCAGATCAACCGGCATTTTGTCGAGAACAGCGGACACAATTTCTGATACTGGGAATCCGGGCAGTTCTTATCCTCGCGAGAGGGTAAGAACTGCTTTTTCTATTGCTTTTGGAGCAGATTCTTGGTATAATTAGATTGGATAAGTAAAATGGTGCGAAATGGTCTTTCTTTTCCCGATGGAGGTTGTAATGAAAGTGATTTCTGATTTGAAAGAACGGCTGCTGGAGCAGCTTCCCGCTTATGAGATTTTCAGCGAAGAGCCGCTGAGCAAGCATACGTCGTTCCGCATCGGCGGCCCGGCGGAGCTGATGGTTTTTCCGCGCAACGTGAAGGAACTCTCGCAGGTCATGAAGACCGCGCACGAAATGGGAATCAAACCGTTTGTTCTTGGCGGCGGTACGAACGTGCTTGCGCCGGACGAGGGGCTGCGCGGCATCGTGATCGTGACGAAGGACGCGCTGATCGGCCTGCGTCTTCTGGATGAAACGCATATCTCCGCGATGAGCGGCATGACCCTTGCCAAGACGGCGATGTTTGCCGCGCAGGATAAGCTTTCGGGGCTGGAATTCGCTCACGGCATTCCCGGCACGGTCGGCGGCGCGATCTATATGAACGCCGGCGCCTACGGCGGCGAGATAAAGGACGTTGCCGTAAAGACGGAGTTTATGCGTCCTGACGGCACGGTGGAAGTGTTCGAGGGCGGCGCGCAGGGCTTCGGCTATCGCAGCAGCGCGTTCCAGAAAAAAGACGGCGTGATCCTGCGGACGGAATTCGCCCTGACGCCGTCGACGGAAGAGGAAGTGCGCGCAAAGATCAAAGAACTTGCGGATCGCCGCCGCGCCGCGCAGCCGCTAGAGCTGCCGTCCGCCGGCAGCGCGTTCAAGCGCCCGAAGACCGGCTACGCTGCCGCGCTCATCGACGAAGCGGGATGTAAGGGTCTGCAGGTCGGCGGCGCTGCGGTGTCGGAAAAACACGCTGGCTTTATCGTCAATCTGGGCGGCGCGACAGCCGCCGACGTGCTTGCGCTGGTGAAGCTGGTGCGGCAGCGGGTGCTGGACCGCAGCGGCGTGCTGCTCGAGCCGGAGATCCGGCTTTGGAAGAATGAGAATTGAGATCACGTCCTTCGGGCATAGCTACGGCACACCGGACGCGGACGTCATCCTGGACGCACGCTGTCTGGAAAACCCGTTTTGGGTGCCGGAACTGAAGGAGAAATGCGGACTGGACGCCGAGGTGCAGGACTATATCCTCGGCTTTCCGGAATGCAGGGACTATATCGAGCGCCTGACGGAACTGCTGTCTCTGCAGGCGAAAATGGCAAAGCGGCGCGGGCTGGACTGCCTGCGCATCGCGGTAGGCTGCACGGGCGGCCGCCATCGGAGCGTGACCGTGGCGGAGCTGCTTGCCCGCCGCTTCCGTGAAGAAAACTACGAAACGTTACTGACTCATAGAGATATTCAACTGGGCTGAGAAAAGGAGCGCGCAATGTCGTTTTCGGGAAACGTGAAAAGTGAATTGTGCCGTGCGGAAGTCGAGAAGAACTGCTGCGCGCTCGCAGAAGCGATGGGAACGCTGCTTTTTGCCAACACCTTCTCCTCCGACTGCATCCGCATCGTGACCGAGAGCAGAGATTTCGGCGCGCGTCTGCCGCGCCTGTTCCGCAAGGGACTCGGCGTGAGCTTCGACCAGCTCCCGGAAACGAACGGCAGCGGCAAACTGACCTATGTGATCACCGATCCGGAGAAAATCCAAAAGGTCTTCAGCGCCTGCGGGTTCTCGGCGCAGACGAGCATTTCACTGCACGTCAATTTTGCCCTGCTGGAGAAAGAGTGCTGCAGGAGAGCCTTCCTGCGCGGCGCGTTTTTGGCAGGCGGCTCCGTAACAGACCCCGAAAAACGCTATCATTTGGAGCTTTCCACGACCCACCTCAAGGTCAGCCGCGAAACCGGCACGCTGATGCGCGAGATGGAACTGACCGCGAAGGAGACCGAACGCAAGGGAAGCTCCGTGCTGTACTATAAGCAGAGCGACAGCATCGAAGACTTCCTGACGGCGATCGGCGCGCCGGTCAGCGCGATGGCGGTGATGGCGGCGAAGATCGACAAGGACTGGCGCAACGACGCCAACCGGAAGACAAACTGCGATTCAGCGAACGTGGACAAGGCGATCGCCGCTTCGCAGGAGCAGCTCGCCGCTATTCGAAAACTGAAAAAGAGCGGCAGATACGATACGCTTCCCGAGAAGCTCAAGGAGACAGCGACCTTGCGTCGCGAACATCCGGAAACGACGCTCACGGAGCTTGCGGAGCTCCACGAGCCGCCCATCAGCAAGTCGGCGGTCAATCACCGCATGAGAAAGATCATGTCGCTGGCGTCGGAAACCTGAAACGCCTGAAGGAGACAGAACGATGGCATTTGTACATCTGCATGTGCATACGGAATACAGCCTGCTCGACGGCGCTTGCCGGATCGGCAAGCTCGTGCAGCGCGCCAAGGAGCTGGGGCAGAACGCGGTGGCGATCACGGATCACGGCGTCATGTACGGCGTGATCGACTTCTACCGCGCAGCCAAGGCAGCGGGGATCAAGCCGATCATCGGCTGCGAGGTCTACGTCGCGCCGCGCAGCATGGCAGACCGCGTGCACGGCGTGGACAACGAGGCGCAGCACCTCGTCCTGCTGTGCGAAAACGAGACGGGTTACAGCAATCTGAGCTATCTGGTGTCCAAGGCCTTTTTGGACGGCTTTTATATCAAGCCCCGTGTGGATATGGAGCTGCTGCGGCAGCATTCCGATGGCCTGATCGCCCTGTCCGCCTGCCTGGCGGGCGGCATTCCGCGTCGGCTCCGCATGGGCGACTACGAGGGCGCGAAGAGCCATGCGCTGGAGCTTTCCGAGATTTTCGGCAAAGGCAATTTCTTCCTCGAGCTGCAGGATCACGGTCTGCCGGAGCAGCAGGAGGTCAACCGCGGCATTCTGCGGCTGGCGCAGGATACCGGTCTGCCGCTCGTCGCAACGAACGACGCGCACTATATCACCCGCGAGGACAGCTACATTCAGGACGTTCTGATGTGCATTCAGATGGGGAAGACCGTGGACGACCCCAATCGCATGCGCTTCGAGACGCAGGAGTTTTATATCAAATCCGAGGGCGAGATGCGTTCTCTGTTTCCCAATCAGCCGGAGGCGATCGAAAACACGCAGAAAATCGCCGACCGCTGCAGCGTGGAGTTTGAATTCAATCACTATCATCTGCCGGAGTTCACCCCGCCGGACGGCTCGGATTCCGTCACCTATTTCCGCCGCCTCTGCGACGAGGGGTTCAAAGAGCGCTATCCCGACGCGCCGAAAGAATGCCGCGAGCGGTTGGAATACGAGATGAGCGTCGTTGAGAAGATGGGCTACGTAGACTACTATCTCATCGTGGCGGACTTCATCCTCTGGGCGAAGCGGCAGGGCATTCCGGTCGGCCCGGGCAGAGGTTCCGGCGCGGGCTCCATCGCCGCCTACTGCATGCACATTACGGAAATGGATCCAATGAAGTACGCGCTGATCTTCGAACGCTTCCTCAACCCGGAGCGCGTCAGCATGCCGGACTTCGACACCGATTTCTGTCAGGCACGGCGCGGCGAGGTCATCGACTACGTGACCGAGAAATACGGCAAGGATCGCGTGGCGCAGATCGTCACCTTCGGTACGATGGCGGCACGCGCAGCGATCCGCGACGTCGGCAGAACGCTGAACTTCACCTACGCCGAAACGGATGCGGTGGCGAAGCTCATTCCGACCACGCTGCACATGACGCTCGACGAGGCGCTGCGCGTTTCGCCGCAGCTTCTGGAAATGTACAACGGCGACGAGCGCGTGCGCAAGCTCGTTGACACCGCCCGCGCGCTCGAGGGCATGCCGCGCAACACCTCGACCCATGCGGCGGGCGTGGTCATCACCAAGAATCCCGTCTGCGACTACGTGCCGCTGGCGCGCAACGACGATACGATCGTCACGCAGTTTACGATGACGACCATCGAAGAGCTCGGACTTCTCAAAATGGATTTTCTGGGTCTGCGCAACCTGACGATCATCGAGGACGCAGAGCAGGAGATCCGTAAGCGTGAGCCGGACTTCGATCTCAAGACCGTGCGCGACGACGACCCCGCGACCTTCGCCATGCTCGGCGAAGGGAAGACGGCGGGCGTGTTCCAGCTCGAATCCGCCGGCATCACGAACGTCTGCGTCAACATGAAGCCGCAGTCGATCGAAGACCTGACGGCGATCGTCGCCCTCTACCGCCCCGGCCCGATGGACTCCATTCCGCGCTTTATCGACAATAAGTTCCATCCGGAAAAGATCACCTATCTCTGCCCGCAGCTTGAGCCGATCCTCGCCGTGACCTACGGCTGCATCGTCTATCAGGAGCAGGTCATCGAGATCTTCCGCAAGCTCGGCGGCTATTCGCTCGGGCAGGCGGACAACATGCGCCGTGCCATATCCAAGAAAAAGGAAAAGGTCATCGTTGCGGAACAGTATGCGTTCGTCTACGGCGACAAGGAGCGCGGCATTCCCGGCGCGATTGACAACGGCGTCAGCGAGGCGGCGGCGCAGGCGATCTATAAGGAGATCCTCGACTTTGCCAACTACGCTTTCAATAAGGCGCACGCGGTCTGCTACGCCAAGGTCACCTACGATACGGCGTATCTGAAATGCCACTATCCGAAGGAATACATGGCGGCGCTGCTGACGAGCGTGCTGGACAATACCACCAAGACCGCAGGCTATATTGCAGACTGCAGAGAGCTGGGCATCCGCCTGCTGCCGCCCGACGTCAACACCTCGGAGGACAAGTTCACCGTCGAGCCGGACGGGATCCGCTTCGGACTCGGCGCGGTGAAGAATATCGGACGGGGGCTCCTGCGGCAAATGGTCGCGGAGCGCGAGAAAAACGGGAGATTCACTTCTCTCGAGGACTTTGCCGAGCGCATGATCGAAACCGATCTCAACAAGCGGGCGGTGGAAAACCTGATCAAGTGCGGCGCGATGGACGGGCTGGGTCTCAACCGCGCGCAAATGCTCTACAGTTATGAGACGATCCTCGACAGCGTCGCCGACAGCAAGAAGCGCAATCTGGCGGGGCAACTGCAGCTTTTCGACATGTTCTCTGACGAGCAGGAGAAGAAATCGACGATCCCGATTCCCAAGCTGCAGGAGCTGCCGAAAAACGAACTCATGCAAATGGAGAAGGAGACCATCGGGCTCTACCTCTCCGGTCACCCGATGGACGAGTACCGCAGGCAGCTCAAGGGCAGCGGCGTCGTGCCGATCCTGCGGATCATGCAGTCGTTTGAGGAAAACGACGGCGCCTATCGTGACGAGCAGATCGTCCGGATCGCGGGCGTCGTGGAAAGCGTCAAGATGAAGACGACGCGCAATAACTCCATGATGGCGTACGTGACGCTGGAGGATGATACCGCGTCGATCGAACTGTTGGCGTTTTCCAACGTGATTGCTAAGTGCGGCTCCTATCTGAAGGAGAATACGCCGATCGTCGCGGAGGGTCGGCTTTCCGCGCGCGACGAAAAAGCGGTGCAGATGGTGGTCAACGAAGTCCGCCCGATCGCTGAGGTCGCAAAGCCGGAGCCGCAAAAGCTCTATCTGAAGCTGCCGACCGAGGACTGCGCGGCGGATCGTAAGACGCGCGCCATTCTCAACATGTTCCCGGGCGGTCTGCAGGCGGTGCTGTATTATGCCGACAGCGGCGTGCGCAGGGGAACGACCTGCGCGGTTCGGGAGGACATGCTGGAGGAGCTGCGCAGCCTGTTGGGAGAAAACTGTGTCGTTTTGAAATAGTTTTTTGCTTTTTGTAACAATAGCACTACACTTTTGTAACAAACTATGTTATAATTGTTTATTGGATTTTTTGGGAACGGAGGCGGCGTATTGAAAAAGACCGGCATTCTCATACTGCTTTGCGCCGTACTCTTCCTGTCCGGCTGTTTCCTAGATCCGGCGGAGAGCCTTTACGCGATCCCGGCGCGGTCGGAGGACTATTACAATCTGCAGGCGGCGATTGAAGCCGCAATGCCCGCCGGCGCGGCTTATTGCGCGCCGGTCGCAGGCGAGAATCAGCAGCCCGTGCAGATGGCGGACATCGACGGCGACCAACAGGACGAGGCGATCGTCTACTGGAAGAGCGACAGCGATCTGCCGCTCACGGTCAGCGTCTTCGACAAGCGCGGCGATCAGTACGTCCCGATTGCAAAGGCGGACGGCGCCGGCAGCAGCTTCGACCACGTCCAGTACGTGGAGATCGACGGCAACCCGGGCAGCGAGATCGTAGTCGGCCGCCAGATCAGTGATCAGGTCACGCAGACGCTCTACGTGTACTCCTTTGAAAACGACGCGCTGACGGAGATGATGAGCGCGAACTATTCTGAGTTCATCACCACCGACCTTGACGCGAACGGGCTGTACGACGTCGTGCTCCTGCATTCCTCGGACGCGCAGAACGGCGTGGCGGAGTGCTACCGCTGGAATGACGGTCAGCTCACACGCGACAGGGAAGCGCGGATGTCCACGCCGGTCAGCGCGGTACGCCGCATTATCACCGGCAAGGTCTGGAAGAACAGACCCGCGGTCTTCGTCGCTTCGGAGTACGGCGAGGGCATGATCGTCACCGATATTTTCGGCATGCGCGGCGACGTATTTACCAATCTTTCGCTTTCGGACGAAACCGATACCGCCGTCAGCACGATCCGCGACTACTACGTCTATAGCTGCGACATCGACGAGGACGGGCTGATCGAGCTGCCGCATCTGATCGACCTTCCGGTGATCAAGGGCGAAGCGACCTCCGCCGATCAGACGGTGATCCGCTGGTACAATCTGCAGCCGGACGGCACGGAAAAAGAAAAATGGCTGACCTATCACAATTATTCCGCAGGGTGGTATCTGAAGCTGCCGGATCGGCTTGCGGAGGGACTGTCGGTGAAATTCACGACGGTATTTGAGACGAGCCGCGGCTACACCTTCGTGCGAAGAGGAGAAACGCTGTTCACCCTGACGGCGCTGAGCGGCGGAAATGCCGCGGAAAGCGGCTGGACAGAGCTCGCCGTCAAGGGCGATACCGTCTATGCGGTCAGGATTGAGAACGGCGCGCTGACGGATACGGAAGCAAAAGATTTGTTCCACTTCATTCAGGTGGACTGGAAGACCGGCGAGACAGACTGAGAAAGATACACGGCGACTTATGCCGCTTGGAGGACAGAACTATGAAAAAAGTACTGATATTAGAGGACGAAGTCAGCATCCGCAGCTTTGTGGTCATCAACCTCAAGCGAGCCGGATACGAGGCGATCGAGGCGGGAACGGGCATGGAAGCCCTGGAACGTCTGAAAGAGAACCCGGATATCGGTGTTGCGATTCTTGACATCATGCTGCCGGATATCGACGGCTTCGAGGTCTGCCGGAACATCCGCGTAACCAATAAGACGATCGGCATCATCATGCTGACGGCGAGAACGCAGGAGATGGACAAGGTGACCGGTCTGATGACCGGCGCGGACGACTACGTGACCAAGCCCTTTTCTCCGGCGGAACTGACGGCGCGCATTGACGCGCTCTACCGCAGGATCGGAGGCGGCGTGGAGTCCGACCCCGAGATCATCGTGCATGAGCCGTTCACGCTGAACATCCGCAACCGCACGCTCGAGAAGGACGGCCGCCGGATCAAGCTGACGCAGGTGGAATACGCCATCATTCAGCTCTTTATGCAGAATCCCGGGCGCGCCCTGTCCAGAGAGGATATCCTCACGGCAGTCTGGGGCAGGAATTATGACGGCGAGCTGAAGATCGTGGACGTCAATATCCGCCGTCTTCGCATCAAGATCGAGGACAATACCGCCAATCCCACCTACATTACGACGGTTTGGGGATTCGGCTATAAGTGGGGCGTGTAACGCGCATTCCGCGCAACGTGTGAGGTGACGGGCGTGAAAAGAACAAAGGGTCTGCAGGGGCGCTGGCTGCGCAATACCCTGAGCATCGTGCTTGTGATCGTTCTTGTGAGCGTCACCGCGCTGTCTGTCACCGTCGCGGCGTATTACTATTCCAATATGCGGGCGGGTATGGAATCCAAGGCCCGCGCAAGCACCAGCTTTTTTGAGACCTATATCGGGCAGAGCTACAACGAGTATTACAGCTCCTGCGCGAAATTCACGCAGACCTTCGAATCAAAGGACGTTATGGAGCTGCAGTTCATCAACACGAACTACCGCATCGTAGCCTCCTCCTACAGCCGCTTATCCACGAAGGCCGCCGTGACGAGCGACGTCACGGAAGCCATCGAGACAAAGCAGATCAGCTCCTTTACGGGAGAAAACCCCAATACGGGCGAGCGCATCATGGCGGTATCCAGCCCCCTGATCTACTCCAACGGAGAGGTCATCGGCGTGCTGCGCTACGTGACGAGCCTGAAGCGCGTCGACCGCCAGATCCTGCTGTTCAGCCTGGCGATCGCGCTGGCGGGCATTGCGGTGCTGCTGATCGTTTATATCAGCGGGCGGTATTATATCCGTTCCATTCTCGTTCCGGTTTCGGAGATCACGGCGACGGCGAAACGCATCGCGGCGGGCGGCTACGGCGTGCAGATCCAGCGCAAGTTCGACGACGAGATCGGCGAGCTTGCCGATACGATAAACGACATGTCCAACCAGATCAGTCAGACGGAGAAAATGCAGTCGGAATTCGTCTCCTCCGTATCCCACGAGCTGCGCACCCCGCTGACGGCGATCAGCGGCTGGAGCGAGACGCTGCTGTCGGCAGGCGGAAGCGTGGACGCGGCGGACGCCAAGCGCGGTCTGAACATCATTCTGCGAGAATCCAAGCGGCTGACCAGCATGGTCGAGGAGCTTTTGGAATTCACGCGGATTCAGGACGGCAGATTCCACCTGAACGTCACGAAAAGCGACCTCAGAAGCGAATTTGAAGACACGGTATTCATGTACGGCTCCCGCCTTGCGCAGGAGGGGATCGCGTTGGAATACCTGGACAACGACGACGATATTCCGGAGATCCCCTGCGATACGGCGCGTATGCGGCAGGTGTTCCTGAATATCCTCGACAACGCCGCCAAGCACGGCGGCGACGGAGGCAGGATCACGGCGGAGATCCGCCGCGAAGAGCAGGAAGTCGTGGTGCGAATCCGCGATTTCGGCTCCGGCATTCCGGAAGACGAGCTTCCGTTGGTAAAGAAGAAGTTTTACAAGGGTACCTCCAAGGCGCGCGGCAGCGGCATCGGGCTTGCGGTGTGCGAGGAGATCGTTACCATGCACAACGGCAGCCTGGAGCTTGCCAACGCGGACGGCGGCGGTACGCTTGTGACGATACGGCTTCCGATCGGGGAGCAATAGAAAGGATCGGCAATGGCAAAGAAAGAAACGAACGAAAAATTTAAAACGATGATCGGCGGGCAGGCGCTCATCGAGGGTATTATGATGATGGGCCCGGAAAAATGCGCCACCGTCGTCCGCACCAAAGCGGGCTTGAAAACGAAGCTTGACGACAGGAAACCGCTCAGACGGTTTTCCGTGAAGAAGATTCCGTTTGTGCGCGGTATTTTCAACTTTGCATCTTCCATGAAGACCGGTGTTTCCGCGCTGATGTATTCCGCCGATCAGTATGCGGCGGACGAGGAAGAGACTGAAACGAAAGAGAAACAGTCGAAATTCGACGCATGGTTGGAAAAGAAGCTGTCTTCTGAAAAGGCACAGAACGCCGTCATCACGATCGGCGTGGTGCTCGGACTTCTGTTTTCTGTCGCGCTGTTCGTGCTGCTGCCGTCCTTTCTCGGCGAATTCATCGAACGGTGGGTGACGGGCAATCAACTGGTACGGAATCTGCTGGAAGGTCTGCTTCGCATTATCATCTTCCTGGCGTATATGTTCCTGATCTCCCGCATGAAGGATATGAAGCGCGTGTTTTCCTACCACGGCGCGGAGCATAAGACCATTCGCTGCTATGAGGCGAAGCTGCCGCTGACGGTGGAAAACGTCAGACAGCAGACCCGTCTGCACCCGCGCTGCGGCACGAGCTTCCTCTTCGTCGTGATCATCATCTCCATTTTGGTCTTCTCCGTCGCGTCGGTCTTTTTGAGACCGATCACGCCGCAGTTCGACTCCAAAATTCTCAACGCGCTGATCCGCATGGCGCTCAAGCTCCTGCTCCTTCCCATCGTCGTAGGCATCAGCTACGAGTTCAACCGTTTGGTCGGACGCTATGACAACTGGCTGACCCGTGCGCTGTCCGCTCCCGGCATGTGGCTGCAATACCTGACCACCAACGAGCCGGACGACAGCATGATCGAGGTCGGCATTGAAGCGCTGACGCAGGTGATACCGCAGCAGGAGGGCGCGGACAAATGGTAAAGAAGTACGCTGACCTGTATCTGGACGCGCGCCGCGCGCTGCTGGAAAAGGAAGGGCAGTTCGCCTCCAATATCGCAAGAGAGCTGGTCTGCGCCGCTTCCGGCAAAACGGCGGAGCAGATGATCGCAGACCGGGAGATGTACGCTTCGGAGGAGGTCTGTGAGCTGACGGAATCCTTCGTCAAGCGATATCTGCGCGGCGAGCCGATGCCCTATATCCTCGGGCAGTGGAATTTCTACGATATGACGCTGACGGTCACGCCCGACGTGCTGATCCCGCGCGACGACACGATGGTCGTGACGGAGCTGGCGATCAAAAAGGCGCTGTTTCTCAACCAAAATCCGCGGATTCTCGACCTGTGCACCGGCTCCGGCTGTATCGGACTTGCGATCGCGAAGCGTGTCAAGGACGCGAGAGTGACGCTGGCGGACATTTCGCAGGACGCCCTGCGCGTGGCGCGCCGCAACACGGTCGACCAGAAGCTGACGGCGCGGGTCAAGTGCCTGCCGCTGGACGCCAAGCAACCTGCGCAGGACTTTATCGGGACGTTCGATCTGATCGTTTCCAACCCGCCCTATATCGACACGGCGACCATCGAGAAGCTCGACCCGTCCGTGCGGGACTTCGAGCCGCGCATCGCGCTCGACGGCGGCGAGGACGGTTTGGACTTCTACCGCGCGATCATTGACAACTATTCCTCCGCGCTCAATCCGGGCGGATATTTCTGCTTTGAATTCGGCATGGGGCAGGAGGAGGACGTTTGCGCGCTGCTGCGGCAGGGCGGCTTTGAGATCATGGAGTTAAGAAAAGACACCGCTGATATTACGCGGGCAGTTCTTGCCCGGAAAAGAGAGGTAAACTGACGATGGCAACCAAGAAACCCGCTTATGAAACACCGACTCCCGCAGACGATAAGAAAAAAGCGCTGGATACCGCGCTGCATCAGATCGAAAAGAATTTCGGCAAGGGCTCGGTCATGCGCCTGGGCGACAAGCCCGAGATGAACGTCGACGCGATCCCGACCGGCTCTCTGGCGCTGGACGCCGCACTGGGTATCGGCGGTCTGCCGCGCGGCAGAATCGTCGAGATCTACGGGCCGGAATCCTCCGGCAAGACGACCCTTGCGCTGCACGTCGTCGCAGAAGCGCAGAAGCGTGGCGGCGAAGTCGCGTTCGTCGACGCCGAGCATGCGCTCGACCCGCAGTATGCCGCCGCGATCGGCGTGGATATCGACTCTATGCTCGTTTCTCAGCCGGATTTCGGCGAGCAGGCGCTGGAGATCACGGACGCGCTCGTCCGCTCCGGTGCGATCGACGTCGTCGTCGTGGACTCCGTCGCGGCGCTCGTTCCGCGGCAGGAGATCGAGGGCGAGATGGGCGACGCTTTTGTCGGCGTACAGGCGCGTCTGATGTCGCAGGCGCTGCGTAAGCTTGCGGGCACGATCGCCAAGACAAACTGCATCGTTATCTTCATCAACCAGCTTCGCATGAAGATCGGCGTGATGTATGGCAATCCCGAAACGACTACCGGCGGCAACGCGCTGAAGTTCTATTCCTCCGTGCGTCTGGACGTCCGGAAGATCGAAGCGATCAAGGACGGCGGCACGGTGATCGGCAACCGCACCCGTGTCAAGGTCATTAAGAACAAGGTCGCGCCTCCGTTCCGTGAGGCGGTGTTCGACATTATCTACGGCGAAGGCATATCCAAGTACGGAGAGCTGCTGGATATGGCGGTGGAGCTGGAGCTTGTCAACAAGAGCGGAAGCTGGTTCTCCATCGGCGACGAACGTATCGGACAGGGCAGAGACAACGCCAAGCAGTATATTGCCGACCATCCCGAAGTGGCAGAGGAGCTGGAAGCCAAGGTGCGCGCGCACCTTGCCGAAATGCAGAGCATTCGCACCAAAGCGCCTGCAAAGCCTGCCGGCAGCGCGATAGATATCTCCGCCGAGGACTTCGATGAAGGTTGAGGCGATCGAGTCCACACGCTCGCCGCAGGGGAAAGTGCGGGTGCGCTTTGACGACGGAAGCAGCCTGCTGGCGCTTCCGTCTGCCATGGCGGAGCTCGGACTCTATCAGGGAATGGAGCTTCCCGACGGCGCAATGGAGTCGATCAAGGACACCTGCGCCAAAGCTTCTGCGCGGGAACGGGCGGTGCGGATTATCGCTGCGTCGACCGTATCTAAGCGCGAGCTGGAGCATCGACTGCTCCAAAAAGGCGAACGCGAGGAAGACGCAAAGCAGGCGGTGCAGTGGCTGGAGGAATTGAAGCTTCTGGACGACGCACAGGCGGCGGAGCAGATCGTGCGCAGCGGCGCGGCAAAGGGCTACGGCGCCGCACGGATCAAGCAGATGCTGTATGAAAAGCGAATCCCGAAGGAATACTGGGACGCCGCATTGGAGCTTCTTCCGCCGCAGGACGGGGCGATCGACAGTTATTTGCAGCGTCGTTTCCGCGGCAAAAAGCCAGATCGGGCAGAATGCAAACGGGCCGCGGACGCATTGGCGCGCCGCGGGCATAACTGGAGCGACATTCGAAGCGCCTTGGAGCGCTACGCGCCGGACGAAGAGTTCGATCAGTGAAACATTGAAAGAAGGACATAGCAAATGGGAAACCGCATCGGGGTCATTTCCCTTGGATGTGCAAAAAATCAGGTCAACGCGGAGCAGATGATGTATCTCCTGCGCGAAGCGGGATATGAGATCCTCCCTACGGTCGAGGGTGCGGACGTGGTCATCATCAACACCTGCGGCTTTATTGACTCTGCAAAGAGCGAAGCGATCGACAATATCCTTGCAATGGCTGCGCTCAAGGCGGAGGGTGTGATCGGGAAAATTCTCGTGACCGGCTGCCTTTCCCAGCGATATCAGCAGGAGATTCTCAAAGAGCTGCCGGAGGTCGACGGCATTCTCGGCACGGGAAGCTACGGCTATATCGTTCCGGCGGTAAAGCAGCTTCTGAAAGGCGAGACGGTGTCCCGCTTTGACGACATCGACGCGCCCGTCGACGAGGTCGGCAGGATCCTCACCACGCCGGATTATTACGCGTTCCTGAAGATCGCGGAGGGCTGCGACAATCGCTGTTCCTACTGCGTGATCCCGTCGCTGCGCGGCAAATACCGCAGCCGCACGATGGACGACTGTCTGTATGAAGCCAGAATGCTGGCGGAGGACGGCGTCAAAGAGCTGCTCGTCGTGGCGCAGGATACCAGCCGCTACGGCATCGACCTCTACGGCGAACGGAAGCTGCCGGCGCTGCTGCGGGAACTCTGCAAAATCGAGAAGCTGCACTGGATCCGCGTGCATTATCTCTATCCGGACGAAATGACGGACGAGTTGATCGACGTGATTGCGTCGGAACCGAAGATCGTCAAGTATCTGGATATTCCCATTCAGCATGTCAACGACAAGATTTTGAAACGAATGAACCGCCGCGGCACGCGCGCCGAGCTGGACGAGCTGTTTGCCAAGCTCCGCGCAAGGATCCCCGGCGTTGTGATCCGCACCAGCCTGATCACCGGTCTGCCGGGTGAAGGCGAGGAGGAATTTGAAGAACTGTGCAGTTGGCTGCGCGAGCATAAGCTGGAGCGCGTCGGCGCGTTTGCTTTCTCTCCCGAGGAGGGAACGCCTGCGGCGAAGATGGACTATCCCGACGAGGAGATCGCCGTCCGCCGCGCACAGATCGTGGAAGAGATCCAGTCGTGCATCATGGACGAATGCAACGACGCGCGCGTCGGCACGGTCATGGAGGTGCTCTGCGAGGGATACGATCCCGAAAGCGAGCAGTATTTCGGCAGAACCTATGCCGATTCGCCGGAAATCGACGGCAGAGTTCTGTTCACCGCCGATCGTCCGGTGAAAGTCGGCAGTTTTGTCCCGGTACGTATCACAGACGTCTGCGACGGCGATCTGGCAGGAAGAGCAGAGGAGGCGGCGTTATGACCACAGCAACGAAAATTACATTTATCCGGGTGCTTTTGCTGCCGGTGTTTCTGATATGCATGTATCTTGCGAAAGTGTATCCGTTCATGCTCTACGTTTCTCTGGGCGTCTTTGTGATCGCCAGCCTGACCGATCTGATCGACGGGAAGATCGCAAGGAAATACCATCAGGAGAGCGACTTCGGCAAATTCCTTGACCCGCTCGCGGACAAGGTGCTCGTCATCGCTGCGATGGCGATGTTCTGCGAATGGGGCATTTTCCCCGCATGGGCGCTGATGATCGTTCTGACGCGTGAATTCGCCGTAACCGGACTGCGGCTGATCGCGGTCGGCAAGGGCAGAGTGATCGCGGCGGCGTGGTCGGGCAAGATGAAGACCGCGCTGACGATGGCAGGTCTGTGCCTGATGCTGTTCTTCAACGGAGAATTCTTCGCAGATCTGCTCAACACGCATATTTGCCCGAACTTTATGACCGTTTTCAACTGGGTCATCGTCGGGATCATCGTGGCGGTGACGCTGTATTCAGGCATTGAATATTTCGTAAAAAACCGCGACGTATTCGAGAATGAAATCACTTGACACGAAATGCGTCAGATGGTAATATAATGAAGATGAATATCGCGTTGACCGAAAAGAGTACCCTGTGAACCATGACAGAGAGTGGCCGCCGTCGGCTGGAAGCGGGCACAGTGCGAAGCAGGTGAAGTGCATTCGTGAGCGAGGGGAGACCCCGTTGGCCGCGTCAAGGCTTTGAGTTAGAAATCAGAGTGGAACCGCGGTAATACCGCCTCTGGAGCGATCCGGAGGCGGTTTTTCTATGGAGGGATGAGCATGCGGTTAATGGAAACCTTAGCAGCCTATCAGCGCAACGACCCGGCTGCGCGCAGCAAATTTGAGATCTTCTGGCTGTATAGCGGCGTACACGCGCAGATCTATTACCGGATCGCGCACTGGCTGTACTGCCATAAAATGAAATTCCTGGGACGCTGGGTCTCGCAGATCGGCAGGCGCCGTACCGGCGTGGAGATCCATCCGGCGGCGAAGATCGGGCGGCGGCTCGTCATCGACCACGGCAACGGCGTGGTCATCGGCGAGACGGTCGAGATCGGTGACGACTGCCTGATCTATCAGGGCGCGACCCTCGGCGGCACCGGCATCAGCCACGGCAAGCGCCATCCGACGCTCGGCAACAACGTCATGGTCGGCTCCGGCGCGAAGGTCTTGGGACCGTTCAAGGTGGGGGACAACAGCAAGATCGCGGCGAATTCCGTCGTGCTGCGCGAGGTGCCGCCGAACTGCACCGTCGTCGGCATTCCCGGTCACATCGTCCGCTATGAGGGCGAAAAGCTCGACCATATCCATACACCTGACCCGGTGGCGATCGAGATCAACGCGCTGAAGGAGCGGATCGCCGCGCTGGAAAAACAACTGGAGGAAAAATAAATGTATCTGTACAATTCTCTGAGCCATAAGAAAGAACTCTTCGTCCCCAATCACGAGGACGTCGTCAAAATGTACACCTGCGGCCCGACCGTCTATCACTTCGCGCACATCGGCAATCTGCGCAGCTATATCATGGAGGACGTGCTGGAAAAGAGCCTGCGCTACCTCGGCTACAACGTCAAGCGCGTCATGAACATCACCGACGTCGGACACCTTGCCTCGGACGCCGATACCGGCGAGGACAAGATGCTCAAGGGCGCGAAGCGCGAGCATAAGACCGTCATGGAGATCGCGAAATTCTATACGGACGCCTTCTTCGAGGACTGCCGCAAGCTCAATATCAAGACGCCGGACGTGGTCGAGCCCGCGACCAACTGCATTCCCGAGTATATCCACATGGTGCAGACCCTGCAGGACAAGGGCTACGCCTATTTTGCCGGCGGCAACGTCTACTTCGACACCTCCAAGCTGGAAAAATACTACGTCTTTAACGACCACAACGAGGAAGACCTCGAGGTCGGCGTCCGCGAGGGCGTGGAGGAGGACGGGAACAAGCGCAACAAGAACGATTTTGTTCTCTGGTTTACCAAGTCCAAGTTTGAAGATCAGGCGCTCAAGTGGGACTCCCCGTGGGGCGTCGGCTATCCCGGTTGGCACATCGAATGCTCCGGTATCAGCATCAAGCATCTCGGGGAGGATATGGATATCCACTGCGGCGGCATCGACAACGCCTTCCCGCACCACACGAACGAGATCGCTCAATCCGAGGCGTACCTCGGGCACAAGTGGTGCAACTACTGGTTCCACGTCCACCATCTGAACACCTCCGACGGCAAGATGTCCAAATCCAAGGGCGAATTCCTGACGGTCTCGCTGCTGGAACAAAAAGGCTACGACCCGCTGGTCTACCGCCTGTTCTGCCTGCAGAGCCACTATCGCCGCAACCTCGTGTTCACGTGGGAAAACCTCGACAACGCCGCGGTGACCTACCAGAAGCTGATCGCGAAGATCGCGACGCTGGAAGACAAGGGCGAAGTCGAAAACGAAGCCTTCGCCGCCCTGAAGCAGCGCTTCGAGACCGCGCTCAACGGCGACCTCAACACCTCGCTTGCGATCACCGCGCTCTACGACGTTCTCAAGGCGAAGACGAACGACGCGACCAAGCTGGCGGCGATCAAGGATTTCGACACCGTGCTGGGTCTGAATCTGATCGAAGCCGCCGAAAAGTTCCGCGCGCAGCAGCCGCAGGAGGAATACGGCTCCGATCCCGCGATCGACGCGCTCGTCGCTGCCCGCGCCGAGGCGAAGAAGGCGAAAAATTGGACGGAGGCGGATCGCATCCGCGACGAGCTCAAGGCCCAGGGCATTGAGATCATCGACACGCCGCAGGGCGCGAAATGGAAGAAGATCTGAACGGAGGAATGGCAATGAAGCTGATGATTTTGGATGGCAACAGCGTCATCAATCGCGCTTTTTACGGCGTTCGCCCCTTAACGACGCGGGACGGGCTCTATACCAACGCGATCTTCGGCTTCCTGAATATTCTGCAGCGGGTGACGGCGGAGGAAAAACCGGACGGTCTCTGCGTCGCCTTCGACCTGCACGGCCCGACCTTCCGTCATCTGCAATATGAAGGCTATAAGGCGACCCGCCACGGCATGCCCGACGAGCTTGCCATGCAGATGCCGGTCATGAAGGACGTTCTTGCCGCCATGAATATCCCGATCTACGAGTGCCAGGGATGGGAAGCGGACGACGTGATCGGCACGGTCGCGCAGATCTGCGCGACGCAGGGCTGGGATTGCGTGATCCTGACGGGCGACCGCGACAGCCTGCAGCTCGTGAATGAGAACGTGACGGTCAAATTGGTGCGCACACAGGGCGGCAAGACCGAAACGACGAACTATACGCCGGAGGTTTTTCGCGCGGAATACGGCTTGGAGCCGCTGCGGCTGATCGACCTCAA
Organism: Oscillospiraceae bacterium; assembly: GCA_017429835.1. Taxonomy (GTDB): domain Bacteria; phylum Bacillota; class Clostridia; order Oscillospirales; family Oscillospiraceae; genus JAZOXB01. The sequence goes on from JAFROD010000006.1 coordinate 64,246, forward strand.
GGCGCTGATGGGCGACAGCTCGGACAACATTCCGGGTGTTGCCGGCGTCGGGCCGAAGACGGCAAGCGAGCTGCTGCAGAAATACGGCACGCTCGACGGCGTGTATGAGAATCTCACGCCGGAAAACATGAAGGGCAAGCTGTTCGAAAAGCTGCAGAACGGAAAAGAATCTGCGTATCTGTCCTACGACCTTGCGACGATCCGCAAAAACGCGCCGATCGACTTCCGGCCTGAGAACAATCCCGTGCGCGAGCCGAAGCGGCGGGAACTGTACGACCTGTTTATCCGGCTCGAATTCCATAAGCTGATCGACCGCTACGGTCTGCGCAGCGCGGCGTTTGAGCAGCCGGAAGAAGAAATAGAGGAATACGTCTGTGCGGTCACGGCGGAAACGCCGGACTCGCAGAGTAAGGCGGAAGCCTGCCTTGCCGCGCTCGAAGCGTGCCAGACCGTTGCGCTCGCCGTCAACGACGATTTCTCCCGGATCGCGGCGGACGGCGGCGATTACGCCGCGCTGTTTGACCGTAATATCCTCGGCGAGACGTTCCGAACGGTTTTGGAGCGTATCTTCTCGGGCAAACTGCGTTTGCTCGTCCACGGCGCGAAAAAGCTGCTCCACAGCTTGTTGGAGCTTGATATCCGTGCGGAGGGGATCGCCTTCGACACCGAGGTCGCCGCGTATCTGCTCGACGCGACCCGCGGCAGCTACGAAATCGGCAGCGTCTTTGCGCAGTATAGGCACGCCATGCTTTCCGATACAGAAGATGCGAATGCCGGCCTGCTGAGCGAAGCCTCGGCGGTTGCCGCGCTCTATCCCGTGCTGCTGGACGAGTTGCGCGCTCACGGCTGCGAAAAGCTCTATTTCGACGTGGAGCTGCCTTTGTGCAGAGTTCTGGCGAATATGGAGCATGACGGCGTGCTCGTCGACAGGGAAGCACTGTCTTCCTTTGGGGCGATGCTTGCCGAACGGATCGCTGCCTGCGAAACGCTGATCTACGGCTACGCGGGCGGGGAATTCAACATCAATTCCACGCGCCAGCTCGGCGAGCTGCTGTTTGAAAAGCTGCAGCTTCCTGTGGTCAAGAAGACCAAGAGCGGCTATTCGACCAACGCGGACGTGCTGGAGGAATTGAAGGACAAGCACCCCGTCGTGCAGGCGGTCATGGATTACCGCATGTTGACGAAGCTGAAATCGACCTATGCAGACGGTCTGCAGAAAGAGATCGCCGCCGACGGCAGGATCCACACGACCTTCCAGAATACCGTAACGGCAACGGGAAGACTCTCCTCGACCGAGCCGAACCTGCAGAATATCCCGGTACGCACGGAACTGGGCAGCGAGATTCGGAAAATGTTCGTGCCGCGCGACGGCTGGGTCTTCGTCGACGCGGACTATTCGCAGATCGAACTGCGCGTTCTGGCGCATATCGCGGACGACAAGCAAATGCAGGCGGCGTTCCGCAGCGGGGAGGACTTCCACAGCGTCACGGCGTCGCAGGTCTTCAACGTGCCGCTCAGCGAGGTCACGCCGCTGATGCGCCGCCACGCGAAAGCGGTCAATTTCGGCATCGTCTACGGCATTTCGGAGTTCTCGCTCGCGCAGGACATCGGCGTCAGCCGTGCAGAAGCGAAGCAGTATATCGAAAACTATCTGACGAAATACGCGGGCGTTCGCGCCTATATGAAGAACATCGTGGATACGGCGCGGACACAGGGTTATGTCGAAACGCTCTTCCACCGCCGCAGGCTGATCCCGGAGATCAAAAACAGCAATTTCAACATCCGCAGCGGCGCGGAGCGCATCGCGCTCAACACGCCGGTACAGGGAACGGCGGCGGATATCATCAAGCTCGCTATGGTGCGCGTTTTTGACGCGCTGGAGGAGCAGGCGCTGCAGGCGCGGCTGATTCTGCAGGTGCACGACGAGTTGATCGTCGAATGTCCCGCCTTTGAGGCGCAGAGCGTCATGGACATCGTCACCGATGCGATGGAGCACGCGGTGAAGCTTGCCGTGCCGCTGATCGCCGAGGCGAAAATGGGAGAAAGCTGGTACGACGCGAAATGATCGTTCCGATGAAAGAAGACCACGTCGCGCAGGTCGCCGCGTTGGAAAAGCGCTGCTTTTCCGACCCGTGGAGCGAAGCGTCGATCGCGGAAGAGCTGCGAAACCCGTTGAGCACATGGCTCGTCAACGAGGAAGACGGCATCGTGACCGGCTATATCGGCGCGCAGTCCGTTCCGCCCGAAGCGGACGTGATGAATCTGGCGGTCGCGCCGGACTGCCGCAGGCGCGGTGTGGGTGCAAAACTGCTTTGCACCATGGCGGAGCTTTTGCACAGCCGGGGAATTGTGACCCTGTTTCTGGAGGTCAGACCCTCCAACGCCGCCGCGATCGCGCTGTACGAGCGGTACGGCTTTGCGCAGGTCGGCAGGCGTCCAAAATATTATGTAAACCCACCGGAGGACGCTCTGATCCTCCGAAAGGAGCTGTAATATGCTGATACTTTCGGTCGAATCCTCCTGCGACGAGACCGCGGTCGCGCTGGTGCGCGACGGCAGGGAAGTCCTGACGGACTGCATCGCCTCGCAGGTGCCGCTGCACCGCATTTACGGCGGCGTTGTGCCGGAGATCGCGTCGCGGAAGCACGTTGAAGCGATCTACCCGCTGGCGGAGGAAGCGCTTAAAAAAGCTGGCGTCACGCGCGGCGAGATCGACGCCGTCGCGGTGACCTATGCGCCCGGTCTGATCGGCGCGCTGCTGGTCGGCGTGAACTTCGCCAAGGCTGCCGCGCTGGCGCTCGGCGTGCCGCTGATTCCCGTGCATCACATCCGCGGCCACATCGCCGCGAACTATATCGCCTATCCCGATCTGAAGCCGCCGTTCCTCTGTCTCGTCGTGTCCGGCGGGCACACAATGTTCGTGGACGTAAAGGACTACACGGTCATGGAAAACCTCGGCGGAACGCGCGACGACGCGGCGGGCGAATGCTTCGACAAAGTGGCGCGAATGCTTGATATGCCTTATCCCGGCGGGGCTGCGCTGGACAGGGCGGCGCAGGGCGGCGACGAAACGCGCTATCCGATGCCGCACACGAAGCTGTCCGGCAATCCGCTCGATTTGTCCTTCTCGGGACTCAAGACCGCGGCGGTCAATCTGATCCACAACGCGCGGCAAAAAGGGGAGGGCATCGACGTTCCCGACCTCTGCGCGAGCTTCTCCAGGGCGGTCAGCGAGATGCTGATCCCGCGGGCGGAAGCCGCGCTGGATCTGACCGGCAGAACGACCCTTGCGGTCGCCGGCGGCGTTGCGGCGAACAGCCGCATCCGCGCGGAACTGACGAAGCTCTGCGAGCGAAAAAACGTGCGGCTCTGCCTGCCGCCGCTGTCTCTCTGCGGCGACAACGCGGCGATGATTGGCGCGCAGGGCTACTACGAATTCCTCGCCGGGAATACCGCCGATCCGTCGCTCAACGCCTACGCCACGAAGTCGATGGAAGGCGAAAAAATGTAAGAAGACACGAAATGCAGGGTGCGCTGTCGCATCCTGCATTCTTTTGCCGAAAAAGTTATAAATGGCTGCGATATAGGATTGTTGTTATGTAAACCAAAATCGCACTTTCACGTTCGAAAGAAATCCGTTTGCGGGATTCTCGATAAACTGCGTAAATACGGGATAAACACCCAAAAACGCAAGGCTTTAAGCCTGTGCAAAAACCTGTGCATAATGTTGATAACTTTTTTGAAGTGGATAAAATCCTTATTCTTACGGTCAACTGAGGTATCGAATTGCACCCAATTTTCGGCATTTTTCCGCGCAGTGTTTCCTGCAAAAGAGTAACAAAAATGACGGTGTTTTCCAATTCGGAAACACCGTCATTCTTGTCGTTTGGATTACAGATCGCAGTTGTTGACCGTGCGCGGGAAGGGGATCACGTCGCGGATGTTGCCCATGCCGGTCAGATACATGACGCAGCGCTCGAAGCCGAGACCGAAGCCCGCGTGACGGGCGGAGCCGTACTTGCGCAGGTCGAGGTAAAACGCGTAGTCCTCCGGCTTCAGACCGAGCTCGTTCATGCGGGCGAGCAGCACGTCGTAGTCGTCCTCACGCTGGCTGCCGCCGATGATCTCGCCGATGCCGGGAACTAAGCAGTCCATCGCGGCGACGGTCTTGCCGTCCGGGTTGAGCTTCATATAAAACGCCTTGATTTCCTTCGGGTAGTCGGTGACGAAGACCGGACGCTTGAATACGACTTCGGTCAGATAGCGCTCGTGCTCGGTCTGCAGATCGCTGCCCCAATGGACGGGGTACTCGAACTGATCGTTGTGCGGCGCGAGCAGCTCGATCGCTTCCGTGTAGGTCACGTGGCCAAAATCGGAGTTCATGACGTGGTTCAGCCGGTCGAGCAGCCCCTTGTCGACAAACTGGTTGAAGAAGCTCATCTCCTCCGGTGCGTTCTCAAGCACGTAGGCGATGATGTATTTGATCATATCCTCCGCGAGCTTCATGTCGTCGGAGAGGTCCGCAAAGGCGATCTCCGGCTCGATCATCCAGAATTCCGCGGCGTGGCGGGTGGTGTTGGAGTTCTCGGCGCGGAAGGTCGGCCCGAAGGTGTAGATGTTGCGGAACGCCATCGCGTAGGTCTCGCCGTTGAGCTGACCGGAGACGGTCAGGTTGGTGGGCTTGTTGAAGAAGTCCTTGCTGAAGTCGACCTTGCCGTCTTCCGTGCGCGGGGGATTTGCGATGTCCAGCGTCGTGACCTGGAACATTTCGCCCGCGCCCTCGCAGTCGGAGCCGGTGATCAGCGGCGTGTGGACGTAGACGAAGCCGCGCTCCTGGAAAAATTTGTGGATCGCGAACGCCGCGAGCGAGCGGACGCGGAAGACCGCCTGGAAGGTGTTGGTGCGCGGACGCAGATGGGTCAGCGTGCGCAGGAATTCCAGCGTGTGACGCTTCGGCTGAATGGGGAAGTCGGGCGTGGAAGAGCCCTCCACGGCGACGCTGCTCGCCTGGATCTCAAACGGCTGCTTCGCGTCCGGCGTTTCCTCCAGCGTGCCGGTGATGATCAGCGCGGCGCCGATATTGATCTTCGTCAGCTCGGCGAAGTTCTCCAGCGCGTCCGTGATGACGACCTGCACCTGCTGGAAGCACGTGCCGTCGGACATCATCAGAAAGCCGAAGTTCTTGGACGCGCGGCGGTTGCGCACCCAGCCGCCGACGGTCACGGTCTTGCCGACGTAATCCTTTGTATGTTGATAGAGTTCTCTCAATTCTGTGAGTTCCATAGTGTTACCTCTCTTATTACAGCAGCATGATGCCTGCGGCCTTGCAGGCGGCTGCGGTTTTCGGATCCCAGACGCTGGACTGCACCTCGCCGATGTGGCAGCAGCCCATGAGCAGCATGCACAGGCGCGATTGCCCGATGCCGCCGCCGATCGTCAGCGGCAGCTCGCCGCGAAGCAATGCGCGGTGGAAGGGGAGACTGCGGCGATCGTCGCAGTTTGCAAGCGTCAGCTGGCGGTCGAGGGATTCCGGACTGACGCGGATGCCCATCGAGGACACCTCAAAGGAGCGATCCAGCACGTCGTTCCAGAACAGAATGTCGCCGTTCAGCTCCCAATCGTCGTAGTCCGGCGCGCGGCCGTCGTGCGGCCTTCCGGAGCGGAGCTTACCGCCGATCTTCATGAGGAAGACCGCCTTGTCCTTATGCAGACGGTGGAACGCAGTCTCCTTGGCGGACGCTTCCGTCAGCGCGGGGAACATGTCCTCCAGCTCCTGCGTGGTGACGAAGATCACCTCACGCGGCACGTGAGTCGTGATCTGCGGGTATTCGATCTTCAGCGTTTCGCCGGTGACGTAGATCGCGTTGACGATCCGCTGCACCGTCGCTCTGAGGTAGTCGTCATTGCGCATGTCTTCCGTCAGCACGGACTCCCAGTCCCACTGGTCAACGTAGACGGAATGCAGATTGTCGACGATCTCGTCGCGGCGGATCGCGTTCATATCGGTCACGAGCCCCTTGCCCGGACGGATGCCGTAGCGCGACAGCGCGTAGCGTTTCCACTTCGCAAGAGAGTGGACGACCTCCGCCTCCAGACCGACGTCGGGGACATCGAATGAGACGGGACGCTCGTAGCCGTTCAGATTATCGTTCAGACCGGACGCCTCTTCCACGAACAGCGGCGCGGAAACGCGCATCAGATTGAGCGCATGGCACAGATTTTTCTGAAAATTGTGCTTGATGAACTCGATGGCGCACTGCGTCTCATAGACGGAGAGCGGGTTTTTGTATCCGGCGGGGATAATGCACTTGCTCATTGTGATGTCCTCCTTTTTTGTTGATTTCAGTTATTATACAACAGTCATTCCCGTATTACAAGCAAAAAATCAAAAAACGGGAGCGAAGATACTTTGCATCTTCGCTCCCGCCGGAATCGTATTACTTTTCAGCCGCCGCCTGCTTGTTTTTGAAGTACTTTTTGATTATGAAGTATGCGACCGTGCCGATCACGCCGTTGAGCAGGGCGTGCACCTGGAGCTGGGAAATATACAGAGTCGGCGCGTCGAACAGGAAATGCGCCTTGGAAAAATAGAACAGCGGCGTATTTCCCTCGAGCGGCGCGCGGAAGAATTCCAGGAAGAATCTCGAATAGCCGAAGAGCATCAGCATGATTGGGAAGGACAGACCGTCGATCCCTTTTCCGTAGCCCTTTTTGCGCTCCCGCAGCCAGATATATGCGGCGATGGCGAGCGCGACCACGGCTTCGATGATCTGCGTCGGGAAGCAGACTTCGCCGGCAATGTTGCTGAACGAGCCGAAGGAACACGCATATCCGTGGCAGCAGCCCTTGAACAGACAGCCGAAATGCGCCAGACCGTGGTTGATGCACAGGCAGGGCGCGACGAAATCAAGACACTTGAAATAGTCCTCTTTTAGCAGCAGGGAAACGGGGAAGACGAAGACGCCGAGCCACCAGAAGACGCGGACGATATTGTTTCCGCCGAAGTAGCCTGTGTCCATCCAGTACAGGACGAACATCCACGCGAACGAGGCGCCGTATACCAGGACGGTAAAGACGACGGTTTTCCACTTTGCGATCTCGTACTTTTTGGATACTGCCAGCAGATAGGAAAACACGCCGATGAAACCGATCACAAAGAACAGATCGTAGAACTGGAATGTCATGCCGAATAAGGAAAAGGTTTCTTGAACCATGATCGAATTACACCTCTTTTACAGTTGACGGGGAAAATGCAACGTTATTTAACCCGCATAGATTATCCCAAATTTCCGCCCGATTGTCAAGTCCTTTCAGGGAGAAGAACGCCGGTCACGTGTGACCGGCGTTCCGTCCGTATTACCTTTTTTTGTATTCCAGCAGGTCGCCGGGCTGGCAGTCGAGCGCGGCGTAGAGCTTCAGCGCGCGTTTTAAGCGCATCTGTCATGTTTTTAGTTAACAATAGAGCCGAAACCATGATTCCATAAAGAATAGAACTCGTCATCATCGAAGTCTAATGATTGGTATCCTTGGCTGTTATACGCTTTATCGAAGTAATCATTACGGCATTCGGACAGTAGTTGAAAGCTGCCGTCAGCGTATTTGATCATAAAGCATTCCCCGTACGGAGCATCCTGCGGTTCAAACGACGGATCTTTACAGGGCAGTTCGCGCAGGGTCTGCAATGCCGAAGCGATCTGCTTCCCGCTTACGGTTTCCTTGACGTCAATGGTCGTTAACGAAAGCTCATCCGACGGTATAGTTACTCGGGAAATCTCTACGATGTTTTCTTCTTTCTGGTATAACTTGAAATCCTTGGCGTTTTTTGTGAACAAGGTGCAGCCGGTCAGCAAATAAGCCAAAGCAAGGAGAAAAAAAGATATTTGATCTTTTTCATTTTGCGCTCCTTTTCTAACGTGTTAATTGAGCAGAAGAACCCAAATAGCCGCCCGAAAGCAGCGATTTACCCTTCACGGTATTCCAACAGATCGCCGGGCTGGCAGTCCGGCGCGCCGTTTCGTCGTGCGTTCTGCACGCGCTGTTCGCTTAATGCTGCTTACAGGACGAAGTCGTTTTGCAGCTTGTATGCTTGATGCAGGAACCGGACCTCATGTCAAACCGCATGATCAGAAGTGGGCTTCAAAATAATAGAGGTTATCGGTGATTTTGTAATAAAAGACGGTATTATCGCTGCCCGGCAATATGCCAGAGAATCCACCGTTTTCTTCTGTATATGTCATTCTGGCATCATACCAGAATATGTCTTCCGGCACGCCGCTTTCCGTATAGATAAGCTGAGAATACGTCGTATTTGATCCGATCCCGGCTCCTCCGCAACTGAATTCAACCGTATTCTCTCGCACTTGTATCAATTCAATTACTCCATCTGAAAAAACCGCGGGAAGTATCGTGCTCTCTTGAAGGATTCCGCTGTCCCTGTCAGAATACTGCGTAAAAAGCACAGATGTCTCATTGTTTGGAAAAACAAGTGCTGCATTCAAGTCCTCTGCCGCTTGCAGCGCCTCTGCTGCAGCGGATATAAGCAGATCTGTATTCTCCTGTGCATATTGTATTGCGCGCTCCGCGTAATCCTTATGCATCAAACTGCACCCGTTAAGGAATGCACACAAAATGAGCAACGTACACACGATTTTTCTCATGCTTCATACCGCCTTTCGTTGGGATAGGACTCGTTTTATGCATTGCGCCATACGGTCGATCTTTCTGCTAACAGATCATGTTTCATAGCTTCCCCTTTCTGTATTCCAGCAGGTCGCCGGGCTGGCAGTCCAGCGCGTCGCAGAGCTTCGCCAGCGTCGTGACCTTCAGCGCCTTCGCCTTGCCGGTTTTCAGGATGGAGACGTTGGCGAGCGTGATGCCGAGCCGCTCGGCAAGCTCCGTCACGCTCATTTTCCGCCGGGCGAGCATGACGTCGATGTTGAAGACGATCTCTCCTTCCATGTCCGCCTCCTAAATCGTCCAGTCGCTCTGCTCCTGCAACGCGGCGGCCTTTTTGACCAGATACGACAGCGCGGCGGCGGCGATCGCGATCGCGATGCCTGCGAAGACGACGATCAGCGACAGCAGGGCGACGCCGGGGTGGTTCATATTGCACAGCAGGAGCACGACGTTTCCGATGAAGAAATACATTGCGTCCGCGACGGCAAGCACGGCGATATGCTTGATCCGTTTCGCGTTCTCCATCGTAAACGAACGGTCGCGCCCGATGCTGCCGGCAATCTTCCAAGCGAAAACGAGCGCGGCATAGCAGGGAAGTGCGGTGAGACTGAGAAAGATGAGCCACGGCAGGTAGCAGTACTCATATTCCGGGTTTGCCTTGACGATGGCAAGACCGACCGAGGGAACGACCAGCGCGTAGATGACCAGCCCGCACAGAGCGACGCCGATGATGATTCCTTTCAGCCAGCAGGCGATGGTTTTTTGTGTCATGAGATCGACCTCCTTTTGATCCTGCTGATAATATACCACGGAATATATCGTATGTCAAGCAATACTTATTGCAATACGATAAACATGCGACGAAAAACGGGAGAGGGCAAAGCCTCTCCCTGTGCAGCTCAATCCAGATAAAACACCTTCATGCCCTTGTAGGTCATGTAGGTATCCAACTTGGAGACCAGTTCCATCGGCGCGTGCATGGACAGGACGGGCACGCCCGCGTCGACCGTCTCGATGTTGCGGTTTGCCATGTAGCAGGCGACCGTTCCACCGCCGCCCTGATCGACCTTGCCGAGCTCGCCGGTCTGCCAGATCACGTCATGATCGGAGAACAGCTTGCGGACGTAGCCCATGACCTCGGCAGCCGCGTCGGACGAGCCGGATTTGCCGCGCGCGCCGGTGTACTTGAAAATACCGGTGCCATAGTTGATCTTCGTGTTGTTGCCTTTGTCGCAAGTCTCCGCGTAGAGGGGGTCGAAGGCGTTGCTGACGTCCGCGCTGAGGCAGAAGGAGCCTTCAAAGCAGCGGCGCATGCAGGCACCCGCCGCCGCGCACAGATCGTGCATAAAGGTCTCGAAGTACTGGCTCTGCATGCCGCTGATACCGACCGAGCCGATCTCCTCCTTATCCGCGAGGACGCAGACCGCGGTCTTCTTCGGCGTGCCGAGCTCCAGCAGCGGCTTGAACGCGGCGAACGCGCAGACGCGGTCGTCGTGCCCGTAGGCGGCGATCATGCTGCGGTCAAGGCCAACGTCTCTTGCCGGGCCTGCCGGCACCATCGTCAGCTCGGCGGAGAGGAAATCGTCCTCCGTGACGCCGTACTTTTCGTTGAGCAGGCACAGGACGGCAAACTTGATCCGGTCGCTGCCCTCGTCGTCCTTCAGGGGTCTGCTGCCGAGCAGAACGCGCAGGTTTTCGCCGGTCACGCCCTCTGCCATCGTCTTTTTCATCTGGTCGGCGGAGAGGTGGATCAGAAGATCGGTCACGCAGAAGATCGGGTCGGCGGGGTCTTCGCCGACGGTGACCTTGATCACGCTGCCGTCCTTCTTCGCGATCACGCCGTGCAGCGCAAGGGGCGTCGTCGTCCACTGGTATTTCTTAATGCCGCCGTAGTAGTGCGTCTTAAAGTACGCAAGCTCGCTGTCCTCATACAGGGGATTCGGCTTGAGATCAAGACGCGGAGAGTCGATGTGCGCGGCGCAGATGTGCGTGCCCTTGTCCAGCGGCTCCGTGCCGACGACGGCGAAGATCACGCTCTTGCCGTGGTCGTTGCCGTAGACCTTGTCGCCCGGCTGCAGCTTCATGCCGGGAACGAGCGGCTTGAAGCCGTGCTTTTTCGCTTCGGCGATCGTCCAGTCCACCGCTTCGCGCTCGATCTTGCAGGCGCTGATAAACTCGGCGTATTCCCTGCAGTAGTCCTTCATGGCGGCGAGGTCTTCGTCAGAGATACGGTCATAGCCGTTTTTCGGGGCAAAGAGCAGCTCTTTGCGCAGGGATTCGTATTTCTTTTCTTCCATGGGTGGTAATACTCCTTTCAGAAACTGTTGACAGATATCTACGAACGCTTCCTCAGAGGCGTCGTTCCGCAGGGTAACCTGCGCCATCGCGGCAAATTCCGCGTCCGATTTCTGTGCGCGGATGCGCTTTATCGTGTCCTCGCGGGAAATGCCGTCACGCTTCATAATGCGTTCGATCCGCACGTCCTCCGGCGCGGTGACCGCGACGGTCACGTCGCAGAGCTCGTTCAGACCGCTTTCAAACAGCGCGATCGCGTCGATCGCGACGAGCGTCTTCTCCGTCTCACGGATCGTCTTCCGCACCTCGCGGCAGACGATCGCGTGCGTGATCTCGTTGAGCGCGGCAAGCGCGTCACGGTCGGCAAACACAAGACGCCCCAATGTCTTGCGATTCAGTACGCCGCCGTCAAAGGCGATAGGGAAGCGCGCCGCAAGAGCGGCAAGCAGAGCTTCGTCCCGCAACAAGAGCTCATGGTAGAGCTGATCGCAGTCGATGCACAGACCGCCGCGGTTTTTGACGGCTTGCAGGAGCGTCGTTTTGCCGCTGCCCGTGCCGCCGGTAATGCCGATGACCGTCATGGTTCCACCTCCGCGTTGACGCAGCGGAACGCCGCCGCCTTTTTCAGACGGTTGCCGACCGCGTAAGCGACACCGCCGCCCTCCGGACAGCGGGCGTAGATCGTCTTGATCTCCGGACGGTCCAGGGCGCGCAGCGTGGCAAAGAGTCCTGCAGACAGCGTTTTCACGTCGCCGCGCTTCCCGTAGGCGACGGGATTGCAGCCTGCAAACAGCGGCAGTTCTTCCTCAAAGCAGAGTACGGCGCAGCCGTCCTTAAAGCGCCTGCGCACGTAGGCGGCAGCCGCCTCGCTCGCGCCGTTGACGATAATGATCTCCGCGCGCGGCGCGTAGTGCCGGTATTTCATGCCCGGCGCGCGGACGACGGTATCATTTGAGATCTGCTCGGAAACGGCTTTGTCGATCTCCAATTCGCCCAGCAGTTCCCGAAGCTCCTCCGGCGTGACCCCGCCCGGTCGCAGGAGACGCGGGTGCGCGCCTGTCAGATCGACGATAGTGGACTCCACGCCGACCTCGCACGGGCCGCCGTCGATGATCGCGTCGATCTTCCCGTCCTCGCCGTAGTCGTGCAGCACGTGTGCCGCCGTCGTGGTGGACGGCTTGCCCGATAGATTCGCAGACGGCGCGGCGATCGGCACGCCCGCCTCCGCGATCAGCGCGCGGGTGACCGCAGTCTTCGGGCAGCGGACGGCGACGGTGTCGAGCCCCGCCGTCGTGCGCTTCGGGACGCAGTCTCTGACGGGCAGTACCATCGTCAGGGGTCCCGGCCAGAATCGTTCCGCGAGCAAATAAGCACTGTCCGGAATGTCTTGGCAGTAGCGTTCCAGCTCCGCCGCGCAGGAGATATGAATGATCAAGGGATTGTCCTGCGGACGCCCTTTCGCTTCAAAAATCTTTGCGACCGCCGTTTCGTCCATCGCGTTCGCACCCAGTCCGTAAACCGTTTCCGTCGGGATGGCGACCAGTCCGCCGTTTCGGATGATCTCGGCGGCTTTTTTCGGCGTCTGCGGATCGTCCGCCTGAAATATCAAGGTTTTCATGCAGTTTCACCGCTTTCACGGAGCTTTTCCGCCTGATCCGCGCTGATGAGCGCGTCGATGATCTCGTCCAGATCTCCGTTCATAATGGAATCGATTTTATAGAGCGTCAGACCGATCCGGTGATCGGTGACGCGGCTCTGCGGGAAGTTATAGGTGCGGATTTTCTCGTTGCGCATGCCGCTGCCGACCTGTGAACGGCGCTCGCCGGAGTAGGCGGACTCAATGCGCTCCTGCTCCATTTGATAGAGCTTGGATGAGAGCATGAGCATGCACTTTTCGCGGTTCTGGAACTGGCTGCGCTCCTCCTGACAGGCGACGACGATGCCGGTCGGCTTGTGGATCAGGCGAACGGCGGAGGAGGTTTTGTTGATATGCTGACCGCCAGCGCCGGAGGAGCGGTAGACCTGCATTTCGATGTCCTCCGGGCGGATGTTCACGTCCGCTTCTTCCATTTCGGGCAGGACCGCGACCGTCGCCGTGGAGGTATGCACGCGTCCGCCGGATTCCGTCTCCGGCACGCGCTGCACGCGGTGTACCCCGGACTCGAATTTCAGCCGCGACCACGCGCCGCTGCCGTGGATTTCAAAATCCGCTTCCTTGATGCCGCCGAGCTCCGTCTCGTTGTAGTTCAAAAGCTCCACCGACCAGCCCTTCGAGGCGGCGTAGAGGTTGTACATGCGGAACAGACTGTGCGCGAACAGCGCGCTTTCCTCACCGCCGACGCCGCCGCGGATCTCCATGATGACGCTCTTGTCGTCATTCGGGTCGTGCGGCAGCAGCAGGATCTTCAGCTCCTGCTCCAGATCCTCGCTGCGCTTTTTTGCCGCGGCATATTCCTCCTGGCAAAAGTCCTTCATCTCAGGCTCCGCGCTCATGAGCTCCAGCGCGTCCTCCATGTCCTGCTTCGCCCGCAGATAGGCGCGGTAGGCGGTGACGACGGGTTCCAGCTCCTTCTGCTCCTTCAGATAGGCGGCTGCCTTTTTGGGGTCGTCGTAAAAATCCGGACGACCGACGCGGTCGCACAGCTCGATGTATTTTTCCTCGACATATTTCAGCTTGTCCAGCATAAACTACTCCAAAAAACTTGATTGAATGATTTTAGCAGATATTACCGCTTTTGTCTACCGTAGACGTTAAAAATGACTTCCGCGCGGTCGGAAAGACGGTCGACCTTCTTCAGCGCGTCCGCGCCTTCTTTGGAGATGCGCCAAACGTGCGGCGTCATTGAGAGCAGATTCTGCACCGCTTCCTGCGATTCCAGCGTGAAGTCAAATGCCAGCGTTTCCCCGTGCAATAGGGTAAAACCGTCCAACTGCGGGTGCAGATTCTTTTCTTTTTCCAGCAGCGTCGGGTAGATGACGGATTTCAGCGCGGAAAGGTGGGTTTCTCCCGCCAAAACCTGCACGAAAACGCCGCCGTCTTTCAAAACGCGGGCGAATTCCGCGGCGGCGGTCAGCGCGAACATGGAAAGCACACAATCAAATGCGGCGTCCGCGAAGGGGAGATGCGCCGCGGTGGCGGCGAGAAACTTCGCGTTCTTTTCCCGCACGGCGGCGCAGCGGACGGCGTCCTTTGAGATATCCACGCCCCAACGCTCATTTAGGTCTAAATGAGACAAATAATATCCCTCGCCGCAGCCCGCGTCGAGCACGCTTTCGGCATGCGGCGCATAGGCGGCGACCAGTTCGCGCAGCTTGTCCGCGATCGGCGCATAATAGCCGGCGTTCAGAAAATCGCGCCTTGATGCGACCATGGCGGCGGTATCGCCGGGGTGCAGCGAATGCTTCTGCGTGACTGGCAGAAGATTGACGTAGCCCTGCCGCGCAACGTCAAACGTATGATTGTTTTCGCATTTCCACGCAGGCCTCTCGGTCGACAGGGGCGCGCCGCAGACCGGACAAAGGGGAATGATCATGGCTTTCTCCCTCTTACAGCGCGGCAAAGAACGCTTCGATCTCTCGCTTCATCGCGGCGACCGAGCCTTGCGCGAAGAACGGCTTGCCGCCGCCTCTGCCGTGAAGCTGCGCGTTGAGGGCTTTGATCAGATCGCGCAGATCGCCGTCTTTCTGCCCGATCGCGTATTTATAATTCCCGTCTTCGCCGGAGAATACCGCGCAGCGGCCGCCGCAGGTCTGCATCACCGCGTCGGTCAGACGGCGCACCGCGTCGGGGGACAGGGCGCGCTCAAAGAGCAGGACGTCGCCCGCTCCAGCGTACTGTTCCGCTTTCGCGGCAAAGAGCTGATTCTCCAGCTCCGTGACGCGGTACTGCGCGGCTGCCAGCTCGTCGCTGACCCGCTTCACCGCCGCCGCCGTGGCGAACGGCTTGGCAGAGAGCAGATTGGAGATTTCGCGGTTTTGCTCCGCGAGAGCGTTCATATAGTCCAGCGCGCGGATGCCGGCGAGCATCTCGACGCGGGAGCCTTCGTGGAATTTCGTCGTGGACAGGAGCTTGACCAGACCGATCTCGCCCGTCGCCGCGACGTGCAGACCGCAGCAGGCGCAGAGATCGGCGTCGCCGAATTGCACCAGCCGCACCCAGCCGGACAGCTCCTTTTTGCTGCGGAAGGGATAATCGTGAAGATGATCTGCGTCGGGATAGATCACCTCAGCTTTGATATTCCGGTAGATGATCTCGTTGACCTCGCGCTCGATGCTTTTCAGGTCCTGCGGGGGGATCTCGCCGCTGAAATCAAAGGTCACGCACTCGCTGCCCATGTGGAAGCCGACGTTCTCAAAGCCGTAGCGGCGGTGTACCACGCCGGAGACGAGGTGTTCGCCGGAATGCTGCTGCATAAAGAGAAAGCGGCGCGCAAAGTCGATTTTGCCGACGACGGTCTCACCGACGGAAAGGGGAGCGTCACAGAGATGGACGACCTCGCCGTCCTGCTCGGACACGTCCAGCACGTTCGCGCCGCCGAGGGTGCCGAGGTCGCAGGGCTGACCGCCGCCGGTGGGGTAGAAGATCGTGCGGTCGAGCACGACGGCATAACCGCCCTCGACCTGCTCGCACGACAGCACGCGGGCAGTCTCCTCCGTCCGGTATTGGTCGATGTAATATAATTTCTCGGTAGCCATGACGTTCCTCCGCATAATTCCCATTTTCTACATTATACCAAACTACCCGACCGGATTGCAAGCACAGAAAAGCGGCGTCTCGAAAGAGACGCCGCTTGCCTCCCTCTTGAAAGCGGTAGAGGGAGCTGCGGGAAAATGCTATGCGTACAGGAACTCATATTCCGGCAGTGCCTGCCATTCGTCGCTGGCGTAGAGAATCTCCCTGATCGCGTCGATCACGGCGAGGAAGTTTTCACCCTGTTCGTCTTTCGCCTCTGCGCCGATCGCGATGTTGTGGCAGGTGATCGTTTTCGTGACGCCGTTGTACGTCACCGTCAGGACGATCTCATAGGACGGTTCCGACGCAATTCCGTCGGCGATGGGATTATATTCGTCGGGGTAGGAAGCGGGATCCATTGCGACGATCAGATTGTAGACCTGCTCTTTCTGCTCTTCTGTAAAGAAATAGGTGGTCGTGTAATCCTCCACGTGCGTTGCGACGCGCTGCTTGACCAGCACGCCGGTCTCGCTGTCGTAGGTCAGATCGCCGAGCACGCCGTAGACCAGCGAAAAGCGGAAATCCTCAGGAGGAACATATCCAGTCGCAATCGGCGTGACATATTGAATAGCAGGTTCGTCGGTGACGTCCTGCGTCGGCGCGGCGTTGGCTTCTTCGGTGCTGTTTTCAGCTTCAACCGATGTCCCTTCGCAGGCGGCAAACGATAAAACCAGCGCCAACAGCAGCAAAATCGAAATGATCTTTTTCATCAGAATACCTCCCGTGGTTTCTTTCTGCTGATTGGACGACAGAGCGAGCAAAAAGTTCCGCGTTTTCCGGAAAAAAGCGGCGTCCGAAGACGCCGCTTTTGAGAAGATGCATTACTTGTACAGGTAGCTGTACTTGCTGCGGACGGTGAGGATGAACAGCTCGATGTCCTTCGGCAGATCGTTCGGCTGATCGAGGTCGACGACCATCTCCGTCGCCAGACGGACGCGCACCTTGCCGTCCTCGCGGAAGAGGAAGCCGAAGTTCTCGGAATCGTCCATGTCCTTTTCGGTCTGGAAGAGCGTGAACTTGTCGTGGCAGGGCTCGGAAGCGTAAGGGCAGAAGTGCGTGCAGTTGCCGCACTCGTTGCACATCTTGTCGACGTGCAGGATCTCGTGTCTGCCATCGGCGAGCTTGACGACGACGTTTGCGCGGTTCGGGCAGGAGTCCGCGCAGTTCTCGCAGACGGTGTTGCAGTCGAGGCAGCGGCTGCCTTCGCAGCAGGCGTCTTTGCTCATCTTGAGGATACCCTTCTTTGCAATGGCTTCCGCCTTGGTGACGTACGCCTGCTCGGGGATCTCATATTCATGCTTTGCGCCGATCACGATCTCCGCGAACTTCGCAGCGTCTGCAATGCCCTCGACGACGGTGGCGGGGCCGCGGTGGCAGTCGCCGGCGGCGTAGACGCCCTCAATGTTGGTTTTGAAATCGGGGCCCTTGCGACCCATTTCGATGCCGTTGGCAGCCATGAGGTCTGCGTCGACTTTCTCACCGACCGCGGAAACGACGAGGTCGCAGGGGATCTCGAAGTATTCGCCGGTGGGAACGGGGGAGCGGCGGCCGGAAGCGTCGGGGTCTCCGAGCTTCATCTTTTCGAGGGTCAGCTTGCCATCTGCCTGCTTGACGGGCGCTGCCAGCTCGACAAACTTCACGCCGTCCTCGATGGCGAGCTTGAGCTCGTGCTCGTCAGCGGGCATGTACTTCTTCGTGCGGCGGTAGACGATGGTGGAATCCGCGCCCATGCGCTTTGCGACGCGGGCGGCGTCCATGGCGGTGTTGCCAGCGCCGACCACGACGACGGAGCCGGACAGACAGGGCTTGACTTCCTTCTTCATGTCCTTCATCCAGCCGATGACGCCGACGACGTTGCCCTCGATGTCCAGACGGCCTGCCTTCCATGCGCCGACCGCCATGAGGATATGGGTGTAGCCCATCGCCTTGAGCTCTGCGACGGACGGGGCGGGCGCGCCGAGTTTGACCTCAACGCCGTACTTCTCCATCAGAGCGATATCCTTGTCGATTGCTTCGTCCGTGATACGGAAAGCGGGGATGACGTGGCGCGGAACGCCGCCGAGGCTGTTCTCGCGCTCGAAGATCGTGGTCTCCACGCCGGCTCTGCCGAGGAAATACGCCGCGGCGATACCGGTCGGGCCGCCGCCGACGATGGCGACCTTCTTGCCCTCGACCTTGGCAGGCTTCTCGATGGACGCCATCAGCGCGCCGTAGCCGTGCTGCGCCGCGATCAGCTTGGTGTCGCGGATCTGGACGGATTCGTCGTAGAAGTTGCGGGTGCACTTGTTCTGGCAGCGGTGCGCGCAGATCGTGCCGGTGATGAACGGCAGCGCGTTCTTCTCGGTGATGAGTTTCAAAGCCGGCCCGTACAGACCCTTTCTGCACAGCTCGATGTATTCGGGGATATCCTGCGCGATCGGGCAGCCGCCCTTGCAGGGCGCCATGAAGCAATCCATCCAGGGAACGCGCTCCTCGTTCTTGCGCGCGGGGATCGGCTTAATGGGCTTGAGGTGGTGGAAATTCGTGTGGCTGTCAATGCTCAGCGCTTCGATCGCGGCGGAGTCGGTGCCGGCGAACGCCTTGAACGGCATGTTCTCAACCTTTTCGCACATCTGCTTCAGACGGTTATAGCCGCCGGGCTTGAGGATGGTCGTCGCGACGGTGATCGGCCAGATGCCAGCCGCAAAGAGCTTGTCGCAGTTGAAGAACTCCGCGCCGCCCGCGAAGGACAGGCGCATCTTGCCCTTGAACTGCTTGGAAATGCGGTTGCACATCTCAATCGTCAGCGGGAACAGGCTGCGGCCGGACATGTACATCTCGTTGCCGGGCAGCTCGCCGCGCGTGGTGTCGACGGGGAAGGTGTTGGAGAGCTTCAGACCGAATTCCACGCCGGTCTTGTCCGCGAGCGCCTGCAGACGCTCGAACATCGGAACGGCGTCCGCCCATTGGAGGTCTTCGTTGAAGTGGTGCTCGTCGAAGACGATGTAGTCATAACCCATCGAGTCGAGAATGCCGCGGGCGGTCTTGTAGCCGAGAATGGTCGGGTTGCACTTGACGAAGGTGTTGACCTTCTTCTCGCTGATGAGATAGGTCGCGATGCGCTCGATCTCATCGGGCGGGCAGCCGTGCAGCGTGGAGAGGGTGATGGAGCGGGAAATGCGCGGAGAAATGCCGTCGATCAGCGCCGCTTCCTCCGGGAAGAACTCCTTGAGGACTTCCTTACACTCCGCAAACTGCGGCGTCTTGGAAGCGTCCTTCATGTTCTCAATGTAGGTGTTGACCTTTTCGCCCTTGATGCCCTCGAGGTCGTAGCCGACGGACATATTGAAGACGAAGCCATCGGGATCGCCGAAGCCGTAGACCTTGGAGAGAACTTTCAGCGCGCACCACGCCTTGATGTACTCGTCCTGCGCCTGCGGGACGGTCAGCTCCGTGGACCACTCCTGGTTGTAGCCCTCGTCGTCCGCAAGGATGCAGGGGCGCGGCACGCAGCGGGCGAGGTCTTCGCCGTCCATCTTCTGCACGGTCTTGACCTCGAAGAAACGCGCGCCCGCCATGTAGGAGGCGATGATGTTCTGCGCAAGCTGGCTGTTCGGGCCGGCGGCGGGGCCGAAGGGGGTCTCGATCTTCTCACCGAAGATCGGCAGGGTCTTGCCCTTGGCAAGATAGGGGGCGTGGACGCCGAAGATCTCGCCCTCACGGGCGTATTCGGTGACGATCCACTTCATCAGGGATTTAAACGGAATGGGATACATTCTTTCAGACATGGTTTATACCTCCGTAATGATCTTGGCAATCAGATCAGATTTCACCGTATGCGTCGTATTTGCAGTCGTTCAGGTCGCCCCAGAGCTTTTTGGCTTCTTCGAGGATGTGCGCGTTTTCGGCTTCCTCGTCGATGCCGATCAGTTCACGGTCCTTCATCAGAAGCTTGCCGTTGGCGATCGTGGTTTGGCACTGCCTGCCGGTCATGCCGAACAGCATGTGACCGTCGATGTTGGCGGCGGAGAACGGGGTGAACGGCTTGTAGTCCATGACGATCACGTCCGCGGCGGCGCCGGCTTCCAGTACGCCGAGCTTGTCCGGGAAGTACTTTGCGCCGATCTTCGCGTTGTTCTTAAAGAGCATGTCCGTGACCTCGCACCAGCCGACGTTCGGCAGCTCCGCGTTCTGACGCTGCGCGCACAGCGCAACCTTGATGGATTCGAGCATGTCGTTCGTGTAGGCGTCGGTGCCGAGACCGAGCAGGATACCGTTCTTGTAAAGCGGCAGGACAGGGCAGGTGCCGACGGCGTTGCCCATGTTGGATTCGGGGTTGTTGACGACCATCGTGTTGGTCCGACGGATCAGATCGATCTCCTTGTCCGTGACGTGGATGCAGTGACCGAGGATGGTCTTCTCACCGAGGATGCCGTGCTTGTAAAGGCGTTCGACCGGACGGCAGCCGTAGTTCTGAATGGAGTCATAGACGTCGTTCCAGCCCTCGGAGACGTGGATATGGTAGCCGGTGCGTCCGTCGTTTGCCTCGACCATGCGCTCAAAGGTCTTGTCGGAAATCGTGAACAGCGCGTGACCGCCGAACATGGCGGCGAGCATCGGATCCTTGCGCTCTGCGCATTCGGAGATGAAATCGGCGTTTTCCTTAATGCCCTGCAGGCATTTTTCCTCGCCGTCGCGGTCGGAGACCTCGTAGCACAGGCAGGAACGAATGCCGAATTTTTTGGCGGATTCCGCGATCTCATGGAGACTGCCGGGGATCTCGCCGTAGGAGGCGTGGTGGTCGAAGATCGTCGTCACGCCCTGCTTGATACAGTCGATGTAGAGCGCGTCGGCGGAGGCCCTCGTGCCGCTCAGGTACAGCTTGCGGTCGATCGCCCACCACTGCTTGTCCAGAACGTCGTAGAAGTTGTCGGCGTTGTTGCTCTTGATGGACAGTCCGCGCGCCAGCGCGGAATAGATGTGGGTATGGGCGTTGATCAGCGCGGGCATGATCACGCCGCCCTTCGCGTCGATGAATTCCGCGTCGGGGTACTTTGACTTCAGGTCGGCGGTCTTGCCGACTTCCTTGATTATCGTGCCGTCGATAACGACGCCGCCGTCGGGCAGGAAGGGGAGCGTCTCGCTTCTCGTGATGAGCTTGCCGTTTGCCAGAATGTACATAGAATTACCTCCTGTGTAAATATTCCGAAGAAACAAAAAATGGGGACACGGAACTACTCCGCATCTCCACTCAAGTAACCCTGAGTGATAGTGTCAGCCCGTGCGCGCAGCACTTCGTTACAGCTATCAATCTTCAATTACACTATAATTATATTGTTATTCCAAAGAAAATGCAACGGTTTTTCCCTTGCCGAAATTGCCAAATCTCACATGGAATTTTTGAGCAATTTTACGGAAAACCGCGCGTTCGTCATTTGACTTTTGATCAAAATGTGGTATGATGATACGGAAAAAGGAGGCGAGGGCATGCCGGAGGTTTCAATCGTCTGCTGTGAGGATTATCAAAGAGAGCACTGCCTGCGGGCGCTGGAGGAGGCGCTTGCGCCGTTCGGCGGACTGGAATGGGTCAGACCCGGAATGAAAATTGTGATCAAGGCGAATCTCGTCGCCGCGATGAAGCCGGAAACGGCGGCGACGACGCACCCAGCGCTCCTTGCCGCGCTGACGGAGCAGCTCGTTTCGCGCGGGGCAGAGGTTGTCGTGGGCGACAGCCCGGGTAATCTCTTCAACGCCGCCGTCTTAAACCGCGTCTATTCCGCCACGGGTCTGCGCGCCGTGGAGGAGGCGGGCGGCAAGCTCAACCGCAACTTCGAGCAGAGCAGCGCGTCGTTTCCCGAGGCGCACGTCGCCAAGACCTTCAGCTACACTGCGTGGCTCGACGGAGCGGACGCGATCATCAGCTTCGGCAAGCTGAAAAGCCACGGCATGATGTGCCTCTCCGCGGCGACGAAAAACCTCTTCGGCTCAATCCCGGGAATGACGAAGCCGGAATACCATTTCCGCTTTCCGGAGCCGCTGGATTTTGCGAGCATGCTCATCGATCTCAACGACTATTTCAAGCCCCGCCTTTACGTCGTTGACGCTGTGCTCGCCATGGAGGGCAACGGCCCGACCGCCGGCACACCGCGGCACGTCGGCGCGCTGCTCGCTGGGACGAACTGCCACAAGATCGACATGGTCTGCGCCAGGCTGATCGGGCTCGACCCGATGGTCGTGCCGACGCTTCGCGCCGCGGCGAATTACGGTCTTGTGCCGGAGCGTGCGGAGGAGATCGAAACGGTCGGGAACGTGGACGATTTCGCGATCCCCGATTTTGAGCGCATCGAGCGCGGCAGGGGAATGCACTTTGAAACCGTATTTCCCGGGAAAGCGGGTGAGCTGTTCGGCAAGATCGCGCAAAAAGCCTTGCGTTCCTCGCCGAAGCTCAAACGGTCGGAATGCGTCGGCTGCGGTCTGTGCGCGAATCTGTGCCCCGCGAAGGCGATCACGGTGCAGGAGAAGAAGGCGCGCGTGGATTATCAGAAATGCATTCGCTGCTTCTGCTGTCAGGAATTCTGCCCGAAGGGCGCGATGAAAGTCCACCGCCCGTGGCCTGCAAGGATACTGAACAGATAAACGAAACGGCTGCTGCCAACTGGCAGCAGCCGTTTTTCTTGTGAATCACAGATCGTAATACATGGCGAATTCCGCCGGGTGAGGAATGCGGGAAATCTTCTCGGCTTCCTTGCGGTGCTTCTCGATCATGATCTCGATCAGACGCTCCGGGAACACGCCGCCCTTGGTCAGGTAGTCGTGATCCTTTTCCAGCGCGTCCAGCGCTTCGTCGAGGGTCTTGGGCAGACCGCCGAGCTTCGCCTTTTCTTCCTCGGGAAGATCGAAGAGGTTGCAGTCGTACGGGCCCCAGCCCTTCGCGTGCGGGTCGATCTTCTTCTCGATGCCGTCCAGACCCGCCATCAGGATCGCGGCGTAGGCGTAGTACGGGTTGCAGGTCGCGTCCGGATTGCGCAGCTCAAAGCGCTTGTTCTTCGGGGCCTTGGCGTAGGCGGGGATGCGGATAACCGCGCTGCGGTTCGCCATCGCGTAGCCGATCGTGACCGGCGCCTCGTAGCCAGGGATCAGACGCTTGTAGGAGTTGGTGGACGGGTTCGTGATCGCGCAGATGGACGCTGCGTGGGTCAGCAATCCGCCGATGAAGTGCATTGCGGTTTCGCTGAGCTGGGCGTAGCCCTTCTCGTCGTAGAACAGCGGCTTGCCGTTCCTGAATAGCTGCATGTGCACGTGCATACCGCTGCCTGCCTCGCCTGCGACGGGCTTCGGCATGAAGGTCGCCGTTCTGCCTTCCTCGGCAGCGGCGTTCTTGATGACGTACTTTGCAGTCATCGTGCCGTCGGCAAGGCTGACCATGTCGCCGAGCTCGACCTCGACCTCGAGCTGACCGCAGCCGCCGACCTCATGATGATGATACTTGACCTTGACGCCCCAATCCTCGAGCATCAGGCAGATCTTGCTGCGCAGGTCGTTGTTGACGTCCTGCGGCAGGCAGGCGTGATAGCCGGCCTTGTGCTGGACGATATAGCCGTTATTGTTGTCGTCCTCCGCGCCGTTCCACTCCGCCTGTCTTGCGTCGATGCAGTAGCCGGTGTTTTCGGGCTTCGTGTCGAAATGCACGCCGTCGAAGACGTAGAACTCATACTCCGGGCCGACGATCATCTGATCGGCGACGCCCTTTTCCTGCATATATTGGATGGCGCGCTTGGCGACGTTTCTCGGGTACTGATCGAACGGGCGGTTCGCCGGACGGTCGATGACCATGACGTCGCCGATCATGGAAAGGGTGGGGATCCGCGCGAAGTTGTCCACGACCGCGCTGTCCAGATCGGGCACGAAGACCATGTCGCTGCTTTCCACGGGCGCGTAGCCGTAGTTGGAGCCGTCGAAGCCGATGCCGTAGGTCATGGTGTCCTCGTTGAGACGCTCCACGGGTATGCTCAGATGACGCCATCTGCCGTCGATGTCGGTCATTTTGAAGTCAACGATGCGAATCTGCTTTTCCTCGCAGAGTTTCAGAATATCCTGTAAGGTTTTTGCCATAAAACTGCGTCCTCCTTAGAAATTGGCTAATTTATATCATATTCCAATACATACCAGATGTCAAGGAAAATGATAATTTCCTTGAGATTTCAGCGGTTTTGGACTATAATTGTAACAAATACGGGCGGGAGGGTTACCTATGGCGATCCGAGAAGACATTGCGGCGTATCTGCCGCGCAATGCGCAGGAAGCGCAGGACAAACTGCTGTTTTTGTCATTTTTGGACGGACACGACGACGCGTTTTCGCGGGAAAACCGCGTCGCGCATCTGACCGCGTCCGCGTGGGTGACGAATCGGAACAGAACGAAGGTCTTGATGGTCTATCACAAGCTCTACGATTCGTGGTCTTGGTGCGGCGGTCACGCCGACGGCGAGCGGGACTTGCTGCAGGTCGCGCTGAAGGAATGCCGCGAGGAAACCGGACTGCAAAACGTCAGACCGATCGACGGGAAGATCGCCTCGCTCGAATGTCTGACCGTGGACGGGCATGAAAAGCGTGGTCAGTACGTCTCGAGCCACCTGCACCTGAACGTGACCTATCTTCTGGAGGCGGACGATACGGAGCCGCTGCACGTCTGCGAGGACGAAAACACGGGGGTCAGGTGGTTTACGCCCGAAGAAGCGCTGAACGCCTCTACCGAGCCATGGTTCGTCAAACGCATTTACAGCAAGCTCAACGCCCGTCTCGCGGAATTGAAATAATAACCGTGCTGCGGCAGAAAAAAATGCCGCAGCATGAAACTTTTTGCGCTTTGATACGTCAAACAGGTGAGAATACCGAAAGGAGCGTTTGTTATGAAACGAGAAAACGGAAAAGAATGCCGGAAAAAGCGCCGCCTTACGCTGACCGGCGTGATTGCCGCCTTGCTGGCGGTCGCGGTGCTGGGCGGCTGCGCGGGTCCGGCGGTCGGTACGCCCGACGCGACCGGAACGCAAGCCATCGCTGCGCCGACCGATCTCACCGAGGCGACGGAAGCGCAGCCCACCGAGCCCATCCCGACGCTCGAGCCGCAGGTGATCGACGCGCACACCCTCGCGATGGCGCAGTATCCGGAAATGGCGCAATATCCCTATATGGAGGGCAGCGGGAACGACCCGTATTCGTTCGGAAACGACGACCTGACGGCATGGTATGACGCGCTGGGCGAGCGGTGGCAGTATCGGGACAAATACGACGCGCTGGAACTGAGCGGCTTTCTCAAGGCGACGCTGCCACAGTTTTTGGGCGGTGCGGAAGGCGAAAACCGCGTTTATTCGCCGGTCAATATCTACATGGCGCTCGCTCTGCTCGCGGAAACGGCGGACGGCGAGGGAAGAACGCAGATCCTTGATCTGATGGGCGTTTCGAATATGGACGAGCTTCGCACCCGCGTGAACGCGATCTGGAACGCGAACTACCGCGACGACGGCATGGCGAAGAGCCTTTTTGCAAACTCCCTATGGCTCAACGAGAACGTGAGATTCCGGCAGGATACGCTGAAGCTCCTCGCGGAGCAGTATTTCGCCTCCTCCTATTACGGCGAGATGGGCACGGAAGAGATGGACGCGCTCCTGCACGACTGGATGAACAAGCAGACCGACGGCCTGCTGAAGGAGCAGATCAACGGGATCGGGCTGGATGCCGATACCGTCGCGGCGCTGGTATCCACCCTGTATTTCAGCGCAAAATGGGACGCACAATTCGCTGAGTCGAACACGGAAGAAAGCGTCTTCCATGCGACGGACGGCGACGAGCCCTGCAGGATGATGCGTCAGAGCGTGACGGACGGGTATTATTGGGCGGATCAGTTCACGGCGGTCGGGCAGTCGTTCGAGTCCGGCGGCAGGATGTGGCTCCTCCTGCCGGACGAGGGCGTGACGCCGGAAGACCTGCTGGACGATCCGCAGACGCTGTCCTTTCTGCTCTCGAAAGGCGGCTGGGAAAGCGTCAAATATCTGACCGTGAACAAGCAGATCCCGAAGTTTGATATCGACGCGCAGTTCGACGCGACAGAGATCCTGCAGGCGCTAGGCGTGACCGATGTGTTCGACCCGGTGAAGGCGGACTTCTCTCCGCTTGCGGAGGAGCCGGATGGTATCTTCGTCAGCGACGTGATCCACGGCGCGCGGGTGCTGATCGACGAGGACGGCTGCAAGGCGGCGGCGTATACGATCATCATGACGGAGGCCACCGCCGCAGAACCGCCCGCCGAGGAGGTCGATTTCATCCTCGACCGCCCGTTCCTCTTTGCGATCACCGGCGCGGACGGCCTGCCGCTCTTCATCGGCATCGTGAATCACCCGAATCGTATAATCGAATAATAGCGCCCTTTCTGAGGGGATTGTCAGCGAAACTGACAGAGGGAGTCCCTCCCTTCGCCGCTTCGCGGTTCCCCTCCCCAAGAGGGAGACTGAAAAATGCACCGCTGTTGCGGTGCATTTTTCGTTCCGGGGGCTTGTGCATTTGGGACAGGGACGGTATAATATGGCTATCTACTCTTGTAAAGGAGCGGCGGATATGCGGTGTCCGTTCTGGATAATTGCCGCCGGGCTGACGTGCGCGGCGCAGGTTTTAGACTATTTCTATCTGAAAACGTTACGATGCGAAAAGCCGCGGCAAGCCGTCGTTTGGAAGGCGGGCGCGTCAGCCTGCTTCGTCCTCCTCGGCGGAGTTGCGCTGCTGTGGGGCGGACTGCAGCCGACCAAGCTGCTGATCTATTTCGGTCTGCTGTTCGGCTTTGCGGGCGACGTCGTGCTGGATTTCCGTTACCTGTACCCGAAAAAGCACGACCTCTATTTCGCCCTCGGCGCGGCGCTGTTCGGACTCGGACATCTCTGCTATATCACCGCGCTTTTGCTGCAGGACGCGTCCGCATGGCTTTTTGCGCTGCCGGTCTGCACCGTTTTGCTGCTGATCGTCAAGCTCTATACCGTCCGGCGCGGCGTGCAGGCGGGGAAGCTCCTTCTGCCCGGAACGGTCTATATCGCAGTCACGAGCTATATGGCAAGCCTTGCTGCAGCCGTTGCCGTGCGCGGTTTTTCGACCGGAACGCTGCTCTTCGCAATCGGCGGCGCGCTGTTTCTGTTCAGCGACAGCCTGCTCATCGCCCACAGCTTCGGGCGGGAACGCCGCTTTCTGCAGAGTATGCTGCTGCATATTGCGTACTATCTTGTGCAATGCCTGATCGCCGCGGCGATCTTTGCCCTGTAAACGAACGGAGGGAAACAACATGCTGTCATTTGAAAACGATTACAACGTCGGCGCGCATCCGAAGCTCCTGCAGCGGCTGGCGGAAACGAATCTCGAGCCGCAGACCGGCTACGGGCTGGACGGGTTCTGCGCGGCGGCGAAGGACAAGATCAAACTTGCCTGCGGCTGTCCGGAGGCGGAGATCTTCTTCCTGACCGGCGGAACGCAGACCAATCAGGTCGTGATCGACGCCGTCTTGCAGCGCTACGAGGGCGTGGTCGCCGCGCAGACGGCGCATATCGCCCTGCATGAAGCCGGCGCGATCGAATTCTCGGGGCATAAGGTGCTGGAACTGCCGTCCCACGACGGGAAGGTCTGCGCGTCGGAATTGAAAACGATGATGGAACGCTTCTACGGCGATGACAGCCACGAGCACATGGTCTGCCCGGGCATGGTCTATCTTTCGTTCCCGACCGAGTTGGGCACGCTCTACAGCAAGGCGGAACTGACGGAGCTGAACGCCGTCAGCCGCGAATACGACCTTCCGCTGTTCATCGACGGCGCGCGGCTGGGCTACGGGCTCATGAGCCGCGAGAACGATCTGACGCTGCCGGAGCTTGCCAGCCTCTGCGACGTGTTCTATATCGGCGGCACGAAGGTCGGCGCGCTGTGCGGCGAGGCGGTCGTCTTCCCGCACGGAAACATGCCGAAGCATTTTTTGACGCGAGCCAAGCAGCACGGCGCGCTGCTGGCGAAGGGGCGCGTGCTCGGCGTGCAGTTCGACGCGCTCTTTACGGATAATCTGTATTTTGAAATTGCACGAAATGCGATCGAGCGCGCCGAGGAGACGAAGGCGGTCTTCCGCGAGAAGGGCTGCCGCGTCTGGAAGGAAACGCCGACCAATCAGCAATTCCTGATCATAGCGGACAGCGACCTGCCGCGCATTTCCTCGCAGGTTGCCTACAGCTTCTGGGAGAAATATGACGATAGCCATACCGTTATCCGGCTCGTCACGAGCTGGGCGACGACGAAGGAGCAGGTCGCGCAGCTCCGCAATATCCTGTAGAAACGGAGAAAGCCCATGTCAGTCGGAACCTATTATCTGAATGACCCGAACGCCCCGAAGCCGAACAGCCCGACGCACATCGGCACGAACGTCCTATTGGAATACGACGGAAAGCTGCTGCTGGAACGCCGTTGGGACTGCGGGCAATGGGGGCTGATCGGCGGCAGACTGCGCAACGCAGAACGCTATTCACAGGGCATCGCAAGGGAGGTGCGCGAGGAAACGGGCATTTTCCTGCCGGAATCGGCGTTCGAGCAGCTCCGCGTGGTCGACGACGACCGCATCGCAAGCTACCGCGACGGCACGGTCTGGCGCATGATCATCGTGCTGTTCCGCGCGAAGCTCGACCGCATGCCGACCTTAAAGCCGAGTAAAGAATCCGGCGAACTGCGGTTTTTCTCGCCGGAGGAGCTGAAAGAATTGGATATCGTCGTGACCCACCGCGATCTGGTGGAAAAATGGAAGCCTTTTGATTGAAAAGGCTTCCGTTTTTTGTCGGAACAGACCGAAACGCCGCGGCATACTCTGAAACAGGGGAGCGATCCCCAAAGGAGGTAATTGCTTTGGAAATGAGAATACAGCAGATGGCGCGCCGCCAGCAGAACATGGAAACCGGCGATCCCGGCTACGGTATTCTGCCTGCCTGCGCGCCGCTGGCGAATCCCTACGTTCCCTACCAGCAGGATAATCCCGCGACCTATCCCGCCAAAAACGGCGTGGTGCGCGGTACGCTGTTCCCGGGGCTCGATCTGCCGTTCATGGGCATGACCAACGACGTTCCGCTCGACGACACGCCCCTGCACGAGCTGCAGGCGCTCTGCTTCGCGCTCACGGAGCTCGGACTCTATCTGGACACGCATAAGGACGACCGGGAGGCGTTCGAGCTCTTCCAATCCTACGCGAGGCTCTACAATGAGGGCAAAGCGGTCTATGAGCAGCAGTACGGCCCGCTGACGATGGAAGCGGCGGCGCACGGCGAAACCTACGGTTGGATGAGCGATCCGTGGCCGTGGGAATATGAAGCAAATCAGAGGGAGGCGTAAGGGCGTATGTTCGTGTATGAAAAGAAACTGCAATACCCGGTCAAGATCGCAAGACCGAACCCGAAGCTTGCGAGTATCATCATAAGTCAGTACGGTGGACCGGACGGGGAGCTCGGCGCGTCGCTGCGGTATCTGTCGCAGCGGTTTTCCATGCCGTATGCGGAGCAGAAAGGGCTGCTGACCGACATCGGCACGGAGGAATTGGGACATCTGGAGATCGTCGGCGCGATCGTCCATCAGCTCACGAAGAACCTCACGCCGGAGCAGCAGCGCGCGGACGGCTTTGCCGCTTATTTCGTCGACCACACGCAGGGCGTCTATCCGCAGTTCGCTTCCGGCACGCCGTGGACGGCGGCGACGATGCAGGTCAAGGGCGATCCGATCACCGATCTGACGGAAGACCTCGCTGCGGAACAGAAGGCGCGTTCGACCTACGACAACATTCTGCGGCTGAGCGACGATCCGGACGTGAACGACGTGATCAAGTTCCTGCGCGAGCGGGAGATCGTCCACTTCCAGCGATTCGGCGAAGCGATCCAGAAGCTGCGCGAACGGCTGAACGAGAAGAACGTCTACTATCTCAATCCGGCGATCGACCGGTAAATTTCCCGCTTTCGCTTTTCACCGCGCCGTGCTATAATACGAAAGACAGGAGTGGAGCCTATGACAGAAAGATATATCGCGTTCGACGTGGAGACGCCGAACAGCTTGAATCACCGCATGAGCGCGATCGGCATTTCCGTGATCGAGGACGGCGAGGTTGTCCGGGATTTTGACTCGCTGATCAATCCGGAAACGCATTTTGACCGCTTCAACGTTCAACTGACGGGCATTTCGCCGTATCTGGTCGAGGACGCGCCGAATTTCGCGCAGATCTGGGAGCTGATCGAGCCGCTGCTTTCGAGCGGCGTTCTGCTGGCGCATAACGCGCCGTTCGATCTGGGCGTGCTGGCAAGATGCCTGCGTGCTTACGGCATCGCGTGGAAGCCGCGCGTGCGGTACGCCGATACCTGCCGTATGGCGAGAGCCTGCTATCCGCAGCTTGTCAACCACAGGCTGAACACCGTCAGCGACTACCTCGGCATTGCGCTCGATCACCATCAGGCGTCGAGCGACGCGCACGCCTGCGCGGAAATCTTCTGTCGCTGTCAGAAAGACGGCTTGAAGCTCAGCCGTTTTCTGCGCACTTACGATTTTGACTTAATGAGAACGGTGTGGGGGAGAGAATGAAAGAGATCAAACCGGATTATTACGACGAGTTTTCCTGCACTGCGGGCGATTGCAGGCACACCTGCTGCCGCGGCTGGGAGATCGACGTTGATGAAACGACGCTTGCGTACTATCAAGCCTTACCGGGAGAACTGGGCGACCGTCTGCGCCGACAGATCGAAGTCGGCGCAGACGGTACGGCGCAGTTTCGCCTGCGGGAGGATGAAAGCTGCCCGTTCCTGAATGACAAAAATCTATGCGAGCTGATTCCCGTCATCGGCGAGGAACACCTGTGTCAGATCTGCACGGATCATCCGCGTTTCCGCAATTTCTTCTCCGACCGGACGGAGATCGGGCTCGGGCTTTGCTGCGAGGAAGCGGCAAGGTTGATTCTGACAAGGCGGGAGAAGACCCGCTTCATCGAATCGGGGGAGGAAGTCCTCTCGCCGGAGGAAGAAGAGATCGTCCGTCTGCGCGCGAAACTGATCGCGCTGGCGCAGGATCGTTCCGAGCCGATCCGAGCGCGGTACGACGCAATTCTTGCCGAGGCGGAGGGAAGTCTGCCTGATTTGACCAGGGCGCAGTGGGCGGACTTCCTGTTCGGCATGGAGCGGCTGGATTCGGAATGGGAGCGGCGGCTTGACAGCCTGCGAAACAGCGCTGCATCCGAGCGTCTGCCCGACCCCGTCGCGGAGGAACAGCTTTGCGTCTATTTCCTCTACCGCCATCTTGCCGGCGCGGTCTACGACGGCGACCTTGCCGCAAGAGCGGCGTTCGCCGTTCTGAGCTGCAAGCTGATTCGTGATATTTGGGCGGCGGAAGGCAGCGCGGAGATGGAAGCGCTGATCGAGATCGCGCGGGAGTATTCAGCGGAGATCGAGTATTCGGAGGAGAATCTTTGCGCCGTGCTTGATTTTATCGATTAAAATGACACAAATATGTCATTTAATGAAAAACTATTTGAAACTATCGACAGGTTATGATACAATAAAGAAAAAACTGATCGCGAGGCGTGGAGAATGTCAATCCAAATCGATAAATTCTTCAGGAAAAATCAAATCGTCCCAAAAGAAATCTTATATTTAGTGCGCGAGGAAGGCAAGACCGCTATCTATCTGACCGACGGGCGCAGCGTGCAGACCTTTACCCCGCTGAAAACCGTGATCGAAGGTCTGCAGGGGGTCAGAATGCTGAGCGTCAACAAGGGCGTCGCGGTGAATGAGATGCAGATCGTCAACGTGGATAACGGCTGCTATACGATGACGGACGGTCGCGCCTTCCGCGGCAGAGTTCGCACGCCGGGCGAGCATAGCCGCAACAAAACGATGATCAACCGCCGAATGTCTACGCCGCAGACGACGGAGCCGCTGGTCAGCCGATTTACCATTATGGACAATTTCCCGCTGCCGTTCTGTATCGTCGAGCTGGTCTTCGGCAGAGACGGCCACGGCATCGATTTCCTCTTCCGTTACTGCAACAAGGCGATGGAAGACTATGAGCAGATTGACAGAGAGAATCTTGTGAATCGCACCTATTATGAGGTTTTCCCGAAGGGCGAGCGGAAATGGCTGATCGCGTTCTCTGACATCGCGCTGCACGGCGGTCAAAAGGTGATCGAGGATTTCAAGACAGGTCGCGGGCCGGTCAGAGTGTATTGCTTCCAGTTGGAAGAGGGCTTCTGCGCCTGTGCGCTTGTCTCGGATAAAACATAATGAAATATGCAAAAGCCGCAGCAGGCGATGACCTGCTGCGGCTGTTTTATTGTCTGGGGATCGGGGGCGGCGTTAGATGACGGACGGGGAAGGCGCCGGTGCCGTCTCCGACCATGGAGCGGTACTCATGCGCCAGAAACCGCCACGTATTCTTGTCGATGTCGCCGCTCTTCGGAAGACCGCAGCAGGCCTGCAGCCATTTGATCGCTTGCTCCGTTTTGGCGTCCAGTCTGCCGGTGACGTCGACGGCGGGCAAATCGGGGATATAACGGCTCAGCGCCTTGATCATCGCCTGCACCAAATAGATATTGGTATTGTCGCAGCCCTTTTCCATGACCTGATGCGGCTGCATGATGATGTCCAGGGGCGTTGCCGGCTGCCGATCGACGATTTCGTTCTCATACGCTCTTTTCAGCGCGCTCCAAGTTTCCGCGTCGACGACGCCGGTCACCGGAATGCCGTGCGTTCGCTGGAATCTTTCGACTGCTTTTTGCGTATGCGTCCCGTAGACTCCCTCCTCAAACGGCGCGCCGTCCGGCGCGAGGGTACGGAGCATTTCCTGCAATTCACCGATCGGAACAGAATCCTGCGGATGGTCTGAATTCATAACTGCCTCCTGTCAGATATTATTGTCGCGGTCATTCAGCCGCAGCGGACGCCCCGGGTATTGCAGGAAAGAGGACTCCGACGTGCCGAGAATGCCGGCGACGCGGTTGCGCATGGAGTTCCACGTTGCGGGGCCGACGATGCCGTCCGGGGTCAAACCGGCGAACCGCTGGTACGCAATCACAGCGTTCTGCGTCTGCGGGCCGAAAATGCCGTCGATGTTGATACGCGGAACGGTCGGAAGATAGTCCGACAGCACCTGCAGCATATACTGAAGCTGCCGTACCTGCTGACCGCGGCTGCCCGACTGCAAGCGGTTCGGCGCCTGCCAATCAAACGAGATATAGGTCTGCCCCAGCGATTCCAGTTCGTTGAGCCGATTGACGGCAACGTAGAGCTGCTCCATCTGATTCCAGGTCGATCTGCCGATGACGCCATCCGGCGTCAGATTGAAGATCCGCTGCAGAGCAAGCACGGCGGCTTCCGTCTGACGACCAAAGATACCGTCCTCCGGAAAGATCGGCGGGATTGCCGGATAGTTTTTGCCGATCCGGTTCAGAATGATCTGCGCCTGCAATACTTTTGCTCCGCGCGAACCGACTCGCAGCGGCGTGCCGGGATAGGAGGGCGTATAGCCGCGTACCGGCGCGTTGGTAACGATCTCAATGTTGTTTCCGTAGTATCTGCGCAGAATTTGAACGGCGTCCAAGCCCTGCGCAGCAAGATCCTGCGAACCCCACTGGCTCAGCCCTGCGCAGGTGACGGTCGTGCCGTTGCAGAATTTCGCTGCCAGCGGCTCGATAAAGCCGACGCGACGGATATAGCTGGTGTAAAGACTGTCGGCAAGCTCGGCGATCGTGTCGAAAAGGTTTCTGCCGTAAATGAACTTCTGGTCTATTTCCGTAGTGGACGTGATATCGAAATTGTAGCCGCGGCTGCGGTAGTATTCGGTATAAAACCGATTCAGCGCAAAGGACGTAATCGCGAGAATATTCGCCCGCAGTGCGCTTTCGTCCCAGGTGGGGTAGACCTCGCTGGACGCGACATTCTTCACGTAGTCGCTGAACGTGACCTCGACGTTCGCGGCGTAGGAATCCGGGGGCCCCAGATGAACGGTGATCGTTTTCGGTATGTAGGGTACGATGCTGACCATGGCTACAGATCCTGCGCCGTGATATCCACGACGTCTGTCATATTGAACACTTCCGGCGTTCTGCTCTGCGGTACGAGCGAAATATCCTGCTGCGACTGGATGCCGGGGAAGAGCTGGACGTTTTCGATCAGCGCGCGGTCATAGCCGGGGCGATCCACCGTGACGTCCACAAGCGCGTAGGGGATCGGGCCGCCGGGACTCAGGCTTTCGTTCAAATCCGGAGTTCCGATCGCGATATTCGGCACAACGCCGCTTCGATCCGTGATCCGCACTGCGAGCAGCTTCACGCCGCCCGAGGTATTCTGCGTGACGGTCACGGTCGCGTCCTGGATCGGAAGCTCCGCATCAGATGTTGAAATACGAACGGTCAAGTATCCGGTTCCGGTCATAATACACCTCCTCGGAACAGTATATGCGGGAAAACGAAAAAGGGTGCGCAATGCACCCTTTTACAGATATTGTTTCATTTGATTGATATTGTCCTGTTCGGTCTGCAGGAGCCGTTTGGACAACCCGGAGACCTTCGGCTCCAGCATGCCCATCGTGCGGATATTGTGCATGCTCTTGATCATGCCGCGGGTATTGCCCTGCAGCATCAGCTCCGCGATCTTCGTGGTCGGGTCAACGGCGGCGCGAACGCGTAGCTTGGAGGAGAGGGCAGAGCCGTAGCGGGCGATCGGCGTAACGTCCTTCGGCTTGCCGCACCGATCCTGCAAAAGCTGATCTGCCTCCTCATAGATTTTTGCGTACTCCTCGTATTGCTGCCGCAGCGCGGAACGGAAATTGCGGTTGACCGTCTCGTCCATGACTGCTTTGATCCCGTAGCAACCCATCTGCGTCGTCTTCCGTATGGAGTTCAGCATATCAATTTCATTGCTCATCCAAATCACCTCATATATAGCGTTGCCGCGAACAGCCTGAAATATACGCGCAGTGCCGTCACTTTTTGACGGCACTGCGTATGCTGATGCTTTGCTTATTTGTGGTTCTGATTGCTGCTCTGATTGCTGCTCTGATTGCTGCTCTGATTGCTCTCGTTGTTCTGATTACTGTTCTGATTCTTGTTCTGATTGCTGTTCTGCTTGCGGTTTTCCATGAGATTTTCCCCCTTATCGTATTTACGGATGACTCCGTATCGTTAGTGTACCCGATGACGCGTCATTTATCCTTCGGCTTGAAAATCAAGCCTGCGAGCAGCCCGAAAAGGACGGCGGCGCATATCCCTGCGGCGGCTGCCGTGAGCCCGCCGGTGAAAATGCCGAGAAAACCGTCCTTCGCAACCGCCTCGCGCACGCCCTTCGCGAGCGTGTTGCCGAAGCCCGTCAGCGGGACGGTCGCGCCCGCGCCGGCAAAGTCCGCGAGCTTCGGATAGAGGCCGACCGCACCCAGAAATACGCCCGCGACGACGTAGGAAACGAGAATCCGCGCGGGAGTCAGTTTTGTTTTGTCGATCAAAATCTGACCGATGACGCATAATGCGCCGCCGATCACAAACGCCCAGACGTAGTCCATTTTCTCAGCTCCTTTCCGCGCAGATCGTGACGGCGTGGCAGACGGCGGGAATGGACTCGCCCTGCTGCGTGGTCAGAGGTGACAGCAGAGCGCCCGTGCCGCAGAACAGCAGCTTACTGATCTCACGCTGCCGCATTTTCCGCAGCAGATGACCGCACAGCACGCTCGCGCTGCAGCCGCAGCCGCTGCCGCCGCAGTGGACGTCCTGCCGCTTGCAGTCAAAGATCAAAACGCCGCAATCCTGATAGCGGTCTTCCATTTTGACGCCGTCGCGGTCAAATAGATCCTTGACGATTTGATATCCGAGCTTTCCGAGGTCGCCCGTTACGATTAGATCGTAGTCCTCCGGCGACGTGCGGAGATCGTCAAAATGGGCGCGGAGCGTCTCATACGCCGCAGGCGCCATCGCTGCGCCCATGTTTGCCGCGTCCTTGATACCGGCGTCGATGATCGAGCCTACCGTCGCGTTCAGAAGAAACGGCCCGTCACCCTTCTGCCCGACCACGACCGCGCCCGCGCCCGTCACCGTCCATTGCGCGGTCGGCGTGCGCTGCCCGCCGTAGGCGAGCGGGAAACGGTACTGCCGCTCCGAGGAGGCAAAGTGCGAGGAGGTCAGAGCGAGCGCCCTGCGGCAGTAGCCCGCGTTGACGCTCATTGCCGCCAGCATCAAGCTTTCCGCCATCGTAGAGCACGCACCGTACAGCCCGAAGGTAGGGACGTTGCGGTCGCGCATGCAGAAGCTCGAACCGACGCACTGGTTCAGAAGATCGCCGACAAAGGCGGCGTCAAGCTGATCCTCGCGCAGCGACGCTTTTTGAAGGGCAAGCTCCATGGCGGTTTTCTGCATCTGCGTTTCCGCTTTTTCCCAAGTTTTTTGACCGAATTTCGTATCCTTTGAGGTTTTGTCGAACGTGTTGCCGAGCGGCCCTTCCGCTTCCTTTTTTCCTGCGACGGACGCAAAGGAAAGGATTGCGGGGGCTTCGTTGAATACGAAGCTTTGCCTGCCGCGATGCGCTGATTCCATAGACTCCCTCCAAAACAATTCTTCTGCTATTATGCGCAGAAGCGCAAAAAAAACCGCCCTCAAACGAGAGCGGTATTATTTGTCAATTAACTCGCAATGCGGTGGGCGCACAGAAAACGGCTCGCGTACCACGGGTCGGATAGCGCGGTGATGACGACGCCGGTCGAGGAATTCTGCGCGTGAATGAAGTCCCCGTTGCCGAGATAGATCCCAACGTGCGTTGCGGTATTGCCGTAGCCGAAATAGATGATGTCGCCGGGCAGCAGACTGTCGTAGGGGATATCGTAACCGTTGGCAAGCTGCGCCGTGGCAGTGCGGTTGATCGTGTAGCCGAGCTGCGCGTAAACGTACTGCACGAAGCCGGAGCAGTCGAAGCCGGAAGGGGATTCGCCGCCGTAGACGTAGGCGCAGCCGAGATACTGCTTTGCGCACGCGGCGATCTGTTCCCCTGCGGGACTGTAGGCGGTCGGATCGTTTTCATCTACGACCCACGCAACGCCGTCCGTGTTGTGGACGGGTTTTTCCAGCAGGGCGATCTCATCGCTGCGGACGTAGCCGGTCGTTTCCTCCTGCATGACGCGGTACCAGCCGTTCGCGAAGCCGAGAATATGTACCCGCTCGTCGCGCTCCAGCGAATAGATCAGCGGACTGCGTTCGGTCGGACCGCTGCGGAGACTGACAAGCTCCGCGTCGACCGCGCCCTCACCGAGATCAACGTCCTGACGTTCGGAAATGACCAGATAATTCTGATGCATATAGCCGATATACAGATTGTAATTGACGAGATACCAGTCGCCGACCTTGCGGAGAACGAGGACGGTATCTCCGTCCTGCGCAATCGTAATGGTTGCCGAGAGCTTGTCCGGCTTCTCGCGCAGGCGCAGACCGTCGTTCGACTGCACCGTGCCGATCGCGGTTTTCGGCTCGCTGGCTGAAGCTTTCTGCGCCGTGAGCGGCAGAAGGATCAGACAGACTGCAAGCACGAAGGCAAATTGTAAGATCCGTTTCATTCCTGTCTCCAAGTTTATTTTGCGTTCAATGCACGCTCCAGCCACACACAGCCAACATCCAAAGCCGTATAGAAGCCGTCTTTTTCACTCTTCTTCACAA
Source organism: Oscillospiraceae bacterium (assembly GCA_017429835.1). GTDB lineage: Bacteria > Bacillota > Clostridia > Oscillospirales > Oscillospiraceae > JAZOXB01. The sequence goes on from JAFROD010000006.1 coordinate 101,645, forward strand.
CGCGGTCACGCGCCTTCGCGTTCGGATCGGTGAGCTGAAGCTGCACCGAGACCTTCGTTGCAAGATCAAGGTCGTTCATTTTTGTGGATTCAAGCACCTGCAGCATGACGATGTATTCATCTGCCATGGAGCCGTAGTAGATCAGATTGTCCTTCCGCATCAAGGGGTGTCCCTTGTACATCAGGACTTCTTTCTTCTCAGACATAGAAACCTCCGATAATAAATGTAACCAAATCGTAACACATTGAGATGAAAATGTCAACCATTTTCTCGGCAGACTTGGTTCGGCGCGGGGTAGAGGATGTTTGGAATGAAACGGAACGGGGCTTTCGTAATGACGAAAGCCCCGCTGTTTGATCAATCAAAAAGATAGTGACGGACAAGCTCCTGAAGAAGCTCATCGCGGTCGAGCTTGCAGATGAGGCTGCGAGCGTTATTGTGATTGGTGATATAGGTCGGATCCTCAGAGAGGATATAACCCACGATCTGATTGATCGGATTGTAGCCCTTTTCGGTCAGAGAACGGTAGACTTGAGAAAGGATTTCCTTCATCTCATCATTGGTGTCAGCGGGTACCGTAAATTTTATGGTGTTATGATCCAAAACGCACGCCTCCTTTTACTTTAGTCAACTTATTATATTCTATTGTTCCGATAATGTAAAGCAAAAAACCGAAACATTTTGGTAACAAAACGATGAATTATCGCAGTTTTGCGCCGAATTCCTTGTCCAGAGCTGCAAGCACTGCGGAAATCACGCCGTCGGAGTCCGCATCGGTCAGGGTGCGGTCGTCCGCGCGAAGCGTCAGACTGAACGCGACGCTCTTCTTGCCGGCGTCGATGCCCTTGCCGCGGTAGACGTCAAACAGCTTGACGTCCCGCAGAAGCTTGCCGCCCGCCTTCGTGATGCAGGCTTCGAGCTGCGCGACCGTCAGCGCTTCGTCGGCGACGACGGCGATATCGCGGCTGACCGCCGGATACTTGGGCAGGGGAACGTACGTCGCGGCGGGAGAGATCATGCCGCTCAGGGCGGTAAAATCAAGCTCGGCGGCGTAGATTTCCGCACTGACGTCGTAATTCTTCGCGACCAGCGGATGCACCTGACCGAACACGCCGACCGGCACGCCGTTTACGGTGATCTCCGCGCAGCGGCCGGGATGGTAGGACGGGTTATCCTTGACGGCAGTATATGCAGCGCCCTTGACGTTCATTCCCTTGAGGATCGCCTCGATCTCGCCCTTGAGCGAGAAGAAATCTTCACCCTCGCCGTAGGTGCCGAGCACCAGATGACGCGGCTCGTCGGGCAGGAGCTGCCCTTCTCTGGGAAGATAGACCTTCGCCATTTCATAGAGCTTGCAGGCGTTGTTGTGATAGGCGTTGTTGCGCGAAAGGATCGCCAGCATGGACGGCAGCGCGACGGTGCGCATGATAGACGCGTCCTCGCCGAGCGGATTCTGGATCTTCAGCGTATTGCGCAGCGGAGAATCGGCGGGCAGACGGATCATGTCGAAGACGGACGGCGAAACGAAAGAGTAGGTCAGGATCTCGCTGTAGCCGAGGCTGCGGCAGAGCGCGCCGACTGTGTTTTCCAGCTTCATCGTGCCGGTGTAGCCGCCCTCCGTGGCGACGCCCTTGAAGGCGGTCGTCGGGATTTCGTTATAGCCGAAGAGTCTGCCGACTTCCTCGGCGATGTCTGCGGTTTGCACGAGATCGGGACGCCACGAGGGAACGTGGATCGTTTTGCCCTCGACGGGGATCTCCAGACGGCGCAGATAATCGACCATGTCCTCCTCGGAAATGTCCGTGCCGAGCAGGGCGTTGATGCGTTCCGGCTCCAAAGCCAGATCGCGCGGCTGCGGGATCTCATTGAGAATGTCGATCATGCCGTCCATGACCTCGCCCGCGCCGAGGAGCTCGACGAGCTCGCAGGCACGGTTGACTGCCGGAACGGTCAGCAGAGGGTCGATGTTCTTTTCAAACTTGCCGGAAGACTCCGTGCGCATGCCGAGCGCGAGCGCCGTCTGCCGGATGGACGTGCCGTCAAAGTTCGCGGATTCAAATACGACGTCCGTGGTATCGGAGACGATCTCGCTGTTCTCGCCGCCCATGACGCCCGCCAGACCGATCGGCTTTTCGCCGTCGGCGATGACGAGCATGCCGGGAGTCAGCTCGCGTACCGTGCCGTCCAGCGTGGTCAGCGTTTCGCCCTCCTCGCTCCTGCGCACGACGATCTTCTTCGAGCCAATATAGCGGTAGTCAAAGGCGTGCATCGGCTGACCGTATTCAAGCATGACGTAGTTCGTGATATCGACGATGTTGTTGATCGGGCGGACGCCGTTTGCGCGCAGACGCTGCCGCAGCCACTTGGGAGACGGCGCGATCTTCACGTTGCGCACCATGCGCGCCGTGTAGCGGCGGCACAGGTCGTCCGCGGGGACTTCCACGTCGATCAGATCGAGCAGATCGCCCTCCGCGCCGCCCTTGACGACGGGCTCGTGGTGCTTCATCGGCAGATCGAACGCTGCCGCCGCCTCTCTTGCCAGACCGATGATGCTGTAGCAGTCCGGGCGGTTGTTCGTGATCTCAAAATCCACGACGGTGTCGTCGTTGCCGATGATCTTATTGATATCGTCGCCGGGCTTACAGTCCTCCTGCAGGATCCAGATACCGTCTTCGATGGCGTAGGGGAAGTCGTTGAGGGTCAGACCAAGCTCCTTGAGGGAGCACAGCATGCCGTTCGACGCGACGCCGCGCAGCTTGCCCTTTGTGATATGCACGCCGCCGACAAGACGGGAATTGTGCAGGGCGGCGGGGACGAGGTCGCCTTCGTGCACGTTCTGCGCACCCGTGACGATCTGGACGGGTTCGTCCTGCCCGACGTCTACCTGGCAGACCCACATGTGGTCGGAGTTTTCGTGCCGCACGATGGACAGCACTCTGCCGACGACGACGTTGGAGATCTCGGCGTCCATGCGCTCGTAGGTTTCCACCTTCTGACCGGCGACGGTCAGCGTTTCGACAAATTCTTTGTCGGAAATATGAGAGAGGTCAACGAAGTCTTCGTTGAGCCATTTTCTGTTCAGTTTCATTGCCGTACCTCCTTAGAATTGAGACAGGAAGCGGACGTCGTTGTCGAAAATCAGACGCAGATCGTTCAGCTTCAGGCGGCCCATCGCCATGCGCTCCAGACCGATGCCGAAGGCAAAGCCGGAGTACTTCTTGCTGTCGATACCGCAGCCTTCGAGCACCTTCGGGTGCACCATGCCCGCGCCGAGCAGCTCGATCCAGCCCTCGCCGTGGCAGGTGGAGCAGACCTGACCGTCGATCTCGCCCTTGCCCCTGCACTTGAAGCACTGCATATCGACCTCGCAGCTCGGCTCGGTGAAGGGGAAGTGGTGCGGACGGAAGCGGCATACGGCGTCCTCGCCGTAGAGCCGCTTGATCAACGTTTCCAGCGCGCCCTTGAGGTCGCCCATCGTGATGCCCTCGTCAACGACCAGACCTTCGATCTGGTGGAACATCGGCGAATGCGTCGCGTCGGCTTCGTCCTTGCGGAAAACGCGGCCGGGCGCGAGAATGCGGATGGGCGGCTGCTGATGCTCCATGACGCGGATCTGCATGGGGCTGGTCTGCGTGCGCAGCAGCACCTTATCGTCGTCGTCAAAATAGAACGTATCGGAGCGGTCGCGGGAGGGATGTCCCTCCTCGATGTTCAGGCGGGTGAAGTTGTAGGCGGCTTCTTCGACCTCCGGGCCGTCCACGATCGTGTAGCCCATGCCGATGAAGATCTCCTTGACCTCCTGCAGCACCTTGTTCATCGGGTGCTGATGTCCCATTTCTACGGGCTTGCCGGGAATGGTGACGTCGACCGCTTCCGCTTCGAGCTTCGCTTCCAAAGCGGCTGCTTCCAGCTCCGCCTTGCGTGCTTCGAGCTTGCTTTCCAGCTCGGCGCGCACGGCGTTGGCAAGCTGACCCATGACGGGGCGCTCCTCGGCAGACAGCTTGCCCATCTGCTTGAGCACGGCGGTCAGTTCGCCCTTTTTACCCAGCACGCCGACGCGCACCGCTTCGAGCGCGTCCATGACCGACGCGTTCTGGATCGCGGCAAGCGCCGACGCCTTGATTTTTTCCAGTTGCTCTCTCATATCGTTTCTCCTTTTTGGTTAATCAACAAAAAAATAGTCCTCCGTCCGATAGGGGACGAAAGACGTGCTTCCGCGGTACCACCCGCAATTCGCCGCTGACACGGCGCGCTCAGACCCGTAACGGAGCGACCCGTCCGCGCCTACTGTCGGTTCAGCGCGGCAGCTCACGGGAGAAAGCCGAACTGTTCACAGCAGACGCTTGCAGCAACCGCGTCCTCTCTGAAGCTGCGCCGAACAGCCGACGGCCCGATCATAGCCTTTTATTGCGACGCTATTTTAACATACATATTCAGAATATGCAAGCAAAGATTTGACTATTTTTCCATTCGGGTTATAATAGAAGCAGAAGAAAGGGGAGAGCGTCATGGCGAGTGTCCATCTTCATCCGATTCTCCGTGCGGTCGATGAGAAGACGATCGCGCGGTGGCTGCCGAAGCGTCCGGTCAATACGCACAAGGGCGATTACGGCAGGCTGCTTCTGCTCTGCGGCGCGGTCGGCTACACCGGCGCGCCCGCGCTTGCGGCGACGGCGGCGCTCCGGACGGGCGCGGGACTGGTCTTCGTCGGCGTGCCGGAGACCGCATATCCGATCGTCGCCTCCAAACTCACCGAGCCGATGGTCTTTCCGTTGCCGGACGAGAACGGTATGCTGTCGAAGGACGCCGTTCCCGCCGTTCTCGAACGACTGAAAAAAGCGGACGCCTGCCTGATCGGCTGCGGTCTCGGTCAAAGTGAGGCAACGGCGGCGGTCGTGCGGGCGGTGCTGGAGCACGCGACCTGCCCGGTCGTTTTGGACGCCGATGGCATAAACGTGCTGGACGGGCATATAGATATACTGCGCGGCGCGGCATGTCCGGTCATTCTGACGCCGCATGAAGGCGAATTTCTGCGTTTGGGCGGCAGCTTGGAAAAGGGCAGAGCTTCCGGTGCGGTAAGACTCTTCCAGCAGACAGGCGCGACCGTCCTGCTCAAGGGGCACAGAACGCTGATCTGCGGCGACGGCGGCTTGTACGTCAATCGCTGCGGCAATCCCGGCATGGCGACCGGCGGCAGCGGGGACGTGCTCGCCGGGATCGTCGTTTCAATGCTCGGTCAGGGGCTTAATCCGACGCAGGCGGCTGCCGCGGCGGCATGGCTGCACGGGAAAGCGGGCGACCTTTGCGCAAGGGAGATCGGGCAGTACGGCATGCTCCCGACCGACCTTTTGAAACGCCTTCCGCGACTACTGAAATAGGGATGTGACACGGTTTGCGGCGAGTTTTTGCCGTACTGACGCTGTGTGCGCTGCTGCTTTGCGGCTGCGCAAAGGAAGAAGATGTGCTTGCGCCCGCGATCGAATTCCGCGCGGCGCTGCTGCAGGCGGGCGGCTGCTCGTTTCGCGCGAAGATCGAGGCGGATTTCGGCGACTGTGTCGAGCGATTCGCCGTCGACTGTGAATTTACCACGGACGGTACGGCAAAGCTGACGCTTACGGAGCCGGAGACGATCGCAGGGATCACTGCGACCGTCACGGAGCGCGGCGGAAGAATTACGTACGACGGCATGTCGGTGGACTTTGGGCTGCTTGCAAACGGCAACGTCAAGCCCGCCGCCGCGCCTGCGCTGACCGCGCTGAGCTGGAGCGGAGAGTATATCGCTGCGGCAGGCTGGGAAGACGACGTATATCGCGTGACCTATGAGAAAGACTTTGATGAAAAACGTCTGCAAATCGACACTTACTATAAAAATGACCTACCATTTCTTGCCGAAGTGTGCTATAATAACCAGCGAATTCTGAAGCTGGAAATATCCGATTTTTCATTACATTGAGGGATAGAACGCGATGGAATATTTAAAGAGAACCTGGGCGGACATCTCGCTCGATAACTTAAATCATAACTATCAGGCACTGCGGGCAAAAGTTCCGTCCGGCTGCCGCTTCCTGGGCGTCGTCAAGGCGGACGCCTACGGGCACGGCGCGGTGCCGGTCAGCCGCCGGCTGACGGAGCTCGGCGCGGAATACCTTGCCGTTTCCAATATTGAAGAAGCGGTGCAGCTCCGCTACGGCGGCATCCGCGGCCCGATCCTGATCCTCGGCTATACGCCCGTCAAATTTGCGGAAGACCTATCCAAAATGGGTCTGCGTCAGGAAGTGCACAGCCTCGAGTACGCCCGCAGCCTGAACGAACAGCTCAAGGGCCTGCGCCGCAAGCTCCACGTGCATATCAAGCTCGATACCGGTATGTCGCGTCTCGGCTTCTTTGCCTACGATCATCCACAGACGATCGACGAGCTCAAAGAGATCGCGCAAATGGAGAATCTGCATATCGAGGGCATTTTCACCCATTTTCCGGTTGCGGACTCCATCGACGGCGCGGACGCGAGTTTTACGCGTACGCAGTTTGAACGCTTTACTGCCATGTTGTCCGCTCTGGACGGCGCGGGCATTCGCCCCGAGATTCGCCACTGCTGCAACAGCGGTGCGAGCATTCTGTATCCGGAATACGCGCTGGACATGATACGTCCGGGCATCGCCACCTACGGCATCCTGCCGTCCGGCGATCTGCGCGGCATGATCGACCTCAAACCAGTGATGTCGCTCCGTTCGACGATCTTCCAGATCCGCGATTTCGAACCGAACGTCACGGTCAGTTACGGCAGAACCTACACGACGGAGGAACCGGAACGGATCGCCGTGGTCGGCATCGGCTACGCCGACGGTCTTTCGCGGAGCTTCTCCAACAATATTTCCTTCCTGCTGCACGGCAGGCGTGTGCCGCAGATCGGCAGGATCTGCATGGATATGTGCATGATCGACGTGACCAAGGTGCCTGACGCGAAGGTCGGCGATATCGTCACGATCTTCGGCGAGGACGGTGACGACAGCATCGAGGTCGACAGCCTTTCCTGCCGGCTCAACACGATCCCGTACGAGATTCTCTGTGGGATCAACAAGAGAATTCCGCGCATTTACATGGACGGAGAAAATCAGACGGAGATTCTGCAATATATCGTCTGATTTCGCATAGAATGACGTGGAGTTCCGCTGAATAATTTTTGCTTCTGCGTGGGAGAATAAGGTCATCGGGTTACATAGAATGAGATGTAGCCCGGAGACAAATTACGGAGCGTGAAGCAAATGGATACAACCGTAAAGAGAGGCGACATCTTCTATGCGGATCTGAGTCCGGTGGTCGGCAGCGAGCAGGGCGGTACCAGACCCGTTCTGATCGTGCAGAACGACACCGGCAACAAGCATTCGCCGACTGTAATCGCGGCGGCCATCACCAGCCAGACCAATAAGGCAAAGCTTCCGACGCACATTGAGCTGTCCGGGCGGAGCGTGGGTCTGACCAAGGACTCCGTGGTGCTGCTCGAGCAGATCCGCACCATTGACAAGCGCAGACTGCGCGAGCACATGGGGCGGCTGGATGAAGGAATGATGAACCGGGTAGATGAGGCGATCGCGGTCAGCTTCGGCTTACCGAAGGCATAATATCCAATCCCTCTCGCATATAGTTAGCCGAGGGGAGTCAAACTCAACTCGGGTTCGTCTTCCCTCGGTTTTTGCGGGAGGGGTTTATGCTATGGAGCTTACGGTATTTGAGGGAGAACAGCCGGTCGGTACAGTTTGGGTCACGCAGGAAGGGTTGTTTTATGACGTTTCCTGCGAACTGACGCAAAACAGGGAACGAATCCGACGTGTTTACGTCGGACAGGAGTGGAGATCGGAATACCTCGGCATTCCCGACGCATCGGGAAAACTGCGGACGCGGCTTCCGAAAAGCCGTCTGCCGGACGGGATCGGCTTCGCCGTTGCAGCGCGTATCCCGCGCGGACGGTGGCTGCCGTGGCGCGGAGAAGTTGACGGCGTTCCGATCGCGGAAGGTTATATCCGTCCGTCGGAGGACGGGATCGACCTGCTCCTGCCGCCGCAGGAAGCGGTAAAGCTGCCTGCGTGGACGGAGTACATGCGTATGGAGACGGTGTTCGGCAGGGAGATGATGCAGATCATGCTGCTGCCGGACGGCAGTCTTCCGGATAGAAATACAGACAGAGGAGAACAGACAGATGAAGAGACTACTTGCGATGATCCTACTGGTTGCGAGTCTGCTGACGATGCTCCCGGTGACGGCGTCGGCGGTGAAGGGCGGGAAGCTGATTGCGCTGACCTTTGACGACGGCCCGAGCTATTACACGCCGCGCCTACTTGACGGACTGAAGGAGCGCGGCGCGAAGGCGACGTTTTTCGTCCTCGGAGAGATGGCGGCGAGCAATCCCGATCTTGTGCGCCGCGAGTTCCGCGAGGGGCATCAGGTCGCGCAGCATACATACAGCCACGTACAGCTCACTGCCAAAACGGACGATGAGATCCGCTCGCAGCTTTCCAGAACGGACGCGCTGTTGAACGGCATTCTCGGAAAAGAATTCAAGTACGATCTGCGCCCGCCCTACGGCGACGCAAACGGAAGAGTGCTGTCCGTGATCGGAAGACCGGCGTTTAACTGGTCGATTGATCCGGTCGACTGGCGCGACCGCAACGCGGATACCGTGTGCAGTCGGATCGTCGGCGCCGCCTTTGACGGCGCGATCATCCTCGTACACGATATCCACGGCACGACCATTCCCGGCGCGCTGCGGGCAGTCGATATCCTGCAGGCGCAGGGCTACGAATTCGTGACGATCCGGGAACTGTTCCGCCGTCGGGGCGTACCGACCTACGACGGGAATCTCTACGTTTCCTGCAAGCCGAACGGCACGGATCTCGGCCCCGTCGCCGTGCCGACTTCCGTGCAGAGGGCTGTTTACGGCGGCATGGAGATCATTCTGTCCGCGCAGGAGGGTACGAGCATTTACTACTCCACGGACGGCTCTGAGCCGGCGGAAAAGGGGAAGCTCTATACGGAACCCTTTACCGCCGCGCCCGGGCAGACGGTAAAATACTGCGCGGCGTATCTTCTCAACGGCAGCCGCAGCGAAACGGAGAGCCTGACGATTACCGGCAATCCTGCGCTTGAGCCGACCCTGCGGGTCGAAAACGGCATGTTCGTCTTCGAAAACCCGAATCCCGATACCGATATTTATTACACGACGGACGGCTCCGAGCCGACGCAGGAAAGCTCGAAGTACACCGAGCCCTTCGCTGCCTATACCGGACAGCTCGCTTTCCGCGTGATGGGCATGGGGATCGGCACCGCGCCGAAAACGTACTATGTCTCTGAAAACGGCACGCTGTTCGTGGACGTCAAGCCGACGGACTGGTACTTTGCGGAGATTGATTTCGCGGCGGTCAGCGGCCTGCTGAATGGCACTGCGCCGCACGTCTACGAGCCGAACACGGGTCTGACCCGTGCCATGTTCGTGACGATGCTCTACCGCATGATGAACGCCGCGCCGCTGACGCAGGAGGTCTGCGAGCTTGCGTTCACGGATATCCCTGAAAAGACGTGGTATGAGGATTCCGTCTACTGGGCTGCGCAGAACAGCGTGGTCAACGGCTACGAGGACGGCTCGTTCCGCCCGAACAGCAGGATCACGCGCGAAGAGATGTGCGCGATCCTCGACCGGCTCCTGACCGTTCTCGGCAAGGAGATCGAACCGGCAGAGCTGACGTTTGAAGACGCCGGCGACATCGGCGCATGGGCGTGCGACAGCGTGGCGCGTCTCGTGCAGACGGGGATCATTCGCGGACAGGGGAATAACCGCTTCGCGCCCAAGAGTACCGCGACCCGCGCGGAGGCCGCCGCCGTCCTGCATCGTCTGGACGCCCTGCTGGAAGAATAAGTCCAGAACGAAACAGCGGATACGCAAACGCGTATCCGCTGTTTCGTTGTAAAGGAAAGTAGCGACCTGCCGGTGGCAGGTCGCTACTTTGCGATGGAAAGGGAAAACCCAAAATATGCTTACTTGAGGGATTCCGCGACAGCGACTGCGACGGCGACGGTAGCGCCGACCATCGGGGACGGCTGCGAGCGCCGCCGGTGGCGGGAGGAGCGAGCAGCAAGGAGTGGCAGCGGTCGAAATTTGAAGCCGCGAATGCGGCACACAAATTTCGGGCCCCGCAACAGGACAGGAATTAAAAAAGCGACCTGCCGGGGGCTGGTCGCTACTTTGCGATGGAAAGGGAAAACCCAAAATATGCTTAC
>JAFROD010000046.1 GCA_017429835.1 Oscillospiraceae bacterium
CTTGATCACTATGTCTCTTACTTCAACAACCAGCGCCTTCATGCTGCCTTGGGCTACAAAAGCCCAGTTCAGTACAAGACCGAACTGGGCTTTCCGTAATTATACTTTTTTATTGTCTACTTTTGCTTGACAGGTGCACTCCCGAGGAGATGCCGTGTTTTTGTTATGTTAGCAATCAGATTTTTCCGAGCGCTTTCAGGATCTTCTCCGGCGTCATCGGCCAGTCTCTGAGCCACACGCCGCAGGCGTCGTGGATGGCGATGCCGATCGCTGGCGCCGCGCCGTTGCAGGCGATTTCGGAGATGGACTTCGCGCCGAAGGGGCCGAACTTGTCGTCCACGTCGATGAGCACGGACTTGAAGTCGTCCGGCGCCTCGTTGATCATCGGTACGCCGTAGTCGGTCAGGTTGGCATTGACGCACTTGCCGTCTTTGTCAAGATACATGCCCTCGTACAGGCTGTGTCCGATGGATTTCATGACCGCGCCGTAGATCTGCGTCAGCGCGCATTCGGGGTTGATGGGCGTACCCGCGTCCTGCAGAGCGTAGAACTTCTGCACCTTGATCTCGCCGGTCTTCACGTTGACCGCAACCTGCGCAAAGTGCGCGCCGTAGGGAACGGAAGACGCCGCGGTGACAAAGCTGCCGTGCGCGATCATCTGTCCTCTGCCGCCGCCGGAGGTCGCCGTGTGCGTCAGCTCATAGTAGCTGATCGAAGCGCCGGTCGCCTTGGAATAGACCTCGCCGGGCGCGCGGACGTCCAGATCTTCGACCTTTTCATCGAGCTGCAGCGCCGCCTCTTTCAGGATCAGTTCTTTCAGGTTATTGGCGGCAACGAGCGAGGCGTTGCCGGAGAAGAACGTGCCGGAGGAGGCATAGGAGCCGGTGTCGAACGCGCAGGAGTCGGTATCGCCGGAGACGACGGTAATACGATCCATCGGGAGCTTCAGCACTTCGGCGACGATCTTTGCGGAGATCGTGTCGAGGCCGGTGCCGAGGTCGGCGCCGCCGCTGTTGAGGATGACCGTGCCGTCCGTTTCGAGCTTCGCGATCGCTTCGGCGTGGTCAAGACCCGGCAGACCGGAGCCCTGCATGATCATGGCAAAGCCCTTGCCGATCTTCCAGTCGGGGTCGTCGGAGACTTCCTTCTTGCCCCACTCGATCATCTTGCAGCCCTTTTCGATTGCCTCATCCAGGCCGCAGGAGCCGACGGGAACGACGTTGCCTTCGCGGCCTTCGCCCAGACCCTTGAGGATCTCGAGCATATAGCCCTCTTCGACGTGGTTCTTCTCGATCATCAGCTTGAAGTCGATGCCCAGCTTGTCCGCAAGCTCCGCCATCGCCATCATGATGCCATAGTTGCCCTTGGGCGTGCCATAGCCTTGATAGGCGCCGGCAGGCGGCGTATTGGTGTAGAAGACCTTGAGGTCGTACGCCATGTTGTCGACCTTGAACAGCGGCAGGGTCTTCGAGCAACTGTTCATCGGGACAGTCAGGCAGTGGTTGCCGAAGGGACCGGTGTTGGCGCAGACTTCCAGGAAGATCGCCGTGATCGTGCCGTCCTTTTTGCCGCCCATTTTGACTCTGACGCGCATCGGATGGCGGGTGGAGTTGGCGATGAATTCTTCCTCGCGGGTGTTTCTGTAGTAGACGGGCTTGCCGGTGAGCCATGCGGCGTAGCCGGTGATCTCTTCCACCAGGATATCCTGCTTTGCGCCGTAACCGCCGCCGACACGCTCCTTGATGACGTGGATCTTATTCTCGGGAATGCCGCAGACCCAGCTCACGATTCTTCTGACGTGGTACGGCACCTGCGTGGAGCAGTTGAGCACCAATCTGCCGTGCTCGACGTGAGCGTAGCAGACGTGCGGCTCCAGCGGCGTATGCTGGATCTGGCTCGTCTGATAGGTGTGGTCAACGATCGCGTCCGCCTCGGCAAAGCCCTTTTCCATGTCGCCGATGCCGCCCTTGTTGGACGCGGCGATGTTCTTCTGGATATTCGCGCCGAGCGGGAACTGATAGACGACCTTGCCCTCGCGGGGATCGCCTGCTCTGGCGTTAAATTCGTCCAGATCGGCAGGAGCGCCGGCATTGTACTGCACGGGCCCGTTATGCACCAGCGGCGCGCCGGGCGCCATCGCTTCTTCGACGGTGAAAACGGCGTCGGTCGGCTCGTATTCCACTTTGATCAGGGAAGCCGCCTGATCTGCGATCTCCTTTGTTCTTGCCACGATACCCGCAACGCGGTCGCCGACGTGGCGCACCTTCATGTTGAACAGGCGGCGGTCATGGGGCGACGGCTCGGGATTGCCCTGACCCGCCTGCATATAGTAGACGTCCGGGCAGTTGAAGGCGGTGATGATCGCGGCGACGCCGTCGAGCTTTTCTGCCTCGGAGGTGTCGATCGACTTGATGTAGGCGCTGGCAAACGGGCTTCTGATCACGTGCAGCACCCAGGCGTTCGCGGGAACCTTGTCCTCAACGAAGACCGGCTCGCCGGAGACCAGCGCCGCGCCGTCGATCTTGTCCATCGGCTTGCCGACGATCTCGAGCTTCGGACGGAACGAGGGCGCGATCTCACTCTGATACGCGCCGGTGTCGCGCAGCTCGATCGCCAGCTTGACGGCAAGATAGTAATGCTCGTAGCCGGCGTCGCGGATAAAGATGCCGGTCAGGACTTCTTTGATCTCTTCTCTCGTGGGATACGGCTTTTGCTCCAGCAGCCAAGTCAGGATCAGGGCGGCCGTCGGCGCGTTGTACGCGCTGGCGACGATGCCCGCGGAGATCATGGCCTTCTGCACGTAGTTGAGTTCTCTGCCGTCCAACAGTCCTTCCGCCGTGCGGATCTCGGCGTTTTCCGCCTGGTACAGCAGGATGAGATTGGAATATCTCAGTTTTCCGTTAAAAATGATCGTATCGGAACCGGCAAAGCCCTCCGCGTCGTCGCTGTCGCGGACGGAGAGATAACCGCTGCGGTAAAGAACGTCTCTCAAGCGCTCGGCGGGCTCGCCGATCAGCGTGCGCAATTCGCCGTTGATTCTGCATTTAAATTCCATCGCTCTTACCTCCCCTGTTCAAAAACGATTTTGGCAAGGTACTTCTTATAGTCCGCGCCGCCGGTCAGATCGTCCTGATACTCCAGCGTTTCCCAGATATCGGGGCTGCTGCCGACAGCGAGACCGCTGCCGTGGACGGTGAGGGCGCAGACGCCGCCGCTTTGCGCCGCGATCAAAGCGGCATGGGAGGCGGCGGTATTGCCGAAGCGCTTGACCCAGCCGGTACGGGCGGGGTCGAGGATAACCGCCTCAATGACGGGCGTGCAGCCGCATTTCAGGAATTCGGCGACCGGACGCTCCTTTTCGCCTTCCGCGGTAGCCAGAAGCAGCGTCGCTTCCGCGGCGCACATGGCGGCGGCGAGATAACTGTCGTCCCGGCGCAGCGCAAGGTTGCCGCCGACGGTCGCGGCGTTTCGCTTTTCAAAGGACGCGCAGAATTTTGCGGCATCCTTCAAAAACGCGGGAACGAGCGGACTGTCAACGAGATCCTGCAGGGTGCAGAGCGCGCCGATGACGAGCTTGCCGTCCTTTTCTTCGATCTTGTCGGAGACAAGACCGTTGATGTCGATCAGATCCTTGCCCGCTGCCTCGGAGCCGAGGCGAAGGTCGTCCGTTCCGCCCGCGAGATAAACGGTATCGTCCGGATGCTCTGCCCGCAAGGCGACTGCCTCACGGACGGTGGTCGGTTTGTAGATCATGGTTCCATCCTCCGATCATTCCACTCTGCCTGCCGGATGACCGGCGGCGAGCGCGTCAATAAAGTATGCCAGCATTCTTCTGGTGGAGTTTCTTCTGTATTCCGGCATCGCGTGCGGGCTGATGACACCGTTCCACGCGTCCAGGAATTCTTCTTTGACGGCGGGAAGCTCGGAAAGCTTTTTGCCGATCAGGAGCTCTTCCGCCGCACGGCTTCTCGCGACCTTGGGGCCTGCCGCGCCGGAGGAGGCGCGGAAGTCGACCACGACGCCGTCTTTGACGGTCGCCGCCGCGGAAAGCGTCAGCTTGGAGATCGCGTTGGCGCGCCGCATGCCGATCTTGCGGTAGAAGATATGGGTGAAGTCCTGCGGCGGCAGGATGACCTCGGTGATGATCTCGTCGTCCCACAGCGCAGTCTTCTTGCTGCCGAGGATGAAATCGTCGACCTTCATTCTGCGCTCGCCGTCGACGCTCTTCAAAACCAGCTCAGCGTCGAGCAGGATCAGCGGCTGCGGCATGTCGCCCTTCGGGGATGCGTTGCCGATGTTGCCGCCGATGGTCGCGCTGTTGCGCAGCGCGATCGCGCCCATGCGGGACGCGGCGTCGATGAGCAGCGGATGCACCAGCTCCGAGCGGCTGATCTCCGCGGAGGTTGTCAGCGCGCCGATGGACACGCTGCCATCGGCGTTCTTACGAATGCCCTTGAGCTCCTTCACGCCGGTGAGGATCAGCACGGGGCCAGTGAACGCGGGCGTGATGCCTGCGCCCATGCTCTTGGAGACCATCAGGTCGGAGCCGCCCGCGAGGATCGTCGCGTGGTATTCCTTGCGAATCTCCAGCGCTTCCTGCAGTGTCTGGGGCATGAAGCATTTTACTTGTTCCATAACGCCGCTCCTTTCTGCGCCGCCAGCCGGATGGACTCGACGATCAGATCGTAGCCGGTGCAGCGGCAGATGTTGCCGCTGATGCCGAGGCGGATCTCGTCCTCCGTCGGGTTGGGGTTCTTGTTCAGCAGGCAGTAGGTCGCCATGACCATGCCGGGAATGCAGAAGCCGCACTGTACCGCGCCGCCCTCTGCGTAAGCGTCGATGATGCATTTGCCCTTTTCGGTATCGCGGATGCCCTCGATGGTGAGCAGCTCGCAGCCGTTCACCGCGCCGATCGGGATAATGCAGCTCGTGACCAGCTCGCCGTCCTTGACGATGGAGCAGGCGCCGCATTCGCCCTCGCCGCAGCCTTCCTTGGAGCCGGTCAGACCGTAGTCTTCACGCAGCACGTCCAGAAGCCGCCGGAGCGGATCGCCCTCGTAGCATTTCTCTTCGCCGTTCAGCTTGAAACAAACGTTACTGTACATTCTTCAACGCCTCCTCAATATCTTCCGGGGGGATCGGAATGGATGTAAAGCGGGTATCCAGCGCGCGCTCGACCGCGTCGACGAAGGCAGCGGAAGCGCCGTTAAAGACCAACTCGCCCATGCCCTTCGCGCCGTAGGGCCCCCACGGATACGGGTTTTCCTGAATATGATAGAACTGCTTGGGGAAGTCCATGGACGTCGGAATGACGTAGTCGGACATGCTCTTCTGCTTGAAGAAGCCCTTTCTGTTTTCCAGCTTCTCCATGGAGCCGTAGCCAAGCGACTGAATGACGCCGCCATTGATCTGTCCGTGGACGATCAGCTCGTCGATCGCCTTGCCGATCTCGTGGGACGTCCAGATGCCGACGGTTTTGATCTCGTTGGTCAGCTTGTCTGCTTCGACCTCGATGATCGCCGCGCCCCAGCCGTAGCCGAGGTACGCGTCGCCGCGGAACGTGCTCTGATCCCACGGATAGCCCTCCGGATGCTCGTATTCGACCTCAACGGAGAAGTCTCCCTCGTTCCAGCGTTCCTTCATCTGAAGCGCCGCGCGCTCGACCAGTCTGCCGACGATCATCGTCGAACGGGAAGCGGCGGTCGGGCCGGAATCGACGACCTTCGAGGTGTCGGGATCGGGGTAATCCACGTTGTCGATGGAGATACCCAGCGTCGACGCGCAGATCTTCCGCAGGGCGGTCTTGAAGCCCTGGCCCATCTCGGTAGAGCCGACCAGGATCGTGACCTTGTCGCCCTTCTTCACAAGCAAGGAGTGCGCCTTGATGATCGCCTGCTCGCCGTTGCCGGTGAACGCGCCGCCGTGGTTGTACATGGCAACGCCGATGCCTTTGCCGCAGCCGGGCTTGTATTCCTTCGCTTTTCTCCAGTAGTCGGACTCCTTCGTCAGCACGTCGATCATCTCGGGGAGCTTGACCTCCTCGATGATGTGGCCGTTCGTCGTCGTTTCATCGCCCTTCTTGCACAGGTGTTTCATCTTGAATTCCAGCGGATCGACGCCGAGATGCCGCGCGATATGATCCAAATGGGTCTCGATGGCAAAGAGCGTCTGCGGCGCGCCGAACCCGCGGAACGCGCAGGTCGGGAAGGTGTTCGTGCCGATGCCCTCGCCCTTAAGATAGGTATTGGGGAAGGTGTAAACGCCGTTGGCGTGGAAGACGCCGCGCTGCAGCACGACGTAGGAAGAAGCGAGGTACGCACCGCAGTTGTAATAGATATGTCCCTGCACGCCGATGACTCTGCCGTCCTTGATCGCGGACTTGTAAACGCATTTGGACGGATGGCGCTTGACGGAGAACTGCGTGTCCTCCTCGCGGTCAAAGACCATCTTGATCGGTTTGCGGATCTTGTTCTCCGCAACGAGCAGCGCGCCGCAGAGCACGTCGGGGAAATGCTCCTTGCCGCCGAACGCGCCGCCGGTGGTCTGCTGGCGGACGATAATGTCGTCATAGGGGACGTCCAGCAGGCCCGCGATGGATTTGCGAATATAGAACGGGCACTGCGCAGAAGCGTAGAACACGAACTTGCCGTCTTCATAATCGGCGATCGCGCTGTTCGTCTCCAGATGGACGTGCTCCTGATACGGCGTGGTGATCGTTTCTTCAAAGACCTCGTCCGCCTCGGCGAAGACCTCTTCCATGGGTCGTCCCTTCTCGCAGAACAGCTCGCACATCACGTTGCTGTTCTTCTCGGGGAACATCGGGCCGCCGACGCAGTTGATGCCGTCGTCGATGGTGACGGCAGGCGTCTGCTCTTCGTAGTCGATCTTGATCTTGCTGCGCAGTTCCTTCAGAACGCCGCGGTCGGGACCGACCACGAGTCCGATCGTCTCGCCGACGTAGAGAACGTACTCGTCGGCGAAGCACCGCCAGTCCTTGGCGATCATCCACAGCTCGTTTCTTCCCTTTGCGGGGATATCCTTTGCGGAAATGAAATCATAACCTTCAGGGAATTCCGGAAGCGAAATGTTCAGGATCTTTCCTCTCGGAACGGTCGAACGCACCATGTATGCGTACTGCATATCCGGAAAGGTCAGGTCGCAGACGTATTTCGCTTCGCCGCGCGCCTTCTGAACGGCGTCGACTCTCCGTATTTTATCGCCGATTTTGGTTGCCGCCATAGTTTTGCCTCCTTGCAACGTCGATAATTGCTTTGGTTCTTTGCGTCAGTGGAAGCGCGCAAATACGCAGACTCCCATTTCACTAAATAGAGTATACTATATATTTTTCACAAGCGCAAGTGATAATCGACAAAAAAGTATAGTAATATTCGTTATTTTTTATAAAAAATAACCACAGTCGAAATTTGAATATTTTGTCGTAATTCGCATAGAAAAAACAGGTCTGAACCGACGTTCAGACCTGTTTTTCGAATTATTTTGATTGTTGGAGCGTTATCTGACCTCGTTGTCGATCATGTCCTGCGTGACCTCGGATTCCGGCCACTCGCTCACCGTGTAGTCGCGGTAGATATCGAGACCGGAGCCTGCCGGGATCAGCTTGCCGATGATGACGTTTTCCTTCAGACCGACGAGGTGGTCGACCTTGCCCTTGATCGCGGCTTCGGTCAGAACCTTGGTGGTCTCCTGGAAAGATGCGGCGGACAGGAAGGATTCCGTTGCCAGAGACGCCTTGGTGATGCCCATGAGCAGCAGCGTGCAGGTCGCAAGACGGAGATCGGTCTCCCCTGCGTCGATGCGCGCCTGGATCTTGTCGTTGGCGTCGTCGAATTCGTAGACGTCAATGACCGTGCCGCTGAGGAGCTCGGTATCGCCGACGTCCTCGACGCGCACCTTGCGCATCATCTGACGGATGATGACCTCAATGTGCTTGTCGTTGATGTCGACGCCCTGCTGACGGTACACCGCCAGAACGCCCTGCGTCAGGTAGTTCTGCACGGCCTCGACGCCGGAAATACGAAGCACGTCGTGCGGGTTCAGAGCGCCGTCGGTGATCGGCTCGCCCTTCTTGATATGCTTGCCGGTTTCGACCTTCAGACCGACGGAATACGGAACCTGATAGATCCTGACTTCGCCGTCGTCCGCGGTGACCGTGATGTCGCGCAGCGCGCTGCGGTGGCTGTCGTCCACGTCGACCGTACCTTCGATCTCGGAGATGACCGCCATCTTCTTCGGCTTACGCGCTTCGAACAGTTCCTCAACGCGGGGAAGACCCTGGGTGATATCGTCGCCCGCGACGCCGCCGGTGTGGAAGGTACGCATGGTAAGCTGCGTGCCCGGCTCGCCGATGGACTGCGCGGCGATGATGCCGACCGCTTCGCCGAGGTTGACGAGTTCGGAGGTCGCGAGGTTCATGCCGTAGCACTTGGCGCACACGCCGCTGCGGGCGCGGCAGCCGAGCACGGTACGGGCATAGACGCTGTGGATGCCGTGCGCTTCGAGCAGCTTGGCGTCGTCCTCCATCATCATCTTGGTGCTCGGGATCAGCACTTCGCCGGTCTCGGGGTCGGTGATATCGTTGACCGGATAGCGGCCGTGGATACGAGAAGCAAAGCTCTCGATGACCTGTCCCTTTTCAACGACCTCAGCGAGGTTGATGCCGTGCTTGGTGCCGCAGTCGTGCTCGCGGATGATGACCTCCTGCGAGACGTCGACCAGACGACGGGTCAGATAGCCGGAGTCCGCGGTACGCAGAGCGGTATCGGTCAAGCCCTTACGAGCGCCTCTGGAGGAGATGAAGTATTCCAGAACGGACAGACCTTCACGGAAGTTCGCCTTGATCGGGATCTCGATGGTGCGGCCGTTGGTGTCCGCCATCAGTCCGCGCATGCCGGCGAGCTGACGGATCTGGTTCATGCTGCCACGAGCGCCGGAGTCCGCCATCATATAGATGGGGTTGAAGCGGTCGAGGTTTTCCTGCAGCGCGCCGGTGACGTCCTTGATGGTCTGCTCCCACTGGTTGACGACCAGGCGGTAGCGCTCCTCGTTGGTGATGAAGCCGCGCTTATACTTGCGGTCGATCTTGACGGCTTCTTCTTCCGCCGCCGCGACGAGGGCGTATTTCTTTTCGGGGATCGCCATATCCGCGATGGAGACGGTGATCGCGCCCTTGGTGGAATACTTATAGCCGAGCGCCTTCACGCGGTCGAGCATCTCGGTCGCAATGGTGAAGCCGTGCTTGCGGATGCACTTGTCGATGATGACGCCGAGCTTCTTCTTGCCGACCAGGAAGCTGATCTCCAGATCGAAGGCGTTTTCGGGCTTGCTGCGATCCACGAAGCCGAGATCCTGCGGGATCGGCTCGTTGAAGATGAGTCTGCCGACCGTGGCGTTGATGAGCTTGTACTGCATCACGCCGTCGATCTCCTTGCCGTAGCGGACGCGGATGGGCGCATGCAGACCGATCGCGCCGCAGGTATAGGCGGTGATCGCCTCGTCGACGCTGGAATAGGCGTGCTTCGCCATGAACTGCGGGGCTTTCTTATGGGTACGCTCCGCCTCGTCCAGCGCCGCCTCGACCAGATCGCCGTCGACGAGCTCGCCTTCCGGCAGGTCGAAGTCGCCCTTGTCGGTCACGATAACCTCTTCGGCGCCCTTCTCGCTCTTGCCCAGACGGACGTAGGTCAGATAGTAGGTGCCGAGGATCATATCCTGCGTCGGCACGGTGACGGGCTTGCCGTCCTGCGGACGCAGCAGGTTGTTCGCAGAGAGCATCAGCATGCGGGCTTCCGCCTGCGCCTCTGCCGACAGCGGAACGTGGATCGCCATCTGGTCGCCGTCGAAGTCCGCGTTGAACGCGGTGCAGCACAGCGGATGGAGCTTGAGGGCGCGACCCTCGACCAGCACCGGCTCAAACGCCTGAATGCCGAGTCTGTGCAGGGTCGGCGCGCGGTTGAGCATGACCGGACGATCCTTGATGATATCTTCCAGCGCGTCCCAAACCTCGGGCTCGCCTCTGTCTATCTTCTTCTTCGCGCTCTTGATGTTGTTGGCAACGCCGTCCTCGACGAGCTTTTTCATCACGAAGGGGCGGAAGAGCTCGATCGCCATTTCCTTCGGCACGCCGCACTGATAGAGCTTGAGTTCCGGGCCGACGACGATAACGCTTCGTCCGGAGTAGTCGACGCGCTTGCCCAGCAGGTTCTGACGGAAACGGCCCTGCTTGCCCTTGAGCATATCGGACAAGGATTTCAGCGCGCGGTTGTTCGCGCCGGTGACGGCGCGGCCGCGGCGACCGTTGTCGATCAATGCGTCGACCGCTTCCTGCAGCATGCGCTTTTCGTTGCGGATGATGATGTCGGGCGCGTTGAGCTGAATGAGTCTCTTCAGACGGTTGTTGCGGTTGATGACGCGGCGGTACAGGTCGTTCAGGTCGCTCGTTGCGAAGCGGCCGCCGTCGAGCTGGACCATCGGGCGGATCTCCGGAGGAATGACGGGCAGGACGTCCATGATCATCCATTCGGGCTTGTTGCCGGACAGACGGAACGCCTCGACGACCTCCAGACGCTTGATGATGCGAAGCTTTTTCTGACCGTTCGCGCCCTTGAGCTCGCTGCGGAGCTCATCGGAGAGCGTTTCCAGGTCGATGTCGGCAAGCAGCTTTTTGACTGCTTCCGCGCCCATGCCTGCGTCAAAATCTTCCTCATACTTCTCGCGCATATCGCGGTATTCTTTTTCGTTCAGGATCTGACCCTTGCTCAGCGGAGCGTCGCCGGGATCGGTAACGATATAGCTTGCGAAATAGAGGACTTTCTCGAGAATACGGGGGCTGATATCAAGCAGCAGACCCATGCGGGACGGGATGCCCTTGAAATACCAGATATGGCTGCACGGAGCGGCGAGCTCAATGTGACCCATGCGCTCGCGGCGCACCTTGCTCTTTGTGACCTCGACGCCGCAGCGGTCGCAGATCTTGCCCTTGAAGCGGATCTTCTTGTACTTGCCGCAGTGGCATTCCCAGTCCTTCGTCGGGCCGAAGATCTTTTCGCAGAACAGACCGTCGCGCTCCGGCTTCAGGGTGCGGTAGTTGATAGTCTCCGGCTTCTTGACCTCGCCGTAAGACCAGTCGCGAATCATTTCCGGCGAAGCAATGCCGATCTTAATAGCGCTGAATGTTTTATTGCTCATCGTATTGCTCCTCCTTTACTCTTCGTCGTCGGCTTCCGCATCGTCGAAAGCCTCGTCGGTATCGTCGCCCTCGTCGTCGCTCAGACCGATGATCTGAGAAAGCGCGGACACGTCGCTGTCCAGGCTGTCCGGATCAATGGCAAAGCCGGAAGCGAGCACTTCATTTTCGTCGGTGACGAAATTCTCGCTGCCCGCGGAGTAGACGACGTCGTCGTCGTCATCTTCACGCAGCTCGATCTCCTCGCCCTGATCGTCCAGCACACGGACGTCCAGGCACAGGGACTGCAGCTCCTTGACCAGAACCTTGAAGGATTCCGGCACGCCGGGCTTCGGGACGTTGTGTCCCTTGACGATCGCTTCGTAGGTCTTGACACGACCGGTCACGTCGTCGGACTTGACGGTCAGGATCTCCTGCAGGGTATAGGCGGCGCCGTAAGCTTCCAGCGCCCAGACTTCCATTTCGCCGAAGCGCTGACCGCCGAACTGCGCCTTGCCGCCGAGCGGCTGCTGGGTCACGAGGCTGTACGGGCCGGTGGAACGGGCGTGGATCTTATCGTCGACCAGATGGTGCAGTTTGAGGAAGTACGGATAACCGACCGTGACGAGGTTGTCGAACGGCTCGCCGGTACGTCCGTCGTAGAGCACGGTCTTGCCGTCCTCACGCAGACCCGCAAGCTGCAGCGTCTCGCGGATATCCTTCTCGTTCGCGCCGTCGAAGATCGGGGTGGCGACCTTCCAGCCGAGGGCGTGGGCGGCGTAGCCGAGGTGGACTTCCAGAACCTGTCCGATGTTCATACGGGACGGAACGCCCAGCGGATTCAGGACGATATCCAGCGGGGTGCCGTCGGGCAGGAAGGGCATATCCTCTTCCGGCAGGATGCGGGAAACGACGCCCTTGTTGCCGTGGCGGCCCGCCATCTTATCGCCGACGGAGATCTTGCGCTTCTGCGCGATATAGACGCGGACGACCTTGCTGACGCCGGGCGCCAGCTCGTCGCCGTTCTGACGGGTGAAGACCTTGACGTCGACGATGATGCCGGCCTCGCCGTGCGGGACTTTCAGAGAGGTGTCGCGGACTTCGCGCGCCTTCTCGCCGAAGATGGCGCGAAGCAGACGCTCCTCCGCGGTCAGCTCGGTCTCGCCCTTCGGGGTGACCTTGCCGACCAGATAATCGCCGGACTTGACCTCCGCGCCGATGCGGATGACGCCGTCTTCGTCCAGATCCTTGAGGGTATCCTCGCCGACGTTCGGAATGTCGCGGGTGATCTCTTCCGGTCCGAGCTTGGTGTCGCGGGCCTCGGTCTCATACTCCTCGATGTGGATGGAGGTAAAGACGTCTTCCTTGACCAAGCGCTCGTTGAGGAGGATCGCGTCCTCGTAGTTGTAGCCTTCCCAGGTGACAAAGCCGATCAGTACGTTCTTGCCCAGCGCGATCTCGCCCTGCGCGCACGCGGGACCGTCCGCGATGATCTGATCGAACGTCACGCGCTCGCCGACCTCGACGATCGGACGCTGGTTGATGCAGGTGCCCTGGTTGGAGCGGGCGAACTTGGTCAGCAAATAGTCCTTGATCTCGCCGTCGTCGTAGCGGACGGTGATCACGTTGGCGGAAACGCGGGTCACGACGCCGTCACCCTCCGCCTTGAGGCAGACCTCGGAGTCCACCGCGCACTTCTGCTCGATGCCGGTCGCAACGATCGGCGCTTCGGTGACCATCAGCGGCACGGCCTGTCTCTGCATGTTCGCGCCCATCAGCGCGCGGTTCGCATCGTCGTTCTGGAGGAACGGGATGAACGCAGTCGCGATGGAGGTCATCATCTTCGGGGAGACGTCGAGGTAGTCGATCATCTCGCGGTCGACGGCGATGATCTCGTCGCGGTGGCGGCAGGTGATGCGGTTGTTGACGAGGTAGCCGTTCTCATCGACCGGCTCCTTCGCCTGGGCGACGCAGTAGTCGTCCTCGACGTCGGCGGGCATGTATTCGACCTCGTCCGTCACGCGGGAGGCGACGTACTTGCCGTTCTCGTCGTATTCCTTCGCAACCTTGCGGTACGGCGCTTCGACGAAGCCGTACTCGTTGATCTTCGCAAAGCTTGCCAGATAGTTGATCAGACCGATGTTCGGGCCTTCGGGAGTCTCGATCGGACACATACGGCCGTAGTGGCTGTAGTGAACGTCACGAACGTCGAAGGAGGCGCGCTCTCTCGACAGACCGCCGGGGCCGAGAGCGGACAGGCGGCGCTTGTGCGTCAGCTCTGCCAGCGGGTTATTCTGATCCATGAACTGCGACAGCGGGGAGGAGCCGAAGAACTCCTTGATGACCGCGGTCACGGGACGGATGTTGATGAGACTCTGCGGGGTGACCGTGTCCATGTCCTGCACCGTCATGCGCTCGCGGATGACGCGCTCGAGACGGGTGAAGCCGACACGGAACTGGTTTTGCAGCAGCTCGCCGACGCAGCGCAGACGGCGGTTGCCGAGGTGGTCGATGTCGTCGGTAACGCCGACGCCGACGGTCACGCTGGTCAGGTAGTTGATGGACGCCAGAATGTCGTCCGGCGTAATATGCTTCGGGATCAGATCGTCGATGCGATCCTCGACGGCTTCCTTCCAGCCGTCGGCGGGAACGGTATCGAGCATCTCAAAGAGCACCTTGCGGCAGACTTTTTCATGGATGCCGTACTCCTCGGGGTCGAAATCGACGAAGTTCTTCATGTCGACCATGAAGTTGGAGAAGATCTTATGCTCACGCTCGTTAACTGTGATGACCGCGTCGCAGACGCCGCGCGCGGAAAGCTCCTTCGCCTTGGCGCGGCTGATGACCTCGCCGGGCATGGCGAGGATCTCGCCGGTGCGCGGATCGGCGACGGGCTGCGCGAGCTCCTGACCGTTCAGGCGGCTCCAGATGTCCATCTTTTTATTGAACTTATAACGGCCGACCTTCGACACGTCGTAGCGGCGCGGGTCGAAGAACAGGGCGTCCAGATATGCAAGCGCGCTGTCCACTGTGGGCGGCTCGCCCGGGCGCAGGCGGCGGTAGATCTCCAAAAGGCTGTCTTCGCGGTTCTTGCAGGTATCCCGCTCCATCGTCGCCTTGATGAACGTATCTTCGCCGAACAGATCGACGATCTGCGCGTCGGTCTCCACGCCGAGGGCGCGGATCAGGCAGGTGATCGGGAGCTTGCGGTTTTTGTCGATGCGGACAAAGAAGCCGTTCTGCAGGTCGGTCTCATACTCCAGCCACGCGCCGCGGTACGGAATGACCGTAGCGGTGTAGGTATGCTGGTCGGCCTTGTCCACGACATCGCCGTAGTACATGCCGGGGCTTCTCACGATCTGTGAAACAATGACGCGCTCCGCGCCGTTGATCACAAAAGTGCCGCCGTTGGTCATGAGCGGGAAATCGCCCATGAAGATCTCCTGATCCTTGATCTCGCCGGTCTGCTTGTTCAGAAGGCGAACACGGACCTTAATGGGCTTTGCGTAGGTCGCGTCGCGCTCCTTGCACTCTTCGACGGTGTACTTGGGCTTTTCGTCGAGGGAGTAGTCGAGGAAGGACAGCTCGAGGTTGCCGGTGTAGTCGGTGATTGCCGCGACGTCGTGGAACACTTCGCGCAGGCCTTCGTTCAGAAACCAGTTGTAGGAATCCTTCTGAATCTTCAGCAGATTCGGCATCTTCAGGATTTCCTGGTACTTGGCGTAGCTCTTGCGTTCCGTCTTCCCGAACTTCACGTCCTTGGTTTGCATGTAAGTCATCACAGCCTTTCTGTAGCATTGGGTGTGTTGTTTTCATTGCGATACGCCCGGGGCAGTTGTTTGTTTGTGTCGTTGCCCTCTTGCGCGCTGCGGAAGCCCGTGGTATAATGCTGATAGTGGGTGGAAATTGGTACCATGCGAATTTTCCGCAGTATAGGGTACAATTTTACCACACTTTTTTTAGATAGTCAATATGAGAAATCAAGAAAAAATGCCGAAATCGGAGTGATTTTCCGATTTCGGCTTATTTATTTTGCTATTTGAGATATCCGTTGAGTTTTTCGCCCAAAGATCTATACCGGAACGCGTCCGGCTTGGCGACCATATCCTGCGCGATCATGCGCTCGAGCTCCTGCCGCGATACCCACATCGCGCCGCAGGTCTCGCCTTCCTGCATGACAAGCTCGTCCAGTCCGACGTCCTTGCGCAGGAAATACACGTCGCAGATATCGTTCTTGCCCGCGCGCCGATAGGTGTCGATCAGCTCGAATTCCGACTGCGCCGCGCGGATGCCCGTTTCCTCGAACAGCTCCCGCTGCACCGCCTGCAGAGAGTTCTCTCCTCTCTGCACCGCGCCGCCGGTCGGATCCCACTTGTTTGGGAAGCTCCGCTTCTCCGGTGAACGCTTCGTCAGCAGAAGCTGCCCGCGGCTGTTGAACACCCAGACAAACACGACGAGATGATACTCGCCCTTTTTCATCCGGCTGCCGCGCCGGATCGTTCTGCCGAGCGGGTTCCGGTTTTCATCATATACGTCCCAAAGCTCCATCGTTCCGCTCCTATGCTCCTCCCGTCATGTGCTCGAGCAGGATCTTGACGCCCATCAGCACCAGGATCACGCCGCCGATGAATTCCGCCCTTGACTGATACCTGCTGCCGAAAATGCTGCCGATCTTCACGCCCGCTGCGGAGAACAGGAAGGTCGTTGCGCCGATCAGGCTGATCGCCAGCCAGATGTTCGTATCCGTCAGCGCGAAGGAAACGCCGGTCGCGAGCGCGTCGATGCTCGTGGCGACGGCAAGCAGCAGCATGGTCTTGACGGAGAAGGAGCTGTCGACCTTCTCCTCCTCTTTTGAGAACGATTCGCGGATCATGTTCGCGCCGATGATCACCAGCAGCGCAAAGGCGATCCAGTGATCGTACGCCTTGATATGGTCGGCGAAGGAGCTTGCGAGCAGATAGCCGAGCAGCGGCATCAGCGCCTGAAACCCGCCGAAATACGCGCCGCAGATCAGTCCGTGCTTCAGACGGACGTTCCGCGTGGACAGTCCTTTGCCGACGGACACCGCAAAGGCGTCCATGGACAGCGCGATCGCGGTAACGATCAGGTCAAATAAGGTCATAATCAAAGGCTCCGTACAAAAAGATCATTTCTTGACAGACTGGAAAAAGGCAACCTCTCGGTTGCCTTTTCCTGGTGCGAGTGATGCGACTTGAACGCACACGACGATTGTCACACGCCCCTCAAACGTGCCTGTCTACCTATTCCAGCACACTCGCATATCCAATTTGCTTTGCTATTGTATAGCGGATTGCCGCGTTTGTCAAGTCCCTTTTTCACATCTTTCTGCTTTTCCTGTGTTTTCTTTCCCTACTTGCGGATTCTGCGGTTCTTTGATACAATAGGACGGACGGGAGGGATAGATATGCCCAGATTTTTTGTTCCGAAAGAGGAGATCGGCGCGAACTTTCTGACGCTGACCGGCGAGAACGCGGCGCACGCGAAGGTGCTGCGCCTGAAAAACGGCGACGAGGTCACCGTCTGCGACGCCGAGGGCACGGACTACCGCTGCACGGTGTCGGACGTCGCGAACGGTCAGATCAGTCTGGTCGTTCACGCAAGCTCCCCCGCCGAGAGCGAGGCTGCGGTTTCCTGCGCGGTCTATATGGCATTCGCGAAAGCGGACAAGTTCGAGCACGTCATTCAGAAAGCCACCGAGCTCGGCGCGAGCGAGCTGGTCTGCTTCCCCTCCGCGCGGTGCGTGTCCCGTCCGGACGCAAAATCGCTGAAAAACAAGCTGGAGCGCTGGCAGAAGATCGCCGCCTCCGCTGCCGAGCAGTCCCGCCGCGGCAGGATTCCGCAGGTCGTCGCGCTTTCGTCTTTTGCCGAGGCTCTGCAGCGCGCCGCGCAGGCAGACCTCGCCGTCTGCTTCTATGAAAACGAGGAACGGCTGACGTTCCGCGCGGCGATTGAGGAAAAGCCGTTCAAAACCGCCTCGATCCTGACCGGGCCGGAGGGCGGTTTTGAAGAGAGCGAGGTGGCGCAGGCTGCCGCGGCCGGCCTGAAAATCTGCACGCTCGGCAGGCGCATCCTGCGCTGCGAGACCGCGCCGCTATGCGCACTTTCCGCGCTCATGTACGCGGTCGGCGAATTCTGAGCCTTTGGATTCGATTTTTTCCGCAGTTTTTCTTCCTGCCCCTTGACGAAATACGAAAAATGAGGGATAATAATATAGATTTTGATAGAGAGTTCGGCTTCGTCCGCTGCACTGGAGAAAAATATGATTGGATATTATGATTATACGGTCATTCTGACCTATCTGAGCCCGCTTTCCGCCGTCGGCGGCATGGCGCTTGCCATGACCGGGCACCCCATCTGGGCAACGATGTGTCTGCTGTTCTGCGGACTATGCGACATGTTTGACGGCATGGTCGCCCGCACCAAGAAAAACCGCACCGCGGAAGAAAAGGCATACGGCATTCAGATCGACTCCCTCAGCGATATCGTCGCGTTCGGCGTTCTGCCCGCCGTTATTATGACGACGCTCTGCCACGGCTGCTGGTACGCCTACGCAGTCGCGCCGCTGTACGTGCTGGCGGGTCTGATCCGTCTCGGCTATTACAACGTCACCGAGGAGATCCGCACGCAGGAGACCGACGACGTCCGCAAGAACTATTCCGGTCTGCCGATCACCTCCGCCGCGCTGATCTTCCCGATCTTCTTCTGCGGCATGGCGGTCTACTGCATTTGCACCTACGGCGAGATTCTTCCGTACAAGGAAATGTTTGCGGGCACGGCGTTCGGTATCGTCCTGACCGCTCTGACCGCGCTGACCGGTCTGTGCTTTATTCTCCCGTTCCAAATCCGCAAGCCGAGCAAAAAAGAGCTGTTTCTGTTTCTTGCCGTCGGCATTCTGATCGCAGCCGTGCTGCTGCTTGCGCTGTTCCTGTAATGCGATGAAGAAACTGCTGTTAATTGTGAATCCCTGCTCCGGCAAGAAAAAGGCCAACCGCGTTCTGGCGGACATCATCGGCATTTTCAACCGCGGGGGCTTTGACGTTACCGCCTATATGACCGCAGCGCGCGGCGACGCGACCGAAGTCGTGGCAGCGCGCTGGGAAGCGTTCGACGTGATCGTCTGCGTCGGCGGCGACGGCACCTTCAACGAGGTAATCACCGGACTGCTTATTGCCGGCGGCAGCACCCCCGTCGGCTACATTCCCGCCGGCAGCACCAATGACTTTGCCAACAGTCTGAAGCTCTCAAAGGACATTCTGCAGGCGGCGCAGGATATCGTGGACGGCGCGCCGCACCCTTTGGACGTCGGCAGATTCAACGAGCGGTATTTTTCCTATATCGCTTCGTTCGGCGCGTTCACGAGAGCGTCCTATGCGACCTCGCAGAGCCTGAAAAATATGCTGGGGCATTTTGCCTATATCCTCAGCGGCGTCAAGGAAGTCGCCGCCATCCGCAGCAAACGTCTGCGCGTTACCCTTGCCGATGGCACGGTATACGAGGACGACTACATCTTCGGCGGCGTCAGCAATTCCACCTCCGTTGCAGGCGTTCTGACGCTGAAAGAGGACTTGGTGGATATGAGCGACGGGCTGTTTGAAATTCTGCTGGTGCGCAAGCCGCACAATCCCATCGAACTGACCGGCTGCGTCCACGCCCTGCTTTCGCAGAAGTACGACACGCCGATGCTGACCCTTGCCGCGTCGAGCCGCGTCGAGGTCGACGCGCCCGCGGATATGGACTGGACGCTCGACGGGGAAAAAGCGGAAGGCGCAGAGCATTTCGTCATTGAAAACCTGCACCACGCGGTCAACGTCATCACAAATCTGAAATAATCAAAAGGGACTGCTTGCAGTCCCTTTTTTCGGAGGATACCATGAAAACTGTCTGTATCAGGCTGCGCCGCGGTGACGATCTTCTTCTGCGTATCCGCGCGCTTGCGAAAGCGCACCGTATCGCCGCGGGCGTCGTGCTCTCCGCCGTCGGCTGCTTAAGCTCTGCGCGCGTGCGCGACGCGAGCGGCGTGACCCTGCGCAGCATCTCCGAGCCGTGCGAGATCGTCTCGCTGAACGGCACGGTGAGCGAAGCGCGCTGCCATCTGCACGTCGCACTGTCCAAGGAAGACCTTTCGACCGTCGGCGGTCATCTGGTCGAGGGCTGTATCGTCAACACGACCTGCGAGCTCGTCGTCGGCATTCTGGACGGCTGGACGATCGGTGTGGAAGAAGACGCGGAAACCGGCTATGACGAACTGATCTTTGAGGAAAACAAATGAAGAACACGACGCTCTGCTATCTTGAAAAAGACGGCTGCTATCTGCTGCTTCACCGCATCAAAAAAGAGAACGATCTCAACCGCGACAAGTGGATCGGAATCGGCGGCAAGTTTGAAGAAAACGAGAGTCCGGAGGACTGTCTCAAGCGCGAAGTCCTGGAAGAGACCGGACTGACGCTGACCGACTGGCGCTACTGCGGGATCGTTACCTTCCTCTCCGACCGCTGGGAGGGCGAATACATGCACCTCTTCCACGCCACGGGCTTTTCCGGCACGCTGCGCGACTGCGACGAGGGCGCGCTTGAATGGGTGCCGAAGGGACGTTTCGCCCAACTCCCGCAGTGGGAGGGCGATAAAATCTTCCTGCGCATGATGGAAGAACGCGCGCCGTTCTTCTCCCTGAAGCTGCGCTACGAGGGCGACCGGCTGATCGAAACCTCTCTGAACGGAAAATAAACGAATCCCTGCCGCACATGTTGCGGCAGGGAGTTCTATATACTCCCATAGGGGTGATGCCGTGGCAAAACGGAGTTCTATCTTAGGCGGCGCGCTGCTGCTGACCGCCGTCAATCTGCTGCTGCGGCTGATCTCCATCGGCTTCAACGTCTTTCTGACCGACCGGATCGGTGCGGCAGGTCTGGGGCTGCTGCAGCTCATCTATACCGTCGGCATGTTCGCCATGCTCGCCGGAACGGGCGGCATTCGCGTCGCGTCCATGTGTCTGACCGCGGAGGAATTCGGGCATCGCCGCTCCGGCGGCGTCCGTCTGGCAATGAGAACCTCTCTGCGTTGGGGCGTGCTCGTCAGCGGCGCGGCAGGCGCTGCGCTGTGCTTCCTCTCCGCGCCGATCGCGTCAATCCTTCTGCGCGATCTTCGCACGGTGCCCGCCCTGCAAGTAATGGGGCTGTTTCTGCCGTTTTCCTGCCTGTGCGGTATCATGACCGGCTACTTCACCGCCTGCTCGCGCATTCGGCAGATGGTCGGCGTCGAGATCGCCGAGCGGCTGATCTCCGTGCTGCTGACAGTCGGTATGTTGGTCTTCTGGGCGAAGGACGACCTTGCGCGCGCCTGCTGTGCGATTCTTTTGGGAAGCGGGCTCGGCAGTGTTTTTGATTTTTTCCTGCTGTTTTTCCTCTACCGCA
Organism: Oscillospiraceae bacterium; assembly: GCA_017429835.1. Taxonomy (GTDB): domain Bacteria; phylum Bacillota; class Clostridia; order Oscillospirales; family Oscillospiraceae; genus JAZOXB01. The sequence continues at coordinate 20,614 of JAFROD010000046.1, forward strand.
GGCAAACGCGCGCCGAGCCGATTGCCGGCAGCCGCGCGGACATGCGCCGACGGCTGCGGCAGCTCTGCGTACCGCTTGCGCTGAACGACGTGCTGCGCGCAGGGCTTACTGCAGCGGAGCATTTTCTCATTCCCTTCGGACTTGCGCGGTATGCCGGAACGGAACAGGCGTTGGCGGACTACGGAACGATCCACGCCATGGTGTTTCCCGTGCTGATGTTCCCCGCCGCCGTGCTGTATGCCGTCTCCGATCTGCTCGTACCGGAGCTGTCGCGCTGCCGCGCCATGGGGCGCAGCCTTCGGATCGTCGATCTTACGGATAAATGCCTGCGGATGACCGCGCTGTTCTCCGCCGCAGCCGCCGGATTCTTTTTTCTCAACGCGGACGCGCTCGGGCAGACAGTCTACGGCAGTCCGGACGCAGGGTATTATCTGCGCTGCTTCGCGCCGGCGGCGCTGATGCTCTATCTGGACGCGATCACGGACGGCATGCTCAAAGGGCTTGCGCAGCAGGTTAGCTGCGTGCGCTACAACACCGTCACCTCCCTGCTCGACGTAATTCTGCTCCTTGCGCTTCTGCCCCGGTGGGGCGTAGGCGGCTATCTGTTCAGCTTCGTCGTGACGCACGCGATCAATCTCTTCCTCAGTCTGCGCCGACTGCTTCTGATCTCCGGACATCAGCCGCAGGCTTCCGATTTTTTCCGCCCGCTGTCGTGCCTGCTCTGCGCCGCACTGCCGTCCGCGCTGCTGCGCGGCGCAGTAACGCGAAGCGTCGTCTTTTTTCTGCTTTTGCTCGGCTTTTTTCTGCTTTCCGACGCGCTTTCTGCGCGGGATCGGCAGTGGCTGCGCGGCATTTCATTTGACAGGAGGAAAAAACTCGGATAGAATACGGATAGAAAGAAGGAATGCTTATGGCGCAGGCGCAGAAACAAGTGCATCCGATCCCGCCGTTGTTCGACGGGCAGTCGCGCGTGCTGATCCTCGGCTCGTTCCCGTCCGTCAAATCCCGCGAGGCGATGTTCTTCTACGGTCACCCGCAAAACCGCTTCTGGCAGGTGATCGCCGCGCTGACCGACGCTCCACTGCCGAAAACGGTCGAGGAAAAGAAAGCGTTGATCCTGTCACATCATTTTGCCCTCTGGGACTGCATCGGAAGCTGCACGATCGTCGGCTCGTCCGACAGCAGTATCCGCGACGCCGTCGCGAACGACGTCCGCGTCATTACGGAGCATGCGCCGATCGAACGCATTTTCTGCAACGGCGCGACCTCGATGAAATACTTTGCGCGCTATATCGCCCCTCAGACGGGGCTTTCCGCGCAGCAGCTCCCCTCCACCAGTCCCGCCAACGCCGCGTGGTCGCTCGACCGTCTGATCGCCGCCTGGCGCGTGATACTATAACGAAACGCCTCCGGTTTTCCCGGAGGCGTTTCTTCGTTCATTTGATATTGCCGAGATAGTTGACCGCGATCGCGACCTTCGGCGGATTCTTGGTGTCGTCGGAAACGACGTAGTCCCCGGCATACAGCGCGGCGACGAGCGCGGCGTAGTCCTCCTCGGAAAACTTGCCGTCGGCGTACCTGGTGGAAGGCGCAAGCCCGACGGCGTTCGCGTCGAGGTCTTTTCCGGAAACAATACCGCCGACATGGGTCTGCCCGGAATAGCTGCGCCACATATTCTTTTCAATGATGTCGCTCAAAAGAGTCTGCACCGTCGCCGCATAGTTCTTCACGGCGGAGGTCGCTGTGACGCCTTCCCCGTAGATCGGCTCTAATATCAGCGCCATATCGACGTCCGTGCCGATAACCTTGCCGCTCGAAGCATTCTTTGCCGCTTCGCAGACGGCGCCCGCGATATCGGCGCCGCAAACGAAACAGAGCTCGACGCCGCGGTTGCGGAACATGTCGTCCATAAAGGCCGTGACAGCGGGATCGGCGGCGGTCGTGTTGGCGTAAGCGAACTCGACCGCGATTTCTTTCTCCGTGCCGAGCTCAAGCGCGGCAGCGGCTGCGCCCTGCGCAAAGCCGTAGCCGTAACGCGTGACGGGAGCGGCTTTCTTGGTACCCACGAAAGACAAATGGCGATAGCCGAGCATCACCGCCGCGAAGCCCGCCATAAACCCGAGAACCTCCTCCCGATAAACCGCGGTGCAGACGTTTGCCGGCAGAGCGTAGTCTCTGCCGAATTCGTTGGGGTACATATCGAAAAGAACGAAACGGACGTCCGGGTATTTCCCCACCGTATCCTTAATGGCGTCGGTAAGCGACCAGTCCGGCAGAATGAGAACGTCGCTGCCGTCCGAAACGGCGAGGTCGATCAGCGCGACAAGTTCCGCTTTCGTGCGCTCCGCCGCGGCGTAGTGCCTGAAACCGACGCCGTGCGCTTCGCACCACGCTTTGCCTGCGTCAAAGAGGATCCGGCTGCAGGATTGATCGGCAACGGTACTCTCTTCCGTGAGCAGCGCAACCTGCCACGCGCCGTAGTCCGCGTAAGGCGAGATCGACGGCGCTTCGGTGGGAGCCGAAGTTTCCACAGACGCGCTCGTCGCAACGGTGGACGCGACAGGTTCCGCTTCGCCCTTACAGCCCGCAAACAGGCAGACGATCATCGCGGCGATCAGCAGAAAAGCAACAGTCTTTTTCATCGTATCCTCCAAAACAGACGACCGCATCTCAGGTCATCTGCACCATATCGTCATTTTCTTTCCAGCACCAGATCGCTGGCAGGTCGGCTTTTTGCAGTCCGAGCTTCTTTTGCAGGCGGACGGACGCGTCGTTGCCGTCGATCACGTGGCAATAGGGCGTCGCGCCGGTCTCCATCTGACGCCCGATCAAAAACGCCTCCAGCGCATAGCCATAGCCGCGTTTGCGGTACGCGGGATAGATTTCCAGCATACCCATCGCGCCCTCCGTGTGGACGCCGATGAAGCCGGCAAGCGTTCCATCCTCGAACAATCCCCACATCTTCCCCGCCGCAATCCGATCGCGCACGTAGTCGAAATTCTGATGGTACTGCTCCCCCGCCGTCTCCGCATAGTCCGCGGTCAGCGGGCGGATGTCACAGGCGGGATACTGCGGCGGCTCCGGCAGGCAGTAGACCCATTGCGTGCAGGGGTTGCAGCCGTCAAAGCCGTATTCGCGCTCCAGCGCGCGCCGCGCGTCCACGCTCTTCACCGTCGCAAGGGAAAATGGCGGAAGCTGCAAGGCGCGCAGGCGCTCCAAAAGCGTTTTTCCGTCGAGGATATCCGACATCAGGACGCAGAAGCCGTCCTGTTCCTCTTCCAACAGGATGCGCCCATCCGCGCCGCGGTACAGCTCTTTTCCGGCGCCGATGCGCAGCAGTTCTTCAAAATCTACGGTGTTCAGATTCATCCGGTTCCGATCCTTTTTCCGATTTTCTACTATTCTACTCGTTTTGACCGTGCATTGCAATATTGAAAAGTGGAAAAATGTCTGATATAATAACGTGGAATTCAACTTCAAGGAGGTTCCCATGAAAAAAACCGTACTTCGCAGTTATGCAAAGCTGATCGCCACGGTCGGCATCAACGTTCAGAAAGGGCAGGAGGTCTTTGTCGCCGCCGAGCTCGATCAGCCCGAATTCGTTAAAATGGTCGTGGAGGAATGCTACCGCGCCGGCGCAAAGCGCGTCGTCGTGGATTGGAGCTACCAGCCGCTGGACAAGATTCAGATCCGCTGGCGCAGCCAGAAGAATCTCGGCACGGTCGCCGATTGGGAAGAAGCCCGCTGGAAGCACTATCTCGACGAAATCCCCTGCCGCATCTACCTCGTCTCCGAGGACCCCGACGGTCTGAAGGGCGTCAACCAGGAGAAGATGGCGAAGGCGCAACAGTCGCGCTACAAGGTCATCAAGCCCTACCGCGATCAGATCGAGAACAAGTATCAGTGGTGTATCGCCGCCGTGCCCGGCGCGGCGTGGGCGAAAAAGCTCTTCCCGAAGCTCAGCAAGGGACAGGCGATCGAAAAGCTCTGGGAAGCGATCCTCGCCGCTTCCCGTGTGGACGACGACCCCGTCGCCGCGTGGAACGCGCATAACGAAGACCTTTCGAAACGCTGCGCGTATCTGAACAGTCTCGGCATCGAAACGCTGGTCTACAAGAGCAGCAACGGCACCGATCTGCGCGTCGGCATGATCCCGCAGGCGGAATTCAAGGGCGGCGGCGAGACCTCCCTCAGGGGCGTCTTCTTTAACCCGAACATTCCCACCGAGGAATGCTTCATTTCTCCGATGCGCGGCAAGGCAGAGGGTATCGTCTACTCCACGAAGCCCCTTTCCTATCAGGGACAGCTCATTGAGAACTTCTCCGTCCGCTTTGAAAACGGCAAGGCGGTCGAAGTCCACGCGGAAAAGAACGAGGAACTGCTGAAAAAGCTGATCTCCATGGACGAAGGCGCTGCCTACCTCGGCGAATGCGCGCTTGTTCCCTACGACTCCCCCATCCAGAATTCCGGTCTTCTGTTCTACGAGACCCTGTTCGACGAGAACGCCGCCTGCCATCTCGCGCTCGGCATGGGATTTGCTGACACGATCAAAGACTTCGACAAGTACACCCTCGAGGAGTGCCGCGCGTTCGGCATCAACGACTCCATGATCCACGAAGACTTCATGATCGGCTCTGCCGATCTGAACATCGACGCGATCACCCGCGACGGCAAGACCGTTCCGATCTTCCGCAAGGGCAACTGGGCGTTCTGATTCTTTGCATAAAACAGCCGCGCTGTGGAAAACCACAGCGCGGCTGTTTTGATTCTTCATCATCAGTTGGAAACGATTGTGATCTCCGGCCTTACGATATTCTTGATAAAGCGCATGAGGATCGTCGCAACCTGTGCGCGCGTCGCATTGCCCTGCGGGTCGAGCAGCGTCCTGCCATTGATGACGTTGCCCGTGATCAGTCCCGCGCCGACCGCCCAGCCGTAGGCGTCCTTCGCCCAGGCGCTCACCTTCTCCTTGTCGGGGAAGGGACTGAAATCGCCCTTTGCGCTCGTGTCGAACTTCTTATACTCGGAGTAGCGGTACAGGATTGCCGCCATCTGCTCGCGGGTGATCTTCCCGTTCGGATCGAACTTTCCGTTGCCGACGCCCGTGACGATGCCGTGCTCCGCCGCCCATGCGACGGCTTCTTCATACCAGTCGCCCGCCTTCACGTCAACGAACTCGTTTTTGCCCTCCTTCGGGCTGTTTTCGTAACGCCACAGCACCGTGACGAGC
>JAFROD010000047.1 GCA_017429835.1 Oscillospiraceae bacterium
ACCGTCTCGCAAAGTCTGTATGAGAGGGTCTCTTATGCAATCGACCCGGAGAAAACAGAAAACTACGAATACGTTTCTTGCTTCGAGTGCTGCCCGGAGCTTGCCGACGCCGAGTTCGCTTTTTCCAAAACAATTTACGCTGAAAAAACCGGCCGCAATCCGATATACCAATCCGGGAAGCAGCACGACGTGCTCGCTTATCAGGTGCGGCAGTCCTTCAAACCAGGAGAGATCACCCCGGCTGAAGCGAACGAGGTCGGCTACGAATTGGCATCCAGATTCCTCAAAGGGAGGCATGCCTTCCTCGTCGCAACGCACACGGACAAGCAGCACATTCACAACCACATCATCTGGAATTCGACGACGCTTGACTGCACCCGGAAGTTCCGCGACTTCCGAAAAACCGGTCGTGCCATTCGCCGGCTCAGCGATATGATTTGTCTGGAACACGGACTCTCCGTGATCGAAAACCCGAAAAGCAGATTCTCGCTGTCCTATAACAAATGGAAGGGTGAGGAAGGCAGCCGCAGGCCGACAAACCGCGGCTTCGTTCGTGAAGCGATCGACGATGTTTTATCTGAAAAGCCGACCGACTTTTCAGATTTTTTGTCGCGGCTGCAGCGCAACGGCTTCACAATAAAAATCGGCGCGCACATCACGCTGTCGCATCCGAATTTCAAGAAAAACGTTCGGATGAACTCGCTCGGGAAGGGTTATACCGAGGACGAGATCCGCGCAATCATTGAGGGGCGGTTGCCGCCGCATATTCCGAAGAAGAAACGAATCGTTCCCGCGCCAAAAGCCCCGAGTCTCTTGATCGACATTCAGGCGGCGCTCGACGCAGGAAAAGGTCCGGGCTACGCAAACTGGGCGAAGCATTTTAATCTCACGCAGATGGCGCGGGCGATGCTGTATTTGAAGGAACACGGACTTGTAGACTACAACGAATTGTCCGCGAAAGCATCCGATTCCTCACAAAAAGTTTCCAACCTTCGCAGTCAGATCCGCGACGCCGAAGCGCGGATGAAGGAGATCAGCCGCCTGAAAACGCAGCTGATAAACTACACGAAAACCAAAACGGTTTATTCCGAATACCGCGCCAAAGGCTACGCAAAAAAGTTCTACGCCGCCCACGCCGACGAGATCGAAGCGCATAAGGCGGCGAAGCGATTTTTCGACGAAACCGGTCTGAGCAAGCTGCCGTCCGTGAAAGAATTATCCGCGGAGTATCAGCAGCTCGCCGAGAAAAAAGACGCCTGGTATCGCGAACTCCACGGAATCAAAGGCGAACAGCACGAGCTTGTCGTGTGCAAAAGAATCGTCGATGAAATTCTCGGCGAGCAGAAAAATATTTCGCCGCCGCACAAAGATCGCGACATCGAAAGCCGCTGAAAATGAACGCGGCTCCCGGAGATTTTTCCGAGAGCCGCTTCCGCAATTTTGAAGATAAACTTTTCCGTTGAGCGCCGGTAAGGTGCGTAGTTGCGGATTTGAAAAGTCCGCAAAGAAGGTCTTAGGGCGATGCCCTAACAAGCCGCATCGATGGGATTTTGTACCCCGAGATGCCCAGCTTGCCCAAGACGAAACCCATAAAAAATGACACTGAAAAATAGTACCACCACTTGCGGGCGCCCACAAGTGGTGGCTTTGGTTTATGCGGGAAATCGGGAAATCCCCGATCGCCCTAAAGAGCAGATATATCGGTTTTCGCTCCGGTCAGCCGAAGAACATTGCGCCCGTACTCCAATGGGCGCGACTGACCTTTGCAAGCACCGGTATTTCCGCTGCTTCTCAAGTTTATGCGCTATGGCTTGCATTTCATTTGCGATACAGATTACGGATTCATGAAGCGGTACAGGAAGGTCACGATCTGGCAGCGCTGGCAGGAGTTCGACGGGCCGAAGTGCGTCGCGTCGATGCCCTTCGTGATGTTCTTTTCGACTGCCCACAGCACCGCATCATAGTAATACGCGCTGCTCGACACGTCGGTGAACGGGTTGGTCTTGTTCGTGTAGGCAGGCTTACCTGCTGCGCGATACAGGAATGCCACCGCGTGCTCACGCTTGCAGAAGTCGCCGGGTGCGAAGTGCGTTGCGTCCGTGCCGGTGGTCACGCCGTTCTCATACGCCCAAAGAACTGCCTTGTAATAATAATCGCTTTCCTTCACATCCACGAACGGGTTCTTCGTGATCGTGGGCGCGGGCTCGCCCAATGCGCGCCACAGGAAGGTCACAATTTGACCGCGGGTGCAGGTGGCGTAGGGGCCGAAGTGGGTATCATCGAGGCCGGTCGTGACGCCGTTATTGAACGCCCACAGCACCGCGTCATAGAAGTAATCGCTGTCCTTCACATCGGTGAAGGGATTGCTCAGATCGGGCTTGACCAGTTTCGGTGTTGCGACCTTCTTGGTCTGCACTGCAAACACAGGATTGGCGAACGTCGCGGTATAGGTGATCTCACCCTCTTCTTCATAGGTCGCTACCTTGGTCACCTCGGAGGTCGTGTTCCCTTTCTCTGTTTCTATGTGGCTTGCATCGCGCTTGCAGACGCGCGTCGCGGTCACGCTGCCGTTATCCTCCGCCCAGACGTAGGTCGGCTCGTTCCAATCGTGTCCGGTCGCTTCCAAATCGGTATGTTCGCGGCTCAGCTCCGCGCCGCAGACAGAGCAGTATACGACGGAGTCATAGCCGCCGATCTCGGTGCAGGTCGGCGCAGTCTCGTTCTCCTTGACCGGCGCGCCGGGCGTATGGTCGGCAAGCTCCACATCTGCGACTGTCTTGGTCTGCGCTGCAAACGCAGGATTCTCGAAGGTCGCCGTGTAAGTCGTTTCGCCCTTTGCCGTGCAGGTCGCCGGCTTCGTGATCTCGCCGGTCGTGCTCACGGTCTCGGTCTCGACGTGGCTTTCGTCCCGCTCGCAGACACGAGCCGCAGTCACGCTGCTGTTATCATCTGTCCAGGTGTAGGTCGGTTCATACCAGTGATGGCCAAGCGCTGCCAGGGGCTCGGTCCTGGTGTCCGTATAGGTTTTGCCGTCGAAGATGACGGTCGCGATGTAGACGATCTTGCCCACTTCTTCGCAGGTCGGCTCGGTGCGCTCGCTCGTGATGTCTGCGACCACTGTGATCGGATCGCCGCCGTTGTTGTCAGTGAAGGTCGCAGTGGCTGTAGTGTAGTCCGTCCAGTCCCAGCCGCTCAGTACGTAATCGTGACCGGTTGCCGGGAGAATCTCGGTCTTGGTGTCGGTATATGTCTTATCTTCAAAGGTAACGCTCGCAGTATAGACCACGCTGCCGTTTTCTTCTGCCGTCGGTTCGGTGCGGACACTGGTAATCGTCGCCTCTATCGTTTCGATATGGCTTGCGTCATTTTTGCAGGTGAAAACTGCTGTTGCACCTGTTACACCGGTCCAGTTCCAAGCGGTAAGTTCGTAATCGTGACCGAGTGCCGTAATGTTGGTATGGACGCGGCTGATTTCCGCCTTGCAGACTGTGCAGTAGATGACGGTGTCGTAGCCGCCGGCGGTGGTGCAGGTCGCGGCGACTTCGTTCTCCTTAACCGGCTCGCCGAGCGTATGACCGGTGGCAGGAATGTCAGTATGCTCACGGCTGATCTCCGCCTCGCAGACAGTGCAATAAGTGACAGTATCGTAACCGCCGGCGGTGGTGCAGGTTGCAGCGGCTTCGTTCTCCTTAACTGGCTCGCCAGGCGTATGTCCGGTGGCAGGAATGACCGTGCCTTCTGCGATCTTTACACCGCAAATCAGGCAGTAGGTATCACCGGTGTTACCTGCCTCGGTGCAGGTAGGCGCAGTGGCAACCACCGCATATTCATGCGGGCAGTCTGCCTCGTCGCAGAGTCTGACCAGTTTGAAATCATCCAAATGGTAGCCGCCGTATTCCTGCGTAGCGATAGACACCGTAAAAGCGAAAATGCGTACACGTGTCATTTGCTGCGAATCAAACAGCAGGGTAATCTTCTGATAACTGTTCGTCAGATTATCCACAGAAAGTTGCCGCACCGGTGTCCACACATCCGTCAGGGCATTGCGCAGACCGTAGTAGAGTGGCTGGATCGGCGAACCGGCGGGCGTCCAGCACTTGGCATAGAAGGTCAGGCGATAAATCGTGTCCTGCTCAACGTCGACATCCTGATAGAACGTCGGGTACTCTCCCGCAGCAAGCCCGGGCGCGTTGTAGATCAAATTGGCAAGGTTTGCGCCGGAATGTGCGTTTTCCTCCTCCTCGATCGCGGATGCCCAGGACATAGAGGTCCATACGCCCACGCTCGGAAGCGTGCCGTCCGTTATCGGCGTCATGGCAAGGTTAAAGGAACCGTCCTCCAGCAGGTTGTCCTCCGGCACTTCCCGCATGAAAAAGTCGTCGATATGATAGCCGCCTGCATCGCCCGTGTTAATAGAACAG
>JAFROD010000048.1 GCA_017429835.1 Oscillospiraceae bacterium
GACTGCGTCGTAGTAGTACGCGCCGCTCTTGACGTCGACGAACGGATTGCTCGTCATGGTGTAGGACGGCTCGCCTGCCGCACGGTACAGGAATGCCACCGCATGCTCACGCTTGCAGTAGGCGTTCGGCGCGAAGTGCGTTGCGTCGGTGCCCTTGGTGACGCCCTTTTCGACCGCCCAGAGAACTGCCTTGTAATAATAGTCGCTTTCCTTTACGTCCACGAAGGGATTGACCGTGAGAGTGGGAGCCGGCTCGCCCAATGCTCTCCACAGGAACGTCACGATCTGACCTCTCGTGCAGGTGGCGTAGGGGCCGAAGTGCGTCGCGTCGAGGCCGTTCGTGACCTGCGGGGTGTGATAATACGCCCACAGGACCGCGTCGTAGAAATAGTCGGTCTTTTGTACGTCCACGAACGGGTTGACAAGCTCGACGGGCTTGCTGGCCTTGATCTCGAGCTGCTGCGCAGCCTCGTCACCGAGCATGATCGCACCGTCCTTGATTACTGCGCCGACGGGCTTGACAATTTCGCAGTCGATCAGCGTAATGCCGTCCTTAAAGCCGACGACGCCGACGGTGCTCAATCTGGTGAATACGATGTTGGAGTTCTTGATCACAAGCTTTTCCTTCTGATCAGAGCCGCGGATGGCGTTGCTGATCTCCATGTTGGCGTTTTCAATCGTCAGCGTGACCGCATTGCCGCCGCCATTGAAATTGATGTCGCAGGCGCTTTGCGGAATCATCAGTTTGCCGGGGCCGGTGATGGTCGTATTGCCGCTCAAAGAAATGGAAATGTAGGCGCCCGACAGGGTGGAATCCTTCGCGACCTTGATCGTCAGGCCGTCGATGTCGCTGCTGATGCCGTAATTTTCACCATGATCGTGCTCTGTGGTATGGAAAGAATAATCGCCGCTGATCGTCAGCGTCTTGCTTGCCTCGTCGAAAGCGAACACGCCGTTGCCCAGAATGTCGGCAGCGTTCTTGGAGGTCACCCACTCATGGTCGACCCACAGATCGTATTTCGTGACCGGAGCGGGCGTGCCCGGAACGATCACGACGCTCTTTGCGGTCGCGCCGCCGGAAACGATGTTGCCGCCTTCGACCTTGCCGTCCGCGGGCGTTTCAATGCGGCAGTTATCGAGCGTGATGCTCTTGAAGCTGCCGATCGCCTGATTGCCGCCGCTCGCGCTGACGGTGGAGTTCTTAATGACGAGATCCGCCGTGGTGTTGCCGATGATGCCGAGGTAGCCGCCGGCCGCGTTGATATTCGCGTTGTCGATCGTCAGCGTGCCCGCAGTAACGTCGATGGCGGTGTTGCACTGTGCAGTAGAGAGCTTGCCGGAGCCGGTGATGGTCGCGCTCGCCTCAAAGCGGAGCGCGGTGCCGTCGACCTCGGAGGCGAGAACGGCGTCCTTGTCCATCTTGACGGTCAGGCCGTCGATCGCGCTGCGGATCGCGGGGCCTGCGCCGGTCTTGATATCGCCCTTGACTGTCAGCGTCTTGGTGGCGGGATCGTATACCGCCGCGCCGCCTGCGAGGGCGTCCTTGTTGAAGTCGGAAACCTGCTCGTTCTTGATCCACAGATCGTAAAGGGTCGAGGAGCCGAGACCGATCACGACGTTGAGCGCCTTGCTGCCGTCCGCCTTGACGATTGCGCCGTTTTCGATCTTGCCGCCCGCGGGATTGAGAATGCCGCAGGAGGTCAGCGTGATCTCGGTAAAGCCGACAATGCCTTCCTCCGTAGCATTGACCTTGACCTCGGACTCGGTGATCTCCAGCGTCGGCTTGCCGCTGTTGCCGGCGTAGATGCCGTATTTGGCGTTGACAGTCAGATCAACGTTCTTCAGAATGACGCGGGTCTTATACTCCGCTTCCTCGTTGAAGGCGTAAATGCCGAAGCCGCTGTCCGCCTTCAGGGTCAGCTTGCCGCTGCCCTCGAGAATGGTATGGCGGCGCAGACGGAGAACGGGATCGTTGCCGGAGGTGTTTTCCAGCGTGACGTCGTTCGCGATATTAATGTGCAGGTTGGAGACCCAGAGGTTATTGACCGCCGGAACACTTCCCTTGTAGTTGCCCTTGATCGTCAGCGTTCTGCTGTCGTCGTCATAGGAGAACGCGCCGTCGCCGAGGATATCGCTCGCGTTGCCCTTGGTGACCTCCTTGCCGCCGACCTTAAAGCCGTAGGTCGGCTCGATCAGGACGTGCAGCGCAAGATCGTGGGTCGCTTCGTCTCTGATTTCGCCGCTGCTGCTGTCAATGTAGCCCTTCTCCGGCACCGAGATCGCGCAGTTCTGGAGCTGGATACCCTTGTAGAAGGAGCAGACGCCGCCCTTGTTGTTGTCGGCGTCGACCGTGGATTCGTTGATGAGGAGCGCCGCGGTGGTTTCGCCGGCGAGGCCGTAATCGCCCTTGAGCACGAGGTCGCTGTACTCGATCGACAGCGTCTTCTTGACCGAGGTGGCGTCCATGTAGACGCAGGCGTTATTATTGTTCTTTACGATCAGCTTGAGGTTTGCGCCGTTGATGTTCAGATCGGCGTTGATCGACTCGATGACCGCCTCCGCGTTGCTCTGCAGAGTGATCTGGTTGTCGTCATAAGGGTCGGTCGTGACCGTCAGGCCGTCGATCCGGCTCTTAATGGTAGGTTCGTTGCCGGAGAACTTGTACGGATCCGAGCCGCTGGTCGCCTTCTTGACGGTCAGCGTGTTGGAGTAATCGTCATAGCTGAATCTGCCGTCGCCGAGGACGTCGGTCTTGTTCGTGCCGTCGACCTGCGTGCCGTCGATCCAGAGCTGATACTTCTCGCCGCGGAAGATCTTGATATGCGCGGCGACCATTCTGGACGAATCGAGGATGGCGTCGCCGTCATAGATGGCGTCTTCGGGCATGTCGACGTAGCAGCGGGTCAGCTTGATGCCGCCCTTAAAACCATCGACTGCCTTATGCGCGCCCTGTACGTTCAGGCTGGAATTGTTCACGTCCAGCATCACGCGGGTATCGCCCCAAAGGGCAGCTTCCTCGCTGTTGGTATAGCAGAACATGTCGCAGTTGTTGAAGCTGAGCGTCTTCGTGCCGCTGGTGCTTGCGCCCATAGAGACTGCGGCGCAGCCGGAAGCGTAGCACTCGATGTTCATGTGCGCGTCCTTGAAGGTCAGGGAAGCGCCTCTGGAGAAGACGACGTCGTTGCCGCTCGCTGTGATCTTGACGTTGGTGCCGCTGGACTTGATGGTCAGTCCGTCGATGCCGTTGTCGATCACGATGCCGCCGGCGTAGCTCGTGTCACCGGAGACGGTCAGCGTTTTGGTCGACGGATCAAATTTGAAATGACCGTCGCCGCGGATGTTGTCCTTGTTGGCGTCGGTGACCTCGATGCCGCAGATGATCAGATCGTAGCTTGCCGCAAAGACCGATATCACCGGCAGCAGAGACAGAACCAGTACGACCGCCAGAAGAATGGATAGAAGTCGCTTTTTCATTCGTTGGTTTCTCCCTTTCATATAAATTTTATATCGTTACGCGGGAACGCCGTCCCGCAAAAAACGACGAACGGGAAAGAAAAGAAAGCTTTTTCAACTGCGTCATTGCGAGGCTCTGCAGGAGCCGTGGCAATTTGTCCGTATCGTTGTTGACGTTTTCATATCAGATGAACTGCCTGCCGATTTATTTCCGGCTGTCATGAGAATTGTTTATCGTACGGCAGAGATGCCATTTCTGCGACGCACGGATTGCCACGTCGCTTCGCTCCTCGCAATGACATAGTGGGAGCTTTTACGCCGATTTCCGCGCAATGACGCAGACAGTTTGCGCATGACGCCGTCAATTCTCCTTCCGCACGATGCTGCGACCGGAGACGATGCCGCAGGCGTTCGCGTGCACGACCAGCATCAGCCGGTTGGAGAAGCCGGTCTTCTCCAGCAGGTTCTTGATATGGAACTTGACGCCGTTGAGCGAGATGCCGAGCGCCTGCGCGATCTCCTCGTTGCTCTTGCCCTGCGTCAGCTCGCGCAGCACGTCGAGCTCGCGCTCGGTGAACTGCTCGCGGCTGGCGTTGCCGAGATTGAGCTGCGGCGTCTGCCCCGGGAAAACCGTCTTGCCCGCCATGACCTCGTCCATCAGCTCCAGCAGGCTCGTTTCGGAATACTCCTTGTACCAGAAGCCGTCCACGCCAATCTCCTGCGCGCGCTTTTCCCAATCCGCCTCCGCCGTGGAGGTGACGAGGATAATGCTGATCTCAGGCTTTGCCTCCTTGATTTGCTGCGCCGCCGTCAAGCCGTCGATGCCCTCGCGCATCAGCACGTCGAGAATCAGCAGATCGACGTCGTTCTTCAGGCACCAATCCACCGTCTCCTGCGCCGTATGGAAGGACTTGACCAGCCGATAGCGCGCCGCCTGCCCGATATAGAGTTCAAAAAAGCTCCGCGATATGCGAAAATCATCCGCCACAACGACGGTATAGATTCGTTCGGAAGTCATGTTTTCTCCCCTTTTCGCAAAAAGCGCTATGGTATACTTATACAGGAATAGTATACCATAGCGATAAATTATTTGTCGCTACCCGAAAGGATAGTTTTTATGCGCTTAACGTAATCGTGAAACGAGGCTGCGTCGCGAGCGTCATGTGGACGCCGTTTTGCTCCGCAGCGCGGCGCAGAGAGAGCAGACCGCCGCTTTCCGCGACGCCCGCTGCCGGCCCCGCCGTATCGTTTTCCAGCGTCATACGCCAGTCGTCGTCTTCACCGGAAAAGCGCACGGACAGGCGTTCGCCGCCGCTGTGTTTGATCGTGTTGGCAGCGCATTCGCGCAGCGCCTGCGCCGCAAGCGCACGAAGCTGCCCTTCCTCGGGCGGCAAGCCCTCGCAGGCAACGAGAACGCCGATGCCCTCCGCCGAAGACAGCGCGCGCTGCCATGGGTCGATCTCGTCCGGCGTTTCTGCCTCGCGCAGCAGCATTTCATTCGTGTTCCGCACCAGCGTCAGAAGCTGCGCCGCTTCCTCCTCAGACGGATTCGACAGATACCGCGCCGTGCGCAGCAGGATATGCCCGACCTCGTCGTGCACCGTCGTGCGGGCGTGCAGCAGCTCCCGCGAGAAGAGCAGGTCGGACGATTCGACGCGATAGGTCTTGATGCGGAGCTGGATATCCTTCAGGCGGCGATTGTTGGCGAGCAGCTCCTTCGTGATACGGTAGCGCTCGGTCACGTCCGTCGCGGTTATTTCCTTGTATTCCCGTCCGTCCGCATGGATCGTTTTGCAGGAAAAGAGCAGCGCTTCCCCGTCCTGATCCGCCAGCAGCAACTCGTCGCCCTGCGGCTCGCTTGCCGCGCTGATGGCGTCCATGAGGCGGTCGTAGCGATTCAGCGGCATGCCGGTCAGCTTCTGCGCAATCTGCGTCATTTTGAGGTTGGAAAGCAGGACCGTGCCCTCCGCGTCGGAAATGCAGACGCCCATCGGCAGAAGGTCCAGCATCTGCTTGACGGACCGCTCGGAGACGTGCGTGCGGCTGTGGCGCAGGCAGAAAGCGCTGAGGAGGGCGCACAGCGCGCCGTAGACCAGCTCGCCCAGCGCAATCATCAGCCACGGCAGGCGGTAAAGCGTCTTGACCATTTCCGGCCAGTCGCGCGGTCGCGCGCCGTAAACGTCGTGCATATACAGCGCCAGGAAAATACCGTCCAGCAGGATACAGAACAGAACCGCACCGACGATCAGGAGAACGACTGCGCCCGTTACAGCCGCCCAGCCGCATCGGCACGAGACCGTCAAAACACACAGGTACAGCGCCCAAACAAGCAGCAGCAGAATGATAACAAACAGGACATGCCCCACCCCTTGATTGGCGACTTGTTCAAACGTACTCATCGCTTCGTGCCTCCTTCCTCCGCAGGCGCGGCGATCCGAATCTGCCACCCGTCCTCCGTCTGCGCAATCTGCGCGGGCAGCGGCGTTTCGGGCAGAGAATCCGGCGGCGCGCAGTCGATATGCAGGCGCAAGCCGCCGTCCAGCGATACAAAGAGCAGCGACAGTCTTCCGATCAGCGGTTCGATCAAAAGCTCGAAGCTCTCCAGCAGCGCAAAGGCGGTGTCACGGTCGATCAGGTCGTCTTCCGCGGCAGAGCGTGCGACGGATGCGCGCACCCCGCAATAGCCCAGATAGCGGCAGGATTCCTCCAGCGCCAGCGCCAGTTCCCGCTGTTTCACGGTTTCGTCCGCCAGCAGGAGGTTGGTCGCGCGTTTGATATGGGCGTTGATCACGCCGACCCGCGCCATCACGTTGGAAAACGACGCGTCCTGCGGATCTGCCTCCGCCAGAAGCGCCGCGACGCGACGCTGCGCGGGATACATCCGTTCGGCGATCCGCGTATAGACGCGGTTGCGCGAATCGACCTGCGCCTTCTGCGCGCGCAGCTCGTTCTCGGCGGCGAGCAGCTCGTTTTCGGAGCCAAGCAGCTCGTTCGCCTCCTCCAGCCGATCGTTCATGCGGTGTAGCTCGCGCTCGTCCTCGATATAAAAGCCGCACGCCGCGCCGAGCCGCTGCCCGAGCATGCGGGTATCCTCGTCCAGTCGCACCGGTGCTTGCAGCGCCTCGGACAATTGCTCGCGCTGCGCGTCAACGTTGTCCGCCGTCGCGTATACCGGACGCAGATCCCGGTCGGTGATGACCGCCGGAAACTGCAAAGAAGCGAAGAAATCGCCGTAGCGCTCGTTGGATGGAATCATGCGGTAGCGAATGCAAAGCTCGAAAATGCAGATGATGCAGAACACGGAAAGCTCCGCGACCGCGAACAGCGGTCTGCGGTTGGGCGTCACCATCTGCAGCGCCAGACCGGACGCAGACAGCAGCAGCACGCCGAACGGCGCGAACGCCCTGACGTTCCGGCGGAGCTTCCACCGTGCGCGCGTCAGCGTCACAAGACCGATCACGAAGGAGCTCGCCACCCACGCCCAATACAGGTAGTAGACCGGCCCGTACCGGTGCTTCGCGTCGTGCAGAAGCCACTCCCCGTCGACCAGTTCCGGACGGTAGGCGAGCTGATGCAGATCGTTCGTCAGCACCAGCAGCGCCAGCAGCAGGGCCGGAAAGAACAGCCAGCGCTCGTCGAAGCGGCCGCGCTTTCCCTGCCGCCGGATGCGGAGCGCCGTCATCATGAACAGCGTCGTGCCGAGCATCAGCGGGATGTTATAAGCGTACCAGCAGTAGCGCTGCAGCGTTTCGTCGTAGTCTGCGATGCGGAACTTGACCGTCCGCAGCAGCAAAAACAGCAGCATGGACAGCGCGGCGGCAAGCACATAGGTTCGCTCCCGCGACGGCAGCAGCCGCCGCAGGCAGGACGCCGTCCACGCCAGCGCCAGTCCGAGATAGAGCAGGCTATGCAGCACGAACAGCGCCGTGTTTGCAAACGGCGTCCAGTCCGGATCGAGGGGGCTGCCCAGCGCCTGCAGAATCAGCAGGCTGAATTCTTTTTCGTAGGCGTGGATCACCGCGCCGAGCAGGAGCAGCAGAACGAATCCCACGATTCCGTACAGCCGTTTTCTGCCGTTGCCTGTACGTTCTTCTTTCATCGCAGCACCTTTCTTTCGTCAAAACATCACGCAGTTGTTTCTATACAACATAATCAATCCAGTCTGCGCTTACTATAAATCCAATGTACAAAACCGCGGCAGTTCTGTCAATAGTTTTCTCTGCGCCGCTAATACAAACGCACGTTCTGTATTCGCTTTTCTCCTCCAGCGGTAATCAACGTTGACTCGTCCGCGTCTGAAAGAAAAAGAAAATATCCGAACCCGTCTTCGATCAGAAGAAGGTTCGGATATCTTGCGTCTGGTGCGCGAGGCGGGACTTGAACCCGCACGTCCGGAGTGGACACTAGAACCTGAACGCGAAAAACCACGTATTTTTGCGTGCCGGGAAGTGTCGCAGAATGCCCGGAAATCCGCATAAAATCAGGGTTTTTCGCTCTCCGATGTGCAAACCGTTGAGGCGCCAAATGATAACAAAAATGCACGAAAAGATGCGGTTTGTTATCATCTTGTTATCATCCCCCACTAGAACGGAGTTCCAAAAACAACCATTTGCAGCGGCTTACTCGCTATTTTACGCGACTTTCCGTTATCATTTTGTTATCACCCGGACACTAGAACGAAGTTCAACAATTTACCATTCGCAGCTGTCCACACACCGTTTCTTTACCTTTTTCGTTATCATATTTTTGCCACACGGACACTAGAATGACGGACATTAGAATAAGCTTCAATGCAAGGAGGTTATATTATGTGCAAGATCATAAAAAGTGAGTTTAATATGGACACATGCTGCGTTGAGATCAGGTTTGCTGATAACAAAATGTTATCAATCGACTGCGAAGCCGTCGAGGACGTTTATGACATCGGCGTGTTTGAACGCTCAGAGCTGGACTGGCTGATCTACAACAATCCGTTGGAGTATGCCTACCACGTTCTCAACGGCAGCGTCCGCACATATCTCAAAGGCAACCACGAACACCGCTTGATGGACTAGTAAATACATAACCAGTGCCCGCCGACAAAATCGGCGGGCACATTCATAACGCGCTCAGCATTTGTCAACGGTTAGCAATCCATTTCAGTTCCGTGTGATCCCACTTCGCATTGAACTGCACCTCATTGATTATCGCATCTGCAACAGGTGAAAGGAATGCCTGTATGCGCTCAATCGCTTCCTCGAGAGTGACTGGTAGCATCGCTCTTTTCTTCTTCACAAAAGCGTACCACCTCAATCTGCGAAGCGGTTCTTCCGCAAAGCCATCCTCGAACGCCACGATCTCACGCATTGACGTTTTTCTGTGTTCGAAGGTTTCTTTCAACGCTTCGCGCAATTCTTCCCCATCGAAATCAAACCGTTCGGAAAGGACGTAAATATCGTAATAATCCTTGAAACGAGAGTTATCATAGGCGAGCGACACGATCGCCTCGAATTTTTCCGCAACAGACGTTGAGAGCGAATACGCAAATACATGCGGGCGTTCATCGCTCAAAAGTACGGGGAAATCCATCTCGACCTTCCCCGGATAGATCGTATCGCCGAAGCCGATATCGATAGAAACAGGAATTCTCGTTCGATCCAGAAAAGCCGTGATCGTGACTCTTGCACCGTGGTACTTCTTAAACTCTGTAATTGGAACAATCTGGAGCGTGTTCAGGTCAAACCGAAGCGGATCATCGGCATTCAAAGAAAATATGTCGTGAAACGCCTCTGTGAGTTTTTCGGTCTCATTGCTGATATTCTGCGCCAACAAATCAATATCCGTAGTGGATCTGGCGTATGCGCCGCCAAACATTGCATACAGGAAGATGCCGCCCTTCAAAACGAAGTTTCCGGCATATCTTGAAATTGAAATTCTATAAATCGTTCTTTCAAGGCCGTAAACGAACAGCAGTTCCTGCAGCGTCTTCCCGGTTTCTTTGCTTCGGTTTTTTAGTCTGTCTTTTACCGATGCGACACTATTCATAGAAGAACCTCCATATACGTTCCCAGTATCTTCTTGCAGCCAAGCGAATCTGCGTAGCGGTGGAGTTTGATCAGATCGCGGTCATCCCTCGCCAGATAATTTTTCAGGATTTCTTTTACTTCTTCAATCCCAGCTCTGTTCCGATAGTAGAGAATATCAATCACCGTTTTCTCAATATCGTAGATCCGGAAATGCATGCCGTTCTCCGTCCGATCTACCTGACCGAGGTCATATCGCTTCTTCGCAAAATACCAGACATTCATCGGCGGCCACTCCGGCAGGGACGAAATTTTCATATCTCTTGCGATGGCAACGTCCACGCCGTCCGGAAGATAGTTCGTAAGTCCGTAGTATCGTGCGGCACTCATCATACAAACGACGCTTTTCGGCGCAAATACGCTCGTCAGAGCGAAGTCCGAATCCTCTCCTACAAAGGAAACGTTCTCATACACCTTATTATTCAGTTTAATCAGTTCGCCCGCTGCAACAAGCTTACCGATTTTGTAATAGGTCAGTCCCGATGACAGCAGCTCAGGCATTGTATAAAAATGCCGATCCGGTCGCAGAATTGGTTGCTCGTTCACAAAACCACCTCGCTATTATTGTCGAGGCAAGTATATCACAGCGGCGTGTCGATTTCAACCGTTTTCTGCAATTTTTCAAATTTGCAGAAAAATTTTTAATTCTGTGAATACATATGCCGCTCTTTTTGACGTCCCTCCGCATCTATTTGCGCTTCATCAATGGGATTCTCAAAATAGTTGAAACTTTTTTCTGAAAAAAGTTCCGAAAACGGATTCCAATTTTCCTATAAGTAGTGGCATACGAAGAAAGCCAAAAGATACTGCCAATCCCGCTTGCATTTTTGCAAGATTACGATCAGATATATCTGTTTTTCTTGCAAATGTGCCTGATTTTTACCTTCTGCGTCATTTTTGGCGTATAATCACGACAAAACAGAAAACACACAGGAAGCAGTGCAGCTCAATAAATGATATTTCGGCAGATTTTTATAAATCACAAAAATCTGCCGAAATATCGTTGACCATCTCCGAAAGGTTGTCTATCTGTACTATTATCGCGCCAAAGACGCCAAGGAGTTCGACGTCATCATCGAAGGCGACGGTAAGCTCTATCCGCTCGAGATTAAAAGGACGCCCTATAGAATGGTTGCTTTTATGCGTTTGATGAGCCTCTCTTTTAATTCCTCTGGTGTAGACCACTGGATGATATTTATATGATTTATATCAAAATGGATTTTTTCTTTCCCAGAATTCCCCGCACCGGCCTTTTCTCCTTCAAACCAGTCTCGGCGGCAAGTAATAATCACTTCTTTGCCTAATCCTTTTGCGTATCCAGCTTCATAGTAAACACCGCCACGATAGCCAGTCATATCCGCAATAACGAATCGTGATTCTTTTATGCCTAAAATTATTTCATCGGTGATATCATTATCTCTTTTTCATCGCACTCTGATCCTTAGACAATGGTAAGGATATCGGAAAAGCCCGTGACCTCGAAAATCTCCATCACGGTCTCACTGACGTTCGTCAGCGTCATTTCGCCCTGCTTGTTCATGACCTTCTGGGCGGACAGCAGCACCCTCAGACCGGCGGACGAAATGTAATCCAGCTTCGCAAAGTCCAGCTTCAACTCCGTCAAGCCGGGCCGAAGCGCATGCAGCTCCTTCTCCAGTTCCGGCGCGGTAACGGTGTCCAGCCGTCCCTCCAATGATACGATTGCGCTTTGATTTTCCTTGGTTTTGTTGATGTTCAGCATTGCATGATTCCTCGTTAATAAATTTCGAATTCTTCCTTTCCTCTGGAATAACAGAATATTCCGCACAATCTGTATAATCGCGTGAGATTCATTTTCAGTCTTTGATATGCTGGCAGAGGTCGAAGGCAAAGCCGGAGGGAGAGACGACCATCGCGGACTTGTTGGTCGCGGTGTCGAGCGTTTCCCCGGTAGCCTTGACGTTCCGGAAGCCCTTTGCTTTCAGGAATTCCAAAGCCTCGTCAAAATCGTCTACATTCATGCGGATGAGGGACAGATCCCTGGGGACCGGCGCCTGGGCCACGTCTACGCAAAACCCGTTTGCGTCCTTCATGCTGACGCTGGTGATGTTGGTCCCGTTGTTTTCAACAGCGTTGATGGTGTGCCGCCGCTCGAAGCCTAACGCCTCAAAAACCCGAGTGACAGAGGCGGCGTCCTTTGTTACGATCAGGGGGTGAAAGCTTGTAATTTTCATGATACATTTCTCCTTTTTACTTGATGTGCTTGACCACATTGATTGCGAAACCGGACGGTGCGATCATCACGGTGGATTTGGAAGTCTTCGTCAAGGCCGGGTGCGCACCGTAAATATCACGAAAGCCGAACGAGATTAGCAGCTTGACCGTCTCGTCAAAATCATCCACGTTCATGCGGATCAGCGTCATGGCCTCCTGTGGGATAACGTCATTTTGCGAGATGTCCAGCTTGAATCCGTTTCCGTCTTGCAGGCAGATGCCCGTGACGTCCAGCTCGCCGATTCCTTCCTTCAAATGCCGCTTCTCAAAGCCAAGCTCCTCGAACAGCCGAACGATCGGCGCTGCGTCCTTTGTCATGATTTGCGGATTAAATGTGGTGATTTTCATGTTTCGTTTCTCCTTTCATACCGGGATTGAACTCCCATAGAAACATTCGTCAGTGTTTCTACATCAAGACTTCCGAGGATGACCCGGCGCACAAGCACTAATGGTGATCCAGGCGTCTTTTACGTTTTATATTATATGTCCGCAACAACGGATTCGCCTTGCTTTTCCAGAGAGAACGCGATCACCTGCATCAGCTTCATCACGGGCAGGTGCTCTTTCAGCGCGCTGACCGTCTCCTCATCCCGCAACCAGCGGTTCATGATCCGCTTGTTGCTGGTGCTGTTGTAGCACTCGGGATAGAACTTTTTGAACTCGTATTCCTCGTCGGGCAGCAGCTTGGGATTGGCTCTCGTGATGACAATCGGCTTGACCGGCACGTGCTCCACGAATTTCCCGTCGTCCCGGGGGATCTTGTAGCACTTGACGCTGGCGGCAAAGAGGGTGGAGAGCTGGATCTCCATATCCAGATTGGATACTCTGCCGTTCTTGTTGTACAGCCCCTCCGGGAACTCCGTCCAGGTTCGGACCGACGGTGTCGTCTGCTCCATGGCGATCGTACCCAGGGTGAGGACCCGTTTCGTCTCCTTGTCCCGCAGGCAGAAGGTCGAGGTGATGTCCGTCTCGCCCCAGTTTACGCCCTTGCCCTCGGTTTGCCACCAATCCGGGCAGTTGTCGTCGAAGCGCTCGCTGATCGGCTTCGGGATCCGGTCATTCTGATCGGTCGGATAGGCCGCGTAAGAGGTAAAGGCGATCTCAAACTGCTTCTCGGGATAGATCAGCTTGTTCAGCAGCAGAAAGCGCGCCAGCAGATCCACGTAATGATAGCCGCCGTGCATCAGCATACCGTAGCCGTAGCGATAGGGGTGATCCTCCCGCGTCAGGTATTCCCGGTGCAGATTCCAGACGCCGCCCGCGTGCTTGATATGAAACGAGGTCAGCGGCGCGTCGTACTTCAGCATTTTCTCCCGGATCATCCTGTACACGACGTCGGCGTAGATCTCGTGGCATCTGCCCAGCGTCATGACCGAGACGCGGCAATGGTTCTTTTCCGCCTGCTCCACGTAGTATTCCATCCGCTCGACCATCAGTTCCGGGCAGAACTTCCCGTCCCTGAGCGGTAGCAACACCGGCTTTTCAACCAAACAGGAAATGCCGTGCTCCACGCAGTATTTTAGATACCGCTCGTGATAGCTGGCCTCTGTTGCGATGTAGACCTTGATCTCGCCATGCCGGGACTTGATCTCCTGCACAATGCCGTCAAATTCCGCCAACTGCTCCGCCTCATGCAGGTGATCCGGTGTTTGCAGATAGTAGGTTTGTTCCGGTTGGATCAGGGCTCTTTTCAGATGCTTTTCGACTTCCGCGCGCTCCTTGACCAGATCGACGATCGAGTACCCGTCGAGGACCCATTTCCGGATCGCCTCGTCCACAAGCTCCAGATACTTGTTCAGGACGATCTCGTCAAACCCTACGACAACCAAATGACATTTATTAGACATACCGATGTATCTCCTTTGCCGGTTTACTCCGATGCATCCTTGACCGGCACAACGTATGCTTCCTCCCGTTCCGCGTCCAGCCATAGGATCAGGTTGTTGCTGCCGAAGGCGTTGAAATAACGGGTATCCTTCGCAAGACCCATGACCATACGGATTCCCATTCCCTCGTCGACCTCTCTGCCCGCATTGGCTTTATCCCACGCGACGGGGTCAAAGGCCTGATTATAATCGCGCAGCGTCAGGCAGATCCTGCTGCCGCTGACAAACAGACGGTATTCCGCACCGGATGCCTTCCGGGCGTCGGGGCTGCCGTGCTGCACGATATTGCCTCCCATTTCCTCCATGAGCAGCGACATTCGCGTTGCGCTTTTCGCATCGGTCCCCTGGATGATGCAGAAGCCCTCCATCCGCTGACTTTCGCGAATTACGTCATCTATGGTAGAGACGCTTCCGTAAAGGTTGTCGCTTTTACCGCCGCCGAAGTCTTCTGGCAGGAGCATAAACTGCTCCACCCTGCGAGGGAACTTCTTGCTTTTCACCCAGAGGACCAGAAGGACCGATCCCAACACCAGGTATTTCCCCAGTGCAAGGGAGGCAAGCAGACCCTTAGAGCCGAAGGCAAAGGACAGCGCCGCCGCAGAGGCCAGAGGGAAAACAAAGCGATCCAGGATGTTCAGCAGGATCACCGTGCGGTTTTTGCGCAGGCCCTTCAAATAGTTAATATAGATACAGACCGGGAAATCCGCGAGCTGAGAAACCGCCATGCAGCGGATTGCGAAGGTGCTGAACTCCGCCGTCTCCGGGTCTGCCGTATAAAAGCCGGCGATCTGCGGGGCGAGCAGAAAAACCAACGCAGCAGAAACGACGGCGAACCGCAGCGAGAGGCTCATGCCGTATTGGAACACGCGCTTGAGACCGACCTTGTCGTTGACACCGTGATAGATGCCCGTCATGGAGACCATGGTATATGCGATCCCGTCGGACATGCAAAAGAGCACCATACTGAAATCATACTGGACGCCTCTGGCGACGAGCGCTGCCGTGGAAACTGCAAAAAGAAGGTTCAGTCGGTTGATCGCGACGTCCCGCAGACTGATCGCCAGGCTCTGCACCAGCGTCGGCGAACCGGTTTTGGCCAGCTCGGAGATCTCCTTGCGGCGAAATGCTTTCAGAGAGAAGCGGGCGCGGCCTCCCTTGCGCAGCAAAAATGTGACAAGCATCACAAGCTGAACCGTCAGAGATACGGACGTCGCGAGTCCCATGCCGAAGGTGCCCCAGTGCAGAAGCAGCGCGTTGACCAGATCGAGCACGACGTCGGTAAGGCACAGAACGAGCGCCGAAATGCTGAAAATCTTTTTGCCGTTGTCGAGGACGACGATCGGCCCGAGAATCTGCACGGCGATCAGCGCCGGGAGCCCAAACATGTAGCCGTGCATATAGTCAAGCATGTTTTCGTACAGGACGGGTTTTCCTGCCTTTGTCACGCCGCAGTAGGCCAGCAGCGGGTCCGGGACCGCGACGCAGAGCAGGATCAGAATTGCGGCGATCAGCAGTCCCGCCAGAACGCAGAAGGTGAAGACGCTGTTTGCCTGTTCTTTCTTTCCCTTGCCGATATAGCCTGCGCAGACGATCTGATTGCCGGAAGCGATGAACGACGCCAGCATCAGGAAGATGCCGTTGAGCGGTCCGAAGAGGGAAATCGCGGAATACGCGTCATTTCCCAAAAAGCGGCTGGTGATGACGCCGTCGAGGAACTGCGCCGCCGTACCGACAAACACCGTGAACATCATGGCAATCGAGGCGGAGAAGAACATCTTGGAGATGACGTCTTTTTGCCGGAGGTTTTTCAGTTTTGCCGAAATCTTCATGGTCAAATCAAACCTCTATCCGAACAATTCTATCTATCATGGTCGTGCACCGCCTCAATTCTTTTGTTTTTATTCAAGATACGAAATCAGTCTGCGCCGTAAAATTCCGTGGTGGTCTTGTTGGTCTGGATCAGCACGGAGCTCTGGTTGAAGACGCGGATCATATCGTCTGCCGCCACGTGGACCTCGTCCAGCGTGGTGTCGCTCAGATAGATCACGATGGTGTATTCCTGATAGCGGACACCTTCATACTCCCAGCCGCCGTTGGCCTCCTGGATCGTGTAGCCCCCAAAGTGGTCGATCAGGATCTCCTCTGCCTTGGCTCTGGCCTCCTCCGGGGTGAACACCGGCTCGTTGGTGTCCTTGTCGTTGGTGCCGAGATACAGCACGTACTGCGTGTCCTGCGTGTCCGGCGCGACTGGCTTCAGCGCAACGATCAGGCTCACAACCGACAGACACAGGGCCACCAGGGAGATCACAAGCAGAATGCTCCCAATTTTCTTGCTCATATCATTTTCCTCACTTTCGATCATTCATAGCGGAATCAATCCATGCAATCGGCGGCAACCTTCGCGGCACTGCCTACGCCGCTTGATCCAGTTCTTCTCCGACGTCCGCGGGTGTGTACTGCTGTTCAGCTTTCGTAATTCCCTCGGGATAGATGACCGCAAAGTCGTCCTTCATGGAGATCGGGATGAAGCCTTTGGCGATGTAATCCGCAGATTTTGTCGCCCAGTCTTGGGTACCCCACTCGCGGACGTTGTCGTCGGCGACGATCATATATGCCTGTGCATTGTAGGGGTTTCTGCCGTCAAGGGCATAGTTCATCATGCTGGTGTCGCTTCCGCTGTTGCCGAAGGCCAGCACCGGGCGCTTGCCGATCTCGCGCTCGACGTAGATCGCCTTGTTGGCGTTGAGGTTCTTCTGGATAAAGCCGCCGGTCAGGACAAGCTCGTCGCCGTCCTCGTACTTGAAGTTCATATTGGAGGCTTCGTCCTCGTGGCCCCGCAGCTTCACTTCAAAATCCGTGCCGATGATATGCTCGGGCAACACGTAGTCTTTGATCGGAGAATTGGCGACGATGGCGCGGGTGGTGGTGCGCTCGGTACCGCTGATGACCCAGATTTCAAATCCGTTTTCATAGAGGTACTGTACAAGCTCCACCATGGGCAGATAGAAGTTGTCGATGTAGCGCATATTGTTAAAGCTTGCTGTCTCCTTCTGCCCGAACTCCACGGCGTATTGATAGAACTCCTCAACAGTCATGCCGGCGTATGCTTTCGCAAAATTCCGCGCCAGGGTTTCGTCCGCAACGTAGCCAGGCTGGATGGAGGCCGCGACCGCTTTCAGCTCATCGGATACCCGTTCGGGGTGTTCGTACAGACAGTATTCAATGAACATCATCGTGTCATAGTACGTATAAAACGTCTCACAGGCGAGCGTTCCGTCCATATCGAATACCGCGATCCGATCTTCAACGGGGATATAGTCGGCTCCGCCCTCTTCGGTGACGGAGCTGACGTAGTCAATCAGCTGCTCTCTCGCGCCTGTGCCGTCGTTCCACAGCGAAAGCGCTTTTGTCCCGTCAACCGCAGGCGAGGAGATTTTGTAGGTCTCCATGATCCGGTCGTATTCTGCGATGCTGCTGTGGAGCAGGTTCATGAAATCGGCTTCTGTGTACAGGCCGTCAGCGTTGGGCGTGACGCCCGCAAAGCGCATGGGAACGACGGCGGGGTGCTGCTCCAGATCCAGCAGCGGCGCGGAGCGGAGCTGATCGACGGTCTCATAGACCATATCCACTGTGCAGTAGGATTCACCGTCCGGGCCGACCCAGCGGGAGAAGACCAGCTTGCAGCCGATGGGTGTCTTTTCGATCGCGCCGGGCAGCTCGTAGCTTTCCGCGCCGAGGGCTGCGAGGACGCTGCCCACGTTGGAATCATGGCCGCAGAGGAAGGAGAAGGCTCTGCCGTCCGTCGTGAGCTCTGACTCAATCTCCTGCAGCAGTGGATGGGCAACGTTCGCCGCGATCAGCGGGGCGGTAAAGAGCACGTCGCCGTAGACGTCCTTGACCTCGGAGATCTGTTTCCACTGCTCCTCCGTCAGCGTATGCCCGAAGGCAGCCTTGGCATCGTCGGACTCCTCAAAGTATTGCAGCACCAGCGCGTCGCTGACGGAGCAGGCGGTCTTGAGGGAGCCCTTGACGCCGGGCTCCTTGTTCACTTCCAGCACCAGCTGGGAATCGTCCGTGACAAAGGCGGTCGCGCTGCCGTCCTTCCATGCCTCGGACTGCTCCATGTCGATCACGTCTGCGATCAGCGCGTAGTTGTCCGCAAGACCGCTGACCGTGTCGCCGTAGAGCTCCCAGACCTGTGCCTCGGCGTCCGCGTTGTATTCCGGGGACACAAATGTGAGCTGCGGCGTGAACACCGGGTCCATCGTGTCGTACTCCACGTGGGTCTCGATGGGCGTGTTGGCCGTGGGCAGCAGGCCGGAGACGAAGTATTCCGCCGTAGCGATCGTGCGCTGCTTGGCGTTGGCATAGATGCGGACTTCATCTTCGGTGGGATGATAATTCTCGGGGAACAGGCCCTCGCTTTCCAGCCACTTGCGGAAATACTGCCCCATCTCGGTCTCCAGCACGCCGCCGCGCAGGGACAGCTCGCTGGGATTGGACGACCATTGGAACCATTCGTGCGGTGTGATCGTGCCGAGAGCAGAGCCGCTGCCGCTCAAGGGCGAGCGGATGTTGTGGCGGCTGAGCACCACGACCTGCTCGAGTGTATAACCCTCGCGCGACAGGCTGCCTACGCCGGCAGGAATCTGTGCAGAAGCGGTGGACGGGCTTTCTTTCCCGAACAAGCCGGCCCAGAACAGGCATTGCACCACAAGCGCACAGACCAGCAGGAGCGAAACTGCGATCAGCAGTCCGCGCAAGACTTTTTCTGATTTTGTTGCCGTATTCTTAATTACTTTCTTTTCCATACTTGGATCTCCTTTAGTTCTGAACCGAGGTGGGTTCAAATTAATATGCAGCTTGCTCGGATCGCAGTTGTCCTAAAAGTGCCATTTTTAGCCTACACACTCTCGTTTTTCAATCCCAGCATATCACACAAACCATTGAGAAACAAGAAAAATTTAATAGCAGAATCGTTTAGGTGTTAGCCCCCAGTAATCACATCGGTACTCAATCGTTGATACATTCACGATTGAGTACCGATAAATTTTTCTATCTCTGAAACGCTTGATATATAAAGCTTTGCGAGGCGGTGGGTTCAAATTCTGAACTTTCCGCCTCGCTTTTTCTGTGCTACTACTAAATTATGGCTTCATTTTCCGAACAAAAAAGTGAACCCACCTCGTCTACCCTTAAACGATTCCCGAGAATCGTTTAGGGGTAGAACTGCTCTCTATAAAATGCCTTAATATCAGTACGGCCGGCAAAACCACGCAAATTTTTCTTAAAATGTTCACTGCTGTTCTCTCCATAAAATGTTTTAGCCTCGTCGCGACACATTCCCTTTGTATTCCAGGCAGAGCATGGTCACATCGTCAAATTGCTCAGCATCCAGCACAAAACCGTCCACAGCACCGCGTATATTTTTCAGCACATCCATGGGCTCGGCATCCGGACACGCATTCAGCGCATGAATCATGCGTTCCGTGCCAAACATCTCATTGGATGCATTTTTATGCCGATACAATGATAATGGATCGTCAAATGCTGTTCCCACACGCCATCAATCTTTTCAGCCTGATGGACTTCAATTCGCTCAATCAGCTTGTTGCGCATCCGCTGCGTCAGCTTCTATACTCGGATATATGCAGACTTGATCTTTCGCGGCGATTTCCTTCGCTCCTGCGGAGCTCAGAGTATCAGAGTCAGGTTGTTCAGTCCCAACGTATTGACATAAATGGCTTCCTTCACCATTGCCATTACCATGCGCAGACCGATGTGGGCGGCCGGATCGCTGCTCTGGTGGAGCTCCAGATAGTTTGTCGGGTCAAAATTGACACAGTTGTCCCGGATGCGGATGATGCGTTTGTCTTCGCCGATCACAAGGCGCACATCCACATTATGCGACAGCTTGTCCTTGGTGAAGCCGTGCTCAATGATATTGACCGTCATTTCCTCCACGCAAAGGCCGATCAGCATTGCAGTTTTCGCGTCCACGCCTTTTTCGCGGCAGAAGTCACATAGTGTCTGGGATGCCAAGACCGCAGTTTCCACATCCAGGATGGTCAGATCCCTGCAATTCTCCGGCTGAGCGCCGAAGTCCGGGCTGAGATAGCTGAACGCCTCTGCGGAGAAGGACATCCTGCCGCATTTGACCCAGACGAGAATCGCAATCACCAGCAGCGTGAGAAATTGGCCTACCACGGAACCGATCCAGAAGCCGGTCAAGCCAAACAGGCGGCTGAAAAGCCAGACGCTCGGGAGCATCAGCCCGATTGCCTGCAGGAACGCGACAAGGTTGGTAATCCATGTGCGCCGGATGCCCTGGAAATAGTTTTTGAACAGGCCGCAGAGCACGTTCGGAATCAACCAGATCAGCACCAGCCGAAGACCGGGCACGGCAATCGCCAGCATCTCCGGGTCAGCGCCCAAAAACAGCCGAATCAGCCATGGCGCAGCTAGCTCGCCCACAAGCACCGCCGCAGCAATCAGCATCGTCGTATGCGGGACCATCGCCCGCACCAGCGAGCGCAGCGAGGTCCGGTCCTCCTCGTTGTAGAAAATGGAGGAGAGCATCAACGCGACCGAGCCCGTGCCGACGCCGATGCTGTACATCAGATTGCACAGCGTTGTAAACACAGCAAAGGCCGCGACGGCCAGATTGCCGCCCAAATCCAGCAGGAGCAGGTTAAAGACGAGGGTGCGAACAGTGAAGAAAACCTGATTGAGCAGCACCGGACTGCCAGCTCGCAGAATCCCCACGGCGGATTGCGGTTGAAAGCTGTGAAAGCGGAAGCGAAACAGGCAGTTCTTCTTCAGAAAATAGCCGAGCCCGACCGCAAATGCGGCCAGATAGCTCATCCCGGAGGCCAGTCCAATGCCAAACATGCCGCTGTGAAATACAAACACGCTCAGAAGGTCAAATACCACGTCCGTCACCGTCATGGCGATCACGGAAATCAGCAGCAGCTTCCGCTTTCCCGCTGCCTGCAGATAGGCGCTCATGATCTGGCTGAGGAAGAAGAACGGCGCGCCGAGCACAAAGCCGCGTAGATAGTCACCGGTCAACTGAAAGACCACATTGTCTGCTGATGGCGTTCCTGCTCCAAGCAGCGTGCAAAGAGGGTTTCCTGCAGCATACACCAACAGGATCCACACAGCGCCCAATCCCAGCGACTGGAGGATGGAGGTGGAATAGCAGGCGTTTGCACCGTTCGTATCGCCGCGTCCTATGGCCTTGCCCAGCTGCACCTGTACGCCGTTGACCATCATGGTGCCCAAGGCGGCAAAAATAATGAGCAGCGGACTTGCGATGCCGTAAGCACTCATGGCGTCCACGCCCACCAGCCGCCCGATGACGATGCTGTCGATCAGCAGGCACAGCGTTGTCGTCATGGCGGAGATGATCTGCGCCGTGGACATTTGCCGAAACAGTTTTTGGATCATAGCTGCCTCCTGTCTGGCGGGAGATTGAAACAGATTGGCTTTACTCTTGCTCTTTCTTCCGGAAGCATTGATGTCAGATCCTTTCGATAGGTTCGTATACAAATCCAAATATATTATATCGTTTTCAGCGAGAATTGCAACTGTGTTTCTGTCCAGAAAGCTATGTTATAACTGTAGGTTGTACAATGATGTGTGACAGCGAATAGAAAAAAAGAATAGCGAATGGGAATGACCTGTGTTAAGGTTGAGTTGCTCAGACAAAACCGAAGGAGGTCATTCCATTCGCCATGAAAAGTATAACACAGGATCTATTGTTAAGCAAGCAGCAATTTCGTGTTCTTTCAAATACGGTGTCACAAAGGCCGCCATACGCTACAAAACCAGCCGTCAGAATATCTACCGCTGGCGGAAACGCTATGACGGAACACCGCAGTCCCTCGCAGATCGCTCGCACCGTCCGCACAGTCACCCGAACCAGCACACACCCTCTGAGCTGAAGCTCATCCGGGATATGCGCCGCAGGAACCCGAACGCAGGTCTGGTGGTCTTTTGGGTAAAGCTGCGTCAACGAGGATATAAACGCTCCATCTCAGGACTCTACCGGGTTCTGCGGCGGACTGAACAAGGCGTGATAAAGCTGCCGAACCCGAAGTATATTGCAAGGCCTTATGAGCAGATGCAATATCCGGGGCAGCGCGTCCAGATCGACGTCAAGTACGTTCCGGCTGCCTGCCTTGTCGGAGCTGCCGCAGAGGATGCCAGGGAGAATGGCGGTCATTATTATCAATACACTTTCATCGACGAATACAGCCGTTTCCGCTATTTAGAAGCGTTCAAAGACAACAATACCTATTCCTCCGCGACCTTCATCCGGCATTGTGTGGAGCGTTTTCCATTTGCCATTGAGTGCGTACAAACGGACAACGGCGGTGAGTTTACCAATCAGATGAAAGTCTCCAAAGCCGCACGACCGACGCTGTTCGAGCGCACGCTGGCAGAGTTTGGTATCCGGCACAAGCGAATCAAGGTCTTTACCCCTCGACACAACGGTAAGGTCGAACGCAGCCACCGGAAGGACAATGAATACTTCTATGCTTCACACAAGTTCTATTCCTTTGAGGACTTTCAGAAGCAGCTCGCTGTCTGGAATCGTCACTACAACAGCTTCCCCATGCGACCACTCAACTGGCACTCTCCCAAAGACGTCCTTTTTTCTTTCGCAAAAGTGTAACACATCATTGACAAACCTACATTTCTGTCCAGAAAGCTATGTTATAACGCTCTCGCTTTATCGAGAGTGTTATTGCTTTTGTGTTCTTCTGTGATCATTCTTTCCTGCTGCCTATATCTGTGAGAAGTGCTTTGGATGAGAGCTTTGTGCAGCCGTTTTCTTCATCATAGGCAGGGAAAATCTGCGTCCACCCCTCTACAGCCGCAGCACCTCCTTGCCGGTCGATTCTGCGTATCGAATCGCCTCTGCAGCGCCGCCGTAGTCGCGTCGCAAGGCGGCAATCACGATGCTGCTGCGATCTACCATCCAGCGATTTCGGAGAGTGATGGCCGCTTTGGGATGAACGCCAGCCAGCTCTGCGGGGATCAGGATCTCGTCATATTGCGTTTCATACCACGCTCTTTCCGTCGCCACCGGCTGTGTAAGATACGGAAGCACAAGAACCAGCCGCAGTTGGTGGTCGTTTCGTTTGATGCTCCGCACGGTCCTGGAAAACAGTTCATCAAACTCTCCCATTCCGCCGGTATAAAACGCTGTTACGCCTTGCACAGCAAGCCGCTCCAACATTTCACGGAGCAGCTTTTCCACGTCAATCAGCATTATTCGATGTCCAAATCCGCAGCAAATCTGTTCGTCCAAACTTTTCACCTCTTTTGAGTTATTATAACTCAAAAGGGTTAAACTTTACAAGAGAAAATCGGTATTCTCAAACAAGAGGTGATACCGATGATTATTGGCGAAGCAGTCAAAGAACGTATTTTGGAATTGTGCCGTGACCGGGATATTACGATTAACAAACTCTGCACTATGAGCGGCGTGACGCAATCGACGGTCAACAATATCGTCAGCGGCAGGAACCGCAGCGTCACGATCTCGACGATTAAAAAACTCTGCGACGGTCTGGATATGCCGATCGAGGAATTCTTCCGTTCAGATCTTTTCCGCGGTCTGGAGCAGGAAATCAAATAGCAAAAACACCCACCTTGCGGTTAATGAAAACCAGTCAAGGTGGGTAAGTTATGAGCGCAAAGTCCGAGGGCGTGATTATACGTCTTCGGGCTTTGCTATTCTTTTCAGTTATTCTTTGCTGCCAAGGTCTGCTGTGAACAGTTCGGGCGGGATCTTCGCTCGGATTGCGTCCTGGTCGTAGGTCGGGTAGTATCTGCGCCAGCGGTCGTAGTCGGCTTGCGTAATCTCCCCTGCTGCGAGTTTTTCCGCTTCTTTCTGCCAGGCAGAGAGCAGTTCAAACATTGCCGGATAGCGCGGCGAATGCTTGTCCAGGCGGATGCAAAGTTCGCCGTCGATCTCGCCGATCTTGAGCGCGGATGTGTCCTCCAGCGTGAAGAGCGTATGCATCAGGCCGATCTCCGTATCAATATCCGGCACGGTGAGCGCGTGGACGGAGACGTCCAGTTCTCTCGCAAGCGCAGACATGATCTCCGCCTTCGGCGTTCGGACGCCGCTTTCGTATTGCGCGATCCGCACGTCAGCGGTGTTTTCCGTGAAACCGACCGCGTTGCCTAATTGCTTTTGCGTCATTCCCCGCAACAAGCGGAAATAGTGAATTCGTTCGCCAATTGCCATAATAGGACCTCCAAAGAATAGTATCTGCATCGATTATAGCACATTTGTTTAATTTGTCAATACGGATTAAAGCAATTTTGTTTAATTTCCCTATTGACTTTAACGTATTTGTTTAGTATGATATAGTAGGAAACCAGATACTTCAGACAATACAACTGGAGGTGATAGCCAACCCCAAACAACTGAATAAGCCGACCGATACAAGGAGGTATAGCTGGCGACGATGGCTCGCAAGAGCCGGAGCGGTGGAGACGCTGGAGTTTCAAAGCTCGGGCAGGAGCCGGGTCGGACAACGGATGAAGAGAGGGAGAAAGATCAGCCGCACGCCATAAGCGTGCGGCAAAACTACTGCCTGACGCCCCGGCATCGGGCAAATCTTTTGACGAACTCTCCCGTGACGCGCCAAAACATTTTCGTCCCGACGTCTCTCGCCCGGACGAAGGAAGCTGCGCTTCCGAGGGAGGCTGCCGAAAAACCACGGTGCGGTCTTTCGGCAAAGGGCGGCAAACAAATTTGCTGCCCGCGCCGGGGAAACGGAGCAGATTGTGCTTCGTTTCTTCGGCGTAGGCTGCCGCAGCAGCCGCATCCGCCTCGCAGAGCCCACGGTACTTTGCAGCCGAAGGATGAAAGTACCATAGTGGGTTAATACACTTTCGCAAAAGTGCTTCTCCGGGGCCTTTTCATTCCCAAAAAAGGAGGTGATGCCTATGGCCCGCAACGACGGAGCCAATCATACGTTCGTCCGAAACCGCGATCTCAAGGCAGATAAAAAAGCCACGCCCCAGAGCGCATACGCCCACAATGAACGCAAAAAAGAGTCGTATTCCAATCCGGATATCGTTCCCGAACGGACACCGATGAACGTGCATTTCAAATCGCCGATCGGCACGTATGAGGAAACCTTTTCCGCGCTGGAGGATCAGAACGTGATTTCGACCTGGGGCCTGAAACCCGGCTCGACAAGGATGTGTGAATTGATCTTCGACGTCAACTCCGCATACTTTTTCAATCACGGCGGATACGAGTTTGCGAAACAATTTTACGCCGACGCATATCAGGCCGCGATCGAAATTGTCGGCGGGGAACAGTATATCCTCTCGGCAGTGATACACGCCGACGAGCGCAACCGAGCGATGTCCGACGCGCTGGGGCAGGACGTGTACCACTACCACATGCACGTCGTCTATGTGCCGGTGGTGGAGAAGAAAAAGCTCTGGTCGAAGCGATGCAAGAACCCGTCTCTGGTCGGCACCGTGAAGGAGATCATCCCGCAGGTCAGTCGCTCCAAGAAATGGGAATCGAAACCTGCGCTGGACAAGAACGGCGAGCCGCTGCTCGGTAAAAACGGGAAGCCCGTCCTGCATCATTCATATTCCGTTTTGCAGGATGCGTTCTACGATCACATGGCAGCCGCCGGCTACACCGACGTCGAACGCGGCGAGCGCGGCAGCAGTGAAGAACACCTGACTGTGACGCAGTTCAAGGTCGATCGGGAGGAACACCGTCTCGAAATGATCCGCGAAAAGATCAGAGAGGAAACGTCCGAGTTTTCTCAAGTGCGGAAAGAGAAATATGCCGTCGAGAAAGAGATCGAGCAGAAGCAGAAGCGTCTGGATCATCTGACGCCGCAGGTCGAGGACGCGGAGCAGTTCGTCGCGGATCATCTCGGCAGGCCTGAAGACCTGATTCCCAAAACGACGCCGATGGAATACGCAAGCCACTACCGCGAGAAGAAAGCCAAGCCGATCATCCAAAAGCTGTGGAACGTCGCGCTGTCGCTCTGGCACACGGTGCAGGAACTGCGCGCCAAGGTCAAAGACTGGCAGAAGAAGTTTGAGACCGCCGCCCGTGACCGCGATATTCTGAAACGGCGATGGGAAACCGCACACGCAGAAAACGAAGAAATGAAATCCGAGCTGCGGGAATACGCGCTGGTGAAACGCGAACTCGGACCGGTCGTGATGGAGGACGTCCTTGCGACCGTCAAAGAGCGAGAAGCCGCCGAGGCAGCCGTCAGCCGTCAGGACCACCGCAACCGCCATTATCGTGCAGAACAACAAAGATAATGCAGAAGTGCCTTCAATAGACACGATGCCTTGAATCTGTGCAAGGGCATGATTACAAGAATGCCACCCACTTGTACAGATTCCCCCATTATCAAAGGAGGTACTCTATGTGTTTAACCAATTTCCGGACATTATGTCCATAAAAGACTTGCAAGGTGCGCTCGGCATCGGACGTACCAAAGCATACGAACTGATCCGCACCGGAGAGATCCGGTCAATCCGCATCGGAAAAGCAATCCGCATTCCGAAGAAAGCCCTACTTGATTATGTCAATGGCTTCGTTTATAATAATAACAGAAACTGTGTGGGCAGTTGCCTGAAAGAAAAGGAGGTTTCATGAATATTACAGGCAGCCTACAAATCCGAAACGGCACTTACTATATGATGCTCCGCGTCCCGAGGGGCGACGGCACCTATACGCAGAAATCCAAAACCACAAAAATCAAAGTGCAGGGCAAGAATGAGCGCGAGACGCGCCGCAACAAGCTGGAAGCAGAGAAAATGCTGGCGCAATGGAGCGACGATCTGGAACAAAACGTCGGTCTTGCCAATCACCGACCGCTGATCGCGGCGCTGGACGAGTGGCTGGAACGGAGAAAGCGCAGTATTCGGCAGAACACCTATGAATCCTACTTGTGCGAATACAACTACCATATCAAGCCGTACTTCGCGCCGAAAAAGCTGCGGCTGTGCGACGTGACGCCGCGAATCATCCAGCGCTACGTAGATGACAAAGAAACGTCCGGGCTGTCGCCCAACAGCGTGAAAAAGCACCTCGTTATTCTGAACGGCGTGTTCAACGACGCGATCAAGCTGGGCGATATGACGTTCAATCCCTGCGCGAGGATCACGCCTTCCCGCCGCGAGAAGTTTGTCGGCAAAGCGTACACCGCCGAGGAGGCGCGGCAGCTATTGGCAGCGGTCAAAGGCGATCCTCTCGAGCCGGCCGTCTATCTGGCGCTGTATCTCGGTCTCAGGCGCTCGGAAGTCGCGGGCCTGCGCTGGATGGATGTGGATATGGAGAACGATCAGGTGCATATCCGCAACACGATCGTGCGCTTCTACACGGTGACGGAGCAGGAAAGAACAAAGAGCAGAGCGAGCAAGCGCGATCTCTTTCTTCCCGCAGGTCTGAAAACGTACCTGCAGGAGCTGCGAAAGAACCAGGAAGAAAACCACGCATTTCTGGATCTGGCGTTTTCAGAAGAATCCCACGTGTGTCAATGGGAGGACGGTCGGGCGTTTCAGCCGGAGTATATCAGCACCCGCTTCCGGGAAGTGCTGCAAAAGCGCGGACTGCCGAAGATCCGATTTCACGATCTGCGGCATACCGCCGGCAGTCTTCTGATCAATCAGGGGCAGTCGGCAAAACAGGTGCAGGAATTCCTCGGGCACGAGAACGTAGCGACCACGCTCGACATCTACACGCATTTGACGATGGATCGGAAAAAGGACACCGCAGATGCGATCGATTCCCTGCTTTCTGACGCAAGTTAGACCGCTTACCCGCCCCCCAAAAAATCCTTGTTATCATTTTTGTTATCATAGCCGCTCTGTAGGGGTAATTTTCAAGAAGCCGAAAATCTTGTTATCATTTTCGTTATCATCGGCGATTTTTGAAGAAATCAGCGATTTTGATATCGGGCAAAAAGTTAGAAAAATGCCCGAAATCTGACGATTTCGGGCATTTTCGATGGTGCGCGAGGCGGGACTTGAACCCGCACGTCCGGAGTGGACACTAGAACCTGAATAACGCTCGCCTCGTGTGCTGACGCACACGCTTCAGCCAATTCCACCACTCGCGCTACAAGCAATTTGCTTGTCCAAAAGCCGCCCTCTATTAACTGATTTTTGTTTCAAATCTCATCAGGTTGTAAATCAGAACCAATCAGATGATCACTTGAATTATAGCAAACGGTTGTAAACGAAACAAGACCTTTTGAATAGAATAGACACATCTTTTATCAACTTCGCACATCTCCGAACATCTTCTAACACTGTTGAACATCTTTGAACATCTCCCGCACATCTCCACGAGCAGAAAACAATACAACCGAAAGTAGAAAAGTATAAAACGCTATCCATCTTATAGTGGATAGCGTTTTTGTTATACTTAATTCAGAAAGTGAGGGAGCGATAAAACAAAAACTTCCCGCTTCAAATAATTAGGGTGGCGACCGACGCCGATGTGCCAAGAGCACAGAAAGGACTAAACAATGACTAACCGCATCGAAATCAACGCTATCGAAAACTGCATTATCGTCAGCAAGGCATACTACAAGAGAGCCTCCGCGTATGGCTCCAATGAGTATGACGCGCTCCATAAGGCAATGATCGAAAACCCCACCGCAAAGATCGTATTCAAGACCATCGAGAAGAAGACCTACAAGGCACTGACCTTCAAGGTTATGGAGGACTACATCAAGACGCAGTCCGAAAGCGACAAACTGCTGATCAAGTTCGTTGCAGTTCAGCGTATCGCCAAGGCAAAGGGAAGCCTTTACCCCCTGACAAAGAAGTGGTTTTTGAACACCTTCCCCAACTACAAGGTCAATGCGGTCAACGAAAGCGAAACCAAAAAGCTGACTGCCACACTTGAGGCAGAGGCAAAGAGCGAAGTCAACGCTCTTGTCTCTAGCCACACCAACACGCTTTGTGAAGTAGCCTAATCCAACAGGACAAATTATTGGAGGATAAAAAAATGAACGCATACAAGATGAACTTTGCCACCAAGACGCTGACTATCACCAAGGCTTTTTCCGATGCCTGCGCCGCCCCCGCTTCCGAGGAATATGCCATCCTGACCCATTTTCAAAAGGATTTCCCCGATCTGAAAATTGTTCGGAAGACCCACAAGACCCCCGCCAAGTATAAGAACAGCAACGGCGAAACCACGCGCTGTAATCAGTTCAAAAACCTGACCTATAACAATATGGAGCGTTTCATTTGCGCACTCCCCAACAGCGAAGAATTGTTGAAGGTCTATCATTTCCTTCGCTATGACGCAGGCTTCGTTCAGACGAACGCCTACAAGATTGTGCGCAAGTGGTTCGCAGAGCAATTTCCCAAGTATCACAGCAATCCCCTGTTCTACATCAGCAACGAGGTCAAAGTCGTTGATATTTCCCGCATTATTGAGAGCGAGCAGAAAGGAGCTTAAAAGTGACAATCGCAAAACACAAAAAAGAGCTAGCCGAAATGATGAGGCTTTGGAATTGCGGCGAGAGAGAGGCAATTCAGCAGTTCCTTCACGCGATCTACATTGCAAAAGGCAACAGACCCGATGCGACGGCAGAGTTTATCAATCACCTGCCCGATGATGAACTCGCTAGAGTTTATATCGCCGTAATGGAATACGGTCACAAAGAGCTGTCCTTTATCAACCCCGATCTTTTGGCTATTCAGCCTGTAGAGCCGTAGAGATGGGCAAACTACTTGTATTCTATCGAGAATGGTTTCCCCTGCCAAAAGGAGAGTTCCGCATTATGGCTATGCTTGCGGACAAGGGGCGTTTCAAGGGAAACCTCTCTGATCTATGCCGCTACTTTTCCGTAAGCCCGCAGACCAAGACGCGCCGTGCACTCTGCAAGGCAATCAGCGCATTAGCAGAGCAGGGCTTCATCAACTGTCAGCAAGAACGAAACACCTTCACGCTGACCGCAGTTCCAAAAGCACAGAAAATTGAGATTGCGCGAGAGCACTATAATCGCATCAAGACGCGATGCAGAGCGTCAGATGGCGCATCCGTAGCTTGGGAATGCGTATTGAAAGTCTTTTTGTGGGTTCACGAAAACGACTTCGACCTCCTCACCACAAATCAGATGATAGAGAAAGACCTGAACCTTTCCACAGGCGTCATCTGTTCCGCAAAGAATGTTCTCGACCGCGAGTTTGAAGCCATCCGCAGGTGTAAAGTTTCAAAAAAGACTTGGAACGGCGAAATCCACACAAAGGGTCAGCACATCGGCGCATCTAGCTTTTGGAACAGCGAATAGAAAGCGATACTTTTTCCTAACAGTAAGTAATTATACTTATATTTAGGCAAAAGTATCGCTTTTTCATTTTTTGATAATTTTTCGGTTGGATTTTTCAAATAGAATAGGCGAGAAATGCGTTTCTTCGATATTCGCATACGCCGTCTGCGACGGCTATGCTTCATCGAGAAGCGCATTTCCGAGGCATTAACATAAAGGAGAAAATGTATGATAACCAAAAATCCATTTAGACGCGAAGTCCCTGACTATTACGATACTATGTTTGAGGACGGTTTTGAGCCTTGGGAGATCCTTGCGTCGGCACACAAAAAGATACTTGCGTCTGCGACGGAGGCACAGGAACAGTCAGAGCCCGCAGAAGACTACAACGTCAATATCAAAACCGAAGTGAAGGTGAAATAACGAGAAACGATGGGAAGAAAAAGAAGGACAAAAAGAAACGACAAAATCAGCTTGAAGCAATGATTTTTCAGCTTTTGGAAAAGAGTATGAAACAGGCTCTTGACGCCGCTCTTGACGATCTCTTCAAAGAGTGGAAATGAAAAACGGAGAAGCACAGCGAATACGTGCTTCTCCGTTTTTTTCGTTTTCCACCGTCTGACGGTTGGGTTTCTATTCTGTCGCGGACAGGCGCAAAAACCGTCCTCCGAAATGAAATCCTGATTTCAAAACGGAGGAAGCCACGCAAAATCAGGGCAGGGCTTCGGAAAAGAGTTTTTCCCAAAATACACGCCCCCCTGTGTGCGCGAAAGGGTCAGGCGCAATTCCTGAACAGAATTCCCCCGTTTTTCGGCGGTTTTTGCCCTTTGGGGAGTAAAGGAAAACTGTTCAGCAAATCAACTGATTTATTGGACGCCCCCTATTTGGTCTCTGCGTCTCTCTCCATTCGTTCATCAACCGCCAAATTGATGTATGCGTTGAGGGATAGCCCAAGTCTGTCCGCAGTTTCTTTTACCTGTTCCTTTTTGCCTTTTGGCATCGTGAGATTGATCCTGTCCAATTTTTCAGCAATCCAACTATTGCGATATGCGGACTTCTCTGTTTTATCCATAATTGCCTCCTTCACAGTGGGGCGGCAGAGAATGCTCCATCTCCCCTCATTGTAATTGTATTATATCACAAATTCAAGTATTGCGCAATATACAAAACGAACAAATATATTGCGCAATACTTGTGTATTTTGCGAATTGATATATTGCGCAATATATGATAAACTATAATCAGTCAAGGGGAAAACCCTAAAAGAAAAGGAGATAACAAAAATGAGCCAAAAAGAAATCATCACCAAGATCGAAGCCCTTAATGAATGGGAGGCGTTGATGGAAGAAGCAAGAGCCGAAGCCGAAGCAATCCGCGACAGCATCAAGGCAGAGATGCTTAACCTCGACACCGAGGAGCTGACCGCAGGACAGTATATCATCCGTTGGACTTCGGTTCTCACCAACCGCTTTGACACGACGGGGTTCAAGAAAGCCCACGGCGATCTCTACAAAGAGTTCATCCGTCAGAGCGCAAGTCGCCGTTTTACGATTAGCGCATAATCGAAAATCGCTCTGCGGGCACGAAAAGCCCGCAGAGCGAAGGAAGGAGACAAAGTAATGGTTTACGGATATGCCCGCTGTTCTACCAACGAGAGCAAACAGGATATTCAGCGTCAGGTGCGTGAGCTGAAAGCCGCAGGTGCAGAACAGATATTCCTTGAATACGAACACGGCGACAGCAAAATCAAAGAACAGCAGGGATTGATGTTCGCCTCTGCGAAAGATGGCGACAGCGTGATCACGCTTGAAGTGCCGAGGTTAGCGAGAAGCACACAACAGCTCTGCGAAATCATTGACCTTGTGCGCAGGAAGCACTTGCGGCTTGTGATCATGGGGTCAATCACGTTGGACTGTCGCAACGGACAACCTGACCCAATGAGCGAAGCCTTTTTACAGATGGCAGGTGTTTTCAGTCAGTTGGAATTGGCTATGATACGCGCAAGAGTGCGGTCAGGGATGGAAAACGCTCGCGCAAAGGGGAAGCGCATCGGGCGTCCGCAGATAGCGAAAGAAGATATTCCCTCTGTCTTCCTCCGTCATTATCCCGCATACAAGGCAGGCAGATTGAATGTCAGCGAGCTTGCGCGGGTGTGCGATTTGAGCAGGACGACAGTATATAAGTATATCGGGCTTTTGGAGGTATAAGGACAGGGAGCAGATTTCGGGCTGCTCCCTGTCCTTTATACATTCGATAGAATACGTGGACACAATTAGTATCAAGATAACACTCCTTTTATTACAGTATTGATTCGCTTACCTTTTATATCAATACCTTGCGCAGCCCAAACTTTGTAAGCCGAATGATATGCCTGTTTTTCGAGTGCAAATTGTGTGTGTTTATCAGAATAGAAATGGTAGCATACACCATCATCTTTTATACCACCAGTTGGAGTAAAGTGAGAAACAGTTTGTCCTGCTTTATTCCTGTTGTGGTCAGCTGCTATGGCCGCCCCAACCACTGCTCCAGCTCCACCAGCGATTATTCCACCTACAGCAGCGCTTTTTGCGACGCTTTTCTCCTTAACAGTTGTGGTGGAAACTGTTCCCGCCACAGAATGGCTTAGTCTAGCATAGTTCTTCGCTTGTTTTCTTTTACTTCCAGTGTATAAGTCTGCTTTCGTCTCACTACCCGCGAGAACCATCTCATCTGTAATAATGAAATAATCGCCACCAGATGAACTATTCATTAAAATTGCAAGCTTCGCTCCCTTTTCTATCAGCTCTTTCCCTGTTTTATCAATTGTGCCTTCTCTCGAAAACTTGCCACCTTCAACCAGATTATAGATTTCTTTAGACTTTGGATGGTTGTTTAGCCAGTTACGAAAACCTCCACCAGGAGCAATTGCACCGTTACCCATACTAACATAGTTGTTATAAATGCCTTTTGAAGGTAAAAAAACGAGTATGCCTAGA
Organism: Oscillospiraceae bacterium; assembly: GCA_017429835.1. Classification (GTDB taxonomy): domain Bacteria; phylum Bacillota; class Clostridia; order Oscillospirales; family Oscillospiraceae; genus JAZOXB01. The sequence continues at coordinate 32,934 of JAFROD010000048.1, forward strand.
AGAATAACAAATCCAATCGCAACAAGATAGCCCATAATGAACCTCCTTTTTCCGTTAACTAAAAAAGTGTGTAGTCCCAAATGGAACTACACACCGAAAAACGCATAGCTCCATTTGCTACCACACAAAACCTTTCACGCCTTATCATAGTGCACGAAAAGTAAGCCTGCGTTTTTACCGATAGATAAGAACGCACACTATGACAAGGACAATATTAGGTTTTGTGTGGTAGAATAATTTTATCATAACCAACCGCAAAAAACAATCCTCAAATCTTTGAATTGTTCGCTTTATTTCAGCCTTTTCTTGTGCTAAAATAGCATTACTAACAGCGGAGGGGCGAACAATGAACAGAAACAATGGGCGCGAAATCGGCGCAAGGCTTATCATTCTGCGCGACTATCTTTATTCCAACGCTGACAAGACGCACGCGGTCAGTATGAAGGATATACAGCGCGAATACGCCAACAGAGGCTTTTCAGGCAAAAATGGTGCTCCCCTGAATATTAAAACGATATACAGCGATCTTGCCGCGCTCGAAGGAGATTTCGGCTTGGAATTGGAATACGTAGAGAAGCACAAGGGCTATATTCTCCTTAACCCGCCCTTTGAAGCCTACGAACTGCGCTTGATCGTGGACAGCGTTCAAGCCTCAAAATTCATCACGCAGGCAGAAGCAAAGAAGCTGTCTGAAAAAATCGTAAAGCATTTTGGCAATGGACGCCGTCAAAATCTTAACCGTCAAGCCTACGTCTATGACCGCATCCGCAGTCAAAATGACAGCGTGGTAAAAGAGACTGACCACATCTACGAGGCGATCACTACAGATCGAAAAATTGGTTTTCGCTATTTCCATCTACGCCCTGACCGCAAGAAGGAATACTCGTTCGACGGACGGCAAATCAACGTCAGCCCCTTTGCTCTCTATTGGAACGGCGGCAATCTCTATCTTTACGCCTACGACGGCAAAAAGTTCCGTTTCTATCGCGTTGACAGAATGGAACGCATATCAAACCCACTTCCCGCAAACCGCGAAGGAAAAGAATTATTCAGCACCAAGAGCCTGACACGCCAAAAGGTAAAGGTTTTTCAGATGTATGCAGGCGAAGAATGCCTCGTCAAAATGCGTTTCCGAAACGAACAGACCGACGCGGTGCTTGATCAATTCGGGCGCGACTTGGTGATGATACCTGACAGCAGCGGGCACTTCACCTTCACAGCTCCCATTGAGATCAGCCCGCCCTTCTTCGCGTGGATTGCTACTTTTGGACGCCGCGCAAAGATCATCAGCCCACCCGCTGCTGTTGACGGAATGAAAGATTTTCTCCAAAAGTCAGCGGATATGTATAAAGATGATGGGAACACCTGAAAAAGTGTTCCCATTTCTTTTGTTTATGTGCGAAGATGTTCAAAGACTTTTTATGATGTTATCTAACGGATTGAGACGTTCATAATCGCGGTGCAAATCCAAGCCATAAAGATTGACATAGTGGCGCGTCATATCCATTGTCGAATGCCCCAACAGTGCTTGCAGTTGCACCATCCCTCCCCCCGCAAGAATGAAGTTCTTTGCGAAGGTATGACGGAACAGGTGGACAGACGTTTTTGTGACGCCCCTTGAGATGTTATAGCGTGCGATACTTCCTTGAAAGGCGCGAAGATTGAGCTGTCCTCCTTCACAGGAAGGAAAGAGAAAATCGTCCTCTTTCCATTCCCAAGTTTTCAGATAATCGCACAGGACATCTTTCAACGCAGGAGACAAGGGAACGATCTGCTGTCTGCGGTTTTTGACGTGGCGCAAAAGTATTGTCATATCGTCAAAATTGAAATCCGAAATCTTGAGACTGACAATCGTGCTTGCCCTGTTGCCTGTGGAAATCAAATAGTTGACCGACGCCCACGAACGCCATTCCGTCCATCTGACAGATCGCGGTTTCTTCAAAAGCCGTTTTAGTTCCGCGTCCGTATATGGCTCCTTGATCTCTTTGTCTTCCTTCATCAGCTTTGCTTCTATTGGCTTCATATACTCTCTTTCAGCGCAGAATTTGAAGAAGACGCGCAGACCGCGAATTCTAGTGTTGAGAGACGTGACCTTCTTCCCTGCCTCCAATTCGTGAAACAGGAAATCATCGAAAAGCTCCTGCGTCACTTCATCAATCCGCTTGACAGGAAATTTCGTGTGGAAATACTTCAAATCCTCCATATAATAGCGGATTGTCGGCGGGCGCAGGTTCTTCAAAGTGCAATGTTTGAGGAAAGATGTTTCCGCTTCTTTGAAGGTTGTTCGCTGAATTTCGTGGACGTTCAGAATAGTTGTTCTTTTCATCAAAAAATGCCTCCTTGACACGTTTCAAAAATCTAGCGTCAAGAAGGCGAAAAAAATCTAATGAACACTTTGCGTTTTCCGAACTTTTGGACAAGAAAAAGCCCCGAAATACCGTGATTTCGGGACTTTTGGTGCGCGAGGCGGGACTTGAACCCGCACGTCCGTAGTGGACACTAGAACCTGAATCTAGCGAGTCTGCCAATTCCACCACTCGCGCGTGTGCGTTTCAACGCTCAAATAATATAGCATACGCTTTCCGGCTTGTCAATCTTTTTTTCGCAGTTTTTTCCGTAATACGGTTTTTTTCAAAATGCGGCGAACAGTTTGCCGCATTTTTGCGTTGATTGAACAAAGGCAAGCACCGGCTGTGCCGGTGGAAAAGGAAAGCATCCGGCGAGGAGAGAAGCCGATAAAGAAAATGCTCTCCAGGATAGCCGGGAAATACGATCACCGTCAATCCGCTCAAGGACGTGGCGGAGCGCGTGCTACAGCACCGTTCTCTGGGCGTTCGAGAAGGGGATCGCCGGAGGCACGAGCGAGACGACCTTATGACACCTGCACCAGGCATGGCGACGCTGCAAATGGTGCTTGACTTTTTGAGATACAGCTAATATAATGCGCTGTGGAAGCAATTCCAAATGACCAAGTGAATAGAAAGGAAATGAAAACAATGAAAATGATCAGCAAGCTCCTTGCAATCCTTATGACTCTCGCGCTGGTCTTCTCTCTGGCGGCATGCGGCGGCTCCGATGTGCCCGAGACCACGACCGAGGCAAGCGTTGCGACGGAGGCGACCGAAGCTCCGGAGACAACGGAGGCGACCGAAGCGACCGAGGCCACGGAAGCGACCGAGGAGTTCACCGCGCCCGAGGAACTGCTCGGCACATGGAAGTACACGTTTGACATCAATCAGCTCATTGAGAAGGCAAAGGAAGCCGGCACCGAGGAGAGCCAATATGCGCTCATGGCGATGATCTTCAAAGATATGATCATCGACATGGTCATCACCTTCAATGAGGACGGCACCGTCGCGCAGAATCTCGACGCGGGCACCGAGGAGGAGACCCTCAAGAAGCTCGAGGAGAATCTGAGCGCAGCCATGCCCGATCTGATCGCGGCGATGAACGGCATGACCCGTGAGGACTACGAGGCATATCTGGCTGAAAACGGCATGTCCATGGAGGACGTCGCCGCCCAGTTCAGCGAATTCCTCAACGCGGAAAGCATGCTCGAGAGCATGGCGCCGGGAACCAACGGTACGTACACCTATGAGGACGGCGAGCTGACGATGACCGACGCGGAAGGCAACGAGACCGTCTGGCTCGTGGAGCTCGGCGAAGAAGAGCTGAAGGTCATCAGCATGGAGAGCGATGAAGGAGAGACCCCGGAGTGGTTCTTCCCCATGGTGTTCACCAGATAAGACAAAACAAACGGAGCAGGCGGCGCCTGCTCCGTTTTCCGTATCACTTGACATAACTCCGGCGCCCTGCTATAATAGGGGCAGGAACAATTCCGAGCGAATAAAGGAGAATGAAATATGAAAACGATTACCAGACTTCTTGCGATCCTTCTGACGCTGGCGCTGATCTTCTCTCTGGCCGCCTGCGGAGATTCCAAGTCTTCGGAGGGGAGAGAAAAGCGCGGGGACGAGGATGAAAAGACGACGGAGGAGGTCGTTGCGACCGAGCCCACCGAGATGACCGAAGAGACCGAGGCGACCACCGAGGCGACGGAGGAGATCATCGAGAACAGCGAGATCGTCGGCGCGTGGGAGTACGAAATGGATATGATGAAGGTTCTCGCGGCGGCGAAGGACATGGACGCGATGCCCGAGCAGTATGCGGGCATGATGGATTATATGGGCACGCTGTACGACGGCATGTTCATTACCGTGGTCATGGAGCTCGGAGAGGACAAAACCTGTTCAATCACCGCCAAGGAGGAGTCTTTGAAGGAAGCAGCCAAGCTGCTTGAGGAGCGTTTGCCCGCGGTGCTTCCCGAACTGCTTGCCGCGACGTACGGCATAACCCTCGAGGAGCTCGAGGCGCAGATCACGGCAGCCGGCATGACGATGGAAGACTATGTCGCAGCCGCAAGCAGTTTTCTCGATTCCGACACGCTCCTCAAGCAAATGACGCCGGAGGAGAAAAAAGGGACCTACGTCTATGAAGACGGCAAGCTGTTGCTTACCTACAAGGACGGAAGCCAAGTCACCTATACCGTGGAGCTTGACGGCGACGAGCTGACGGTGACCAACATTGAGGGCAAATCCGGAGAATATCCGGAGGCCATCCTCCCCATGGTGTTCGTCAGAGCCGGCGAAGGCGAGCACGCAGGACAGAAAGGAAGATAAAACATGAAGCGGATCACCGGACTTCTCGCGCTCCTTCTGGCGTTGGCGCTGGTTTTCTCCATGACTGCCTGCGGAAACGATGGAGCTTCTTCCGAGAAGCGCGAAAAACGCGAGCAAGACAATACGGAAACTGCCCTTGTGACCGAAGCGACGGAAACGACCGAGGCGCCCACCGAGGCGACGGAGGAGCTCGAGGTGCCGGAAGAGCTCGTCGGCGCGTGGAAGTACACCGTCGACATGGGCGCAGCAATAGCCGTGATGGAGGATTCGTTGGAGATCACCGAGGAATCCCGGAACTTGTACGAGTTCGAGAAAAAGCTGCTTGACGGAACGGGCTTCGATGTCGTTTTTGAATTCGGAGAGGATGGCGCCTTTGCGCTTACACAGGACAAGTCCTCTCTGCTGGAGTTTTCCACAGCGGTCAGGGCGCGCCTGCCGGAGGTAGTTCCGGAGCTGATGACCAGCGTATTCGGCGTTGCCCCCGAGGAGCTTGAGGCGCAGTTCGCAGCGACCGGCATGACCATGGACGAAATAGTTGCGGTCATGGAAGGCCTGTTCAGCCCGCGCACCCTGCTCAGGAGCATGGATACCGAAGCCATGCACGGCACATTTTCCTACGAGGACGGCGTGCTGATCCTTCGCGGAGAAAACGGTTCGGAATCCAGGATCAAGGCGGAGTTCACAGACAATATGCTGACGTTTCTGGAGATCGAGGGAAAAGACGACGAGTTCGCGGAGGCGCTTCTCCCCATGACGTTCGTGAAATTTGTCCCGGAAGCGCCAGCCCCCGCACCCGCGGAAATGCTCGGCGCGTGGAAGTACACGGCGAACCTGGACGAGATATTGAAGGCGGGAGGCCTGCCCGAAGGCGAGGAAGACATCTTCCTGCTCTACGAAGGCGTTTCCGTCGTGATGGTCATAGAGCTGAACGAGGACAATACCTGCAGGTTCTCCATTGACCCGGATTCGCTGACCGCCGCCGCCGAGAAGTTCCAGGAGAACGCGAACACGTATTTCCCGGAAAAAGCGGATCAATACGACGCGGAAGAAATGCTCGGCGACATGAGATCGGAACACATGGTCACGTATCTCTACCAGGACGGCAAGCTGATTGTTTTCGAGGAGAATTACCCGGTAGCCTCCTTGCGCGTGGAGCTCAACGGCGATGAGCTGTGGATCCTCGACTCGGATATGGGCGATACGCCGGAAAGCATGTTCCCTGTAATCTTTGTAAGATAAGGCAAAAAAGACGGAGCAAGCGGCAACGCTTGCTCCGTCTTCAGACTGTCAAAAAAGTCCGTAACCGTCAAAACCAGTTAAGCATTTTTGCAAAGCTGCTTTGATTTTGGTGCTTGTGGATAAGAGGAATACTTCAAACCTTTTGGGCTGAAAAAAGCTTGCTTCGCAAGGATTTTGACTTACTGCGCAACTCACGACCTACCGTACCTATGTACGCCGACGGTCGTGAGTTACTTGTCTTCCGAACTTTTTGACAGCCTGTTCAGCGTGTTGAAAAGGGTTTTTCGACACGCTGAGACGGAGCAGGCGGTAACGCTTGCTCCGTCTTTATGGTTTCAGGGTTTCCCGCATAGCGGCGGCGAACGCTTGCGTTTCGGCGGCGATGTCCGGCAGTTTCAAAGCTGTGCCGGGATCGTTCGCGGTCTTGATCAGGCAGAAGCGCGGCGGCAGGGAGAGCGCCTTGTTGAGACAGAGCGCGCCCAGAAGCTGCTGCGCCACCAGGTCGCCGCCCGAATAGCCGGACACGACGATCGCGTACAGGCTGCGCCCGTAGAGCGCGTTGCTGACGGTCAGCCCGGTCAGACGGTTGATGAACGCCGTGATGTTCGCGCCGACCGCGTCGTTGTAATTCGGGCAGAGCAGGAGGAGCGCGTCGGCGGCAAGCACCGCGGGGAGAACCTCGTCGACCATCGCGCCGCCGTAGAAGCAACTGCTCTGCGCCGCAAAGTGCGAGCAGACCTTGTATGAGCAGCCGCGGCAATCATGGATCGTGCCGTTGCGCAGGGAGATCGTTTTGATCTCGAAGTCCGGAAGCTGCCGCGTGACCAGCTCGCCCAGCGCGAGCGTGTTGGAGGTCTCATGGTCTGAAGCGTGCAGGACGAGCAGCTTCGGGCGTTCTTTTTTTGCGGTTTTTTCCGCAAACAGCCGCTCCAGCAGCGCGGAAACGGCAAAACGGTACGTCTCGTCCAGGGAGGGAAGAGAGTTCTTCCTTTGCAGGACAGCCAGGTTCTGCAGAGAGCCCGTCGCTTCCACGAGCGGTTTGCCGGGGAAGGCGCAGCCCGCCATGTTCGCCGCGAAGATCAGCCGCCGCGCGATATCCTTGGTGTCCAGCTCCGTCGCGCCGTCCACGATCACGGCGGCAGTCGCGCCGCGCAGGCCGTCGGGCGTTGCGCGCAGTTGCCGGATCAGACCGCACAGCGCGGCGTCCTCGCCCAGGGCGTCGACCGCGACGGTGAAGAGCAGGAGCCGTCCGCGCAGGTCGTGATGCGCAATATCGTCCGCGTCAATGCGCCCCGCGCCGTTCAGCACGGGAAGCGCGGCTAACAGCCGTTCCAGCCGGTCGCTCCTGCCGCAGGAGAGGATCGTCAGAGTCTGCATAGCGATTCCATCTCCTTCAATTCCATCATGGCGCGCGCGATCCTGCGTTGCAGCGGCGCGGGCAACGCCGAAGTATCGTGCAGCGGCACGGCGCCGCGCTCCGTCCACCGCGCCAGACAGCCGAAATACACCCCGTCCGTCGGGATCGCGCCGTAGAACGGCGTCCCGCGCAGCAGATGCAGCAGGCTGATACAGGCGGAGGACAGCGCGGGCGCGATATAGGGTTTGAAGCCGAGCGCGCGCACCGCACGGTTGGCTTCCACGGTCGTTTTCGTCAGCGCGAGCGATAGCGCGTCGTCGTAGTCGTCAAGATCGTTTGCGATCACAAGACCCTTTCCGTGCGGCCCGAAAGCGGCAACCTTTGCCGGGTCAAGTCCCTGCAGGCGCGCGTAATACTGCGCCCGCGCCGCCATCACGCCGAGTCCGAAGCCGACGATCTGATGTTCGGACAGACCGCGCCCGTCGAAATTGCCGCTTTCGTCCGTGTTCGACTGCCAATAGACGCACCGGCAGAGCAGATCGACCGGGTCGGAGATCTGGCAGAACAGACCGGAAAAGCCGGAAGCTCGCGCCTGTTTTGCGTATCGCTTCAGCAATGCGCGGTTGCCCTCGAACTGCAGCATCCGCACGTCGCCGCCCGTGCCGACCGGCGGCACGCCACGCGACGCGGCGAAGAGGAACACGTCGCAGTCAAACAGGGCTTCCTCTTCGCGGCGAACGATACGCGGCGTCGGACGCTCCAATACCTGCCCGAGCTCCATGCAGTAGCGGTCGATCAGCGGGCCGTATGGATCGTAGACGCCGATCTCGTCGATCTCGTCGCCGAGCAGCTTCAGGGCGGTCAGCAGCGTGCCGCCCACATCGCCGAGCCCGACCAGCGTCAGCCTCAGACCCGTTTTTTTCAGCAAAGGCGCCGTCATAGCTTCGTCCTCCGCAGGCGGCGGAAGTTCACGATGTCGTCCGCCACGTAACCGGACGGCAGCGCGCTCAGATCGTATTGCAGATATTTGCCGCGATACGGCGCGCGCGGACGGATCAGCGCCTCCGCCATGCGCCCGAGGGTGAGCTGCGTGCCGAAGCTGCGCTGGTGGCACTGCTCCAGCGCGAGCAGAATCTCATGCGCGTTGTTCAGACACGCTTCGGACAGCGCGAGAATGGACTGTTCGTCCACGCCGCGCAGGAAGTCCGGCGCGCAGTAGGGGAGGATCAGATTCTCCGTCGGCAGCAGACCGCCGACGGACTTGCCGTCCGTGACGCTGTCGCCGCCGATGAACGGATAGAGCAGGCTCTCGGTGAACCAGTAGCGCAGATTCGGAATGAAGTATTCGCAGTCGACCTCGCGCTGCTCGAGCTGCATGAGGTCGCGGCCGCGGCCCGACAGAATGCCGACCACGATCCGCTGGATCTCAAGCTGCTCCTGCCGGAAAATGCGGTCGAGCTTTTCGATCCGGTAGCCCTTGTGCAGCAGATCGTCGACCAGAATGACCGGACGGTGGAAGGCGCGGATCGTGCGCACCTGCCCGGGCAGATCGGAATAGCCGGGGAAGGCGCGGATCCGGAAGTGATAGATGTCGTTTTCGTAAGCCTTGTCCACGTGCAGACTCTTGGTGACGACGTTCGGCACGATCTCGCCGGAGAGAATGCTCCCATAGGGCACGCACACGCTCTTGCCGAGCGTCTTCGGATCGTGCGCGTCCTGCACGCCGGCGGCATTGCGCACGCGCTCCATGACCGCCGCGTCCAAAAGCTCCGCGTCAAAGCTGAGCAGGAGCTTTCCGGGGAAGAGATCGCAGATCGTCTGCCGCAGGCGCGGCCGGGAAGCGAGCACGGCGGAGCGTACCGTTTCGTCGCTGCGGTGCGGCTCCTTGAAACGGCGCAGGACGTCCTGCACCAGAATGACGGGCGTGCGCATATCCACCGCCAGCACGTCCGGCTGCTCCGGCAGCGCCGTGAAGCCGAGCTCCAGCAGCGTTCCGGTCAGCCATTCCTTGCCGGCCGTGGGGCAGAGCGCGTAGGTGTGATCTTCGGGCAGACTCCGCGCCAACAGCTCGGTCAGAACGCGCCTTGCGCAGTCCAAATCCGCCTCCGGCTCCAGCGTCACCGCTTCGATCAGCAGCATTCTGCCGGAGCTGTGGCGGCGCAGGTATTCCGCGCCGGGCAGAGAGCCCAGTACGCCGTAGAGCTCGGTGCTGCGGATCGTCCTGCCGTCGGCGTGTGCAAGAATGCTGCCGTTCTCCGTGCGGCGGAGCGTCGCGGTGCAGCGGAGCTTGTCCCAGGCAAAGTCGAGGGCGACCGCCTGCCGGCGCAGCGCCTGTTTGAACTGCGGCGCGCGGAGATAGAGATTTTTCTCGTAAATATAGCTTTGTACCATGGGGTCGACCAGCATCGACACGTCCATGTTTTTGTCCACGTAGTCGCGGATACGTGTGGAGCTGACCGTTTCGTAGAACTCCGGCAGCGTGAGCATGATCCGCCTGCCGCGGATGCGCGCTTCGAGCTCCTCCCTGCGGACGGCGCTGTCGCGGAGGAAGATGATATGGTCATAATCCGCCGCGCTGCCGGGAGAGGGATCGCGATAGGCGGACGCGCCCTCGATCACGTCGCTGCCGGTCACGAGCCAGAGTGCACGGTCGGGGAAGAGTGACTTCAGCAGCGCGAGATCGGACGGATAGGCGATGTTGATCGGGATCTCATCGGGGAAGAGATAGACGTCCATGCGGTCCGCGACGCTCATGGAGGCGATCTGCCGCCGCAGGAGCTTGGGGATCGCGAGCTTGCTCCACGAGAACTCGTCGATCGCAAGATAGACCTCGAAGCCGCGCGCGAGAATCTCCTCCACCACGCGCTTATGTCCGGCGGAGAAGGGGTCGAAGGTGCCGGGGAAGAACGCTACGGGCTTCGGTTCGGGCATGCTGAAATCCGCGCCGTCGATACGACATTCCACCAGAAAACGGTAGACCCGGTTGAGCATGGCGGACTTGGTAAAGAAGGTGAAGCGACCGTCACGCGGCTCGGAGAGCAGGGTCAGCAGCTTCTTGCCGGCGCGGAAATAGTAGCCCCGCCGGAGCTCTCTCGGAAGCTTCTCGTTCGCCAGCACGTCCTCGCACAGCACGGTCAGCGCGGTGTCATGAATGGTGTCGTCATAGTGGCTCACGCCCGCGAGGAGCAGTCCGAGCAGACGGTCGGTCTGCTCACAGGAAGGCTCCGCCAGCGTTTCCAAAAGACGGCTCACCGTGGAAAGGCAGGCGCCCGCCGTCCGCGCGGAGGACTGACGGATATGCCCCTCCAGAAATTCGAGGCATTCGTTCAGCTCCTTCGCGGGAAGCCTTGCGATCATCACGCCGAGATAGCGCGGAATATAGGCGGAGATCTCGTCCTGACCGGTCTCCAGCTCGCGCAGCAGATCGACGATGATCTCGTTCTGCTCCTCGACGGTCAGCCGATCCTGCATTTGCAGCAGCGCGCGGCCGGCGCGTTCGCGCACCGGAAGGTGCTCGCTGACGCACAGGAGGTTCGACAGGTGCATTGCGGTATGGAAGGCGTGCTCGGGGTGCTCGCTCAGATCGTCCGTCAGCGCGTCGATCTGCGTGAGCTTTACCATCCAGTGCACGGCGTTCTTGAGATTGCTGAGGTAGACCTGCGCCGCGGACATCGCAAACGACCTGCACGGCAGCTTGACAAGCCTGCGGACTCGGTTTTCAACGTAGGCTGCCGCATAGCTCTGCGTGTCGGGCAGCCGTTCGACTGTCCGGCGGAGCAGCGCGGTCTGTTCTTCGCTCAGGTGCGGCGCGAGCGTTTCCAGCCGGCGCAGGATCAGAACGGCAAGCGGCTCTTCCGCAGGCAGAAGGTCAAGCAGGCGCGTCAGGAGCCGACCGATCTGGTCGGAGCTGAGAATATCGAGCGGGATATAGTACAGCGCGTCAATCAGGGCAAAGAGCGCATCTCCCTCCGCATTCGGAAGGCGGTCAAGCAGCGGGTCGATAAAGTGCGGGACTTCGTGCCGGTCGCAGTTTTTCACAAGACTTGCCACGATGATTTTCAGAGAATTGGATATGCGGAGCGCGTGCTTGGCGGCGATCTTATGATCGGGGTAGAGGCACATATCCATGTACCGCTCCCAAAGCTGCACGGACTCGGCTAAGAACGCCGCGGTCGCCGGCACGATGGCGGTAACTGGCGCGGAGGCCGGCAGCTCCTTGCGGTATTTTGGGCCGCTGTTTGCCAGAATCTGCCCCATGATCATCGCGCTGCGGCGGCGCACGTCGCCCTGATGATGCGTCAAAAGTTCATACAGCAGCGCGAGCGTCCGGCGTTTGTTCTGGCCGGTCATGTAGGTATTGTATTCCTCGAACACGCGCAGATACGTGCGAATGCGGTGCAGATTCTTCTCGCCGCGCGCCTGCTCGAGCATCTGCCCGAAGGTCACGTCCTTCGTGATTATGTACATCAGGCGGATGTTGTTTTCAAACATCTGATTCGACAGCGCGCCGAGCAGCTCGTTTTCGCCGAGTAGGGCGGGATGACGCGGCGTGACCGGCAGCATTTCACTGCTGTCGGGAGCGGTGCAGACGCCGTGACTGACGAGCATTTGCTCAAAGTCCGCAAGCTTGGTATAGACGGTCTGATACCGCCGCGCCTTTTCCGGCGTCACGTCGGCGAGCTTGGAGAGGATCATGTCGTAGGATTCCGCCAGCGTGTAGATGCGGATGACCTCGACACCGTTCTCCCGCGTGCCGCGGACGCGGAAGTCCGCGTAGATCAGCAGCAGCGATTCCAGCGTCAGATTCTCAAATTCCAAGTCCCAGGTGGAGTGGTTCGCCGCAATGTGGGCGATCTTCGGCAGTCCCTGCCGCTCCAGCCATTGATAGGTGTAGTAATAGTGCAGATAGGGGATACGCTTCGCGTCGTCGCCGCGGCAGCCGAATTTGCCGATGTCGTGGCTGAGAGAGGACGCGCTGACGAGCGGGATATCCACGGGCAGACCCGCCTTCGCGGCCTGCCGCGCGATATGCAGCGCAAGATGGTGCACGCCGATCGTGTGCGAAGCGGGGTCAAAGGGCATGATCTCCCGCCCGAGCCGCATCAGCGCGATAAAGTGCGCTCTCTTGATCTCCTCCAGCCAGCGGCGGTATTCGCCCTCGATCAGGCTGCGCGAAAGCTCCTCCTCCGTTACGGCAGGAACGTCGGTCAGCGGGTCGTAGGGGAAACGATCCGCTTCACGCTCCAAAAACCAGGAGAGCACCGTGGCGTAAAAATCCAGCGCCTGCCGCTGACCGTTCGAAAGCACGCCGCGCGCCGCGTCGGGATAGAGGCGGTGCGAAAGCTCGTCATAGCATTCTTTCAGCCAACCGTTTTCCGGCTCCGGGCAGAGCTGATCCATGACCGGACGGCACATCGCAAGCACCTCGGCGCAGCTTGTCCTTGTCTGCGGAAGCTGTTTCGGCAGACGGGCAAAGAACTCCGTTTCTTTCAATATCCGCTTCTCGGAACGCTGGGAAAGCCCGTCTTCCTGCAGCACGCCGGAAAGCAGCCGTTCCTGTAAGGATTGATAGAGCATTAGGATCCCCTCCGCATAGTTTCATCTCTTAATTCTTCATTATAACAAATTCTCCGGCATTACACAATGCCGGAGAATAATATTCTGTGTATTTTATTATACGATACCCTGCGCCATCATGGCGTCGGCGACCTTCTCAAAGCCCGCGATATTCGCGCCGGCAACGTAGTTGCCCTCCATGCCATAGCGTCTGGAGGCGTCGTCGATGCTGTGGAAGATGTTGACCATGATCGTCTGCAGTCTGCGGTCGACCTTCTCGAAGGGCCAGTAGACGTGGGCGCTGTTCTGCGTCATTTCGAGCGCGGAGGTTGCAACGCCGCCCGCGTTGGCAGCCTTGCCGGGAACGAACAGCACGCCGTGCTGCTGGAAGTACTTGGTCGCTTCCTGTGTCGTGGGCATGTTCGCGCCCTCCGCCACGGCGACCACGCCGTTTTGCACAAGGTGCTCCGCGTCCTCGAGCGTCAGCTCGTTCTGCGTCGCGCAGGGCAGAGCGATCTCACAGGGCGTGATCCAGAGCCCGCGGCCTTCGTGATACTCCGCGCGGGGACGGCGGGCGGCGTAATCCGCGACGCGGCCGCCTTCCACCTCTTTGACCTGCTTGATGAGATCGAGGTCGATCCCGTCCGGATCATAGACCCAGCCGGTGGAGTCGGACACGGTGAGGACCTTCGCGCCCATCTGCTGCGCCTTTTCCACGGCGTAGATCGCGACGTTGCCCGCGCCGGACACGCAGACGGTCTTGCCTTCCATATCCTGCCCGTGGCAGCGGAGCATTTCTTCGACCAGGTACAACAGACCGTAGCCGGTCGCCTCTCTGCGCGTCAGAGAACCGCCGAAGGACATGCCCTTGCCGGTGAGCGCGCCCTCGTAGCGGCCGCAGATACGCTTGTACTGACCGAACATGTAGCCAATCTCCCGCGCACCGGTGCCGATATCGCCCGCAGGTACGTCGATGTTTTCACCGATGATCTTGCAAAGCTCGGTCATAAAGCTCTGGCAGAACATCATGATCTCGCGGTTGGACTTGCCCTTGGGGTCGAAGTCGGAGCCGCCCTTGCCGCCGCCGATGGGCAGACCGGTCAGAGAGTTCTTGAAGATCTGCTCGAAGCCGAGGAATTTGATCACGCCGAGGTTGACGCTCGGGTGCAGGCGCAGACCGCCTTTGTACGGGCCGATCGCGGAGTTGAACTGCACGCGGTAGCCGCGGTTGACGTGCACCTTGCCGTTGTCGTCGATCCACGGCACGCGGAAGCGCAGAATGCGCTCCGGCTCGGTCAGACGCTCCAGCAGCGCAAGATCGCGATAGGTGTCTTCGTCCTTTTCGATCACAGGACGGATCGAATTCAAAACTTCGTCCAGCGCCTGCAGGAATTCGGACTCGTTGAAATCTCTCCTGCGGTGGAACGCCAGCACGTCGTCGATATATCCCATAAAAATATGCCTCCGAATACGATTTATAATGGCATATTCTATCACAGCGATTCCCGCCCTGTCGAGAGAAAAAATCGCTGAAATGCTTTCCGTTATATGACATAGTTTTGTTTATTTTCGCGTCTGCCCTGCCGACGTTATTGACAGATTGCAAAACAGACCGTACAATAGATATTGTCAAAATCTGTGCAAGGAGCGGAAAACTATGAACATTACGAACGATATCCGATACGTCGGCGTTAACGACCACAAGATCGACTTGTTTGAGGGGCAATACGACGTGCCGAACGGCATGGCGTACAATTCCTACGTTATCCTCGACGAAAAGATTGCCGTCATGGACACGGTCGACCGGAATTTCACCCACGAATGGCTGGATAACCTCTCCGCCGCGCTCGGCGAGCGGAAACCGGATTACCTGATCGTCCAGCACATGGAGCCGGATCACAGCGCGAACATCGTCCAGTTTATGAACACCTATCCCGACGCCGTCGTCGTCGCCTCGGACAAGGCGTTCAAGATGATGCGCAACTTCTTCGGCACCGAATTCGAAGACAGAAGACTGATCGTCGGCGATGGCAGCACGCTCTCGCTCGGCAAGCATACGCTGACCTTCCTGACCGCGCCGATGGTGCACTGGCCGGAGGTCATCGTGACCTACGACGCGTATGACAAGACGCTGTTCTCCGCGGACGCATTCGGCAAATTCGGCGCGCTGGACGCGGACGAGGACTGGGCGTGCGAGGCGCGCAGATACTACTTCGGCATCGTCGGCAAGTACGGCGCGCAGGTGCAGGCGCTTCTGAAAAAGGCGTCCGCGCTGGAGATCGAGAAAATCTGCCCGCTGCACGGCCCGATGCTGACGGAGAATCTCGGCTATTATCTCAACCTCTACAACATCTGGTCTACCTACGGCGTGGAGAGCGAAGGCGTCGTGATCGCCTACACCTCCGTTTACGGCAACACGAAGAAGGCGGTCGAGCTGCTCGCGGAGAAGCTCAAGGCCTACGGCTGCCCGAAGGTCGCCGTGACCGACCTTGCTCGCGACGATATGGCGGAGGCGGTCGAGGACGCTTTCCGCTACGGAAAGATCGTCCTTGCGACCACGACCTACAACGCGGATATTTTCCCGTTCATGCGCGAGTTCATCCAGCACCTCGTCGAGCGCGGCTTCAAGAACAAGACCGTCGGTCTGATCGAGAACGGCTCCTGGGCGCCGCTCGCGGCAAAGACGATGATGAAGCTGCTCGAGTCCTGCAAGAACCTTACCTTTACCGATACCACGGTCAAGCTGATGTCCGCGATGAACGACGAGAGCAAGGCGGAGATCGACGCGCTTGCCAAGGAGCTGACGCGGGAGTACGTCGCGCAGAACGGCGACACCGCCGACAAGAACGACATGACCGCCCTGTTCAAGATCGGCTACGGTCTTTACGTCCTGACCTCCAACGACGGCAAAAAGGACAACGGCATGATCATCAACACCGTTTCGCAGGTGACCAACGCCCCGAACCGGATCGCTGTCTGCATCAACAAGCAGAACTATTCGTACCACGTCGTGAAGCAGACCGGCATCATGAACATCAACTGCCTGTCCACGGACGCGCCCTTCTCCGTCTTTGAGTCCTTCGGCTTCCGCAGCGGCAGAACGGCGGACAAGTTCGAGGGCATGAAGATCCTCCGTTCCGACAACGGGCTTGCCTTCCTTCCGCAGTTTATCAACGCGGTGCTGTCGCTCAAGGTCGAACAGTACGTCGATCTCGACACCCACGGCATGTTCATCTGCTCGGTCACGGAGGCGCGCGTGATGTCCGACCGCGAGACGATGACCTACACCTACTATCAGCAGAACGTCAAGCCGAAGCCTCAGACCGAGGGCAAGAAAGGCTACGTCTGCAAGGTCTGCGGCTACGTGTACGAGGGCGATACGCTGCCCGACGATTACGTCTGCCCACTGTGCAAGCACGGCGCCGCCGACTTTGAGCCGATCAAGTGAAACAATAAAAGAATCGCCGCGCCTGAGATGGCGCGGCGTTTTTGCGTTTTCTACAGCAGCAGGAGCTGGAGCAGAACGACGATGGCGAAAAAGCAGAGGGAGATCTTCTCGAAAACGAGGAGGAACTTCTTGCCCTGCCCGGGATACTCGCGGGTGTAGAGCCGCAGATTGATGACGGAGGCGAGCGAGCCGATGATCGAGACCAGTCCGGCGGTGTCCAGACCGTAGATCAGCGGCTTGAGCGCGGTGGTAAACGGCCAGAGGACGATGGCGGCGGGCACGTTAGAGATGATCTGGCTGATGCCGATGCTCCACCAGTATTCATGCCCCGCGACGGCGTTTTTCAGGAAACCCGCGATCGTCTCGTTCGCGGCGACGGAGGACGAAAAGATAAAGAAACACAGGAAGGTCAGAAGCAGAACGTAATCGACCCGCAGGAAGACGCGGCGGTCGAAGATCAGCAGGACGACCGTGACGAAGGCGGTCACGTAGTACCAATAGGGCGTGCGCGTGACGATACAGGCGATGATCACGGCGAACAGGACGAGATAGACGATACGCCGGACTCTGCCCTCCGGCTTCCACGGCTCCGGCTCGAAGCCGGTCTCCGCCGCGGGCTGCTTGAGCTCCCTGCGGAAGAGGAAGAGCAGAAACAGCGCGATCAGTACAATGCTCCCCAGCCAGAGCGGCAGCATCATACGGAGAAAGGAGCCGGTATCCGTGCCGCTGTTGGAAAACAGAAAAAGATTCTGCGGACTGCCGAAGGGAGTCAGAAGACTGCCGCGGATCGCCGCGACGTTTTCCATCGTCAGAACGGGGAGAATGTACTGTTCCTTGCCGTATGCGCGGAAAAGGAGCATGGTCAGCGGCACGAAGATGATCAGGGAAACGTCGTTCGTGACGAACATCGACGAAAAAAAGACGCCGAAGACGAGAAAGAAGCTCACGCCGAGCAGGGAACGGATCGAACCGACGACACGAATGACGGGACGGAACAGGTTTTCATGCTTGAAGCCGTCCAGCACGCTCAGGAGCATGAAAAGCGTCGCGAGCGTCTTCCAGTCGATGCTTTCCAGAAGCTCTTTCCGCGGCGGCGTGATGAAGAGCGCGGCGACCGCCGCTGCGACGGCGGCGACGAGCATCGGCTCTTTTTTCAGAAAAGACAGGACGGATCTCAATACTTTTTTCATGGCGCGCTCCCCAAAAACACTTTTTTCCATTATACAATACAGCAGCCCGTTTTGTCACTGCTGTTTCTGCAGAAACTATGAGATTTTCTCTTTCTTTTCCGCCGGAAATGAGGTATAATATCCATAATCTATCTTCTGAGGAAAAACTATGAAACGAATTGTCAGTATTCAGGATTTTTCCTGTATCGGAAAATGCTCGCAGAGCATCGCGCTGCCGGTGCTGTCGGCGATGGGCCTGGAATGCGCTGCGCTGCCGACGGTGCTGCTTTCGGCGCATACGGCGTTTGACGGCTTTGTCAGCCGCGCGCTGACGGACAGCATCGCGCCGATCACCGAGCATTGGAAGCGCCTGGGCGTCCGCTTTGACGCGATCTACACGGGTTATCTCGGCTCGGCGGCGCAGATCGCGCAGGTAGAGCGGATCATCGCGGATTTCGGCACGGACGAGAATCTGATCTTCGTCGATCCGGTCATGGCGGATCACGGCAGGCTGTACGCCGGTTTTGCGCCGGATTTTCCGGAATCCATGAAGACCCTCTGCCGTCATGCGGACGTGATCACGCCGAACGTGACGGAGGCGTGCCTGCTGACGGGGGAGACCTACCGCGAGCGGCACGAAGAAACCTTCGTGCGCGCACTGCTGGAAAAGCTGCTTGCGCTCGGCGCGAAGACTGCCATCGTGACGGGCATCCGCACGGACGATGCGCAGATGGGCGTGGCGGTGATGGACGAAGCGGGGAAGCTCTCTCTGCATAACACGGAGTACGTTCCGTCCGTTTTCTACGGAACGGGCGATCTCTTCGCCGCGACCTGCGCAGGCGCCTTGACGCTCGGTCTGCCTGCGGAACGAGCGATCGCGCTCGCGGCGGACTACGTCGTTCAGACGATCCGCGTGACCGCACAGGATCCCGACGCCCGCTGGTACGGGGTCAATTTTGAACAGACCCTGCCGTATCTCATGAAACGCCTCGGGGAGGAACAAAAATGAAGCCTTCCACGTCAAAAAAGAAGAATACTCCGCAGAAACAAAGCAAGAGAGCCGCGGCAAAAAAGAAGAACGGCGCTTCGCTCCGGACAGAGGTTGATTCTCCGTTGCTTGAGCAGAGCAAGAGCCGCCTTCCGCTGCTGCTGGCGTTCCTGCTGCCGTTTGCGGCGGCGTGCATCGTCCTCTCGATCGCTGGGCTTTCGCCGTTCGGCGATAAAACGATCCTTATTTGGGACAGTCAAAAGCAGTATTATCCGTTCTTCAAGGCGTTCCGCGAAAAGCTGCTCTCCGGCGGCTCTTTACAGTACACTTGGGACGTCGGCATGGGCACGGGCTACGCCTCGCTCTACGCCTACTATCTTGCGAGCCCGCTGAACTGGCTGTGCGTCCTCGTGCCGGCGTCGGCGTTGCCGGAGTTCTTCGCCCTGCTGACGGTCGTGAAGATCGCCTGCGCGGGACTGTTCTTTGCGATCTTCCTGCGCATCGTCTATCGCAGAAATGACGTATCTATCGCGTTCTTCGCGCTGCTGTACGCGTTCTGCTCGTGGACGGCGGGCTACTACTGGAACAACATGTGGCTGGACACCTTCGCGCTCCTGCCGCTGTTGGTCGCCGGCACGGTCTGCTTGCTTCGCGACGGCAGATTCCGCCTCTATATTATTGCGCTGGCGCTCTCGCTCTGGTGCAACTACTATCTGGCCTATTTCTGCTGCATTTTCGTCCTGCTGACGTTCGTGATTTACTGTGTCGTCTGCTGGCAGGGCTTCAAGAGCTTCCTGCGGCGCTTCCTGCGCATCGGCGTGTCTACGCTGATCGGCGTGGGACTGACCGCCGTGCTGCTGCTCCCGACGCTGAAAGCGATGATGAATTCCTACGCGTCCGCCGGCGGGCTGACCGGAGAATGGGGGCTGAATCTCGCAAACGGCGGCAGCGGCATATCCGGCGTGTGGCGCGCGTCGCGGACGATCCTATCCAATCTCATGCCCGATCCGTCTGTGACCGATATTCTGCCGGCGGGTCTGCCGAATATCTACTGCGGCTTCTGCGCCGTCGTTCTGGCAATTACTTTCTTTTGCTGCGGCAAAGTCAGCCTGCGGGAAAAGCTGTGCAGCGGCGGTCTGCTGATCTTCCTGCTGATGAGCTTTATCTTCCGCAAGCTGGATTATCTCTGGCACGGCTTCCACTTCCCGAACGGTCTGCCGTACCGCTTCAGCTTCCTGTTCAGCTTCGTCACGATCGCTCTGGCGTACCGCGCCTATACGCTGATGGACAGCTTCAAAAAGTGGTATCTTGCCATCATCGTCCCGGTCGCGGGACTGCTGATTCTTAACGCCGCGGGCAGGGACTACGGCTCCGTGAAAGCCGCGATCCTCGTGCTTGCAGCGGTCGTCGCCGCGCTGTTGGTTTACAATCATAGCAAGGCGCGGCGCGTGGCCGCCTCCGCGATCCTGTTCGCGGTGATCGCCGCCGAAACGATCTCCTGCTTTGCCTATGGGATCAAGCAGGCGGATTTCGCCTTGAAAACCGATTATCTGCGGAATGATGAGGAAATCCAAACGCTGCTTGCTGCGGCGCAAGCGCCGGACGGCTTCGGCCGCACGGAGCTGACCGTTCCGCAGACGCGCAACGACGGCGCGCTTCACAGCTATCGCGGCGCCTCAATCTTCACCTCGTCCGCCAACGCGAATTTCAACCGTTTTTCTCCCGCGCTCGGGCTGTCGTCTCTGCCGGTCTTCAACTGGTATCTCTATTGGGAGACCTCGCCGCTTTCCAATACGCTGTGCGGCATCCGATATCTGCTTGACTGCGAAGGAAGGCATCGTGACCCGGTGCACAATACCCTGATCGCAACGGAGGGAAACGTCAATCTGCTGCACAATAACTACTATATTTCCGCCGGCTTTATGACGGAGAGCGAAGCGTCCGGATTTACTCAATATATGTATTCGGACGATCCGATCCGCGATCAAAACGGCTTGTTTCAGCTTGCGACCGGCGTGCATGAGGACGTTTACGTTCCGATACCCTGCGAGAAGATGACCGCGTGGACGGAGGGCAGTACGATCGAGCCCTACTTCAGTACGACGGACCGCTACTTCCGCTACAGCTGCGGCACGGAACGGTCCACTTTCAGCGTTTTCTTCCGCGCGGACACGGACGGCCTGTACTGCGCGACGACGCGCTTTCCGAATCTGACGACGGTTTACGTCTATCTCAACGGACAGTTCGTCTTCGACCGCTATATCACGTCCCACGGCATGTTCAGCCTCGGCAGGCTTTCCGCAGGCGACGAGATTCAGCTCGTCTACTTTGTCGATCCCGGCTGGCAGGGCTACTTCTCGGCGGACGTCGCGCGCATGGACGATATCGCGTTCCGGCGCGGCTATGACGCGCTTGCTGACGAGCCGTGGGAGCTGACCGAGGTATCGGACACGAGGCTTTCCGGCACCGTGACCGCCTTGCGCGACGGCCTGTTCTATACTTCGATCCCGTATGAGCCGGGCTGGACAGCGACGGTCGACGGCGAGGAAGTCGCGCTTGCGGCGACCTTTGATCCAGCCGCCGAAACGGTCAAACTGACTGATGCGGTGATCGCCTTCCCGCTCAGCGAGGGAACGCACACGGTCACGCTCCGCTATCAAACGCCCGGGCTTGTGCTCGGCGGGCTGATCTCGGCAGTATCGCTGCTCGCGTTTGCCGGTCTGCTTTATCTGCGCCGCAAGGAACACACGCTCTTTCCCGACCCGCCGGAAGTCTCCGGAACAGAATGAAAGCCTCCCTCTTCGAGGGAGCGATACCATACAGGACTCCGTAAAACCATGAGGAGGTGGAAAATTGAAATTTTCCATGTTTCAAAAGAAAGGCAAAACCAAGCCCGATCAGAAGAAGAAACCAAAAGAGGCGGCCTCCCCGCTGAAAAAGAAGAAGCGCGTGGAACGACTGCCGCTCTTGCTGGCATTTGCTGCGCCGTTTTTGATCGCGTGCGTCGTCTTTGCCGTCAGCGGCGTGTATCCGTTCGGCGACAACATGATCCTGGCGCATGACCAGTGGCATCAGTATTTTCCGTTCTTCAAGGCGTTCCGCGAAAAGCTGCTGTCGGGCGGCTCTCTGCAGTATACCTGGAACGTCGGCATGGGCACGGGCTACGCGTCCCTCTTTGCTTACTATCTGGCAAGCCCTCTGAACTGGCTGTGCGTGCTGGTGCCGTCCTCCGTGCTGATGGAGTTCTTCACCCTCCTGACGATCCTGAAGATTTCCTGCGCGGGTCTGTTCATGGCAATGTTCCTGCGCATCGTCTACCGCAAAAACGACCTTTCCATCGCGTTCTTCGGACTGATGTACGCGTTCTGCTCCTGGGTCTGCGGCTACTACTGGAACAATATCTGGCTGGACACCTTCGCTTTGCTTCCGCTGCTGGTCGGGGGGACGGTCTGCCTCCTGCGCGACGGGAAATTCCGGCTCTATACGATCACGCTGGCGCTCTCGCTCTGGTGCAACTACTATATCGCGTACTTCTGCTGTATTTTCGTCCTGCTGATCTTCATCGTCTACTGCATCGTCTGCTGGCAGGGCTGCAAGAACTTTCTGCGCCGCTTCCTGCAGATCGGCGTGTGCACGCTGATCGGCGTCGGACTTGCGGCAGCCCTCCTGATCCCGACGCTCAAAGCGATGGGGATCACCAATTCCGCCAAGAGCAAGGACGTACACCTTCTGGGACTGAACATCGCAAAGGACGTCAGCGCCGTCGTTCCGGAGGGGAGGAGCACGTTCGACTACATTCTGAAGGATACGATCCCCGGCATTTGGCGAGCGGCGAAGCAGATCTTCACCAATCTGATGCCGATCCCCGACGTCACAAAGATGGAGGGCCTGCCGAACGTCTACTGCGGCTTCTCCGCCCTCATTCTGGCGATCTATTTCTGCTGCTGCGGAAAGATCCGCCTGCGTGAAAAGATTTGCAGCGTGCTGTTGCTGCTGTTCCTGTTCCTGAGCTTTATTTCCCGCTATCTGGACTATATCTGGCACGGCTTCCATTTCCCGAATATGCTGCCGTACCGGTTCAGCTTCCTGTTCAGCTTCGTCACGATCTGCATGGCGTTCCGCGCCTTTACGCTGATGGACAGCTTCAAAAAGTGGTATCTGGCGATCATCGTGCCGATCGCGGGGCTGCTGATCTGGAACGCCTGGAGCGCGGAGAATTTCCCGAAGCGGTCTCTGGCGGCGGGCATTGCCGTCCTGGTCGGCATGATCGTGTTCTTCCTGCTCTACGGCAGAAAAAAGTGGCGCCGCGTCGTGGCGCTGTGTCTGCTGGCGGCGATCATCTCCGCAGAGATGATCTTCTGCTTCAGCTTCGGCGTCGATAAGGTCTCGTTCACCTCGCGCAGCAGCTATCCGAAGGACGGCGCGGCGGTGCAGCGTCTGCTTGAAAAGGCGGAGGAGCTGGAGAAGGGAAAGACGGAATTCTGGCGCACGGAAGCGACCAATACCAATACGCTCAACGACGGTGCGCTCAACAACTACAACGGCGTGACGATCTTCACCTCGTCCGCCAACGTCAATTTCAACCGCTTCTCCCGGTCGCTCGGCATGTCGTCCTGGCCGAGCAGCAACCGTTTCCTCTACTATGAGTCCTCGCCGTTCATCAACGCGATGTGCGGCATCAAGTACCTGCTCGACCGCGACGGTCAGTACCGCGACACGCAGTACAATACGCTGATCGCGACGGAGGGCGGCACGAATCTCCTGCGTAACGACTACTTCATCTCCCTCGGCTTTATGACGAATACCGAGTTGCAGGACTTCGTCGCGGAGAAGGATAAGTACAATCCGATCTGGGAACAGAACGAGATGTTCGCCCTTGCGACAGGCGTTCAGGAGCCGCTGTACGTTCCCGTGCAGTATTCGGAGCTGCGCCATTCGGACGAAAACGTCACCCTCGAGGGGGGCGGCACGTCCGGCACGCAGTATTCTTTCAACTGCACAAAAGCTGCGGGACGCTCCAGCCTGAGCGTGGTCTACAAGGCGGACACGGACGGTCTTTACTGCGCGACGACGAATTTCAACAACGTCAAGGCGGTGTCCGTGTATCACAACGGAAACTACCTCTTTGACCGCAACATCAAAACGCGCAGTATGTTCTCCCTCGGCTGGCTGGCGGCGGGTGACGAAGTCACGCTGGTCTATTTCGTGGACGAGGGTGAATCGGGCACGTTCTCGGCGGACGTCGAGAAGATGGACGATTACGCCTTCCGCCGCGGCTATGAGGAGCTTGCAGACGAGGCGTGGAAGCTGAACGAGGTGAAGGACACCAAGCTGTCCGGCTTCGTTTCGGCAAAGCGCGATGGGCTGTTCTACACCTCGATCCCCTATGAGCCGGGCTGGACGGCAGAGGTGGACGGCAAAGAGGTGGAGCTCGCGGCGACCTTCGATCCCTCCGAACACGCCGTCAAGCTGGCGGACGCGGTGATCGCCTTCCCGCTCACCAAGGGCATGCACCAGATCACCCTGCGCTATTCCGCGCCGGGTCTGACCCTCGGCATCGTGATCTCCGCTGCGGCGCTGCTTGCGCTCGGCGCGCTGCTCTACCTGCGCCGGAAGGAATATACCCTTTTCCCCGACCCGCCGAAGGAGGAACCCGTATCTGCGGAGGACGCTCTGCTGGAGCAGCAGGAGCAGATTGACAGCGGGAAGATCGACGAAGAAACGTATCAAAACCGGCGCGCGGAGATCATTCGGGAATAATAAACGAAACGACACGCCGCAGCGGGTTCTCCCGCTGCGGCGTGCCGTATATGATATGCGCTTATACGTGGATCGGGGCTTTGCTCGTGACGGAGTACTCCGTCACGCCGCGCACCGTTTCGCCGTCGATCTGCAGGGCGGTCGGGCGGTCGAAGCGGACTGTGACCTCGTGACCGGTGATCGTTCTGCACATCTCCGTGTGCTTGACGTGCTCGCCCTTGAAAATGGACGGGAAGACCATCAGCGTCTTGAGCTTGCCCGCGCCGAACATGACGGAGACCGTGACCGTGCGCTCGGCGTTCAGGCGATCCTGCTGCGGGGCGACCATCATGCCGCCGCCGTAGAAGCGGCCGTTCATCGTCGGCGCGAGCCAGACCTTCTTGAACGCGTATTCCTTGCCGTCCACGGTGATGACCGCGTTCGGGCGCTTGAAATGGAACAGCAGCCCCTTGATGGCGATCGAGGCGTAGTTGACGGGCTTGTCCGATTTTGCGCGCTGCGCGTCGCCGACTTCGCAGCAGTAGCCGTCGATGCCGAAGCCGATACCGTTGAGGAAGCGGCAGGTCTTGCCGTTGACCGTGACGGTCGGCAGATCGCGGAGGTATTTCTTGATGGAGAAGGGCGGTTCGCCGACCTTTTTACCCAAATCGTTCAGGAAATCGTTGCCCGTACCCACGGCGTAATAGAGAATTTCGTTCGGAACGTCCAAGCCGTCGAGCTCGTTGGCGAAGTGGTTGATCGTGCCGTCGCCGCCGGTCAGGATCACGCCGTCATCGGGCGCGATCTCGCGGAGAAACGCGGCGTAGCCGCCGTCCAGCTTCGTGACGTCATGGAACTTGAGTTCAGCACTGTCCATTTTCAGCTTCTTCGCTTCCTCCGCGCCGGTACCGTTGCCGGCAAGGGGATTGAACAGAACGTGATAGGTCATTTTATTACCTTCCTTGTGTGGTTTTCCTCTATTATACACCTTGTCGCATTATGTCGCAACAGGTATTTTTACGTTGACAGAGGGAGACGGAGCCACTATACTGTCGTTGTTAGATGCCTCCCTCTTGAGGGAGGTGGCACAGCGCCGCCGTGACGGAGGGAGCCAAGTGCGGAACGAGTACAGAACAGAAGAGGAATGAGCATGGACAAGGAAACCCTGCGGCAGGAAATGAGAATCAAACGGCAGGAAATGCGCGAGGAGGAGATCGCTGCGGCGTCGGACGAGCTGGCAGCGCGGCTCTTTGCCCATCCGCTCTACCGCGCGGCGAAAACGCTCTACGTCTACCTGAGCGCGAATCAGGAGGTGCGGACGGAGGAAATCATCCGGCAGGCGAGGTGTGACGGCAAGCGCGTCGCCGCGCCGCGGGTCTGCGGCAGCGAACTGCGCTTTTTCTTCCTTGCGGAAGACACGAGGCTCGAAGCGGGCAGCTTCGGCATATTGGAGCCGGTCGACGCAGAGGAAGCGAACGACCCGACCGCGCTGGTGCTGCTGCCGGGGCTGGCGTTCGACCGCTCCGGTTACCGTCTGGGCTACGGCGGCGGCTTCTACGACCGCTTCCTCGCGCGGGAAAACGCGCATCCGACCGTCGCGCTCTGCTACGGTTTCCAGTTGCTTGACAATCTCCCGCACGAGCCGCACGACGTCACCGCCGCCGCGGTGCTGACCGCAGAATAAAAAGACTTGACAAAAATGGTTTATCGAAGTAAACTACGAGTAGAGTTTATCGCGATAAACCATTTTTGCTTTGGAGGTCTGCCCTATGGTCGATTTTGAGCTTGGCGCGGTGCAGGAGCGGTTTGCCGCGCTCGTGTGGGCGCATGAGCCCGTCGGCTCGGGGGAGCTGGTCAAGATCTGTGAGCGGGAGCTGCACTGGAAAAAGCCGACCACCTACACGGTGCTGCGGAAGCTCTGCGAGAAAGGACTGCTGCAAAACGAGAACGGGGTCGTGACCTCGCGGGTCTCGCGGGAGGAATTCTACTCCGCAAAGAGCGAGCAGGTGATCTCGGAATCGTTCGAGGGCTCGCTGCCCGCCTTCGTCGCGGCGTTCATCTCACGGCAGCAGCTTTCGGCGCAGGAGGCGGACGAGATCCAGCGCATGATCGACGCCTTCCGGAAGGAGGGAACGCCGTGAGCACGGTCTTTCTCAAGCTCCTGAACATGAGCATCACGGCAAGCTGGCTGATTCTCGCGGTGCTTGCCGCGCGGCTGCTTTTGAAGAAAGCGCCGAAGTGGATCGTCTGTCTGCTCTGGGGACTTGCCGCGCTGCGCCTGCTGCTCCCATTTTCCCTGCAGAGTGTGCTCAGCGTGGTGCCCAGCGCGGAAACGGTACCCGCGGACATCGTCGTTTCGCCCCAACCGACGATCCATACCGGAATTGCCGTTGTGAACAACACGGTCAATCCGATCATCACAGAGACCCTTGCGCCGACACCTGCGGCGAGCGTCAATCCGATGCAGACCGTCGTTTTCGTCGCATCCGTCGTCTGGGCGGTCGGCGTTGCAGCCATGCTCCTTTACGCGCTGATCAGCTTCCTGCGGCTGCGGAAAACCGTCGCCGCGTGCGTGCCGGTCGAGAAGCGCGTTTTCGCCTGCGATGAGATCAAAACGCCCTTCATCCTCGGCGTATTTCGTCCGAACATCTACGTTCCGTCCGCCATGCGTGGGGAAACGCTGGACTGTGTCCTCCTCCATGAAAGGGCGCATCTGTGCCGCCGCGATCACTGGTGGAAGCCCGTTGGATATCTCCTGCTGAGCGTCTACTGGTTCAACCCGCTGTGCTGGGTCGCCTATCTTCTGCTCTGCCGCGATATTGAAATGGCGTGCGACGAAAAGGTCGTCCGCGACATGGACCGCGACAGCGTGGCGGCGTATTCGCAGGCGCTTCTGGACTGCGGCGTTCAAAGAAAGTCCGTTGCCGCTTGCCCGCTTGCCTTCGGCGAGGTCGGCGTGAAGCAGCGCGTCAAGGGGATTCTGAATTATAAAAAACCCGCGTTCTGGATCATTCTGATCGCCCTTCTCGTGTGCGTCGTGATCGCCGTCTGCCTGCTGACCGACCCGCGCTCGGACGAACCGCCGACGGAGAGCACAAACGAATCGTCAGCAGAGAGTACGAGCGAATCGCTGCCGGAAGTCCCTTGGAACACCTGCGTGATTCGTGACCTTCAATATGCTTCCGGAACGTATTTTTGCGTTATCCGTTCTGACGCTACGCTGATATTTGCCGCAACTGATTCGTTTACCTCCATCTCGGCGTTTCTTGATAACAAAGACCCGCATCTGATCAGAGCGGAAGAGAAAAAACTCACGGCGGAAGAATTCAAGGAATTCACCGCACTGTTGGACGCAGTTTACGAAAACGGAACGCTCGAGCCTGCGCCGGAGCCGGATGAAAGCCGGCGTACCGGGATTGTCTGTGGCTCGGAATGCAGTTTCTGGTTGGACGGCGCGGAGATTGGCCCATATAATCTCGTCGCTTATAACGACTATCCTCCCGAAGAATACAGCAAGCTGCTGGACTGGATGCGGGAGCAATACAACAGCGCAGTGTTTTCAAAGAATGATCAAGCAATGGGAAATGCTGCTCCTGCCGCAGTAAGATGGTTCGATGTCCTGCATGGAGACGACCGATGGAGCGGCACGAAACAGATCACGATCGACGCATATCCGGACGCCGTCTTTGAGTGCAATCCCAGTACGGTAACGGCCATCGTCGATCACACGCCCACAGAGCTGCTGAACGGAATGCCGATTCATAGCGTGTACGTCTGCGACCTGAACGGCGACGGCGCGCCGGAGATCTGCGCTACGGTCAGCTACGGCTCCGGCATGATCGATACAAGGCTCAGGGTGCATGAAATGAAGTCGGGCGTTACCTATGAGCTCTCCGCAAGAGGCAAGTTTGATTATTGCCTGAATCTGCGAGACGGCAGCATGATCGTGGAAAAGCGCAGATATAGGGGGCAGGAAACGATTGCGACCGGAAGGCTGAGATTAGAGGAGGACGGCCTGCATCTCCTCCTTGACGCGCCCGATCCGCACGAGGACAGCGACGCGGAACGAGAGCAATATGCCGCGCAGCAATACGCAACAGAGACATTTGTCTATGTTTTACCCGGCTCGAACCTGATCCCGATGCATACCGACAACGTGTATTACTGCGATCTGAACGGCGACGGAGTGCCGGAGCGGTGCGCAAACGCTTCGGTTGGCTCCGGTTTTGTGGATGAAAGGATCTGCGTGTATGACGGTCTGACCGGCGTTGAGTATGAGCTGTCTGCCCGGGGCGAGTTCGATTATCGGATCAGTCAGCAAATCGGAGAACAACTGATCGTGCAGAAACGCAGATACAATGAGCAGGAAGTCATTGAGCTCGGCACGCTGGAGCTGGTGGGAGACGTTTTGCGCTTCGTGCCCATGAATCCGGCTCAAAACATAACGGAACTGCTCACCCGCATCTATACAGACGACGAGCTGACGGCGATCACTCAGTTTAAGGGAACGCTTTCGGAGCTGGGTCAGAAATACCCGATTGAATGTCTGCGGGAAGTCGGTTCCGGGAGCATGCTTTATGCCGTTTATCGGAGCGAAAGCAACGTGACGCTGCTCTATTTCGATCGGAACGGGGAGCAGCAGGGAATACCGAACAAGTATCACATGGCGCACACGACAGAGGAATTCCAAACGCTGCAAGTCGGCGATACGCTGGACGACGTCAGAACGTTCGACCCCGACGGCATCTATCTGTGGCTGTATACCGGCGTGCAGCTGCCTCCTGTTTCAATGCACTGCACGACGGACGGCTATTTGGTTTATATCGTATATAATGAAGACAACGTTGTGACAAAAATCGGAGTCCGCATGATTTAACGCCGCACCGATGCGGCATAAAAAAGGGACGCGCCTGCGTCCCTTTTCTATATCTTTTACAGCTTCTTGCCCGCGAGGTAGACTGCCTTGCGGTTGAGCTCCGCGTCGCAGACCACGAAGTCCGCGATCTTGCCGTCTGCGATCGAGCCGACCTCTTTGAGGCAGCCGAGCTGCCGCGCGGGGTTGTAAGTCGCGGCGCGGATCGCGTCCTCCCGCGGGATGCCGAAGGAGACCGCGCGCTGCATGCATTCAAAGAGATTGGTCGCGGAGCCCGCGATCGTGCCGTCCTCCAGACGGGCGATGCCGTCCTTCAGGAAGACCTGCTGGCCGCCGAGCTCGTACTCGCCGTCAGGCATGCCGCAGCAGCGCAGAGAGTCGGAGATCAGCACCATGCGCGCCGCGCCGAAGATGCGGAACGCCAGCCGCACCGAGGCGGGATGGACGTGCTGGCCGTCGGAGATCAGCTCCGCGCTGACCGTTTCGGCCTCCGCGGCGGCGGCGATCACGCCGGGCTTGCGGTGGTGGATCGAGGGCATGGCATTGTACAGGTGCGTCAGGTGGGTCACGCCGGCGGCGACGCCTTTGCGCGCGGCGTCGTAGTCCGCGTCGGTGTGGGCGATCGAAACGGTGCAGAGCGCCTTCGCCTTGCGAATGAAGTCCTCCGCGCCCTCCAGCTCCGGCGCGACGTCGACGATCCTGACCAGACCGCCGCAGCCGTCGTAGAGCGCCTTGAACGCTTCAAAATCGGGGTTGCGGAGGTACGCGCCGTTCTGCGCGCCCTTTTTCTTTTCGGAGAAGAAGGGACCTTCCATTTGGATTCCGCGCAGGGCCGCGCCGTCGTCGGGACGGGCGTCCGCGTAGGCGCGCGCCGTGGCGAACGCGGCGGCGAGCGTTTCATAGGGGAGGGTCATCGAAGCGGGCGCGAACGAGGTCACGCCGTTCTTTGCCAGATACTTTGCCATGGCGACCACGCCCTCGAGCTTTCCGTCGGAAAAGTCCGCGCCGGAGTTGCCGTGCGTATGCACGTCGATCAGGCCGGGAATGACGTACGCGCCGCCGAGGTCGATCGCGTCGGGTGCGGCGTCGGCGAGCACGCTGCAGAATCTGCCGTTTTCGACGGAAAAATTACCGTGCGCAAAGCGGAACTGTTCGGTATAAATCCATGCGTTTTTGAAATTCATAAAATATCCTCTTTTCTGAAAAATGGCATTCCGAGAAATCGAAATGCCATTTTGCTGTTTATTTCTTTGCTTCGGGCAGGCTTGCCGCGGCGACGGACTGACCGACGCGGCGGGTCTTCTCGTCCGGCAGCATGACGCGGACTTTTGCCGCAAGCTCCGGATATTCGTCCTGCAGGATCGCAAGGCAGTTGTCGAGCACGATGCTGCCGCCGACGCCGGACATGACGCGCCCGAGGACGATCATGTGGTGCACGTCGTAGAAGCGGCAGTAGAGCTTTATCGTATGAGCAAGGTACGCGCCGATGGAAGCAAAAATCTTCCGTGCGCGCTCGTCGCCCTTTTCCACGAGCGACTGCACCGCCTTGAGCTTTTCGGCGGGGGTCAGGCTGTCGTCAAGCGCAATGCCCGCTTTCGGCGCGAGCTTGATGACCGCGTCCTGCGAGAAGTACTTGCAGCCGACGCCGATGTCGGTCGACCATTCGTCCGCCATCGCGCCTTCGAACAGGTCGACGGGCGCAAAGGCAAGCTCGTTGAGCCAGCCGAGGACGTTGCCGTCCGCGTCGACGTAGCCGACCGCCTCGCTCGTACCCATCGCCATGCCCATGACGGAGCCGACCTCCATGCCCATCGCGCCGGCAAGGGCGGTCACGTCGCCGTCGTTCGCCACGACGATGGGAACGTCGCCCAGCTCCTTCGCGGCGCGGTCATAGATCGACTTGACCAGCTCGCGCTTTTCTCTGGGAACGCTGATGAACAGGGAGGAGACCATCGGGCTGTTGCCGATGAACACGCCTGCGGAGGAAACGCCGATGCCGTCCACGCGCGGCATTTTGGACGCCGCGGTCTTGAACGCGGCGACGATGCCGTCGAAGTGGTACTGCGGATCGGATTCCGTCTTCGGGTGCCAGACGACTTCTTCGGAGTAGACGGTCTTACCGTCGATCACGGCGGAGACTTTGCGATCCGAACCGCCTGCGTCAAAGCCGATGCGGCAGCCTTCCATGTGACCGCCGATGTGGACGGAGGCCTCGTTCGCCTTGGGGCAGTCCTCCGGCTTGCAGTCGATGACTTCGAACGGAACTTCGTACACGTCCTGCATGAACTGCACGTCGAATTTGCGCTCGCCCTCGAGGGTGTACGCCTTCTGCAGACGCTGCGCCAGCGCGCTGTTGCCGCAGATATAGATACGGAAGCCGCCGATCGACCATAGCAGGAACTTCACGTAGCGTTCGACAAAGCGGTAATCCGCTTCGGCGAGCTCGGGCGTGCCGTGGATTTTGGCGTGGTGAACGGAAATCTTGCCCTTGTCACGCTCAATGGCGATGGTCAGCGGCTGGGACGCGCCCTTTTCATAAGCGTCGATCCAGACGCCGAAGGGAATGAAATCCTTGTCGAGCTCGGGCAGGTTTTTAACCTGATAGTCGACGCCCAGATAGTTCATTGTCGGCTTCTTCGCGTTCGCGGCTTCTTCCTTAACGATCTTCTGCATTTCGTCCCACTTCTTCTCCATGTCGGCGACCAGCTTGAGCTGGGTGCGGGCGCGGACGAGGTTGTGGTCGGGATATGCGGTCTTGAAGTAACGGTCGCCGTCGAGATAGTCCGTCAGGAAGCGGACGGCGAGCTCGAGCGTGATGATCTTCGCGCCGAGCGGCAGAAGCTCCGTTTCTTTCTCGGTCAGGCTGCGGCAGGCGGTCAGATAGCCCCGCGTGTAGACGCGGAAAAGCTCGAGATTGAGCTCCATTTTATCCAGATCCGGCTCATCTTCGGCAGCGGTCGCCGCGCCGAAACGGATGGAGTCGCCGAAGTCGTACAGGGAAGAGCCGGGCATGACGGTGTCCAGATCGAGGACGCACATCGCCTTACGGGTCTTTGCGTCCAGCAGGACGTTGTTCAGCTTGGTATCGTTGTGCGTGACGCGCAAGGGAAGCTCGCCGGTCTCCAAAAGACGGACGAGCGTGCCGGCTTCCTGCTCCCGCGCTTCAATAAAGGCGATCTCGTCTCTGACGGAGAGCGCTCTGTGGACGCGGTCGGCGTTCAGCGCCGCGCGGAACTGACGGTAGCGGTTGACGGTGTTGTGGAACATCGGAATGGTCTCATGCAGGGTCTGCGCGGGGAAATCGCCCAACAGCTCCTGGAAACGGCCGAACGCGATCGCGCTCTCGTAGAAATCCCGGTCGGATTCCGGCGCTTCCAGACAGATACCGTCCGCGAATTCGTAGCAGCGCCAGTATTCGCCGTCTTCATCTACGTAGTAGTATGTACCCTCATCGGAAAGCATGAAGTTCAGCGTTTCGCTCGGATCGCTGACGCGGCTGCGCAGATACTCCGTCACGGCGCCGACGTTCTCCATGACCGCCTTTGGGTCGGAGAAGACGTATTTATTGATACGCTGCAGAATATACACGGACTGGTCGTTCGTCTGCACGCGGTAGGTGCTGTTGATGTGTCCGGAGCCGAATTCGCTGATGATTACAGGCGTTCCGCTGATCTGAAAATGAGTAATCGCGGACTCCGGCGTCAGTTTATTTTTCAACGAGATCATCCTCTCAATGGTTTCTTCATTCTATGACTGCGCGGTCGATTCGGTACTGCGCGCACATTTCGTTCTATTCTACAACAGTTTTATCAAAAAAGCAAGCGAATTTTCCATTTTTTGCAATACCGCTTTCTGAAATCATGACAGTTTTTCATCAAGTACGAAAAACCTCCGGCAATTTCTGCCGGAGGTAAAGTATTATGCGCCGATGACGCCGGATTTCAGCAGGATCGTCAGGATCGTGCCCATAACGGCGAAGTAGAGAATGGTCGACGGGATCAGGCAATCGACTGCCAGCTTCGTGTCCTTGCCGTACTGCTTTGCCCACAGGACTGCGGTGACCGGCGCGGGCGCGCCGAGCACGATGGCGAGAATGCAGGCGGTCTGGAAGGGCAGAATAAAATACAGAACGCCGAAGACGATACACGGCAGAACGAGCACCTTCCACAAAGAGTACAGGATCGCCGTCCTGCTTTTGACCCAGCCGAACAGCCCATAGCGGCAGATCAGCATGCCGATGAACAGCAGTGCGATCGGGGAGACGGCGGCGGCAACGCGCTCGAGTGTATAGGTCAGAAACTCAGGCAGTTTCACGGCAAAGACGGAGCAGAGTACGCCCGCGACCACCGCGATCAGATTGGGGGTGAGCAGGACTTTTTTGACGATCTGCTTCCGCGCGCCGCCGGTCGAGCCGAGAAAGACCTGATGATGGACGCCCCAGATCAGAAAATCGACGACCGCGCCGTGAATAAATACGACGGTCATTTCACCGTCTGTCAAAAACAGGCTCAGCAGGGGAATGCAGACGAACGAATTGTTGCCGATCCCGCTGATATAGCGAAGAATGGGACGCCGGTCGGCGTCGGTCTTTCGAAACAGCGGAATGGAAACGAAAAACGGAAGCAGGCAGAACACCAGCGTGGCGATCACGGTCGGGATACCGACGCCGAGCAGCTCGTCCACGTCCGTTTTCGCAAAATTGAGAAACAGCATCGCGGGGAAGCAGACGTTCAGGAGCAGCGGCGGCAGCACGTCGGTCGCGCTTTCCGGAACGAGTTTGCTCCTGACGGAGAGATAGCCGACGCAGATGACGATGATAAAAAACAGAATGCCGTTGAATTGCATAGAATAATCACCTTCCCGACTATCTTACCGCAGCGCGCCTGTCAAGTCAAGCGAGATCGGAAAAAACGGTATTGACAAACGGAACGGAATGTGTTTTAATACAAAAAACCGCAGATGACGAGTGAGTATGTCCGCAGCGGAACGCACAGAGAGCCGCCGATGGTGGGAACGCGGCAGGGAAGTACGGACAGAATGGACGTCGGAGGGCGAGCTGAACGATCAGTAGGCGAGACGGAGTGACGCTTCGTTACCAAAGTCGGCGTATGAACGTACGCATAAGTGGGCGCAATGCGCCAAGCCGGGTGGCACCGCAGGAGTTTTATCCTGTCCCAGCAAACAAACTGGGACAGGATTTTTGTATCCTCTCCCAAAACCGTGAAAGGAGAAACGTAAATGGAAATCCCGTACAAGATCTATCTGGAAGAATCGGAGATGCCAAAGGCATGGTACAACGTCCGTGCCGACATGAAGAACAAGCCCGCTCCGCTGCTGAATCCCGCGACGGGCAAGCCGATGACGCTCGACGAGCTGTCGCAGGTCTTCTGCCGCGAGCTTGCCGAGCAGGAGCTGGACACCGAAAACGCGTATATCCCGATCCCGCAGGAGATCCGCGACTTCTACAAGATGTACCGCCCGTCGCCGCTGGTGCGCGCGTACTGTCTGGAAAAGAAGCTCGGCACGCCGGCGCACATCTACTACAAATTCGAGGGCAACAACACCTCCGGCAGTCACAAACTGAACTCCGCGATCGCGCAGGCGTACTACGCGAAAATGCAGGGACTCAAGGGTGTGACGACGGAGACCGGCGCAGGTCAGTGGGGCACGGCGCTCTCGATGGCGTGCTCGTACTTCGGACTCGACTGCCAGGTCTTCATGGTCAAGGTGTCCTACGAGCAAAAGCCGTTCCGCCGTGAGGTCATGCGCACCTACGGAGCGTCGGTCACGCCGTCGCCGTCCATGACGACGGAGATCGGCAGGAAGATCAACGCCGAATTCCCCGGCACGACCGGCTCCCTCGGCTGCGCGATCTCCGAGGCGGTCGAGACGGCGGTCAAGCAGGACGGCTACCGCTACGTGCTCGGCAGCGTCCTGTCGCAGGTACTGCTCCACCAATCCGTCATCGGCCTGGAGACCAGGGCTGCGCTGGAAAAGTACGACATCAAGCCGGATATCATCATCGGCTGCGCCGGCGGCGGCTCGAACCTCGGCGGCCTGATCGCGCCGTTCGTCGGGCAGAAGCTCCGCGGCGAAGCGGATATGCGCATCATCGCGGTCGAGCCGGCGTCCTGTCCGAGTCTGACGCGCGGCAAGTATGCCTACGACTTCTGCGATACCGGCATGGTCTGCCCGCTCGCCAAGATGTATACGCTCGGCAGCTCTTTCATTCCGTCTGCCAACCATGCGGGCGGTCTGCGCTACCACGGCATGAGCAGCATCGTCTCCCAGCTCTACGACGACGGGCTCTTAGAGGCGACGAGCGTGGAGCAGACGGCGGTCTTCGAGGCGGCGACGGAGTTTGCCCGCGTCGAGGGCATTCTCCCCGCGCCGGAGAGCAGCCACGCGATCCGCGTCGCGATCGACGAGGCGCTCAAATGCAAGAAGACCGGCGAGGAGAAGAACATCGTCTTCGGTCTGACGGGCACGGGTTATTTCGACCTGGTCGCCTATCAGAAGTACAACGACGGCGATATGCAGGATTATATCCCGACGGACGAGGATATCGCAAAGAGCCTCGCCCTACTGCCGAAGATCTGAATCCGAATAAAAAGACGGCTGTTGCGTTTGCAGCAGCCGTCTTTTGCCGTTCAGAAGCATTTTTCTTTTCGTTGTTTCCGGCAGTCGCCTATGCTGCCGCATTTGTAGCAGACTTCGTTCTCGCAAACGCCGTTTTCAAAGAACGTGCAGATATTGCGCGCCGTGGTATCGGCGATGTTCTGCAACGCCTCCTGCGTCAGAAACGCCTGATGAGAGGTGACGATCACGTTCGGCATGGAGATCAGCCGCGCCAGCGTGTCGTCCTCGACGATGTGGCCGGAGAAATCCTCAAAGAAGAGGTCGGATTCCTCTTCGTACACGTCCAGACAGGCGGCGCCGACCTTGCGCGCCTTGATGCCCTCCAGCAGGGCTTCGGCGTCGATCAGCGCGCCGCGGGAGGTGTTGATCAGATAGACGCCCTTTTTCATCTGCGCGATGGCGTCTGCGTCGATCAGGTGGTAGGTATCCTCCGTCAGCGGGCAGTGCAGAGAGATAAAGTCGCTCCGCGCGAAGAGCTCGGAGAGCGGCACGTAGTCGATCCCCGCGTTTTCCGCCGGGAATTTGTCGTAGGCGATGACATGCATTCCGAAGCCGCGGCAGATGTCGATGAAGACTCTGCCGATTTTGCCCGTGCCGATCACGCCGACGGTCTTGCCATGCAGATCGACGCCGGTCAGCCCGTCCAGACGGAAATTGAAGTCCTTTGTGCGGATATACGCCTTGTGGATACGACGGTTGGAGGTCAGAAGCAGCGCCATCGCGTGTTCCGCGACCGCGTAAGGCGAATAGGCAGGCACACGGACGACGTGGATTTTGCCGAAGCAGCGCTGCAGATCGACGTTGTTGAAGCCTGCGCACCGCAGGGCGATCAGGCGGATGCCGTAGTCGTACAGCTTGTCTATCACGGCGGCGTTCACCGTGTCGTTGACGAAGACGCAGACGCCGTCAAAGCCCTTTGCGAGCTTCGCCGTATCTTCGGTCAGCTTGGTTTCAAAAAATTTGAACGTGACGCCGTGCGCCGCGCCGCTCTGCTCAAAACAGGGGACGTCGTAACTCTTGGCGTCGAAAACAGCGATATTCATAGATTCGCTCCTTATTTCAAAAGCATTTCTCCGGCCTTATAGATGTCGCCTGCGCCGACGGTGAGAATGATGTCTCCGTCGCGGGCGATGGACTTCAGATATGCGGCGACCTCCGGCAGCGTCTCAAAGAAGACGGAGCCGTCGATCTTCGCGGCAAGGTCTGCGGAGGAAATGCCGATTTTATTGCTTTCCCGCGCAGCGTAGATTTCTGCCAGAACCGCCACGTCCACGCGCCTGAGCTGCTCGACGAAGTCGTCGAACAGCGCCTTGGTGCGCGTGTAGGTATGCGGCTGAAAAGCAATTATGATGCGCTGAAAGCCCATGACCTTGACCGCGTCGATCAGGGATCTGAGTTCGCCCGGATGGTGGGCGTAATCGTCGTAGATCTCTGCGCCGTGATAGGTACCCTTATGCTCCATGCGGCGGCCAGCGCCATAGAACGAGGCCAGCCCGCGGCTGACGGCTTCTCCGTCCACGCCCATGACGTAGGCGGCGGACGCGGCGGCAAGCGCGTTGTAGACGTTGTGCCTGCCGTAGACGTTCAGGCTCACGTGGCAGTATTTTTTTCCGTAGCAGATGACGTCAAACGAACGCATATCCTCGGACAGCTTTTCCGCGTGTATGTCGTTCTTCGGGTCGATACCGAACGAGATATAGTGCAGATCGGCAAGGGTAAGGACGGTGTTCTCGTCGTCGCCGTTGGCGATGACGTAGCCCGTGCGCGGGACGAGCCCCGCGAACTTGCGGAACGAACGCTCGACCGCCTCCAGATCCTTGAAATAGTCCAGATGATCGGCTTCAATGTTGTTGACGATCGCGATCGTCGGATAAAAGTTCAAAAACGAATCGCAGTATTCGCAGCTTTCCATGATGATCGTGTCGCCGTTTCCGACCCGATGCCCCGCGTGCAGAAGCGGCAGATAGCCGCCGAGCATGACGGTCGGATCGCGCTGCGCTTCCATGAAAATGTGCGTGATCATGGAGGTGGTGGTCGTCTTGCCGTGCGTGCCGGAGATACAGATCGCGTTTTTGTACTCGCGCATGATCACGCCCCACGCCTGCGCGCGCTCAAAGACCGGAATGCCCAGCGCGCGGGCGGCGGCGATCTCCGGATTATCATTATGCGCTGCAGCGGTGCGGATAATACAGTCCGCGCCCTTGATATTTTCCGCGTTGTGACCGATGTGTACCTCAATGCCCTTGGCGATCAGCTCGTCGGTCGAGACGGAGGAGTTCATATCCGAGCCGGTCACGATCATGCCCATGCCGCGCAGGACGAGTCCGAGCGGACGCATGGAAACGCCGCCGATGCCGATCAGATGAATATGTTTTCCGGGCACCAGATAGGCGTCCAGTCGTTTACGGATTGCCATAGAAAAGCCTCCTATGCAAATTTCAACTTATATTATACGATAATTCGGATCATTTTACAAGGAAAATCATTCGGCGGGCAGAAGATCGACGATCACGTATTCGCTGACGCCCTGCGTGCGGATATCGTAGCCCCAGCCACAGATGCCGGACGATACGATCAGCGTCATATCGCCGAACTGATACTGGCCGCAGCGCGGGCCAAGCAGGGCGACGGCATAGCCGAGCGGCCAGATCTGCCCGCCGTGCGTGTGACCGGAGAGCATCAGATCGGCTCCCGCGGCGGCGTACTCCTTCGCCACGGACGGTTGATGGGAGAGCACGAGGGAAAAACGGTCGCTTTCCGCGTCCTGCAGCAGCTCAGCGGCGGGTAAGCGGCCGGAGGCGGAGCGGTCTTCCGTGCCGTAGAGCGTCAGCTCGCCGACCTGCGCGCTTTCGTCGCGCAGGATCGTAATGCCGTTGCCGACGATCGCGTCCTCCAGCTCATGTTGTGTAAAGCTGCTGTCCTTCGGGTAGGTCGCGCGGTCGTGGTTGCCGTAGATGAAATACGTGCTGCAGGCGCTCTCGATCCCGCCGAGCGCGGCAAACGCCGCCCGCATATCCTCTTTTCCCGTGCTTTCGTCCACGATATCGCCGCCGAGGACGACCAGATCGGGCTTCGTTTCCTCCATTTTGTCACAGTAGGCTTGCAGCGTTTCAACGTCCATGGCGGTGCCGAAATGCAAGTCGGAGACGAAGAGAATCCTGACCGGCGTTTTGATTTTGCCGGTGACGAGAGTGTATGTTGTTTCGCGCACGTCGCGCATGTGATAATAGCCGTAGGGGAGCAGGACGGCGACGATGAGCAGGGGAACCAGCCCGCAGCGCCAGATCGCGCTCCATTTCGTCTTTCGCAGCGGGTAGTGCAGCAGCAGGTGCAGCACGTCCATGAGCATACCAAACAGCATGACGAGCAGCACGAAAAGCGCCAGTTTCCCGCGCAGGAACAGCATCGCGCAGCCGATCAGCAGCGATACGGCGCCGATCAGCAGCAGGACGGACTTCTTTTCCGTCGGCGCGCCCCAAAATTTCGCGGCGCGGCGCAGGAAGAAGAAATAGTAAAGTGCGACCAACAGGGTCGGCAGGGGACGGATTAAGAGCAGCGCAACAGACATTTCAAAGCTCCTTTGTGTATTCGGCGGGGCAGTATGCCTCCGGCAGCGTGAAGCACAGCGTTCTGCCGTCGGGGTGGGGCAGCGTCAGCCGCCAGGCGTAGAGCTGCAGGTCGCCGCCGGTCTTCGCGCCGTATTTCCGGTCGCCGCAGAGAGGGAAACCGCGTGAAGCAAACTGCACGCGGATCTGATGGGTGCGCCCTGTGTGCAGGAGGACGCGGAGCAGGGAAGTGTCCCCGCTGCGCAGCACTTCGTAGGAAAGCCGCGCCTCGCGGACGCCGTTTCGCTTGCGAGCGACGACGTAGGTTTTATTCTTGACGCGGTCGTGGTACAATAAGTCCGTCAGCTCGCCGGACGGTGCGGGCTGTCCCTCGCAGACGGCGAGGTATTCCTTGCGCACGGTCTTGCCCATCGCGTCGGACAGGAACGCCGCGCTTTCGGCGGTCTTCGCAAAGACCATCAGACCGGTCGCTTCGCGGTCGAGCCGATGCACGGGGAAGAGCCCTTCGGGAAGACTGTCCGTGACCGCGGGCTTTCCGGACGCGTCTTTTGCCGCCAGAATGCCACGCGGCTTGACGCAGACGAGAAGCTGCTCGTCCTCATATAGGATCGGGGCGCTGCCTGCCATCGAATCACCTCCTGCCGTTTTCCCTATCATACCCAAGACAGGGTAAAATTGCAAGAAGGGCTTGCTTAATGCTACGGAAAATGTTATGATTCTCAGGCAAGTATTTCTGCGGAGGTGATCGGATGAAAGAGCGTTACTGCGTGACGGGCATGAGTTGCGCCGCATGTTCTGCCAGAGTGCAGCGGGCAACGGAGAAGCTGGAGGGCGTGAAGTCCTCCGAGGTCAATCTGCTCGCGGGCACCATGGAAATTGAATACGATGAAACGCGCCTGACTTCGGACGATATCATCGCCGCGGTCACAGCGGCAGGCTACGGCGCGGAAAAACAGTCGAAAACCGTCAAGCGTGAGAACAAGGCGCAGGACGAAGCGCTGCGGAGCATGAAGCTGCGTCTGTTCGTTTCAATCCCCCTTTTGTTGATTTTAATGTATTTTTCCATGGGCCACATGATCGGACTGCCGCTGACGCACGAACTGCACGGCACGCTGACCGGCGCGCTTGTGCAGCTTGCGCTGACGCTGCCGATCGTGATCGTCAACCGCACCTACTATATCAAGGGTGTGAAGACCCTCCTGCACGGCGGCCCGAACATGGACACGCTGATCGCGGTCGGCTCGGGCGCCGCGCTGATCTACGGGATCATCGTGACCGTCCGGCTCGCGCTGGGCAAGCCTGCCGACGATCTCTATTTTGAGTCCGCCGCCATGATCCTGACCCTTGTGACCCTCGGAAAGTTCTTTGAAACGCGTTCCAAGGGCAAGACCGGCGAGGCGATCACCGCGCTGATGGATCTTTCCCCCCAGACCGCGCTGGTCGAGCGCAACGGACAATGGATCGAGGCGCCCACTGCGGAGGTGCGCAAGGGCGAGACCGTGCAGGTGCGTCCCGGCGCGAGAATTCCGGTGGACGGCACGGTGCTGGAAGGCGAGTCCGACGTGGACGAAAGCGCGCTGACGGGCGAAAGCCTGCCCGTACACAAGCGCGCGGGCGACACACTCGCTGCCGCTACGGTCAATCAGACCGGCGTTCTGACCTTCCGCGCCGACAAGGTTGGCGAGGATACGACGCTTGCGCAGATGATCCGGCTGGTCGAGGAGGCGGGCAGCTCCAAGGCGCCGATCTCCCGCCTGGCGGATAAGGTCGCGGGCGTCTTTGTACCCGTCGTCATCGGCATCGCGCTGCTGACCTTTGCGGTCTGGATGCTGCTTGGCAAAGAGCTTTCCTTTGCACTGTCCGCGGCGATCTCCGTTCTGGTCATTTCCTGCCCGTGCGCGCTGGGACTGGCGACGCCGGTTGCGATCATGGTTGCCACGGGGCGCGGCGCAAAGCTCGGCATTTTGATCCGCTCTGCCGAAGCGCTGGAAACGCTGCACCACGTCGACACGGTCGCAATGGACAAGACCGGCACGCTGACGGAGGGCAAACTGTTCGTGACAGAGGTGATCGGCGCAGAGCCGGAACGCCTGCTTGCGACCGTCGGCGCGATGGAGCAGTATTCGGAGCATCCGATCGCGGCGGCTGCCGTCGCGGAGTGCCGGCGGCGCGGCATTGAGCTGCCGACGCCGGACAGTTTTGAGGCGGTGCCGGGCAGAGGCGTTGCCTGCCGCTTGGACGGCAGAGACTGGTTCTGCGGCAACCGTGCCTTCTTGGAGGAGCACGGCGTCGGGAAGATCCCCGACCGGGAGGTTCCCGCCGGAACGCTGCTGTTCTGCGGTGCGAAGGATGAATTCCTCGGACTGCTCGTTATGGCGGACACGGAGAAGAAGACGGCGAAGACCGCCGTGCAGACGCTCCACGGCATGGAATTGAAGGTCAAAATGCTGACCGGAGACAACCGTGCTGCCGCGCAGTCGATCGCGGACAGGCTCGGCATTGACGAGATCAGCGCGGAGATCCTGCCTGCCAACAAGGAAAAGGAGATCGCCGCGCTGCAGGAGAGCGGCCGCAAAGTCGCCATGGTCGGCGACGGCATCAACGACGCGCCCGCGCTGGTGCGCGCAGACGTCGGCATTGCCATCGGCGCAGGCACGGATATCGCCATTGAAGCTGCGGATATTGTACTGATGCGGAGCGATCCCACCGACGTTGCTGCGGCGATTGCCCTGAGCCGTGCCACGATCCGCAATATCAAGATGAATCTGTTTTGGGCATTTTTCTACAACAGCGTCGGAATCCCCGTCGCCGCGCTGGGTCTTCTGAACCCGATGATCGGAGCCGCCGCCATGAGCTTCAGCTCCGTCTGTGTGGTCAGCAACGCCCTGCGCCTGCGCTCGTTCCGACCGAAATTTCAGACGATCCCGAAAGGAGAAGAAGCGATGACGATTCAAATCGAAGGCATGATGTGCATGCACTGCAAAGCCGCCGTGGAAAAGGCGCTGCAGGCGGTCGACGGCGTGGAAGCGGTCGAGGTCAGCCTGGAGAACAAATGCGCGACTGTGACCGGAACTGCCGATCCCGCCGCGCTGCGGAAGGCAGTTGTCGACGCAGGTTATCAAGTCGCCGGATAAAAAGACCCCTCTGCACGGAAAAACACTGTGCAGAGGTTTTTTTTGGAAAAAACTGCGGATTTTGCTTTGACAAATCTTCCGAAAATCTGCTATAATACAATTATAAATAACAGGATGGAAGGAGAACGGCGCATGTACCAGGTCGGAGAAACCGTATTCTACGGCACGGAAGGCGTATGCCGTGTGGAGGAGATACGCGAGATGAAGGTCAACCGCGAGGCTGCGGAGTACTATGTCCTGCGTCCGGTCTACCGCGAAGGCTCGACCGTTTTCGTTCCGGTGCAGAATGAGCTGCTGGTGTCGCGGATGCGTCCGCTTCTGACCAGGAAGCAGATCGAAAAAATGATCGACAAGGTCAACGAGAAGGACGAGGACTGGATCGACGACGCCTCGGAACGCAAGGCGGCGTTTCAGCAGATCCTGCTCAGCGGCGACCGCCAAGAGCTCTTGTCCATGGTGCGCGTCCTGTACCTGCGCCGTCATAATCTCCAGACTGTCGGAAAGCGCCTTCGCACGAACGACGAGCAGATGCTCCGCGACGCGCAGAAGCTTCTGGACGACGAGTTTTCCGTGGTGCTCGGCATCAAGCCGCGCGAGGTGCCGGAGTACATCCGCAGCAAGCTGAAGGAATAACAAAATTGACAAACCCTCCGGAATGCGTTATGATAGAAAAAACGCAAACGGAGGGTTTTTGTGATGGAAAAAATCTATACGGAACTTGCGCCGGCGGCGATCGGGCCGTATTCGCAGGCAATGAAAGTCGGCAATCTGGTCTACACGTCCGGTCAGATCCCCATTGATCCAAAGACCGGCGAATTCGCCGCGCAGGACATCACCGGTCAGACCGAGCAGGTCATGAAGAATCTGGACGCCGTCCTGACCGCGGCGGGCAGTTCCCTGACCAAAGCGGTCAAGACGCTGTGCTTTCTCAAGGACATGGGCGATTTCGCCGCGTTCAACGCGGTCTACGCCAAATACTTCACCGGCAATCCCGCGCGAAGCTGCGTCGCGGTCGCCGCGCTGCCGAAGGGCGCGTTGGTCGAGGTCGAGGTCGTCGCGGAGATCTGAACGGCAAAATACGGGCTGCACCGTTTCGTGCAGCCCGTTTTTTGCGCTCCTTCGAGCCGCTTTGCGCACTGCTGTGCGGGGAAAATGCAATTTCTGTGTTTCGCACAAATTTTTTTGAAACTTTTTGTGAAAAATACAAAAAAGTTCTTGACATTCACGGGCGCGTGTATTATCATAGTCAGGCACGCGCGAGTTAGGGTAACTGCGCCTGCACTGCGATGAAGCAGGAGATTGCGCCGAAAGGCGGTAACTTCTGCGGAGTATGTCCGGTCATCGGGCGGCTGAGGTAATCTGTGTATGTGGCGTATATCGCCGCGAATGGAATGCACGGCCG
This sequence comes from Oscillospiraceae bacterium, assembly GCA_017429835.1. Classification (GTDB taxonomy): domain Bacteria; phylum Bacillota; class Clostridia; order Oscillospirales; family Oscillospiraceae; genus JAZOXB01. The sequence continues at coordinate 76,723 of JAFROD010000048.1, forward strand.
GCACCAAGTCGGCCATTTTTCATGGACGCGGAGTGATACGCACGGTTAAGCGTACACCAATTCGCCTCGACCGTACCCAGCGAGACAACGAAAACTGAGTACGTTATTTCAAGGAGGAAACAACAAAATGGCAAACACCATGATCAGAATTCGCCTGAAGGCTTATGATCATCAGCTCATCGACTCCACCGCGGAGAAAATCGTTGAGTCCGCAAAGCGCAACGGCGCTTCCGTATCCGGTCCGATCCCCCTTCCCACGAAGAAGGAAGTCGTCACCATCCTTCGCGCTGTTCACAAGTACAAGGATTCCCGTGAGCAGTTCGAGCGCAGAACCCATAAGAGACTGATCGATATCCTCAACCCGAACGCGAAGTGCATCGAAGCTCTGCAGGGCCTCGACCTTCCCGCAGGCGTTGAGATTGAGATAAAGCTGTAATTTATATACATTATAAATTATAGCGAACCCCGACCGCCTGCCGAGGCGGTCCCGGGTCATGTTGGTAAACCAATGGCTGCCCAATGGTCAAGTTTGCCAACCAATAACCTAAAATAAGGAGTAAGAAAAATGCAGAAAGCAATCATCGGCAAGAAAGTGGGCATGACCCAGATCTTCGATGAGAACGGCCACGTGATCCCCGTCACCGTAGTTGAAGCGGGTCCCTGCGTCGTCGCTCAGAAGAAGACGATCGAAAACGATGGCTATGTTTCCGTGCAGCTCGCTTACGGCGACGTCGCTGAGAAGAAGCTGTCCAAGCCGGAACTCGGTCATCTCAAGAAGGCGGGCGTTTCCGCCAAGAAGCATCTCAAGGAATTCAAGCTCGACAACGCTGCTGACCTCGAAGTCGGCGCCGAGATCAAGGCTGACCTGTTCGCCGCGGGCGATCACGTCGACGTGACCGGCATCTCCAAGGGTCATGGCTACCAGGGCGTTATCAAGAGATGGAACGCACAGCGCACCCCGACCAGCCACGGCGGCGGCCCCGTCCACCGTCATGCAGGCTCCATGGGCTCCTCCTCCGATCCCTCCCGTATCTTCAAGGGTCACATCGGCGCGGGCCAGATGGGCGTTGAGCAGGTCACTGTGCAGAACCTCGACGTCGTGAAGGTCGATCCCGACCTCAACATGATCGTCATCCGCGGCGCGATCCCCGGCCCGAAGGGCGGCGTCGTGTATATCAAGAGCACCGTTAAGACGATTAAGGTCGCTTCCGCTGCTACCGCGATCAGCAAGAACCCGCAGAAGGCTTCCGGCCGTAACCCGCAGAAGGCTTCCGCAAGAAACGGTTAATGAAAGGAGAGTTAACTTATGAAGACGAACGTTTTTGATATGAACGGCAAGAAGGTCGGCGAAGTTGAACTTTCCGAAGCTGTTTTCGGTATCGAGCCCAACGAATCCGTCGTCCATGACGTTGTGAAGAATCACCTGGCAAACTGCCGTCAGGGCACACAGTCCGCTCTGACCCGTGCAGAGGTTTCCGGCGGCGGCAAGAAGCCGTGGCGTCAGAAGGGTACCGGTCACGCCCGTCAGGGCAGCACCCGCGCACCACAGTGGACGCACGGCGGCATCGTGTTCGCACCGAAGCCCCGCTCCTACAGCTACACGCTGAACAAGAAGGTTCGCCGTCTGGCGCTGAAGTCCGTTCTGAGCGCAAAGGCACAGTCCGAGAACATCGTCGTCATCGACGAGCTCAAGATGGACGAGATCAAGACCAAGAAGTTCGCCGGCTTCCTGAGCGCAGTCAACGCTGACTGCAAGGCTCTGGTCGTCACCGCTGAGGTCAACGAAAACGTGATCCTCTCCGCGCGCAACCTGCCCGGCGTTCAGACCACTTTTGCAAACCTTATCAACGTCTACGACGTCCTGAACGCGAAGAAGCTCGTTCTCGATAAGGCTGCGCTCGCGAAGATTGAGGAGGTGTTCGCATGAAGACTGCATACGATATCATCATCCGTCCGGTCATCACCGAACAGTCCATGGAAGCGACCGATCTGAAGAAGTACGTTTTCATCGTTGCGAACGATGCGAACAAGACTGAGATCAAGAAGGCTGTTTCCGAGATCTTCGGCGTGAAGGTCGAAAAGGTCACCACCATCCGCATGGACGGCAAGCTGCACCGTCAGGGCAGCTACCCGCAGGGTCGCACCGCGTCCTACAAGAAGGCTGTCGTGAAGCTGACCGCCGATTCCAAGACCATCGAATTCTTCGAGGGTATGGTCTAAACCATCTCAATTAAAGGAGTGTAACGCAAAATGGCGATTAAATCTTACAAGCCTTATACCCCCGCTCGCCGCGGCATGACCGTGTCCGCGTTCGAGGGCGTAGATAAGAAGGCAAAGCCCGAGCGTAGCCTGGTTGAGACCCTGAAGAAGCATTCCGGTCGCAACAGCTACGGCAGAATCACCGTCCGTCATCGCGGCGGCGGCAACAAGAAAAAGTACCGTATCATTGACTTCAGACGCAACAAGCTGGATATGCCGGCAGTCGTGGAGCGGATCGAATACGATCCCAACCGCAGCGCATTCATTGCTCTGGTCAAGTACGAAGACGGCGAGCTCCGCTACATTCTGGCTCCGGTCGGTCTGAAGCCCAGCGCAACCGTCCTGGCATCTGCAGCAGCCGACATCAAGCCCGGCAACTGCCTGCCCATCGCGAATATCCCCGTTGGTACCGTGATCCACAACATCGAGCTTCAGCCCGGCTCCGGCGCACAGCTCGTCCGCAGCGCAGGCGTTGCGGCGCAGCTCCTCGCCAAGGAGACTGAGAAGGGTCTGGCGCAGGTCAGAATGCCCTCCGGCGAAGTCCGCTATATCCCGCTGAACTGCACCGCCTGCATCGGTCAGGTCGGCAACATCGACCACGGCAACATCCACATCGGCAAGGCCGGCCGTACCCGTCACATGGGTATCCGCCCGACCGTCCGTGGCTCCGTTATGAACCCGAACGACCACCCGCACGGCGGCGGCGAAGGCCGCGCCCCGGTCGGCCGTCCCGGCCCTGTCACCCCGTGGGGCAAGCCGGCGATGGGTTATAAGACCCGCAAGACGAAGAACCGTACCAACAAGTTCATCATCAAGCGCAGAAACAGTAAGTAAGGAGGAAATGAATAATGAGCAGAAGCATTAAGAAAGGCCCGTTTGTTGCTCCTGAGCTGTATAAGCGCGTTGAAGAGCTCAACAAAACCGGTGAAAAGAAAGTGCTGAAGACCTGGTCCAGATCTTCCACCATTTTCCCCTCCTTTGTCGGTCACACAATCGCTGTCCATGACGGCCGCAAGCACGTTCCCGTCTACGTGACAGAAGACATGGTTGGTCATAAGCTGGGCGAGTTCGTTCTGACCAGAACGTTCCGCGGTCACTCCGGCTCCAAGACCTCCAACGCGAAGTAAGGAAGGAGAAAGACATGGAAGCAAGAGCACATCTGAAATACCTGCGTATTTCTCCGCGCAAGGTCACGATCCTCTGCGATCTGATTCGCGGCAAGGACGCGAAGACCGCATGCGCCTATATCATGCAGACCCCGAAGGCAGCTTCTGAGCCCATGCTCAAGCTCCTCAAGAGTGCGATCGCCAACGCCGAGAACAATCACGGCATGGACGTTGACAAGCTCTACGTCTCCACCGCGGTTGCGAATCCCGGTCCCACGCTCAAGCGCGGCAGACCGAGAGCAAAAGGCAGATACAATCGCATTCTCAAGAGAACGACGCACCTCACCATCGGCGTGAGCGAGAAGGCTTAAGGAGGTTACTATGGGACAGAAAGTTAATCCTCATGGTTTGCGCGTTGGCGTAATCAAGGACTGGGATTCCCGTTGGTATGCCCGTAACGACAAGGTCGGCGACCTGATCGTTGAGGACTACAACATCCGCAAGGATCTCAAGAAGAGACTCTTTGCCGCTGGCATTGCGAAGATCGAGATCGAGCGCAGCAACGCCCGCGTGAAGATCAATCTGCACTGCTCCCGCCCGGGCGTCGTTATCGGCAAGGGCGGCCAGGAGATCGAAAAGCTCCGTCTGGAGCTCGAGCAGAAGATCGGCAAGTCCGTCGCTCTGAACATCGTTGAAGTTCGCAGCCCGGACCTGAACGCTCAGCTTGTCGCAGAGAACATCGCGGCACAGCTCGAGAAGAGAATTTCCTTCCGCCGTGCAATGAAGCAGGCGATGCAGAGAGCGACCCGCCTGGGCGCGAAGGGCATCAAGTGCGCATGCGGCGGCCGTCTCGGCGGCGCGGAAATCGCCCGCAGCGAGTCCTATCACGAGGGCACCATTCCCCTGCAGACCCTCCGTGCGGACATCGAGTACGGCTTTGCGGAAGCAAACACCACTTATGGCAAGATCGGCTGCAAGGTGTGGATCTACAAGGGCGAAGTCCTGAACTCCACGCTGCGTCAGTCCGCTCCGGAAGCGCCTCGTCGTGACCGCCGCAACAACGACCGTCGTCGTGACGACCGTCGTCAGGGCGGTGAGCGCCGCGGTGACCGGAAGCCTTTCAATGGCGAGCGTCGTCGCGACGATCGCAGAGAAGGAGGCAACCGCTAATGTTAATGCCCAAGAGAACAAAGTTCCGTCGAGTTCAGCGCGGCCGTATGAAGGGCGCGGCTTCTCGCGGCAATAAGGTGTCCTACGGCGAATACGGCATTCAGGCCGTAGAGCCCGGCTGGATCACCGGCAACCAGATCGAAGCGGCTCGTATCGCGATGACCCGTTACACCAAGCGTAGCGGCCAGGTCTGGATCAAAATCTTCCCCGACAAGCCTGTTTCTAAGAAGGCTCTCGGCGTCCGTATGGGCTCCGGTAAGGGCGCTCCCGAATACTGGGTTGCAGTCGTCAAGGCGCAGAAGGTCATGTTCGAGATCGGCGGCGTGTCCGAAGAAGACGCTCGTGAGGCGCTTCGTCTGGCACAGCACAAGCTGCCCATCAAGACCAAGATCATTGCCCGTGAGGAAGCAGTATCTGAGAATGGTGGTGAATAATGATGAAGGCTAAAGAACTCAGAGCCATGTCCGTGGCTGACCTGGAAGCGAAGGTCAAGGATCTGAAGAAGGATCTCTTCTTCCTGCGCATGCAGCACGCAACGAACCAGCTCGATAATCCGATCAAAATCGCCGCTGTCAAGAAAGACATTGCCCGCATCAAAACAATTATTCGTGAGAAAGAGACCGCAATCTGAGGAGGTAAGCGAAAATGAGTGAAACTACAAGAGCTTTCCGCAAAACCAGGATTGGTCGGGTCGTCTCCGATAAGATGGACAAGACCATCGTGGTTGCTGTTGAGGACAGCGTGCAGCATAAGCTGTACAAAAAAATCGTGAAAAGAACCTATAAGCTGAAGGCGCACGACGAAAACAACGAGTGCGGCGTCGGCGATACCGTTAAGGTGATGGAGTGCCGCCCCCTGTCCAAGGACAAGAGATGGCGTCTCGTTGAAATCATCAAGAAGGCTGAATAAGGAGGTCGACAACTAATGATCCAAGAAGAGTCTTATCTGAAAGTTGCTGACAACACCGGCGCGAAGGAGATCAAGTGCATCCGCATTCTCGGCGGCTCCAGACGCAAGTTCGGCAATATCGGCGACGTCATCATCGCCTCCGTCCGTAAGGCAGCTCCCGGCGGCACCGTGAAGAAGGGCGAAGTTGTTCGCGCCGTCATCGTCCGTACCGCGAAGGGCGTCCGCCGCGCTGACGGCACCTATGTTCGTTTCGATGAGAACGCAGCAGTTCTGGTCAAAGAGGACAAGAATCCCTGCGGCACCCGTATTTTTGGGCCGGTCGCAAGAGAGCTTCGTGACAAGGAATACATGAAGATTCTCTCCCTGGCACCGGAAGTCATTTAATAGGGGGAGCAAAGAATGAACATTAAGAAAAACGATACCGTTATCGTCTTGTCCGGCAAGTCCAAGGGCAAGAAGGGCAAGGTGCTCACCGCCATGCCCAGCGAAGGAAAAGTTATTGTCGAGGGCGTCAACATTGCTACCTGCCACGTAAAGGCTCGCAAGCAGAATGAGACCAGCGGCATTGTCAAGCGTGAGATCCCCATTCGTGTGGACAAGGTTCAGCTCTACTGCTCCAACTGCAAGAAGGGCGTCCGCGTCGGCTTCAACGTCGACGGCGACAAGAAGATCCGCGTCTGCAAGAAGTGCGGCAAGGAAATCTAAGGAGGAGGAACGACGAAATGGCAAGACTGCAAGTGAAGTACAAAGAAGAAATCGCTCCTGCTCTGATGAAGAAGTTCCAGTACAAGAGCGTCATGCAGATCCCCCAGATCGCAAAGGTCATTGTGAACGTCGGCTGCGGCGAGAGCAAGAACAATGCGAAGGAAATCGAGGCGATCTGCAAGGACATCGCCACCATCACCGGCCAGAAGCCCGTTACCACCAAGGCCCGTAAGTCCGTTGCGAACTTCAAGGTTCGTGAAGGCGAGACCGTCGGCGTGAAGGTCACCCTCCGCGGCGATAAGATGTGGGAGTTTATCGACCGTCTGTTCAACGTGGCGCTGCCCCGTGTCCGCGACTTCCGCGGCATCAACCCCAACGCCTTCGACGGCCGCGGCAACTATGCCCTCGGTCTGAAGGAACAGCTCATCTTCCCGGAAATCGAGTACGATAAGGTCGACAAGATCCGCGGCATGGACATTTGCATCTGCACCACCGCGAATACCGACGAAGAAGCCAAGGAACTGCTGACTCTGGTCGGCGCGCCGTTCCACGCTTAATTTGGGAGGAAGAACGAAATGGCAAGAAAAGCTATGATCCTGAAGCAGCAGGCTGGAAACAAGTTCTCCACCCGCCGCTACAACCGCTGCAAGATCTGCGGCAGACCCCATGCTTACCTGCGTGACTTCGGCGTATGCCGTATCTGCTTCCGCGAGCTCGCCTACAAGGGCGAGATCCCCGGCGTGAAGAAGGCAAGCTGGTAAAAACCAAGAAGCTCTGATGGGCAGCACTGCTGCCCGAAAGGGCAAAACCACACCGTACAGTGTGATCAAAATGTAAAACAGGCATCAGAAGTCAGGGGAAAATGGAGTCGGATTCGCGGCTCACATTCTCCTGATACTCTGGCGTCTTAACGGGTACAGCCCGTAACTTCTAAAGGAGGTAACATCACATGCAAATCACCGATCCCGTAGCAGATATGCTTACCAGAATCCGTAACGCTAACTCTGCAAAGCACGACACCGTTGATGTCCCCGCTTCCAATCTGAAGAAGGACATCGCCAAGATCCTGTTCGACGAAGGCTACATCGCTGCCTACGAAGTCGAAGAGGACGGCAAGCAGGGCATGATCCACATCACCCTGAAGTATCTCGGCAATAAGGAAAAGGTCATTTCCGGTCTTCGCCGCGTTTCCAAGCCCGGTCTGCGTGTCTACGCCGGCGCTGAGGAACTCCCGAAGGTTCTGCGTGGCCTGGGTATTGCCATCATTTCCACATCCAAGGGCGTTATGACCGACAAGGCTGCTCGCGCAGCGCACATCGGCGGCGAAGTCCTTGCGTTCGTCTGGTAAGGAGGTAACACTATGTCCAGAATCGGCAAAATGCCTATCACTGTACCGGCGGGCGTTGAAGTGACCATCGAAGACGGCAACCTTGTTACCGTCAAGGGCCCGAAGGGTACACTGACCAGCAAATTCCATCATGATATGATCATCAAGCAGGAAGGCGCAGTTATCACTGTTTCCCGTCCTGACGAAGAGCATGCACACAAGAGCCTGCATGGTCTGACCCGCACCCTGCTGCACAATATGATCGTCGGCGTCGACAAGGGCTTCTCCAAGGAGCTCGAGGTCAACGGCGTCGGCTACCGTGCGGCGAAAGAAGACAAGAAGCTCGTTCTGAACGTCGGCTATTCTCATCCTGTCACCATGGAGGAGATCGACGGCATCACGATCGAGGTTCCCGCTCCCAACAAGATCGTGATCAGCGGCATCGACAAGCAGAAGGTCGGTCAGTTCGCTGCGAACGTCAGAGGCAAGCGGCCTCCCGAACCCTATAAGGGCAAGGGTATCAAGTATTCCACCGAAGTTTTGCACCTCAAAGAGGGCAAGGCCGGCGGTAAGAAGTAATAGGAGGTGTGCGTAAATGATTAAGAAGACCGATAAGAAAGCAATGCGCATGAAGCGCCACGTTCGCGTTCGCGGTAAGATCTCCGGCACACCGGCCAGACCCCGCCTGAATGTTTTCAGAAGCAACGCCAACATCTATGCTCAGATCATTGATGATGTCAACGGAGTCACTCTGGTTTCCGCTTCCACCGTGGAAAAAGAGTTCGAAGGCGCAACCGGCAACTGCGAAGCTGCCAAGAAGGTTGGCCAGCTCATCGCCGAGCGCGCAAAGGCCAAGGAGATCGAAGAGGTCGTTTTCGACCGCGGCGGTTATATCTATCACGGTCGTATCGCTGCTCTGGCTGACGGCGCCCGCGAAGGCGGACTCAAATTCTAAGAGGAGGAACTGAAGAATGGCTTATAACAGAGCTCCTGAAAAGGACAATGCTCCTGAAATGATCGAACGCGTCGTTTACCTGAACCGTGTCAGCAAGACGGTCAAGGGCGGCCGCGTCATGAAGTTCTCCGCGCTGGTTGTTGTCGGCGACGGCAACGGCACCGTGGGCTACGGCCTCGGCAAGGCGGCGGAAGTTTCCGAAGCCATCCTCAAGGGCATCGCAAACGCGAAGAAGAACCTGCATAAGGTCGTCCTCTCCGGCACCACGATCCCCCATGAGGTCATCGGCATCTACGGTGCAGGCTCCGTCCTGATGAAGCCGGCTTCCGTCGGTACCGGCGTTATCGCCGGCGGCGCAGTCCGTGCTGTCATGGAAGCAGTCGGCATCAGCAACATTCGTACCAAGTGCCTGCGCTCCAATAACCCGCAGAACGTCGTCAAGGCGACGATGCAGGGTCTGCTGAGCCTGCGCGGCCCCGCTGAGGTCGCTCGTATCCGCGGCAAGAGCGTGGAAGAAATCATCGGTTAAGGAGGATACGAACAATGGCACAGTTAAAGATCAAGCTCGTCAAGAGCCTCAACGGTCGTATCCAGAAGCACATTGCCACGGCGGAATCCTTCGGCCTTCGCAAGATCGGCCAGGAGACCATCCAGCCCGACAATGAACAGACTCGCGGCAAGATCGCCAAGATCGGCTATCTGCTCGAGGTCACCGAAGTAGAATAAGGAGGAGACAAGAATGGAATTACATGAACTTGCTCCCGTTCTGGGTTCTACCCAGGTAGCAAAGCGCAAGGGCCGCGGCTGCGGCACCGGCAACGGCAAGACCGCAGGCCGCGGTCACAAGGGTCAGAAGGCTCGCTCCGGCGGCAAAGTCCGTATCGGCTTTGAAGGCGGTCAGATGCCTTTGGCACGCCGCATTCCGAAGCGCGGCTTCAACAACATCTTCGCCAAGCCCCTCACCGAGGTCAACCTCGGCGCCTTCGAGGCGTTTGAGGACGGCGCGGTCGTTGACGCGGCGGCTCTGGAAGAAAAGGGCATTATCCGTGACTGCAAGTACGGTTTGAAGGTCCTGTCCAACGGCACTCTCACGAAGAAGCTGACCGTCAAGGCAGCGGCTTTCTCCGAGTCTGCCAAAGCAAAGATCGAGGAGGCAGGCGGAAAGGCTGAGGTGGTGTAATTGTTTACGACACTTCGCAATGCGTGGAAGATCGCCGATCTTCGCAAGAAGATCCTCTTCACGCTCCTGATCGTTCTGCTTTACCGTATCGGTAACGTCGTTCCCGTTCCGTTCGTCAACGTCTCGAACATGTCCGCCATGTTCGAGCAGGAACTGAGCGGCACCATCTTCGGTCTGTTCAACATGATGTCCGGCAACGCATTCTCTATGGCGACCATCTTCGCTCTGAGCATCCAGCCGTATATCAACGCATCCATTATCATTCAGCTCCTCACCATTGCGATCCCTGCTCTGGAACGTCTGAGCAAGGAAGGCGGCGAGGAGGGCAAGAAGAAGATCAACAAGATCACCCAGCTCACGACCGTTGCGCTCGGTCTTCTGATGGGCTTTGCCTACTACGTCATGCTTGCCAACTACAACACCACGTACTCCGCGCAGGGAATGCAGCTCCTGACGCAGACGGGCGTTATGCCTGCCGTCGTCATCATTCTGTCCTTCACTGCCGGCGCAACGCTGGTCATGTGGCTGGGCGACCAGATCACGCAGTACGGTATCGGCAACGGTATCTCTATGATCCTGTTCGCGAACATCATTGCCCGTATCCCCGGCGGTATCATCATGCCGATGATCAACATGCTCTGGGAGAAGTGGTATTGGGTGCTCGCCCTCATCGTTGCGATGCTGGCGATCATCGTGTTCATCATCTTCGTCTCTCAGGCGGAGCGCCGGATCCCCGTGCAGTACGCCAAGAGAGTCGTCGGACGGAAGGTCTACGGCGGTCAGAACACGCACCTGCCGATCAAGGTCAACATGTCCGGCGTTCTGCCGATCATCTTCGCACAGTCGATCGCCTCTCTGCCCGCTACGATCTGCGCCTTCATCGGCGTGAAGAGCGGCTGGTGGTATGACAACGTGTTCAGCAGCACCAGCGTGATCTACGTGATCATTTATCTGCTGCTCATCATCGGCTTCAGCTACTTCTATGCAACGGTGCAGTACAACCCCGTCGAGGTTGCCAACAACCTCAAGAAGAACGGCGGCTTCATTCCCGGCTTCCGTCCGGGCCGTCCGACGTCGGATTTCATCCACAAGGTCATCAACAAGATCACCCTCTTCGGTGCGATCTACCTTGGTATCGTCGCGGTGCTGCCGGTTCTGCTCGGCGCGGTGATGGGAGACACCAGATTCTCCTTCGGCGGCACGTCAGTCATCATCGTTGTTTCCGTTGCGCTTGAAACCGTCGCCGCCATCGAGGCGCAGATGATGATGCGCAACTACTCCGGATTCCTCGAGAAGTAATCGGAGGCGCCGGATTATGAGACTGATTCTTTTGGGAGCCCCCGGTGCGGGAAAGGGCACGCAGGCGGAGATCATCGCCGCGAAGCTGAATATCCCGACCATTTCCACCGGGAATATCCTTCGGGAAGCAATCAAAAACGGTACGGAAACCGGTTTGAAGGCCAAGAGCTTCATGGATCAGGGCATGCTCGTTCCCGACGACGTCATCATCGGCATCGTCCGGGAGCGGCTCGCGCAGCCGGATTGTGCGAACGGTTATATCCTTGACGGTATGCCGCGCACGATCCCGCAGGCGCAGGCTCTGCTGGAACAGGGCGTTGAGATCGACCGTGTCGTATCCATCGAAATCGCCGACGAAGTGATCGAGCAGCGCATGACCGGACGCCGCGTCTGCAGCGTCTGCGGCGCAAGCTATCACATCACGGCAAACCCGCCCAAAACGGAGGGCATCTGCAATGCGTGCGGCGGCGCGCTGACGATCCGCAAGGACGACAAGCCGGAAACGGTGCGTCATCGCCTTGAGGTATTCCACAGCGAGACCGAGGCACTCAAGGGCTTCTATGAAAAGCTCGGAAAGCTCAGGCTTGTCGAGGGAAATCAGCCCATCGAGGATGCAACTCGTGATATCCTGGCGGCGTTGGGTGACTAATCTATGATCCCAATCAAAAATGAACGCGAAATCTCCGTGATGCGCCGTGCCTGTAAGATTACCGCGGCAGCCCGTGCCTTGGCAGGGGAGATGGTAAGACCCGGCGTAACAACCAGGGAGATTGACAAAGCGGTCCACGATTATATCGTGTCGCAAGGTGCAACACCTTCCTTCCTCCACTATAACGGCTATCCTGCCAGCGCCTGTATCTCCGTGAACAATACCGTCATTCACGGCATACCGGACGGCAGAGTGCTGAAAGAAGGCGACATCGTCTCCGTTGACGTCGGCGCCTTCTGGGGAGGGTTTCATGGGGACTGCGCCGCAACTTTTGCCTGCGGAGCGATTGCTCCTGAGGCACAAAAGCTCATTGATGTCACGAGGCAGAGCTTTTTCGAGGGCGTGAAATTTGCACGCCAGGGTTACCGTATTTCCGACATCGGTCATGCAGTGCAGACCCATGCCGAAGCCAACGGATTCTCCGTGGTGCGCGCTTTCATCGGTCACGGTGTGGGCGAGCACCTGCACGAGGAGCCGGAGGTTCCGAATTACGGCCAGCCCGGTAGAGGGCCGAGACTGGTTCGCGGTATGACGATCGCCATCGAGCCGATGGTCAACGCCGGCACCTACGAGGTGCGGGTGCTGAAGGACGGCTGGACGACGGTCACCGCGGACGGCAAGCTCTCGGCGCACTACGAAAATACTGTCCTCATCACAGACGGCGAGCCGGAAATTCTCACCGTCACCGAGGGGCTTTGACAATGGAAGTTTCCAAATCGGATGTTGTTCTTTCCGTCGCTGGTCACGACAAGGGAATGCTGTTCTATGTGATCGACACAGACGGTGTGTACGTTTCCCTCGCGAACGGCAAGGAAAGAACGGTGGAAAAGCCCAAACGTAAAAAACTGAAACACGTCCGCAAACTCCCTCGGGAAAATTCGTCGCTCGCTGCGAAGATCCGTTCCGGCGAGCCGCTACTCAACAGCGAATTACGAAGGGAACTGGCGAAGATTCGCCAGGAAATCAGCGTTTTAACCAAGGAGGGTTGAAAAAACTTGGCAAAGGACGACGTAATCGAACTTGAGGGCATCGTAACCGATGCATTGCCGAACGCGATGTTCAAAGTCAAAATCGGCGGAGAACACGTGATTCTGGCGCACATTTCCGGCAAGCTCAGAATGAACTATATCAAGATCTTGCCCGGTGACAAGGTAACTGTTCAGATGTCTCCGTATGATCTGACCCAGGGTCGGATCACGTGGAGAAGCAAGTAATTCAGAGACATTGTTCTCATTTGGAGGTTAAACAGTATGAAGGTTAGACCGTCCGTGAAGCCCATGTGCGAAAAATGCAAGATCATCAAGCGCAAGGGCCGCGTCATGGTAATTTGCGAAAATCCCAAGCATAAGCAGAGACAAGGCTAATAGGAGGTGCTTGAAGTAAATGGCACGTATTGCTGGTATTGACCTGCCCCGCGAGAAGAGAATTGAGATCGGACTCACTTATATCTTCGGCATCGGCAGAAAGAGCGCCAAGGACATCCTCGCGATGGCCGGCGTTGACCCCGACACCCGCGTCAAGGACCTGACGGAAGATCAGGAAGCCGCGCTGCGTGATGTCATTGATAAGAACTACACCATTGAAGGCGACCTCCGCCGTGAAGTCGCTCTGAACATTAAGCGTTTGACTGAAATCGGCTGCTACCGCGGTCTGCGTCATCGTCGCGGCCTGCCCGTTCGCGGACAGCGCACCAAGACCAACGCGCGCACCCGTAAGGGCCCGAAGAAGACCATCGCGAACAAGAAGAAGTAAGGAGGGAACGGAAAAATGGCAAAAGCTGCTGCAAAGAAAGTTGTAAAGCGCCGTCGCGAGCGCAAGAACATTGAAAAGGGCGCCGTTCATATCCGTGCTTCCTTTAACAACACCATGGTAACCGTCACCGACCTGCAGGGCAACGCTCTTTCCTGGGCGTCTTCCGGCGGCCTCGGTTTCCGCGGTTCCCGTAAGTCCACCCCGTATGCTGCACAGATGTGCGCTGAGACTGCTGCGAAGGCTGCGATCGATAGCTGCGGCCTCAAGACCGTCGAAGTTTACGTCAAGGGCCCCGGCCAGGGACGTGAAGCGGCGATCCGCGCTCTGCAGTCCGCCGGTCTGGAAGTCGTCTCCATTAAGGACGTCACCCCCATTGCGCACAATGGCTGCCGTCCCCCGAAGAGACGTCGCGTCTAATACGTTAAGGAGGAAAAGTTAGAATGGCGAAAAATACGCAACCCGTTCTCAAGCGCTGCCGTACGCTCGGCGTTTCTCCTGCCGTTATGGGTTACTCCAAGACTTCCAACAAGAACCCCGGCGGTCAGAGAAGAACGAAGAAGTCCGAATATGCATTGCAGCTCACTGAGAAGCAGAAGGTTAAATTCGTATACGGTATTCTTGAAAAACAGTTCCGTATGTACTATGAAAAGGCTGCCCGCGCAGAAGGCAACACCGGCGAAGTCCTGCTCAGCCTGATTGAGCGCCGTCTGGACAACGTCGTCTACCGTCTCGGCTTTGCCGCGACCCGCCGTGAGGCGCGTCAGCTCGTCAACCACGGTCACTACACCGTCAACGGCAAGCGCGTCAATATCCCGTCTTATCTGGTTAAGACCGGCGACGTGATCGCTGTCTGCGAGAAGAGCAGCTCCAACAACCGTTTCAAGAAGCTCAAGGAAGACGACGCATTCGTCGCCGCTCCGAAGTGGCTTGACCGCGACAAGAACACCCTCACGGGCAAAGTTCTTGCTCTGCCGGCTAGAGACGATATCGACTTCGAGATTGCAGAACACCTCATCGTCGAGTTGTACTCCAAGTAAGGCTCACCCTCGTTCATTGGTAAGCTGATTTACACCGCAGAACAAGTGTTTTGCAAATTCATAAGGAGGGTATCTGTTAAATGGTAGAAATTGACAAGCCGCGTATTGAGTGTATTGACTCTCCCGAAGATCCGTCCCATGGCGTATTTATCGTTGAGCCTTTGGAAAGAGGCTACGGCACGACGCTGGGCAACTCTCTGAGAAGAATTCTCCTGTCCTCGCTGCCCGGTACCGCTGCGACCTCCATCAAGATCGCCGGTATCCAGCACGAGTTCTCCACGATCCCCGGCGTCAAGGAAGACGTCACCGAGATCGTCCTGAACATCAAGAGAATCATCTCCAAGATGAACTGCGACGGCGAAAAGACCGTCTATATTGACGCGACCGGCGAGTGCGAAGTAACTGCCGGCGACATCAAGACCGACGACGAGGTGGAGATCATCAACAAGGATCTGCACATCTGCTCCCTCGGCCCCGATGCCACGCTCAATATGGAGATCACAATGAGCCGCGGCCGCGGCTACGTCCCGGCTGAGCGCAACAAGACGCCGCAGACCCCCATTGGCGTCATCCCCGTCGATTCCCTGTATTCGCCGGTTTATAAGGTCAACTACACGGTGGAAAACACCCGTGTCGGCAACATGACCGATTTCGATAAGCTGACGCTTGAGGTCTGGACTGACTCCACGACGACTGCGAAGGACGCTGTTTCCATCGCAGCGAAGATCCTCACCGAGCACCTGACGCTCTTCACCGAACTGTCCGAGACGGCAGCCGGTCAGACGCTCGTGCGCGAGAACAAGGAAACGGCGGAGCCCGCAGCCCTGAAGCTGACCATCGAAGAGCTCGATCTGTCCGTCCGCAGCTTCAACTGCCTGAAGCGCGCGAGCATCAACACCGTCCGCGATCTGATCTCCAGAACGCCGGAGGAAATGATGAAGGTGCGCAACATGGGCAAGAAGTCCCTGGACGAAGTGCAGAACAAGCTGGCGATGATGGGTCTGTCCCTCGCCACGGAAGAGTCCGGAAACAATTAAGCAACCCGTTTTACCTTTCAAGAAGGAGGATATACGAATGTTTGGAACCCGTAAGCTCGGCAGAACGAGTGATCAGCGCAAGGCGATGCTTCGCCAGCTCAGCACCGACCTGCTGGAGAACGGCAAGCTCGAAACGACTTTCTGCAGAGCAAAGGAAGTGCAGCCCGTAGTGGAAAAGCTGATCACCCTCGGCAAGAAGGGCGATCTCGCCAACTACCGCAGAGCGCTGGCTTTCATCACCAAGGAAGACGTCGCACATAAGCTGTTCAAGGAAGTAGCTCCGAAGTATGCCGACCGCAACGGCGGCTACACCAGAGTTACCCGCCTTGGCGCCCGCCGCGGCGACGCAGCGGAGATGGCGATCATCGAGCTGGTGTAATAGAAAAAACGACCCCGGAAGCGCACCGCGCTTCGGGGTCGTTTTTTGCGCGCTCCGCGCTGCTTCGGGATTGCTTTTTCTTGCACTGTGATGTATCATTGGAACCAAGGAATCACTGATTTTGAGGAACGAGGGTGTTCATTTGACGATCTTTGCGTATGCGCTTCTCGCCGCGGCGGGCGTCTGTTTGGCGCAGGCGGTGTGGGCGCTGATTGCTTCAATCGGATACAGGAAGGGCGAGACTGTCCGGGGATACGCCTGTCTGGAGCGGACGGAATACAAGCCGAATGTGAATACCCACGATCGGATGGGGCATTTTGTTCGTTATACTACGAAAGCGTGGTATACCTATACGGCAGACGGCAGGGAATACACGATTGCGCACGTTTTTGACAATGTGAAGCCGGGTGAGCTGCAAAAGACCGTCAACTTGATCTATTGGAAGAAACGTCCCGGCAGCGGCTATTTGAAGGGGATCAGCCTGCCGCGCGAACCGTTCGAGTGCTGCGTGTTCGGCTTCCTCGGACTGCTGCTCGTCGCAGCCGCGCTCATCATACTCTTGTAATGCCAACCCCGCAGCTCGTATGAGCTGCGGGGTTGCCGTCATAGCTGCAGTCCCAGCGTCAGGATGCCGAGATTGGCGTTGTAGATGTCCTCGAACTGCGACAGCGGGAGCGGGTTCTCTCCGCGTCCGACCTCGACCGTGTAGCCCGGGCGGTCAAAGTCCTGAATAAACCAGTCCTTATAGCCTGCGAAGGCGCTGGCAAACGGCGTTTCCTCCAGCGCGTAGCCGCTGACCTGCGCGAAGAGCTGACCGATGCGCAGTGAATCCGGCGGCTCTCGGTCTAAGTACTTCCAGTAGATCGTTTCGCCCTGCGTGTGGAACGAGAGCGTCAGCCGCGGATTGACCTGCCGCGTCAGACGTACCAGAGCGGCGGTTTCCGGCTGATCGAGCGGCGCGTAGCCCGGGAAATCCCGCGGCGCGGGGCGGTCAAAGCCGAGGGCGCGCTTGTTTTCCACCGCCTGCTCCCAGCCGGCGGGGTAGTTGAGGTTCAGATCGACGCCGCGCAGGTTTGCCTTCCAGCCGTCCGGGAACGGAACGGCGGGAAACTGCGCCGCAATGCGCCGCGCGTCGTCGTATTCGCCGCTGTCGGGCGCGATCGCGCCGGTCACGAGATCGACGCCGTCCGGATCGACCATCGGCACGAGATAGAGCTGCGTGCGGCGGAAGAGCTGCTGCGCGCTGAGATCGTAGATCGTGCGGTTTTCGCTGACCGCGCGGGCGTACTCCTCCAGAAACTTCATCACGAGCGGCACGGTGATCCATTCGTTCGCGTGGTGCGCGGCGTTGTAGAGGACGCTGCGCCTGCCGCGTCCGAGCTTTAGGATGGTGACCGGTCTGCCGCCCGCCGTCACGGCGATCTGCCGCTGGCTGATGAAGGGATAACGCACGGTCAGCCCGTGGACGCAGAGCGCGAGCAGCTCCGAGGTGAACGGAAGATCGGTCGGCACGACGGGAAAGCCGAACGGAACGATGATATCCTGTCCGATCGACAGATTGCGCGGATCCTGCTCCGGATTGGCGGTCGTGATCGCCTGCACCGTCGTGCCGTATTCACGGGCAAGTCGATAAAACGTGTCGCCGGATTTGACGGTATAACGCCGGTAGCCCAGCAGATACGGCGTCAGCCGCTGCATGGTCAGCGCGTCCTCCCGACCGGACGGAAACAGCCCCTCCTGCGCCTGAAACGCCTTCAGATCCGCAGCGCCTGCGCGGGAAAGTGCGAGTTCGGTGAAATTCAAAACAATCCCCTCCGACCCATTCTATGCCGGAGGGGATTTTCCTATGCTTCTTCCATCAGCTCGCCCAGGAAGCGGTAGGCGGTAAGCAGCTTTTCCAGATGATAATTCAGCACGATCGTATCGTGGCGGGTGCATTTTCTGCCGGAGATCCCTTCCTCCGGCAGCTCCAGACCGAGCTCACGCATGAGCGCGGCGTTGCCTTTGGCGAGGTTGCCCGGCGTGTCCATGCCGCAGATCGCTTCCAGCTCCTCCACCATGCGCTCTGCCAACTGCTTGCAGCCGGCAAGCAGAGCTTCGTCGTCGTTCTTCCGATGGAAGAACCGCTGGCTGTGGTAAAGCTCCATTTCGCGGTCGAGCCGCCGCAGCAGCGGCAGATTGCCGGACAGATCGGGGATACATTCTTCCACGATGATTTGCCGCAGCGCAGGCGGCATCTGCGAGCGAAGCTGTGCCAGCAAGCCGAGAATGCGCTTTTTGTTGTTATACGGACGGATCAAACCGTTGATCACGAGGGCGACGCCGAGACCGATCGAGGTGTCGCGCAGACGATACAGGGAATCGCGCAGAATGTTGTCCGTCGGCGTCAGGCACGCGGAGAGGAAGATGATGCAGGAGAGGGAAGCCGTAAAGGACAGCCTGAGTGATCTGCACAGAAACAGCAGGAACAACACGCCCAGTCCCGCGACCCATGCCGGAGTGAGCGTCGGAAACAGCAGCACCGAAACGTAGCCGCATACCGTGCCCGCAAAAACCCCGATGAGCTGCGTCAGACCCTGCATGAGTGACTTGGAGAGGGTCGTCTCCATCGCGATCAGCGCGCCGAAGGCGGCGTAGAAAACGGTCAGCGAATCATCGGCAAACAGCCGGACGATGAATACGGACAGCGTGACCGCCAGCGCGGTCTTAAACATGCGCGGCCCGATCGGGAGCTCCCGTTGATGTTTTTTCAAGGTTTCACCCCTTTCCGCGTACAGTATAGCAAGTTTTTCCGAATAATCAAGGTTTTTCTGTACTTTTCCCGGATTTGCGGTATAATTATTCCAAAGAAGGTGAGTAAATGGCAATCAGAAAAGCAAGGGAACAGGACGTTCCTGCGATGCTTGCGATCTACGATCATTTCGTCCGCGATACGGCGGTCAGCTTTGAATACGAAACGCCGACCGCAGAGGCGTTTGCGCAAAGACTGAACGAGCATATCGCGATCTATCCGTGGCTCGTCTGGGAGGAGAACGGCAGGGTGCTGGGCTACGCCTATGCGGGCAGAGCCTTTGAACGCGCCGCTTATGCGTGGAACGCGGAGATCTCCTGCTACTTGGCGCAGGAGGCGCGCGGCAGAGGCGTCGGCAGACAACTATACGCCGCGATCGAGGACGTCCTTCGCCGGCAGGGCGTGCGCAAGGTCTACGCCATCGTGACCGCTGCCAACGAGCCGTCGATCGCGTTTCATAAGGCGCTCGGCTACCGCGAGACGCTGACCTTTTTCGACGTCGGTTTCAAGCATGGGAAATGGTACGACGTCGTATGGCTCGAAAAACTGCTGCAGCCGCTCGGCACGCCGGAGCGTTTCCCGATCCCGTGGGAGGAACTGGAATGATACAGGATATTGCGCCCCATAGACTTCGCAATGCGTTTTCCGCAGATCGCGCGCCGTCCGCAGAGCATTGGCTGCTGTCCTACCGCGGCAACGCGGTTCTGTCGGCGGCGGGCGGGCTGCGGCTTCCAAAGGTCGCAGACTATTCTGCCCAAGCGCTGCACTATGCCTTTTCGCTGGACGGCGTGCCTGTCTGGCTGACGAATGACGCGCTGCCCGAGACTGAGGGCTGGCGCTATATTGAATCTAAAATTTACCGCGCTATGACGCCGCAGGAGATCGCCTTTGCCTGCACGGTGGGAGAAAGCCTGCACCGCTGGCACTGCGCCAACCGTTATTGCGGCGCGTGCCGGACGGAGCTGCGGGACAGCAAGCGTGAACGCGCCCTCGTCTGTCCGACCTGCGGCGCGGTGCGCTATCCTCGTATCAATCCTGCAGTGATCGTCGCGGTGACGGACGGCGACCGCCTCCTGCTGACGAAGTATGCAGACCGTCCGTTTTCGCGATTCGCGCTTGTCGCAGGCTTTTGCGAGGCAGGGGAGAGTGCGGAGGATACGGTGCGCCGCGAGGTCTGGGAGGAAGTCGGTTTGCGCGTAAAAAATCTGCTCTATTACAAGTCACAGCCGTGGGCAGTCGCGGACGACCTCCTGCTCGGCTTCTACTGCGAGGTCGACGGCGAGACGACGCCGACCCTGCGCGACGGAGAACTGAAGCTTGCACAGTGGTTTGCGCGCGAAAGCATTCCCAACGACTATTCCGAGATCAGTTTGACGGGCGAAATGATCGACCGCTTCCGCAGAGAAAAAACAGTTGACAAATAGAGAAATCCTGCTATAATAAACTTATGATTATAGAATAAATTTTTGCTTAGGGAGTGAGACCATGACGCAACGTGAACGCCAGATCCTTCAGTGGATCGAAGCAGACCCGATGATCTCGCAGGAAAAGCTCGCGGAATTGGCGGGCATCACGCGCTCGTCCGTTGCCGTGCATATCTCCAATCTGATGAAGAAGGGTTATATCGCGGGCAAGGGCTACGTCCTTCGCTCCGGCAGCTATGCGGCGGTCGTCGGCGGCGTGAATATCGACATCGGCGGCCGTTCTCTCGCGCCGCTCGTTCCGAAGGACTCCAATCCCGGCAAGGTAACGATGAGTCTCGGCGGCGTCGGCAGGAACATCGCGCACAACATGAGCCTGCTCGGGGTCGACGTGCGGTTTCTGACCGCGTTCGGCGACGATATCTACGCCCAGCGGATCGCGGCGTCCTGCGGCGAACTCGGCATCGACATCAGCCACGCGCTGCAGGTCCCCGGCGGTGCGACGCCAACCTATCTTTTCCTGAACGACAGCGACGGCGATATGGCGCTCGCGATGTCAGATATGGAGATCTGCGAGCGGATCACGCCCAAGTATCTTGCGGCGAACCTGCAGCTTCTGAACAACGCGCAGCTCGTCGTAACGGATACGAACATTCCCGAGCAGTCGCTCGCCTATCTCGCAGAGCACTGCACTGCGCCGATCTTTGCCGATCCCGTTTCCACCGCGAAGGCGGGGAAGCTCAAGCCGATTCTCGGCAAGCTGCACACGATCAAGCCGAACCGCATCGAAGCGGAGCTTTTGTCCGGCGTGAAGATCACCGACGAAAACAGCCTGCGCGAAGCCGCGCGGACGCTGCTTGCGACGGGTCTGCACCGCGTGTTCATCTCCCTCGGGACGGACGGCGTGTTTGCGGCGGATCAGAAGGAAATGCGCCTGCAGCCCTGCTTCCGGGCAGAAATGAAAAACGCGACCGGCGCGGGAGACGCCTTCATGGCGGCGCTCGCCTGGGCATATCTCGAAGGCACCGACCTTGCGCAGACGGCGAAGGCCGCTGCCGCGGCGGCTGCGATCGCCGTCGAGGGAAGCGAAACGATCAACCCCGTACTATCTGCCGAAACCGTGCGCAGACGCATGGACGGCTCGAAATAATTGGAGGAAGAAAACTATGCTGAACAAATTTCTGGACGTTAAACCCGAGGTCGCAGAAGCGATCGCCAGCGGCAAGCCCGTCGTGGCGCTGGAATCCACCATCATCTCCCATGGCATGCCCTATCCGCAGAACGTGCAGACCGCGCTTGAGGTCGAGCGCATCATCCGCGAGAACGGCGCCGTTCCGGCGACTATCGCTATCATCGGCGGCAGACTCAAGGCAGGTCTGACCCCGGAGGAGATCGAGTACTTCGGCAAGAAGGGAAGCGCCATCGCCAAGGCGTCCCGCCGCGATCTGGCAGTGCTGTGCGCCAGAGGCGAAGACGGCGCGACGACCGTCACCACGACCATGATCATCGCCCACATGGCGGGCATCAAGGTCTTTGCGACCGGCGGCATCGGCGGCGTGCACCGCGGCGCGGAGACGACGATGGATATCTCCGCAGACCTCGAAGAGCTGGCGTCAACGCCCGTGATGGTCGTCTGCGCGGGCGCGAAGTCCATTCTTGACCTCGGTCTGACCCTTGAGTATCTGGAAACGCACGGCGTTCCCGTCATCGGCTACGGCACGAAGGAACTGCCCGCGTTCTACACCAGAAGCAGCGGCTACCCCGTCGACTACGAGATCGACACGCCGGAAGAGCTGGCAAAGGCGTTCAAGACCCAGCACGAGCTCGGTCTGCGCGGCGGCATGCTCGTGACCAACCCGATCCCCGAGGAGTATTCCATGGATCCGAAGGTCATCAACGCGGCGATCGACGAAGCGATCCGTCAGTGCAACGAAAACGGCGTCCACGGCAAGGCGACCACCCCGTTCCTGCTGGCAAAGGTCAAGGAACTGACAGGCGGCGACAGCCTCGAGTCCAACATCCGCCTCGTCTACAACAACGCTCGCCTCGCGGCGAAGACCGCGAAAGCGTATTGCGAAGCATAAGGTAATAACGGTATAAGCAACGGACTGCTGCAAAACGTGCGTTTTGCAGCAGTCCGTTTTATACGTTACTTATAAGGCTTCCCCTCGAGGGGAAGCTGTCAGCCGTCAGGCTGACTGATGAGGTGGAGCCTTTAAAAAAGCGAAGCAACGAATAATTATTGCGCCAACACCTCATCCGTCACCGGTGCGTGCACCGGTGACACCTTCCCCTCGAGGGGAAGGCGTGAGAGACGCGCCTTTTACGGTGCCAGATACTCGAGCAGCGCGGCGCAGCCGCGCTCGATATCCGCCTCCGCTTCACGAAAGTCGCGGGTGTACCACGGGTCTGCGACATCGCGCGGACGGTCCGTGTAATCCAGCAGCAGGGAGACCTTGCCCTGCGGATCGCCGCCGAAGAGCCGCTGCATATTACGCCGGTTCGCGCCGTCCATGCCGATGAACATATCCCAACGCCCGTAATCCGCGGCGCGAAGCTGCACCGCCGTCTTTCCTGCGCAGGAGATACCGCGCGCGGAAAGCAGCGCGCGGACGGGCGGGTAGACCGGATTGCCGATCTCCTCGTCGGAGGTCGCGACGCTGGCGATTGCGAACTGAGCTTCCAGCCCGCGCTGCTTTACCAAATCTTTCATGATAAACTCCGCCATCGGACTGCGGCAGATATTCCCATGGCAAACAAAAAGAATCCGTATTTTCTGCATCATAATACCCGTCCTTTCGCAAACTCAATCTCGGCGAGCTTGCCGGCGCAATTGCGCCGGCCGGTCGGGCGGAAGCCCAGTCTGCGGTATAGCCGTTCGGCGTCCATGTTGTTTTCAAGGATCCAGAGCGTCGGCGTGTCACTGCACCGGGAGATCGCAAAGCATAGCAGCTTCGTGCCGTAGCCCTTGCGCTGCATGCCGGGAAGGATATACAAATCCTCGATCAAACTGTCTGTGACCGAGACAATCCCGATCGGCGCGCCGGCTTCCGTCAGCAGGAAAAATCGGCTGCCGCGTGCAATCTTTTCTTTCAAGTATGCTTCCTGCCGCGCGGGCGTG
This sequence comes from Oscillospiraceae bacterium, assembly GCA_017429835.1. Lineage (GTDB taxonomy): Bacteria > Bacillota > Clostridia > Oscillospirales > Oscillospiraceae > JAZOXB01. Next base: position 99,880 of record JAFROD010000048.1, read on the forward strand.
TGCGCGGCAACGAACTCCGCCGTGCAGAACGGACGGTGCGCAGCCTGCCATGCGGCGGAATGAAGAACCGCGGCGGCGGACAGATTGGTCTGGTCTACGGGTACGATCATAGGATACTCCTTTTGCGTTATCTGTTTCCCATTCTATCACATGGAACGCAAAAATGCAAAGACATGCCGGCGGCTCTTGGAGCCGCCGGCGGTTTCGTTATTCCTTGGCTGTATATTTCTGCAGCGCCATGACGATGATCGGAATGAGAACGATCTGCAGCGCGATGCCGGGGATCGCTTTCGCGAACGCGCCGGTCAGGAACGCCTGCAGACCGAATTCGGTTTTGCCGAGTCCCATCAGCGCGAACTGCGCCGCGCCCCAGGCGATACGTCCGATCAGCATCGCGCCGATCAGCGCAACGTAGATGTAGGGCTTTTTGTTCGGCAACAGCTTGTAAAGCAGGCCGGCAGAAAAGCCGTAGAAAGCAAGCTCTACGCTCATGGCGACGCCGGTGGGCATGATCGGCGGCATACCGAACAGCACGAAGCGCAGCAGCGGCGCGATCAGACCGACAGCCGCGCCGTACCACGGACCGCAGAAAAAGCCGCAGAGCAGTACGGGAATGTGCATCAGGCAGAGCATATTGCCCAGCTCGCGGTTCTGCCCCGTCAGAAACGGCAGCAAAAGCGCGAGCGCGAGGAACATTGCGGCGAGGATCAGCCGGAATAAAGGTTTTTTCGATGACATCATGTCGTATATCCTTTCGTTTTGATATCATCGTCTTTGACGACAGCGGCGTCTTCGTGACGCCATTCGCATGTTATATCCATCAGCAGAGCTCTTTCAGGCGCTCCACGGTCGCTTTGACCATCTCGCCCATGGACAGCGGCTTGACGCCGACGACCTGATTGTTGCAATGACTGACCGGCAGGAGCAGCTTCAGCGCCTTGCTTTGCCCGATGGCGGTCGCCATCGCGGGCGTGATCTCCCCGAGGAGAGAATCCGCCGACACGATGCCGATCGGCCCGATGATGACGTCCGCGTCGCGGCAGGCGACGATCACCGGATTTTCGCCCGTCGCGCCCTGTTTCGCGCCGCCCTTGAGCATGGCGCCGGTCGCAATGCTGTTCGTGCCGATTGCGAGCAGCTCGCAGGGGATCTGCTCGGCGGTGATCGCCTCGGCAAGAAGCTGCCCGAGCCTGCCGCCCTGTCCGTCGATAAGTACTACTTTCATATTTCCTCCGTCTTTATCTTTTCAATCTCGCAGACGGTCAAGCTTGTGCCGTCCACGCGGAAGCGAACGTCGAAGCCCGCAAAGCCCATGCCGTAAACCCGCTCGGGGTCGTCCTGGTAGGACGGACGCGGGTCGTGCGCCAGCACGCCGAGCAGCGCCGCGCGGCGATCCCGCGGAATGCGCGCCAAAAGCGCCGGCGGGCAGTTTACGGTCAGCGCCGCCTCGGGCGCGGCGTTCGCAAAGCCGCCGATCGCCTCGGGATGCGCGTCCGCGTAGGGAAGATACGGTTTGATATCATAGATCGGCGTGCCGTCCATCAGATCCGCGCCGGAGACCACCAGCACCGTGCCGTCGTGCGCCGTGCGGCGGATCTCCTCCAGCTTCACGCAGGAAAGCCCGATGGGATTCGGGCGGAACGGGGAGCGGCTGGCGAACACGCCGATGCGCTCGTTGCCGCCGAGCCGCGGCGGGCGGACGGTGGGCGACCAATCGCTGCGGACGGCTTGGGAAAACTCCCAGATCAGCCACAGATGTGAAAAGCCGTCCAGGCCGCGCAGCGCGTCCTCGCTGCGATAGGCGGGCTCGAAGACGATCTCCGCGCGCAGTTCAGGCACAAGACCAGCCTGCCGCGGGATACCGAATTTGGTCGGAAAGTCGCTGCGGATACGCGCAATGACCTGCATCGTATGCTCCATGGCGCGCCTCAGAGCTGCGAGAAGATCTCGCCCAGCTTTTCATGGAAGACCAGATTCGCGTAGCTGTCGTAGGGCGTTTCGTCGCGGTTGATGAGGACGAGACGGTCGCCGCGGTAGTAGTGGAGCAGTCCGGCCGCCGGATAGACGGTCAGGCTGGTGCCGCCGACGATCAGCAGATCCGCCTTGCGGATGGCGGCAATCGCGCCCTCCAGCGTGCGCTGGTCGAGCGATTCTTCATAGAGCACGACGTCCGGCTTGATCACGCCGCCGCAGTCGCACAGGGGAACGCCTTTCGCGTTCTTCACGACCTCCGCGCCGTAGAATTTGCCGCATTTAACGCAGTAGTTCCGCAGCACGCTGCCGTGCAGCTCGAAGACGTTTTTGCTGCCCGCCTTCTGGTGCAGACCGTCGATATTCTGCGTAACGACGGCGGCAAGATGTCCCTCTTTTTCCAGGCGCGCCAGCACCTTATGCGTCACGTTCGGCTCGAAGCCGAGCGGGAGCATTTTCTCGCGGTAAAAGCGGAAAAAGTAGTCCGGCATGCGCTCGTAAAAGCTGTGCGAGATGATCATTTCGGGCGGGTAATCGAATTTCTGATGATACAGCCCGTCCACGCTGCGGAAATCGGGAATGCCGCTTTCCGTGGAGACGCCTGCGCCGCCGAAAAAGACGGCGCTTTTACTTTCCTGAATCCATTGCTTCAGTTGCTGCAAGTTCGTCATCGTCCGCAATCTCCCTCAGAATTTTTTTGTCCTCTTTTGAATCAAGCTTCAGCCTTTGATACATGTCGGGTCTTCGCGCGCGGGTGCGAAGCAGCGACTGCTTCCTGCGCCAGCGGGCGACCTTCGCGTGGTCGCCGCTGACCAGGATCTGCGGCACCTCGCGCCCGTGCCAGACCGCGGGGCGGCTGTACTGCGGGTACTCGAGCGTGCCGTCCCAGTGGCTTTCGTCTTCGAAGCACTCCGCGTCCGGCAGGACGCCGGGTACGAGCCGGCAGACCGAGTCCGCGATCGCCATGGCGGGGATCTCGCCGCCGGTCAGCACGAAGTCGCCGAGGGAGATCTCCTCGTCCACGCATTCGTCGATGAACCGCTGATCGACGCCCTCGTAATGTCCGCAGACCAGAACGATGTTGTCAAGCTTCGACAGCCGCTTCGCGTCCGCCTGCGTGTAGGTGTGCCCGCAGGGGGAGAGAAAGATCGTGTGTACCGGCGCGCCCGCCTCATCGCAGACGTGGCACCAGCACTGATACAGGGGATCTGCCTGCATGATCGCGCCGCGCCCGCCGCCGTAGGGGTAGTCGTCCACCTGATTCTGCTTGTTCGTGGTGTAATCCCGTATCTGGTGCGCTTCAATGCGGATATAGCCGCGCTCCTGCGCTCTGCCTAAGATCGACTCGTTCATCATGTCCCCGACGGTGTCGGGAAACAGGGTCAGAATATCAATTCTCATCGGTCGCCATTCCCTCGATCAAATGCACCTTCACAAAGCCCTCCGCCACGTTGATCTCGCGCACGAATTCCTTGACTGCGGGGATCATGTAGCTTTTTTCGCCCTGAATGACGTAGACGTCGGAGGCTGGCATGGTCAGGACGTCCTTGATTTTGCCGATTTCCGTACCGTTATCGTCCAATACGCGGCAGCCGATCAGATCGGCGATAAAGACGGTGCCCGCGGGCAGCGTCAGCCCCTCGCGGTCGACGGAAACGGTCTGCCCGCGCAGCAGCATGGCTTTTTCCGGCGTGTCGATCCCGCGCAGCTTCGCCAGCACGCAGGTCTTGTGCACGCGGGAGGATTCCACCTCGTAGGGTCTGCCGTTCAGATAAAGCGTTTTGAATTGCAGAAGAAAGTCCGGCGCGTCCGCCCACGGGAGAATCTTCACCTCGCCGCGGATGCCGTGGGTGCTGACGATCTCGCCGGTTTCCAAGAGCTTTTTTTCCATGTCTGTTCCTCCGTCAGAGCTTATCATAAGCCTTTTCCAGGAAGCGGTCTGCCTTGACGATCACGCGCTCGTGTACGGCTCTGCCGATCTCGCCGGCTTCGTCATAAGCGATGATCTCGAAGGTGATCTTTCTGCCGTCCACGGCGGTGACCTTCGACTCCGCCCGCACTTCCATGCCGACCGGGGTCGCCGAGAGGTGACTGACCTGCATCGACACGCCGACGGTGCTTTCGCCCTCGGCAAGATACGGCGCGACGGATTCCCATGCCGCGCCCTCCATTAACGCGATCATGCAGGGCGTGGCGTAGACCATCAGATCGCCCGAGCCGACGACCTTTGCGGTATCCTCTTTTTCGACCAGCGCTTCGGCAAATCCCTGCAGTCCGATCTCAATTGCCATACGTTCGCTCCCTTTATCCTATTATTTCACTCTATATCATAACAAAATCCGGCGGTAAGGTCAAATAAAAATTCATGATCCGCGATTTTCCGAAACGGTTGACAAACGCTTGGATCGGGAAGTATCATAAACATAGATGAAAAGAGGTTACGGATATGAAGAAATACCTGTCTTTGCTTTTGTGCTTCGCGTTGCTGCTGACGGTGCTGCCGCCGCGCGTGGCGGCGGTTGCGGAGACCGTTGCCGACCCCTACGCGGCAGGGGAGGGCTCGTTCGAATTGACGGAGGGATCGCGGCTGTTTCTGCTCGCGGACGAACCGCCTGCCGACGAGGTTTCGCAGACGCTCCGCCTGATCTGCGCGGAATTCGCTGCGGCGGGCAAGCCGAGCGGGACGCCGCTGCCGATCGTCTGGGGCGAAGCACAGTATTCGCAGGAAACGGATCTCATTCTGACGCTGACCGAGGACTATAAAGCGGAAGCCTTCGGCGTCAGTATTACGCCGCGGCAGGTTCTGATCAGCGCCTCGGACGCGACCGGTCTGCTCTACGGCGCGAGAATGGTGCTGAAAACGCTGATTGCGGAGGGCGGCAATTCGCTTCCCGCCTGCACCTACGCCTTTGCGCCGGATACGCGCGAGCGCGTGCTGATGCTCGACTGCGCCAGAAAATACTGGTCGGTCGCGTGGATCAGGAATCTGCTGCACGAGATGTCGTGGATGGGCTATAACGCGCTGCAGCTCCACCTTTCCGAAGATCAGGGGATCCGCAGCAATATCTGGTCGGACGGCGCGGACAGCAACGGCAACGACTTCAGCTTCCTGATCGGCTACGATTCCAACTGGAACACCGACTATCCCGATCCCAACGCGGAACAAAGCTACAGCGCGGACGACCTGCGCAAGATCGTTTCCTACGCGAAAATGATGCATATCGAGATTATTCCGGACTTTGACGTGCCATCGCACTGCGACGTGCTGACGAGCCGCTATGCGGCTTACGTTTCGCAGCATCCGGACTTCACGTTCCGCTATAACGAGATCACCTACGGTGCCGACGGCATGGAGCAGGACGGCGCGAGGATCTCCTACGGCGACCGCGCCGATTTTTACAGCATTCGCGTCGCCAGCACCCGCGCCACCGTCGACGTGACCAATCCGGTCGCGCGCGCCTTCGCGCTCGCCGTCGTGGAGGGCTGCGCCGAGTTTTTCCGCAGGCTGGGCTGCACGAAGTTCCATATCGGCTTTGACGAGCTGAACGTCTCCGACGTCGACGGCTGGGGCGACTACGCAGAGGCGCATATTACCGGCGGCTGGACGCGCCGGGATACGGCGGCGGATTTTGCCAACGAGACGGCGAAGCTGCTGACGGAGCTCGGCTATACCTCCGTCCGTGCCTTCAACGACGTGCTCTGCAGCAGCGACGTGCATATCGCTTTGCGTCCGGAGATCGAGCTGTGCGTCTGGGATCCGGACGACAGTTCGGAGATCAATCGCCTGCTTGCGAGTGGCAGAGTCCTGCACAACTGTCTGCAAAACTATTGCTATTACGTTCTGCGCACCGGCAGCGGCGGCGACGCCCGCGACGCAGAAAACTACTGGTGGTCGTTCCACCATTCCACGCCCCGGGACATCTTCAACGAGTGGACGCCGGGCAGAATGCACCCGTACGACGAAGACGGCGCGCCGCTTGCGAAGAACGAGATCGGCGGCGGGAGTTTTCTGATCTGGGGCGACTTCGGCGGCTGGCGAACGGAGAAGGAGGTCTGGGACGGCGACGGGAACGGGCTGTACAATCTGATCGACCGCATGTGGTCGAATTCCGCGAAAATGCTGGACTGGGAGCTGAACGAGAGGTGCTCCTTCGAGGACTTCTGCCGTATTCGAAACAGCATTCGGCTGTTCCCGGGCTATACGGACTGCACGGCGGAGCCGGTACTGCCGGATGCGCCGGAGCCGGTGCGGCTGCCTGCGGCGGATCACAGCACGCTCTGGCAGCTCCTGCGGGACAATCGCCGCTCCGATCCGGACGGCGTCTGCGTGCCGGAGCAATTCGCCGCCTTTGAGCAGGCGTATCAGGCGGCGTGGGCAGTCAACGAGGACGTCTTTGCCTCGCAGGAGGAAGTGGACGCGGCGGCGGATCGGCTGCGCGCGGCGGTCGAGGGGCTGCATTTTCGTGACGCGCGGGTTACGATCCCGATCAAAACGGAAACGGAAACCGTCTCGGCGATCCTGTCCGACGGCTTTTTCGGGCATTTCTTCATTGAGGAGCTTCCCGACGGCGAGATCCTGCGGATCGACGGCAGCGCGGCTGCGGTAAACGGTCTGCTGATCGGCATCGCGCCGGACGAAACGGCGGTCGCCGTCGTTTTCAGGGATAATTGAGAATAATTGAGAAAGAACGGTCGTATCGGCTTGATATGACCGTTCTTTTTTGCAAAAAGGTATTGCGTAATTTTGCGTTTCAGGTTATAATTAAAGTTACTAAACTGGAGGGGTGCGACCATGGACACATTTGACAAACTGAACATGACGATGCTGTGCGATTTTTATGAGCTGACGATGGGGAACGGCTATTTCCGCAGCGGCATGAAGGATCGCATCTGCTACTTTGACGTTTTCTACCGCAGCATTCCGGACGGCGGCGGCTTTGCTATCGCAGCAGGTCTGGAGCAGGTGATCGAATACATCAAAGACCTGCATTTTTCCGACGACGATATCGCTTATCTGCGCGGCCGCAAGCTGTTCTGCGAAGAGTTTTTGGAGTATCTCAGGCACTTCCGCTTCAGCGGCGACATCTACGCCGTGCCGGAGGGCACGCCGATCTTCCCGAAGGAGCCGATGCTGACGGTGCGCGCGCCTGCCATTGAAGCGCAGCTCATCGAGACCTACGTGCTCCTGATCCTCAACCATCAGAGCCTGATCGCAACCAAGGCCAACCGCGTCGTCCGCGCGGCGGACGGACGCAGAGTGCTGGAATTCGGCTCGCGCAGAGCGCAGGGCGCGCAGGGCGCGATGCTCGGCGCGAGAGCGGCGTACATCGGCGGCTGCGACGGGACGGCCTGCACGATCTCCGATCAGCTCTACGGCGTACCCGCCGGCGGCACCATGGCGCACTCCTGGGTACAAATGTTCGACACAGAGTACGAAGCCTTCAAGACCTACTGCGAGATGTATCCGACGAACGCGACGCTGCTGGTCGATACGTACAATTCTCTGAAAAGCGGCATTCCCAACGCGATCCGCGCCTTCAACGAGGTGCTCAAGCCCCTCGGCATCACGAAGTGCGGCATCCGTCTGGATTCCGGCGACATGACCTACCTGACGAAGAAGGCGAGAGTCATGCTGGACGAGGCGGGCTGGACGGGCTGCGAGATATCCGTTTCCAATTCCCTTGACGAGTACATCATCCGCGACCTTTTGCATCAGGGCGCGCAGATCGACATGTTCGGCGTGGGTGAGCGGCTGATCACCGCGCGCAGCGAGCCCGTCTTCGGCGGCGTGTACAAGCTGGTCGCCGTTGAGGACGAAAACGGAACGGTCAAGCCGAAGATCAAGATCTCCGAGAACGTCGGCAAGATCACCAATCCGCATTTTAAGAAGCTCTACCGCTTCTACGGCAACGATACCGGCAAGGCGATCGCGGATTACCTCTGCGTCTATGACGAAACCGTGGACGACAGCAAGGACCTGCTGATCTTCGATCCGGAAGCCACGTGGAAGCAGAAGATCGTCTACGACTTTACGGCGAAGGAGCTGCAGGTGCCGATCTTCCGCAACGGCGAGCTGGTCTACGAGCGGCCGACCCTGAAGGAGATTCGCAGCTACTGCAAAGAGCAGGTCGAGACGCTGTGGGACGAGGTCAAGCGCTTCGACAATCCGCACGGCTACTACGTCGACCTGTCCGATAAGCTCTGGAAGATCAAGTACGATCTGCTGAAGACCGGAAGCTGCAATGAAGCGAAAGACTAAAACGATTGCGCTGTGCGGCGTACTTGCCGCGCTGGCGGTCGCGCTGCTCTTCCTCGGCGGGGCGCTGCCCTTTGCGGCGATCGCCTGCCCGGTGCTCGCCTCTCTGGTGCTGATCCCCGTGTATGCCGAGACCGGCTGGAAGTGGGGGCTCGCGTGGTATCTGACCGTCGCTTTGCTCGGACTGCTCCTCGCACCGGATAAGGAGGCCGCCATTCTGTTCGTCTTCTTCGGCTACTACCCGATCCTGCGCAAGTGGTTCGGAAGACTGCGGAGCAGGATTCTCCGATGGGCGCTCAAGCTTATCTACGTCAACCTCGCCCTGCTCGCCGCCTACGCGCTGATGATCTTTGTCTTCCAATTGGAGGCGATCGCGCAGGAATACGCGCAGATTCAAACCTATCTTCTGATCGGGCTGCTGCTCCTCGCGAATCTTTCTTTTGTGATTTATGATCTGCTGATCGGCAGACTGGAAATCTATTATCACGTTCGTTTGCGACCCAAACTGAACCTATGAAGGGAGAAACACTATGAAACGATTTTTGGCAATCCTTTTGATCATTGCGATGCTGCCAATTCCGGCAACCTTCGCGCGGGAGACCGACCGGTCTGCCGTTATCCCCGAGGAAGCCTTTGACGCGGTCTATGCCGACGTCTGGGAAGAAATCGAGGCGATTGAGACGGAGAAGATCGTCGCTAAACGCGGCAGGAACGCGGACGCCTCCGATTACGCTGCGATCGTGGACGACGTGATCGCGGCAGTCGAAGCGTCAGACACCTTCGTCGAAGGTTCCATCAACCGCAACGGCGCATTCTTCACATGGAGAACGACGGAAGGCATTGCCTGCGGTTATTCTCCCCGTTTGAGAGCGCAGATCCACAAGACGGCGATTGAGGGCGCAAAGCCGGAAGACTACGCCGGCGTTGAGTCGGTCTCCTACGCGCCGAAGGGCGGCTATCCGTCGGCCACGAACGTCGCCGTGTTCCAGCCGTATTACGGCCTCGACTCCTCCTTCAAGACGACCTATTCCGAGGAGGGCAAGTCGATTGCGCAGGCGACGGGCGGTACCTCTACTACCTACATAACCAACGCGGCAACCATTGATGCGATCGCTGACGCGTTCGAAAGCTGCGCCGTCGTCATCTTCGACTCTCACGGCGACACCGACTATTATAACCCCAGCGATGAGAACGACTTTGTCACCCGTGCGAATACCTCCTACATCTGCCTGCAGTCCAATACCGGCATCACGTCAGCGGATATGGCGACCGTGACCGGCCCCTACGGCTCGTATCAGCACGCCTACTACGCCGGCAGCGACGGCTCCATGAAGGTCTACTGCGTGGACGGCACCGCCATTGCAAATCACATGGAAAAGTCTGCGCCGCACAACATGCTTTGGAGCGCGATCTGCCTCGGCATGGCGACGGACGGTCTGCACGCGCCGCTGCGCGCAAAGGGCGTCGAGGTCGCTTACGGCTACTCCCAGTCCGTAACCTTCTACTATGACTATCAATGGGAGGCGGTGTTCTGGGACAACATGATCGCCGGTAAGACCGTTGCGGAGTCCGCTGCTGCGATGAAGACTTCCGTCGGCAACTGGGACTATATCCATCAGTATTCGACAATCTCGCAGGCGCGCAGCAACTACGCTGCGTTCCCAATTTTCGTGTCCTCCGAGGATACCTATCCCGGTCATGGCAACGTGGATAACCTCCAGACGGTCAAATCCACCTTTAAACTGAAGGAAACGGTCGAGCCGACGACTGCGCCGACGGAACCGACCACCGCGCCGAGCGGCAACGAGTACGTGCTGACCACCTCCCTCAAGGACGGCGATCAGGTCATCATCTACAACGCTTCCGCGGGCAAGGCGATGAGCGAGGACGCAGTCTCTACCAACTACCGCGCCGGTGTTGACGTGACCGTCAGCGGCAACAAGATCGTCACGGACGACAGCAAGATCGTCTGGACGGTCAGAACCTCCGGCAGTGGCTACACTTTCCTGAACGACGACGGCGAGACCCTGTCCGCGACGAAGGGCCTGAGCTTTGCGATGACCGACAATGTCTGGGCGGTCAACCCGGCGACGACGGCGAACAGCGTTTACATCGTCAGCACCACGGCGGCGGGCACCTCCGGCGACCCGAAGTACATTGAGTGGTACGACAAGTACTCTGAATTCAGCACCTACTACTACAGTGCGAACAGCGAAGCGATCTTCGCCATGCAGCTCTTCGTTCTGAGCGGCAGCGTCGCTCCGACCGAGCCCACCACGGCTCCGACTGAGCCGACGACCGCTCCGACGCAGCCCACTACCGCTCCGAGCGGCAACGAGTACGTACTGACCACCTCCCTCAAGGACGGCGATCAGGTCATCATCTACAACGCCTCCGCAAAGAAGGCAATGAGCGAAGACGCA
>JAFROD010000049.1 GCA_017429835.1 Oscillospiraceae bacterium
ACGGGCAGTTTTCGCCGCCGTCGCATGGCTGATCTTCGCCGGTCGCGGGGATAACTTCGGTCTTCGTCGCGCCGCAGCGCGTGCAGGTGTAGGTCTTCACGCCGTCCTTCGTCGCAGTCGCGGGCGTAGTGACTTTGCCCTCGTCCCAGGCGTGCCCGAGGGCGGGAACGGTCTGCTGCGCGACCTTGTAGTCGCAGCGCGTGCAGTGCTCCCCTGCCGTCAGACCGCTCTCCGTGCAGGTCGGCGCGACCGCCTCGTCCTTCACGATATTGTGCCCCAGCGCGGCGATGATCTCCTCCGCGACCGTCTTGCCGCAGTTGTCGCAGACCGTCTTGTCGTAGCCTGCCTCCGTGCAGGTCGCGTCCTTGTGCTCGTTGTGGGTATGCTCGTGCTTGCAGGCCGATTCGCCGGTGGCGGGGACGACCTCGGTCTTCGTCGCGCCGCAGCGCGTGCAGGTGTAGGTCTTCACACCGTCCTCCGTCTCGGTCGCAGGCTTGGTGATCTCGCCGTCGTTCCACGTATGACCGAGGGCGGGAACGGTCTGCTGCGCGACCTTGTAGTCGCAGCGCGTGCAATGCTCGCCTGCCGTCAAGCCGCTTGCCGTGCAGGTGGGCGCGACCGCCTCGTCCTTTACGATGTTATGGCCCAGGGCGGCGACGACCTCCTGCGCGACAATATAGTCGCAGCGCGTGCAGTGCTCGCCCGCCGTCAGGCCGGATTCTGTGCAGGTCGCGGGAATCGCCGGATCGGTCACGAGGTCGTGACCAAGCGCGGGAACGTAGCTGTCCACGTAGCTGTCGCCGCATACGCAGGTATGCGTCGTATAGCCCTGCTCAGTGCAGGTCGGCGGCGTCACGACCGCCGTGTAGCTGTGCTCGTGGACCTTCTCCGGGATCTCCTCCGTCCGTGTCGCGCCGCAGCGTCGGCAGGTAAAGGTCTTTTCGCCTTTTTCCGTTTCGGTCGGCTCGAGGGTGATCACGCCGTCGTCCCAATCGTGTCCGAGGGCGTCGACCGGTCGGGTCTTCTTCTCGGTGCATCGAGAGCATTGACTTGTCTCCTCACCTGCCGCCGTGCAGGTCGGGGCCTTCGTCACCGTCCACGCGCCGAAGTCGTGTCCGAGGGCGTCGACCGGGCGCGTTTCCTTCTCGCCGCAGCGCGAGCAGGTGCTGGTTTCCTCGCCTGCCGCCGTGCAGGTCGGGTCCTTCGTCACCGTCCACGCGCCGAAGTTGTGTCCGAGCGCGGGATCGCCGTTCTTCTTTTCACGGCTCATCTCTTCGCCGCAGAACGAGCATCTGGCTACTTCCTCATAGCTGCCCGCCGCCGTGCAAGTCGGCGCGACGGCGTTCTCATTTCCAAACGTTACGCCCGCGCTGCAGGGCGTGAGATACCAGCGGTGGCAGTTGCCGGGGCTGTACTCCGGCGTTTCGCAGACGCCCACGAAGAGCGGCGTCTCGCAGACTTCCGCCACAGCGTCCTTCGACCAGTCGATATACCGATAGCCGATCGCCGCGTCGCAGGCGTTTTGCACCTTTGCAAGGAAGGCGTCCTCGTCGTCCGTTTCGCGCAGGCTCAACTTCGCCAGATGCATTTCCTTCCATGCAAAGCCCGTCGCGGTATTGCCCGACGCCGTCAGCACGGCGGCGGTTTTGCCCAGCGCGTACGGGATCTCGCGCCAACTGCTGACCGCGTCAGCGGCGGCGAGCGGGAAGCCGCCGACGCCGCGCGGATCAAGATAGGTGAAGCGGTTGTCCGTTACCGTGATGTGGAGCGCCTGATTGTCGCTGACGCCCCAGCGGCAGCGCATCCCCATGAAGTAAAAGCCCGCTGCGAGGAGACCGTTCGTCGCCGTCACGTCGTTGCGGCTGACCTCGATATGATGAATGACACAGCCCGTGCCGCCGTCGAACGCGCCGACGAGCAGGATGCCGTCGTTCCGGCAGTTCTTATTCACGCCGTCCGTCACGATTACGTTGTCGTTGATCGTCACGTCCTCGACGCGGATCCCCGTGACGTAGTGCGTCCGCTCGCAGTTCGCACCCGCGACCAGCACGCCGTTGGCATAACCCTCGATGCGGTTGCGCTCGATCTTCACGCCGGTGACCGTGGACTTCAGGCCGTCCCAGACAGTTTGCTCTCCGCTTTCATCCCAATTCGAGGTGCGGAAGTCCGCGACGTTCGCGCCAACGAGACGGATGCCGTAGTCGTCCTGCTCGCCGGAGTCGTTCAGATTGCTGTCCGCGCCCCAGCCGGTCTTGCGCAGGCAGGTAAAGGTATTGTCCGTAACCTCTACGTTCTCAAGTTCCCCTTCCGCTACGGTGCCGCTGTTGCTGTTGCCGTTCGCGCCGGTCAGCTTCATGCCCTTTACGGAAGCAAAGCTGTTGTTTGCGAAGCGGATATTGCGGAAGTAGTTGTCCGTGCCGATCTGCGCGGTGCCGACGAGGGAAATGTTCGTCAGATCGAAATGCAGAAGTTCAAAGTCGTTGTATTCGACGTTCAGGCCGTCGAAGAGGTTGTCCGTGACCTCGCACAGCGAGGAGGCAAGCGCGCCGTCGTACGCCTCGTCAAAATCGTCGCCGATCGCCGCGTTTTCAAAGCGCAGACCTCCGTCTGGCCAGAGCTCGTAGGCGTCGATATTCGCCTGCTCCAGCGTAGAGCGGTTGCAGCGGACGGTGACGTTGCGCACGGTATTATGCGAGCCGCCGAGGTTGGAGTTGCCGACCTGCAGGACGTCGCCGTAGCCCTCGTTGTAGACATTGCCGCCGATGGCGTCCGCGTTGAACTCCACGAGGTTGCCGCTGATCGTCACGTCCTCAAGCGTGTTGTGGTCGCAGAAGCCGATGCAGTTTTCGCCGTACATCGTGCCGGACATTTGCGGATTGCCTGGCCACATGTACCAGGTGTGCGCGTCCACGTTGCGGACAAAGATCGAGCCGTTGACGATATGGTTGCCCTGCAGTACGAGGTTTTTGAGGCTGGCGTAGTCCATATCGCCGGTGGCGACGATGATGCCGAGCTGATCGTTCTGGAAGGTGCAGCCGGAGATCGTGAAGCCGTCGAGATCGTAGGTGCCGGGCTGCCCGTGGCCATTGCAGCCGTTGCCGTAGATGCCGGCGCTGCTCGTACCGAAGAAGCGACCGACGCCGTTCCGGATTCCTTCAAAATAGCAGTTGCAGATGGAAATATCGTGGATATCGAAATAGTTCTTCGGCTGCCAGAACGGGATGGCGAAGCTGACGTGGATCGTCGTGGCGAAGTGTACGCCGATCACGTGCGCGTCGGAACACATCAGCATGAGCGTCCAGCGGCCGTCCCAGGTCCAGTCCTCCCAGCCCGCCAGCGTCACGTCCGGCGTGCCGTCGCGGTCGCGGTCGCCGTTGATCGTGAAGCAGCCGTCGTGGCTCCACAGGGCTTTTGCCTCCGTGTCCTCGACGCTGCCGTTCATGAACAGCGACTCGCCGCTTAAGTATTTTCCGGAGCCGCGCCCGTAGCAGGTAATATCTTTGCTCTGCCAGTAGGTATCCTGCGCGTCGGAAAACTCGATCACGTAATGCCAGCGGACGCCGTTTTCCTCGTCGTACCAGCCCGTGTCGTTCTCCGCGATGCAGATCGCGTCGCGCAGAGATACGCCTGTCTGGAACGACTGATAGGCATACCTTGCCATATAATCCTCATCCGTCCAGTCCGCGCTCCACTCCGGCTCCGGCTCGCCGTTGAGGACGAAGCGCTCGTAGTATTCCCATTTCATCTGTCGGGAATCGAGCATGCGGTCGTCGATTGTGACGACGATCGTGCGGACGTTCGGTCCCGACGGGATCGTCGCGGACAGGCGTGCGCTGACGCTGTCGCCCGCCTTTGCCGTCGTGTCGTAATCGTCGAAGCCGCTCATGCGGACGCTGATCTCGTGCGTTCCCGCAGACAGCGGCACGTCGCAGGGCGTGACCGCAGGAGCGTACAGTTCCCCGTCAATATAGACGTCCGCGCCCGCAGGCTCGGAGACGATATGCGCCGCGCCTGCCGCTGCCGTCTTCTCCCCTTCCGCGGCAAAAACGCCGTTCGGCAGCACGAGGAGCACGACCAGCAGCAACGCGAGGACGCGCGTCATCCGTTTTGTCATGTAAAGCACCGCCTTTTCACATTATCTCAAAGAGGGTGCGCATAAGCGCACCCTCTCGGTTTATTCTGATTCAGCCGACAGCAAAGCTCCAGCAGTTGTAGCCGCGGAAGGACTTGACGATATTGGTCTTCTCTGCAAGCATCGCAAAATACAGATCCTTGTATTTATCACATTCCACGCCGCCGCTGTAAATGATGATGACGTTGCGGTACGTGCTGCCCTTGTGGAGTGCGCCGACGACCTCATACTTCGGGCCGTATTCCGGCACAGGACCCTCGCGGAGCTCGATGGTGAACAGGTAGCCGCCGGAGCCATCCGGATCCTCCTGCTCTCTGCGGCACCAGAAGGTCATCGTCGAGGTGCCGTCCTCGTGCAGCTCTGCAACGTAGGTATATTCGTTGTACCAGGACGCGGGCAGGGTCATGTCCAGGCCGTCGAAGCCGACCTCTTCTTCATGAGGAATAACATTTTTCATAAAGCGCATCAGGATCGTGGCGATCTGCGCGCGGGTGGCGTTGTACTGCGGGCGGAGGTAGTAGTCCTTGCCCTCCTGCATACCGGTGATCAGACCGGCGGCGTATGCCCACTTCATCGCCTCGACGGCGTAGGGGCTGACGCTGTCCTTGTCTGCAAAACCGTTGAGCAGGTACTTGATGTCAGTCGTATAGCCGCAGGATTCCGCGTAGCGGTACAGAATCGCGGCGAGCTGCTCGCGGGTGATGTTGCCGTTCGGGTCGAACTTGTCCGCCGAAATACCGTTGACGATGCCCTCGGACGCAGCCCAGACGATCGCTGAGCCGTACCAGTCCGTGAACTTGACGTCCTTGAACGGATTGATCAGACCGCCGACAGGCGGCTCGTGCTCCATGCGGTACAGGACGGTGACGACCATGGCGCGGGTGGTGGTCAGTTCGGGCCCGAAGGTCGTGGGCGACATGCCGTTCATCAAACCGTTATCATAGCAATACTTGATGCCTTCATACGCCCAATGACCCGAAATATCGGTAAAGGGCATCGTCATCTGGCTTTCCACCCAATAGGCATGCACGACAACATCTGAGGTCAAGATGGTCGAGGCGGTGTATTCGTTGTGATCGTCGTCAAACCAGCCGGCAAAGGTCATATTGGGATAGATATTCGCAGGTACGGGCATTGGGCCGATCGGCTGCCCGTCCGGGATCCTAAGCCAGTACGGCGCACCCGGTTCCATCCTGCCGCCCTCGGTTTCCATCGGGTCAAAGGTGATCACGTGACCCTCGTCGGCGAAGACCGTCGGCGTCAGCACGGAGCCGAGAATCAGAACTGCAAGAAGAACTGCAAGAATGCGTTTTTTCATCGTTGTCTCTCCTTTCTTATGGATGAGAATCATCTCACAGATTTATCATAACATATCTTTTGTCAAAAATCCATACCCAACTGCGCAAAAAACGGAGCGATGTTGCATCATCACTCCGTTTTGTATTCCGCGCAGCCCAGCTCCCGCGCCTTGGCGCGCAGAGAGAGCAGGTCGGCAAAGGTCTCCGGCCGCTTGGACACGTCACGCAGCAGCGCGGACGGATGATAGATCGCAGAATACCAGATCCCGTCCTTCTGCGTCCACTGCCCATGCTCCCGCGTGATACGGAAGTCCGGTTTGATCAGCCGCATGGCGGCGATCCTGCCGAGGCAGACCACGATCTTCGGCTGCAGGAGCGCAAGCTGCTCCGTGAGATAGCCGATGCAGGCGTCTTGCTCCTCCGGCATGGGGTCGCGGTTCTGGGGCGGGCGGCATTTGACGATATTGCAGATATAGCAATTGTGCCTTCCGAGATCGACGATGGAAAGCATGTCGTCAAGCAGTTTTCCCGCCGCGCCGACGAAGGGCTCGCCCGTGAGGTCTTCCTGCTGTCCCGGGCCTTCGCCGACGAATACGATATCCGACGGCGCAGGGCCCACGCCGAAGACCACCTTCGTGCGGGTCGCGGCAAGCTGACAGTTCCGGCAGGAAAGACATTTTTCGCGCAGCGCGTCCATCTTATCCATTGCGTCTCCTCCGCTGCCGCGCCCGTCTTGCCTTCTTTTCCCTGTGGACGTTGATCGCGCGGACGATCAACAGAATCACCAACAGCGCCAGCATGAGCAGCAGCGGCACGGTCAGATACCAGTAGCGCAGCAGCTCCGAGAGCAGGCTTTCGCCGCTCTTGCCGGGATTGCCGCCCTGATTGCCGCTTTCGCCGCTGCCGTCGTCAGCGGGAACGATCTGGTCGTCGCGTTCGACCTTCGTCATTGTGACGAGGTCGCTCGTCACCAGCGGGATCGTGCCGTACATCGCCGTCACCGTGCCGACGCGCTGTCCCTCCGCAAGCGGCGCCTCCAGCGGAGCTTCGCTGTCATAGCGGAGCTGCATGGAAATATCCTCCGGCTCGCAGTAGCGCGGCAGCAGCACCGTGGCGTTGTCCTTTGCGTGGACGACGACGTTCTTGCGCCCTTTTGCGTAGAGCACGACCGGCTGACCGAGCATCGCGGTATCCGTCAGCACCTGCACGTAGTGGAAGGTCTCAAAACCGTATTCAAACAGTTTCTTCGTTTCTACGAAGCGCATATCCAGGTCTTTCCCGTCGTCGTCGATCAACTGCTCGCAGCCGCAGACGATGCTCATAAAGGAAAGATCGCCGTCGCTCGCCGTACTGATCAGGCAGCCGCCTGCCGGCGTGGTAAAGCCGGTCTTCACGCCGCGCGCCTTCTCGTAATAGTAACGCCCGTACGTATCCGTCGAGGTCAGATAGTTGGTAGTTTTCAGCGTCCGCTCGTCGGACTTGTTGGTTGCGGGCACGGTGTGCACCGTCGTCGTGGCAAACTCACGGAACTGCGGATTCTGCCACGCCCAGATCGCCAGCACGGCAAGATCGCGCACCGTCGTATAGTGCTCGCTGTTGTGCAGACCGTGGGTGTTGGCGTAGTGCGTACCGTGCATGCCCAGCGCCTCCGCCTTTTCGTTCATCAGGGCGACAAAGGCGTCCGTGCTGCCCGCGACGTACTCCGCGACCACGTTGCAGCCCTCGTTGGCGGACGAGACCATAATGCAGTACAGGAGCTCACGCAGGCTGATCTGTTCGCCCTCCATCAGACCCGCCGTGCTGCCGTACTCGCTGAGGTTCTGCAGCGCGGTCTCCGAGACCGTCAGAATATCGTCCAGATTGCCGTGCTCGAGCGCAAGCATGCAGGTCATGATCTTCGTCAGGCTGGCGGGATAAAGCTGCCGGTCAAGCTCCTGCGCATAGACGATCGTGTGGGAGTTGAGCTCGATCAACGCCGTCGCCTTCGCACGGATATAGAAATCGTCGTCAGCCGGCGGGAAGCTGTATTCGATCAGCTCCGGCGGCGTCTCCAGACCAGTGGGATACTGCACCTCCGTCGTCTGCTCCGCAGGCTCGGCTGCTTCCGTCGCTTCGGTCGCAAAGACCGGCATAACGCACTGCAGAAGCAGGAGCAGGCAAAGAAGGAGCGTCAAAAATCTCAGTTTTTTCATAAAATATCTCCCATCTGCGGCAGTTTGGGATTGCCGCGGGCAGTCAAAATGTGATATAATTGTTATGTATATTCTATTATATCAAAAAACTTGCCCGTGTCAACGGACAAGCAGAGGAAATAGAAAATGAAGCATCTGAGATTCGCGTGGCTTCTGCTTGCGATCGTCTGCGTTTTCTTCGCGTTCTGTTTTGGGATGTCCCGCGGCAAAGGAAACGCGAACGGCGGGCAGAAGATCGTGACGGAGAGAACCGGCGTGAGTGTGCAGGAACGTCTGACCGGCGCCGACCCGTCCGCGCTGCCGAAGCGGTCGCTCGGCGCGATCGTCAACATCAACACGGCAGAGCTGGACGAGCTGACCTCCCTGCCGGGGATCGGTCAGAAGCTTGCGCAGCGGATCCTGGACTACCGCGGGCAGCACGGCGGCTTTTCCTGCGTGGAGGCGCTGATGAATGTGGACGGGATCGGCGAGGGTCGTTTCGAGATGATCCGCAATTACGTAACAGTGGAGGAAGACAATGAAGATTCTGGTCGTTGACGATGAAGAAGTGATCGTCAAGGGAATAAAATTCAACCTGCAGAACGACGGCTACGAGGTCGTCACCGGCACGAACGGGCGCGAGGCGATCGAGCTGGCGCACGATCCGAGCATTCGCCTGATCGTATTGGACGTGATGATGCCGGAGATCGACGGCATGGAAGCCTGCCGCCGTATCCGCGAATTCTCCGACGTGCCGATCATCATGCTCACTGCCCGCACACAGGACATGGACAAGCTGCTCGGCTTTGAGCAGGGCGCGGACGACTACATGACCAAGCCCTTCAACATTCTGGAGCTCAAATCGCGCATTCGCGCGCTGCTGCGCAGAACCGGCGGTCTGGAAAACGCGCGCAGCCGGATCACAGTCGGGCAGATCACGGTCGATACGCAGGAGCGCAACGTCTACAAAAACGGCGTGCCGGTCGAACTGACGGCGCGGGAATTCGACGTGGTGGAGCTGCTGATCCGCAATCCGAACCGTGTCTATTCGCGCGAGAATCTGCTCGATCTGATCTGGGGCTACGAATACCGCAGCGATATCCGCACGGTAGATGTCCATATCCGCAGAATCCGCGAAAAGCTGGAAACCGTCCCGGCGGAGCCGGAATACTTCATGACCAAGTGGGGAGTTGGATACTATTTCAAAGCCTGAAAAGAAGCTGTCGCTGTTTCTACGCAGTTCCCAACTGCGCTTTGCGATCGCCTACATTCTTATCACCGCGGCGGTGCTTTTCTTCTTGAATATCTACACCTCGTCCACAATGCGGCGCATGATCTTCAACGCGCAGCAGCAGTCGCTGGGCGAAAAGGCGAAGCTGATGACAACCGCTCTTCTCCCGGTTGACAATCTCTCCTCTTCCGACATGGAGCTGACGATCAACTCGCTGGACGATTTGCGCACGACGCGCACCGTGGTGACGAACGCCGCGGGCGTCGCGCTCTACGACTCGCTGGACGTCGACAACGCCGAGGGAACGCGAGTAAGCTTCCCGGAGCTTTCGACCGCGCTGGACGGGCAGGACGTCTTTTACAGCGTGTACGACGGCGGCGCGATCGAAAGCCGTGTTTCCATGCCGCTCATGCGCGGCGGAAAGGTGCGCGGCGCGGTCTATCTGATGCAGAGAAGTACGGAGCAGGCGGCGCTGATCGACGCGCTGCAGACCAACGTCCTGCGTATCTCCATCGCGTTGGAAATCGGCGTCATTTTGATCTCCCTGCTCTTCTCGACCGCTTTCTCACGCCGGCTGAAGCGAATCCTCGACTCCATTCGCAAGATGCGCGAGGGCGACTACAGCCACAAGCTGCAGCTCCGCGGTCATGACGAATTGGCACATCTCGGGCGCGAATTCAACAATCTGGCGGAACGTCTCGAAGAATCGGAGCAGGTGCGCCGGCAGTTCGTTTCCGACGCCTCGCACGAACTGAAAACGCCGCTGGCGTCCATCAAGCTGCTGTCCGACTCCATTCTGCAGAACGACATGGACATCAACACCGAGCGCGAATTCATCGGCGACATCGGCAGAGAGGCGGATCGTCTGGGGCGTCTGTCCCAGAAACTGCTGACCCTGACGAGGCTGGACAGCGCCGTGGAGGAAGAGCGCGAGGTCGTCGACGCCGCGGCAACGGTGCGCAAGGTCGCCCGCATGCTCACGCCGCTCGCCGATCTGCGCGGTATCACGCTCGACTGCGTTCTTGCGGAGGGCTGCACCGTCAAGACCGTGGAGGACGACCTCTATCAGGTCGTATTCAATCTGACGGAAAACGCCATCAAATACAACCGCGACGGCGGCAGTGTCCGGCTTGATCTGACCAAGGACGGAACGAACGTGGTACTGACCGTTGCGGACACCGGCGTCGGCATTCCTCCGGAAGCGATGGAACACATCTTCGAGCGTTTTTACCGTGTGGATAAGGCGCGTTCCCGCGCCGCAGGCGGCGCAGGTCTGGGTCTGTCCATCGTGCACGATATGGTGGCGCGCAATTCCGGCACCGTCAGCGTCACCGCTGGGCAGGAATGCGGCACGGTATTTACCATTGCTTTCCCGCTGTTTACGGAATAAAAAGCGAACGGACAAGCTCCTTTCGACAAACCGTGCGAAAAGAATAACGTATACTGAACGCATACGGCGCAATCGCCGTATGCGTTTTACTTTTGGAGGGAGGAAGCAGATTGAAACTGACAAGCTTTGTGCAGGATCGACAGCTCACGATCGCGCTGACCGGAGAGATCGACCACCACAGTGCAAAGGAGATCATGGACACCGTTTCCGACAAGATCGACGTCTATATGCCCCTGCGCTGCATTCTCGATTTCCGCGACGTCCGCTTCATGGATTCCAGCGGCATCGCCGTCGTCCTGCATACGCTGCGGCGCATGAACACCCTGGAGGGAAAGCTGCTGCTGCAGAACATTCCCGCGCAGCCGTATAAAGTCCTGCGCGCCGCAGGGATCGAAAAAATCACGGAAATCAAGGAGGAGTGCCCGAAATGAAAGGCGAAAACTACATGAATCTCGAATTCCCGAGCAAGTCCGCGAACGAAGCCTTCGCGCGGGCGGCAGTCGCCTGCTTTGCGGCGCAGCTCGACCCGACGCTTGACGAACTCGGCGATATCAAGACCGCCGTTTCCGAAGCGGTCACCAACTGCATCGTCCACGCCTACCCCGACGAGCTCGGTCCCGTCATACTGAAAGCGCGGATCCTGCCGGACAACGTGCTCGATCTCGTCGTCAAAGATCGCGGACGCGGGATCGAAAACATTGAGCAGGCGCGCACCCCGATGTTCACGACCGGCGGCGACGACCGCTCCGGCATGGGCATCACGATCATGGAGAGCTTCATGACGGAATTCCACCTCTCCTCCACCCCGGGGAAAGGCACGACTGTACACATGAAGCGCAAAATCGTGCGGCGCGGAGGGAAAAAGTGAGTCTTCCGCAGGAATCGCTGCTGCAAAGCGCGCAGAACGGCGACCGTACCGCCGCGGAAACACTCGTCGTGCAGAATTCCGGTCTGATCTGGTCGGTCGCAAGGCGCTATTTCGGACGCGGCGTCGATCCGGACGATCTGTACCAGCTCGGCTGCCTGGGTTTTCTCAAGGCGGTGGAAGGCTTCGATCTGGACTACGGCACGCAGTTTTCGACCTACGCCGTGCCGAAGATCGCCGGCGAGATCCGCCGATTTCTGCGCGACGACGGCACGGTCAAGGTCAGCCGCAGTCTCAAAGAACGCTCCGCCATGATCCGCGCGGCGAGAGAGCGCCTGACGAACGCGCTCGGGCAGGAACCGACCCTCCTGCAGCTCAGCGAGGAGACCGGTCTGCAGCCGGAAGAGATCGCCGCCGCCGAAACTGCGACCGGCACGGCGGAGTCCATACAGAAGCGCAGCGGAGAGGACGGCATCGCGCTGGAAGATATTTTGACCGACGGTGGAATGGAGGATAGCATCGTGGAACGGATCGCGTTAAAGGAAGCGATCTCCTGCCTCAGCGAACGCGAGCAGATGGTCATCAAGCTGCGCTACTTTCACGGTCTGACGCAGGACAAGACCTCAAAGATCCTCGGCGTTTCGCAAGTGCAGATCTCGCGCATTGAGAAAAAGGCGCTGACCGCCCTGCGGGATTGCATTTGATAAATTATTTTTGATTATTACTTGACAAGAGCCGCAATATGCTGTAAAATGAATCCCGCAAATTGCGAAACATGCTACTGTGGCTCAGTTGGTAGAGCAGCTGATTCGTAATCAGCAGGTCGCCGGTTCGAGTCCGGCCAGTAGCTCCAAAAATGGGAGGGCAAACGCCCTCCCTTTTTTGGTGCTTCCGGTCGTTTGACGAGAAGCACGGTTCGAACACGAGGATTCGGCAGCGCGAAGCGATGCGTTTCTCCGTTTATGGAGAAACAAAATCGAATCCGAAGTGTCACGAAGGCGGCTCCGCCGCCGCAGTATTCCGGCCAGTAGCTCCAAAAAGCGAAGCTTCCGTCGCACAAGCGGCAGAAGCTTCGCTTCGTATTTTTCACTCTTTCGTCTTCATAATTCATTAGAATACGGGAATTTCGTCTGGCAGTAACACCTGTTCTCCTGCAACTTCTGTAAATGATTGACAGTCGCCGCAGGAGTATAGTATAATTCAACTATCTAAAGCGCAAAAGAATCAATCCCCATTCCAAAGGAGTTGATGATTTTGAAGAAAAACATCTTGCTCATTCTGCTTGGCGTGATCAATGCTGCACTGATCACGGTCATTCTCGTCTCGGTGTTTACCGGATGGCGCACGTATTTGGCTGCGCCGGTCAAACAGCCCGCTGCGCTCTCCTCCCGTCACGAAGATGAGGACGGCGACAGAGATACTGACAGCGCGCAGCAACAAAAGCCGGACGTTCCTCCTGCGGAATCCGCTTCTTCACAGACGGAAGCCGCGACCGATATGCCGACGGAGGCGCCCACCGAAGCGCCCACGGAAGCCACGAACGAAACCGTCCTGCCTTACATGAACAGTCTCAGCGCGCCGAAGGCCGAGGAATTCACATGGCTCTTTGACGTTGCAAACGGGAACTATCACGCAAACCTGTCCTATCTCGGCAAAGACGACATGCTCGGAAAATGGAAAGCGGAGATTGTTCTCAACGATATCTGGCAGTTGGCTTACGTCACCATTGATCGGGACGCGACGATCACCGTCCAGCCGTATTCCATCTATCGAGGAAACGGTTGGGAGGATCAGCGCGGAGAACGCCCGATGGTATTCCGCGGACAGTTCGACATCAGCCGCGTATTCGGCAGCGGCGACAGCGGATCGATCGACCTGTACACCCTCTATCAGAGCGACGGCGTCCAATACGGATACGGTTCCTTTGAAACAGTGAGCGGCGATGTCGGCACGATCGGTCTCATTCGACCCTGAAGGAGGGACGGGAAATGGCAAAATTCTGCAGAGACTGCGGAACGCGGCTTCGTGACGGCGCAGCGTTCTGTCCGGAATGCGGCGCGCGCGTCAGAGACGCGGCGCAGCAGCCCGCCCAACGGCAGCCGCAGCAATACCAGTCGCCTGCCCAGCCGCAGTATTATCAGCCCGTTCGCCAGCCGTGCCCACAGCCCGCAAAGCGTAAGGGTTCCGCTTCGCGTACGGCAATCTCGATCCTTCTGGTCGTAGCAATGCTTGCCGAGATCGCGGTCACGGGCTTCTGGTTCCCCGGCTTTTTCCGCAGCGGTGAAAGCGAGCCGTCCGCCGGTGAACGTCCGACGACGGCGGTCGCAGGCGAGGAGATTGCGATTCCGACCCCCGAGGACGGCGTGTTCGTCTATACCGACGAAGAGATCGCGAACGCGCCTGCAGTCAGCATGGCGGTCTCACCCGAGAGCACGAGCGCGTCCTCCGGCGGGTTCACCGTGGACTTCGGCCCTTATAATCTGGACGGCGCAGATACGTTTACGGTCAAGACGCTGCCCGTGCACGAGGACGCGGCGGGCGGCTACACCTACCAGGGTTTCGATCTCTCCCTCGGCTCGGGGACGGATCGTTTCGTCACGGAGGTGCAGGTCAGGATTCCGCGCGACGCGAATGACAGTGATCTCGTCTACTTCGTCTCCGCCGATCCCGAAACGGGCGAGAACAAGGCGGAGTATTACGAGATCAGCGAGGACGGTAAGTACTATATCCTCTATACGACCCACTTTTCTCTGCACGAGAAGATGGTGATCGGCGATTTTTCCAAGGCGCTCTCCGAGGCGGTCAAGGCGGGTGACGTCAGCAATCAGATGACCCGCGATGCGCTCAGCGCGTTTTTCTATACCGCGCTGCATGCGCCGGATCAGGTCATGTCAGGCACGGTGTGGTACAATCCGCAGGATCTGTGGGCGAAGATGATGAACCGCTACACCTATCTGCCCTCCTCGAACAGCCTGCTTGAGGTCATGGCGCGGCAAATGCAGTCCGGCGGCGCGCAGGCGGTGGATTTCAGCAGCGTGCTCTTCAACGGCGTGCAGCAGATCCAGGAGAAGGCAGACCTCGCTAACAGCGCCAAAAGCGTTGGCGACGCCGGCGTGGAATACACGCTGCGGAACCTGTCTGCGGAGGGTCTTGCACCCGGCGTAAAGGAGAATCTACAAAAGTATTCCAACTGGAACACGGCGCACGGTCTTGCGCTCGCCCGCTTCAGCGCGATCAGCACCGCGATCGGCGTTCTGTTCCTCAACGACAAGATCAAGCGCGAGGCTGCGGACGGAAAATTCGCCACAGGCGAGCAAGTGCTGAAGGAGCACTGGACGGACTATCTTTCCGTCGTCCTCGGCACGATCTCCACGGGCGCGGCTTACGTCGGTGCCGGGGCAGCGGCAGGGTCGGCTGCTGCCATCGGAGCGCCGATCGTCGCGGCAGGCTGCGCAATCGGCGGTCTGTTCCTGTACTTCTACGGAAAAAGCAAGGAAACGCCCTATGATGCGCTCGGCGCTGCGGAGCGCAACTACCGCGACTTCTTCGAGCTGACGAAGACCGGCACGCTCTATCGAACCTTCTTTTATGACATAGAAGAGCGCAGCAGTCCCGAATTTGAGGGCGACCCCCGCATCGCGAACGACGCTTACGCCGTAATTGCGCCGATCGGCGCGATCACGCCGGCGCAGAACGAACAGCTCAAGCAACTGCTCAACACGGATATGGAGAAGCTGAACGGCAGCGGCGGCTTCACGGGTTTTGATCCGCGCACGGGCGTTTCGCGGGATTTCCAGTGGGCGTGCGGCTATCTCTACCGCGTAATGAAGGATACGCCGGAAAAGATCGGCCCCGCCTTTGAGGAATTCTTCCGCAACTATGCCGACGCCTGCTTCTACAACCTCACCGACGCCGAATACCTGAGCTTCTGCCGCGAGGCCATGAAGCAGCGCGGCGAGGATTCGAATTCCGCTTCCCTGCCGTGGACGAATCAAGCAGAGAAGGAAGCGATCCGCAAGGATTACACCGACCGTTATACGAAGGAGCTCTTCGCCGCCTGCGCCGAAATGTTCCTTCTGCTCTCCGTCGCAGCGCAGCATGAGGCGCAGCTCAAGGTCGACGAGGAGATCCGCAAAGAGATCCTTCCCCTGCTGAATACGGGCGTTGTGATCACGGTCGAGGATAAGAGTCTGGATAACCCGAAGGACTTTTCCAAGTCGATCTACTGCGCCGACCCGCGGGCGACCGGCATCGACACGAAATACACCGCGCCCGACGGGACCGTGTATGACACGGACTACAAGTATCAGTACGACTACCCGCTGAGCTTCTGGACAAAGGACGGCGGCAGTTATGCCCGCGTCGGCGCGCCGGTTTTCCTGCCCGCAGAGCTGGTCGGCGGCACAACGAACTCCGCCACGGGGCAATACCAGACCATCCTGCTCCACCAATGCTCTTATGACAAATTCTATCCGGCGCAGGAGAATTTTGTCCCCAAGCTGCAAGCCGGAACGAGCAACGTCGTGTTCACCTGCTCCTATTTCAACTATCTGCTGATGGGCGCGCCGACCGTGCTGGGCTATAAGGACGTGAGTCAGAAGAACAGCACGGTGCAGTACGTCGACTTCAAGGTAGACCCCACTACAGCGGTCAAAGAGAGCGACTTCAACGTGATCCGCGTGAACGTCGAGCTGAACGGGAAGAAACAGGAAACGCAGACCTATAAGCTGCAGATTCAGGAAGACAGCTCCATGTTCTTCGAACGTCTCAGGGCAAACGACCCCGATTTGCCGTACGACTGCACGCTGACGGTCGATCCGGACGGGAATTATACCCTGGATATTCCTGCCATCTCCAACGCGGTCTACGACCGCCCCTGCTCCCGTGAGGCGTTCACGATCACGGGCAAGATCATCTCGGAACACTCGGATTATGCCAAAACCTTTAAGCACGGCTACATTTATTCCGTATCCCCGTCCGTGATCCACTCATCTGCCCAGGATCGGAACTTCGCATTCGACAGCTTCAGCAGTTATATCGCATCTGCCGGAAGTGAGGCAAGTAAGGTGGACGACAACTATTCCCATATTCGCTTCGTTTATGACGTTAAAACCGGCATATTGGAAAACGTTGAAATCTATCTGCATGCCAATCGCACTGTCTCCTATTCTGACAGCAAGCAGGAGGTCACGGAAAAAAGCGGCATTTTCGCATGGATGACTGTAATATCGGATCAGCCGAGCGGCTGATTCCGGAAGGAGGAAACTTTATGCCTGAATTGCATTGCAGCAGCGCAGCTCCCGCGCCGCAGGGCGCCCGCGTCACGGAAAACGTCTACCTGTGCGGCGACGGCAAATACCGTTGGGTCTATGAAATGCCCATTCTCAAAAACCCGACTATCTTTCTTTTGGTGTGGAAGATATTTTTCTTCATCATTCTCGGCATTTTCGTCGTCTCGTCCGTCTTCGACGCGGTCGAGTGGAGCAACGAGATCGGCGAGCGACTGCTGAGCAACCTAAAGATTTTCGGTTATTTCATTCTCGGCATGACGGTCATCGTCGTCATCAGCATGCTGGTCTACGCCGCGATCATGGGCGGCAAATACGTCGTGGTGTTCGAGATGGACGAGAACGGCGTCAACCACAAGCAGCTTCCGAAGCAGGCGAAGAAGGCGCAGGCAATCGGCGCGATCACCGCCCTCGTCGGTCTGGCGTCCGGGAACTTCTCGACCGCCGGCGCAGGCATGCTGTCCGCCGCACGGACGGAGATGTATTCCGAATTCGCAAGGGTTCGCAAGGTCAA
Organism: Oscillospiraceae bacterium; assembly: GCA_017429835.1. Lineage (GTDB taxonomy): Bacteria > Bacillota > Clostridia > Oscillospirales > Oscillospiraceae > JAZOXB01. The sequence goes on from JAFROD010000049.1 coordinate 16,890, forward strand.
GGCCTGCCCGCGCCGCCATTTGATCAAGGTGAATCAGCGGTTGTATAAAAATCAGGTCTACGCCGACCCGGCGGACTTCGATTTCGTTCTGAATTTCATTCGCGCCCACGTTCCGAACCGATAACCGCAGCAAAAACGGGAGGCCAAACGACCTCCCGTTTTTTTGTTCGGATCATTCTCTATTCTTCTGCTCCGAATCGGCCGGCATGGCCGGCGGCTGAACCGGCGGATACTGCATGACCGGCGGCTGCGGCATCGTCCGCGCCGTCCGCTTTGCCGCTCTCTTTCTGCTCTTCTTCACGCACAGCACGATGATGACAACGGCGATCCCCGCAAATACGGCGATCACGACGAGATACGGCAGCGCGATGATCAGGAAGCTGAAAAAGCTCTTCAGTCCTTCCCAGACGCCGTTGAGGCTGTCGTTGAATCCGTCGCCGATCTTCTCCCAGAAGCCCTTTTCCACGGTCGGCGTCAGCTTCGTGACCTCGCTGACCGACAGCGTGACGGTGGCGTACTCCACGAGATTGTCATAGGTACGCAACTGAGACTGCATATACTCGAGTTCATAGCGCACGTATGCCAGACGATCCTCGATCTCCAGGATCTCCGAGACGTTCTCCGCCTGCTCGAGCAACTCGATCAGACGCTCCTGCTCCGTGCGAAGCGCGGCGGTATGGCTTTCCAGGTCGACGTAGGAGAGCGTCACGTCCTCGGTATTCTCCGATCTCTGTACGACGTTGGAAATGCCGGAAACTGCCGTCACGAACTCGTCCAGCCGATCTGCGGGAACGCGAACGGTCAGCGTCGCATAACGGCTGTCCGAGGAATAGCGGGTGTCGGCGCTCATGTTTTCGACGTAGCCGCCGCAGAGCGAAATGCGTTCAGCGATCCCGTTCAGAAGAACGTCGTACTCCTCCGTCTCGACGCCGAGACTGACGGTACGGATCAGTTTTCGATTGGTCGCAACGGATACAGGGCTGACGTCAGCGGGCGCTGTGCCGTTTGCAGCCTCGACGGCGAGCTCCGCGTCATAACCGAAGTCCTCCGGCATCCTCCCGTATTCGTATACCGCCGCGCCGTTATCCTCATCGGCATACGCAGGTTCCCTTGCCGCGCCGCAGCCGACGAGCGCGGTCAAAAGAAACAGAACGCTGAGTGCAATCGCAATGGTTTTTTTCATTTTCATTTCCTCCATTCGTTTTATGGGGTGCCGGGTATTTGACGTCTGGGAAATAAAAATGTTCCGCAAAAAGATAGGAAACGCGGCTTTTCTGGCGTGTCAAAAGGGACTCGTTTGCATTTGCGGCTTTGCCGCAAACAAAGGATAAACCAGTGTGCGCACGCTTTTTTGTCTCCTCCGCATTGGCGCACCTATTACGCCAGAAGGGACTCGTTTGCATTTTTTGCCGAAGGCAAAAAATTAAGGTTGCGTCGGCAGAAACGCCGATGAGACGGGCGATCATAAGGACTGCGCACCTGTTTGGCACGCCAGAAGGGACTCGTTTGCATTTGCGGCTTTGCCGCAAATAGGGGATAAACCAGTGTGCGCACTGGTTTGCGACCTGCCACCGGCAGGTCGCATTTAGATCTTCGAGTCCCTTATGTCTATTTGTGCCAAAAAGCGGGAAGGGCGTTGCCCTTCCCGCTTTTTGGCACGCCAGAAGGGACTCGAACCCCCAACCGTCAGAACCGGAATCTGATGCTCTATCCATTGAGCCACTGGCGCCTGTGCATATAGCATTATAGCAAACTCCCCGTAAAATGTAAAGACATTTTTCGCGCTTCTTTTCCTGGTGTTTTGCGCTTTTGCGACAAAAATCTGCTTTAGATATTGTTTTTCCGCAGACCGCGTGGTATAATAATCAAAAAATGAGATCATTTTTTGATTTCATGGAATGTGAGGGAATAATATGGCTGATTCTATGCCCGGTTTCCGCAGCGCGCTCAACGGTTTTAACCGCAACGACGTCGTACAGTTTATTCAGGCACAGACCATTGAACATGAAAAGGCGCTGCGCATTCTGCGCGATGAAAACGCGCGTCTGCAGGAAGCGCTGACTGCCGCGCGTGCGGAAAATGACGATCTGCGCACGCTCAACGAATCTCTGAACGAGCGGCTGCAGGCAGATGAGACTGCCGCACCGGAAGCGCCTGCTCCCGCCGCAGCCCCCGCTGCTCCGGCAGCGCTGGACGCACCGATGATGCCCGCCGCCACAGTGGTAAAGGCTGCCGCGCCCGACTTCAACGAGATGGAGCTTGCCGCCTACCGCAGAGCGGAAATGACGGAGCGCATGGCAAGAGAACGCGCCAATTCCTCCGCGGAGCGCATGAAGGCGATTTTCTCGCAGGCGGACGAAAAGCTTGCCGTGACTTCGCAGGACTTCAAGACCCTGCTGGACGCCTTCCAGACCAACTTTGGTCAGATGGAACAGCTTTTGCAGACGGCGCAGGGTATCGTAGATGAATCCTCCTCCAGCCTGAAGGCCGCAGCCGACATCTGCTGCGAGCCGTAAATATTTTTGATCCGTCCGCGTTTCGACGGATTTCGCGCTCGCGCCGTGCTAAAATGCAGATACAGCTTATCCAATGCGAGCGCACTTCATATCCCGGCGCAAGAGCGCCAGACCCAAAACCAACTTGCCCTCCGAGGAATCTCGGAGGGCGTTTTTTTATTCCTTCAGTATCCCGTATTTCAAGCGGATACGATCCATCGTTTCAAGCAACGGCGCAGAAAAGAGCCATAGGAACGCCGCAGTCGCCGCGCTCAGCATGAGATCCATCGGGAAGCCGCTGACGCAGCAGGCGACGATCGCCTGAAGGGAAAACGAATCGCTGTACCAGGTAAAAGCGGAGGAAACGTTCATCAAAAAACCGTAGACGACGACAGATACGATCGCACCGAAGATGCACAGGGATGTCCTGCTGCAGCGCAGGATACCGCGTCGGTAAAGAAAACCCGCCAGAAATCCGACCAGCCCCATCGCGAACATCTGCCACGGCGTCCACGGCCCCTGTCCGAAGAAGACGTTGGAAAGCAGCATGGACAGCGCGCCGATCAAAAAGCCGCTCTCCGAACCGAGCGCAACGCCGGCAAGAATGACGATCGCAACGACAGGCTTAAACTGCGGCAGGAAAGAAAACGCCGTTCTGCCCGCCACTGCAAGCGCGGAGAATACCGCAAGCAGGACAAGCTCATAGGCGGGCGGTCGGCGGCGCTCAAAGGCGAGCGCAACGGGCGCCATGATCTCCGCCAATACTAAAAGCGAGATCAATAGCACCTTCTTTCCCTCCAGCAGATAAACGCCGCAAAGGATCGTCGCGGGCACAAGAAGCAGAACGCTTACCGCGGCGAGGATTCTCCCCCGATAGACCGCAGAATGCTTCACCGCCGCAAACTCGCGCCGTCTGCTCAGAACGACCGGGATCAGAACAAGGCATGCGGCAAACAGCGACCGCTGCAGCGGCTTTTTCATCGGCAGAACAAAAGACGTATAGAGCGACGCGGCAAACACCCCCGCGCCCGCGAGCAGGATAAGCGCGATCAAGAGTCTCCACCACGGCAGCGGCTTGACGCGCTCAAGAGCGGACTGCACGGCAGGCGCAGCCGCCCTGCCGCCATCATCCGCAGGAAAATCCGATTCCTCCACGCCGCACGCGGATAACAGTTCCGCGCACGTCACCGCCTTTGGCAGCCGCTGCCGCGCGATCCGGTTGGCAGCGGTAGTATAAAAGCTGTTGCCGGAGAAGAAGTCCGACGGGATCCCCTCCGCAGCGATCGCGCCGTCAAAGAGCAGATAGCAGCGGTCAGCGTACTGCGCGCAGAATTCAACGTCGTGGCTGACGGTGATAACCGTTTTGCCCGCCTGCAGCAGCGTATGGATCATCTCGCCGAAGCTCGCCTTGAACGCCGCATCGCAGCCCTTGGTCGGCTCGTCCAAAAGCAGGATATCCGGCGCGGCAAGCAAGACCTTCGCCAGCGCGGTTCGCTGCTGCTCTCCGCCGGATAGGTCGTAAGGGTGGCGATCCATGACGTTTTCAAGTTTACATAATCTTGCGACCTCCGCGATACGAAGGTCTTTTTCCTCCTGTGTGACGTCGGAACGCGCTTCCTCCAATTCGCCGCGGACGGTCTTCGTCACAAACAGCATTTTGGGGTTCTGCGGCAGCAAGCCGACGCGCAGCTTTGGATCGCGCACGACCTTTCCCCGCTGCGGCTTTTGCAGACCGGCGATCAGCGAAAGCAGGGTCGTTTTGCCGCTGCCGTTACCACCGAGGACAGCGGAGTGCTTGCCCTTTTCAAAGCTGCAGGAGAGGTCGCACAGGACGTCCTTCCCTTTCTTTTCATAGCGGAAGCCGACGTGTTTCAGCGCGACCGCCGACTCCCCCGCCGCGGATTCCACGTGCAGAGGAAGCGGTTTCAGCTCCCCCGCCTCCTCCGCAAGCCAGCGCCTCGCTGCGCCAACCGTCAGTCTGCCGCACAGCCGGACGGGCGTCGGCATGGCGAGATACTGCGGGTTCCTGCGGATTTTCAATTCTTCCGCGACTGCGGCAGGATCGCCCTGCATCAGAACGCCGCCGTTTTGCAGCACGATCACGCGCTCCGACAGCGGAAGCGCCTCCTCCAGACGCTGCTCGCTCAGAATGACCGTCGTGCCGAGCTCGCGGCAGATTCGGTGCGCCGCGTTCAAAAACTCCGTTGCCGCGATCGGGTCTAACTGCGCCGTCGGCTCATCGAGGAGCAGGACGCGCGGCTGCAGCACCATGACAGCCGCCAGATTCAAGATCTGCTTCTGTCCGCCGGACAGCGAGGCGATCTCGCGGTACAGCCAGTCCTCCATACCGAAGAACGCAGCCGTTTCCGCAATGCGCCGCTGAATGACCGCGCACTCCATACCCAGATTCTCCGCGCCGAACGCCAGCTCGTGCCAGACCTTGTCCGTCACGCTCTGACTGTCCGGATCCTGCTGTACGAAACCGATCTCCGCGCTCGCCCTGCGCTGATCCAGATCGCTCAGGGGCGCGCCGAAGAAGTCGACGCTCCCCGATATCTCGCCGTGCGGGGTCAGCGCGGGTTTCAGCATCCGCAGAAGGGTGGTCTTTCCGCTGCCGGACGCGCCGATCAGCGTCACGAACTCCCCTTCCTGCACAGCAAGGGTAATCTCGCGCAGCGCAGGCGCCGTCTGTGCGGGATAGGTAAAGCTGAGGTTCTTTATCTCAAAACACGCCATGACAGCGCCTCCTTTCCTTCCGAAATCAGAGGATAAGCGGCAAGCACGCCGAAGCACGCCGCGGAAATCACGGTGCATATCCCGTGTTCGCCGTTCAGCGTCGGGTAAAACTCGAACGCATACCAACCGCTGAATCTCCCCGTCAGCGCCGCCGCCCCGAGCAGGACGATCCACGCCAGCGCGACAGCGTCCTGCGCGGCAAAGCGATAAGGCGAATACGCCGTCCTGCCACGCAGCCCGTAGCCGCGGCTTTTCATGGAGTTTGCCGTATCCATTGCGCTCTCGAACGCCCACGTCACCGTGACGGACACGACCCGTCCGGCGTGGCGCAGCCCTCGTTTGTCAGGCTGCAGGCACTTCTGCGTCTGCGAGACCTCGCGCATTCTGCGGAGCAGACGCGGCACGAAGCGCAGTCCCATGCAGAGCGTCAGCGACAGTGACGGGAAGGCGCCGCCGAATAAGTAGAGGAATTTGTCCGAGGTGATCACGCTGTTCCAACAGACGAACCAGAACAGCACCGCCGCAAGACGGATCGCGGCAAACACGCCGTAGAGTACCGCCTCGAGGGTGCAGACGCTGCCCCACGGGAAACGGAACAGCACCGTTTCGCCGAGCTTGCTGGTGAGCGGGTTGAGGATCGCCGCAAGCAGCATCAGCGGCACGATCAGCCGAAGCTGCCGCAGGAGCCGTTTCCCGCCGACGCAGCACAGCGCGAAGCTCACCGCGATCAGCAGGCTGAGCAGCGCGATCGCGGGATGCTCCGTCATCATGGTCAGCAGCAGCACAACGACGAAGAATATGAAATTGATCGACGGGTGACGTCGCGCAAATGCCGTCATATTCTCCCCTCCGAAAACAAAAAACCGGGATGCCCGCAGAGCATCCCGAACAGGCGCAGATGTCCCACTGCGCCCCGGCGGTTTTGCCCCAGAAAACCGCCGCTGACAGACGGGAGTATTCCGACTAAGTCCATTTGTATTCCTACTTCCGCCGCCTTCCCGGGTCGCCCCAGTGGCATTCCGACGGTTTCGTTGACCGCACGGTTGCCGAGACACAGTGCCGGTGATACCGGCTGTTTCCTCCGCTGTCTGTCCGTTATTCTGTTCCGATCATATCACAATCTCCGTCCGATGTAAACGGCTTTGTGTCGAATCAGCGCGAAACGGCATAGATTGAAACGGAAGGAGGCGCAACTATGGCGCGATACGTTCTGAAATTCGGCGGCAGCTCCCTCGCCGATCCGAAGAAGCTCTATGCCGCCGCACGAAAACTCGCCGCCCTGCACCGCGATGGGCACGAGGTCATCGGCGTTCTCTCTGCGCAGGGCGGCGCGACCGACGCTCTGTTGGCAAAAGCGCGGCAGATCGACCCCGACTGCGCGGGGCGCGAGCTGGACGCTCTGCTTGCGACCGGCGAGCAGACGTCCGTCTGCCTGTGCGCGATGGCGCTGCGGCGGCTGAACGTCCCCGCGGTCAGTCTGTCCGGCTGGCAGGCAGGTATTTACACGGAAGACCGTTTCAACGACGCCCGCGTGCTCGGGCTGAATAACGACCGCGTTGCGCGCGAGCTGGCTGCCGGGAACGTCGTCCTCGTCACGGGCTTTCAGGGCGTGGACGACAGCGGCGACGTCACAACCCTCGGCAGAGGCGGCTCAGACACCACGGCGGTCGCGCTGGCGGCATTCCTGCGCGCGGATTTCTGCAAGATCTATACCGACGTGGACGGCGTATATTCCGCTGACCCGCGCACGCATCCGGACGCGGTGAAATACGACAAAATCTCCTACGACGATATGATGACCCTCGCCCGCAGCGGCGCGAAAGTCCTGCACGACCGCTGCGTGGAGCTTGCAAAACAGTACCAAGTCCCGATCGAGGTGCTCTCCTCGACCGCCGACGTTCCGGGAACGATCGTAGGTGCGTGAAACACGCACCTTTTTTTATGAAAAAATGTTGTATTTTTGTTTCCGCCTATGCTATAATTGAGATACAGAGGGAACTCTGAAAAGAAAAGGAGGATAAACCATGAAAGCATACAAGAAATACTTGGCAGAATTTCTCGGCACGATGGTTCTGGTCGTCTTCGGCTGCGGCGTCGCCATCGTAACAGGCTGCGGCACGGAAACCGGCGGCATGGCTGCCTACCTCGCTACCGCCGTGGCGTTCGGTCTCGTCATCGTCGCGATGGCGTACAGCATCGGTCACATTTCCGGCTGCCACATCAACCCCGCCGTCTCCATCGCAATGCTCGTTTCCCGCAAAATGACCCTCAAGGACTTCATCGGCTACGTCATCGCCCAGTGCCTCGGCGCGATCGCAGGCGCTGCGATCCTCTATCTGATCTTCGGTCTGAGGGGCGGTTTCGGCACGAACGATCTCGTTTCCGCCAGCACGCCCGCAATTGCGATCGGCAAGTCCCTTGCAGTTGAGATCATGCTGACCGCCGTCTTCGTGTTCGCCATTCTCGGCGTCACCTCCTCCGGCGACTTCAGCAGGATCTCCGGCGTCGTAATCGGTTTCTCGCTGATCCTCGTACATCTGCTCGGCATCGGTCTGACGGGCACTTCCGTCAACCCCGCCCGCAGCCTTGGCCCGGCGCTCTTCAAGGGCGGCTCCCCGCTGTGCAACCTCTGGGTCTTCATCGTCGGCCCGCTGGTCGGCGGCGTTCTGGCAGCGATTGTCTGGCGTTTCCTCGCAGGCAAGAAAGAGCAGTAACCCTGTCCAATTCAAAAAAAGGCTCTGCCCGTCGGGCAGTGCACCTGGTAAGATGAAAGTAGACACTAAAAAAGTGCCTACTTTCATTTTTTTGTTGTAGAATTAGAGAAGAGAGGAGATGAAAACATGAGCAAGAAAGGGCAAGCACACCGGAAATGGAGCAAAGAGGATAAACTG
>JAFROD010000007.1 GCA_017429835.1 Oscillospiraceae bacterium
CTCCTGAATCAGTATGTTTCCTTCTTCAACTACCGACGACGACACGCCGCTTTGGGCTACAAAAGCCCAGTTCAGTACAGGACCGAACTGGGCTTTCCATGACTTTTCTTTTTCCCTGTCTACTTTTCCTTGACAGGTGCACTGATAAATAACGACTCCTTATTCAATTTTATCCACGTAATACAACAAAACTTTGAAATTATTCCAGATGACAAACAGCATATTGGAGCAAGCATAGCATATCAAGATATAAAGGAATTAAGAGAAGGGTTTATTAACGAACTTTATGATACAATCGTAGAGTGGGTCTATAGTTCTGAAAAGTATTCAGAATTGTTAGAATGCGAAAAAAAGCAGGGCAAAAGTCTTTCGGTAGCCAGTTCTGCTATTCAAAGAAAGGCAAGATCAAAATTTAGAAAAAGTGATAACCCGCAGAAACTGCTTATTCAAGGTCAAATCGGAGAACTACTTTTATTCCACTTTATCCAAAGGTATATGAAAGCTGTACCGTTATTGAGAAAGATGAAAATAACAACTAATAGCAAACTGGAGCGATTTGGGGCAGATGCCATTCATTACAAGAAGGAAAATGATAGAAACATTTTAATCCTTGGAGAAGCCAAAACATATACTAGCAAATATCGTTTTGATGAAGCTTTTTCCGATGCTATCACAAGTATTTTGACCACATATGAAAACATTTATAGTGAATTGGGTTTATATTCACACGAGGACTTTCTGGATAAAGAATTAGATGATGTGGCTGAAAGAATATTGAATAATACACTGGAGAATCCTCGTTTTGAACTGGTTTGCATTGTTATTTATGATGAAAATAAATCTTTACAAATTACTGATCAAAATGATATTCACAGGCAAATTGATGAAATCATCAAAGGGCGATTTAGAGATTTCGATAATAGCAAAATAGATATTGAAGGAAGGCCCGTTCTAAAGCGGATTACATATATTGTATTCCCAATTTGGAAATTAAACCAGCTGGCAAAAGAATTTCAAGATTTAATTTAAGAGTGAGTAATATGGAGACTATAAAACAGGCTATACTTGATGCATGGTTGCACATTGATTATTATTATATCTCTAGCAAATTAGGCTTTATCAATAGAGATTATCAAATAACTGAGGAACTTATAATTGATACTATTAGATGTTTAGACTACGTGACGGTCATGGAAAAAGATGATGCTAACTATGTTATTACAGTTTTAGCTTTAATGTGGTCTCATATTGATAAAAAACAATATGATATAAAGGACGTTGTAATTAAGTATCTGTCTAGAATTGGTTATCCCACATCTGCAATAATTGTGGATGAAGGTTACGATAAAGCAACAAATACTTTCTCGTCAGTAAACAGTCCATTAGATAAATTGACCATTACTTTAAATCAAAAAGAAAATGAAGTTAATATAAATGGCAAGGAGTTTTTGCTTACAACTTTTCAAAAAAGAATATGGGATAGCTTGAATGCTAATAAGATTGTTGGAATATCGGCGCCAACTTCAGCAGGAAAATCATTTGTTATCCTTTTAAATCTTACGAAAAAGCTTCTTGATGACCATATTGATATAATTTATATCATTCCTACATTGAGCTTGTTGACTCAAGTTACGGAAGATTTCAATAAAATGCTCAAACTCATTGGTGTAGAGAATTATCTCATTACAAACTCTTATTCAGAATATGGGAATCAAGAAATTTCTCATATCTATATTATGACACAGGAAAAAGCCCTTTCGGCGTTTTCCTCGGAGCGGAATGCGTTTGATAAACGAATTGTTTTAGTAGCTGATGAAATTCAAAATATAGAAAGAATTGAAAATCATGATGATGAGCGTGCAAAAATATTATTTGATACGCTTACAGAGTTTAGATACAAAGAAAATGTAGAGCAAATTATTATATCTGGACCAAGAATACAAAAAATTGATCGGGTGGGGAAAAACCTTTTTGGTGTTGACGCTGATGATATTATTACGGACATAAGCCCTGTTTTAAATTTGACATATAGCATAAAACAAGTAGAAGGTAATTATTATTTTAAGCAGTACTGCGTATTAACGGATACGGCGATTAATGAAAAAATAGATGATTGGAGTATGATAGCTGGGTATGGAGATAATAAGTATGATGAGGATTATTTTAAATATCTAAATATGTTTATTAATTGCTTTGATAATGATAATCAGAGCTTGGTTTTTGCGCCAACACCTGCGATTGCACGAGAAATAGCAAATAATATTGATCGAAATAAGCCTAATGAAATGACCCAAGGACTTATTCAGTACTATAAGGAAACTGTTCGAGGCAACTATTCTATGTGTACAACCCTAGAACATGGCGCAGCATACCATCACGGAAAGCTTCCAATGCACGTTAGATGCACACTAGAAAAAGCTATTTCAGATAAGCTTATTGGGACAGTAGTATGCACTACAACATTAATGCAAGGTGTGAATATGCCTGCTCAAAATATCATAATTAGAAACCCTCACTTATATGTAAAGAGAAAAAAAGGCTCTGCTGAACTTTCAAATTATGAGATGGCCAACTTGCGTGGTAGAGCAGGTAGATTGTTAAAAGACTTTATTGGTAGAACTTTTGTTATAGATGAATCGTCTTTTGAGGAGACGGAAGGATATGACCAGCAGAATCTGTTTGACGATGTTGAAAAAGAGTTGCCAACAAATTATGGCGAGAAATTTGAAGCAAACAAAAGTGATATCATAGATGTATTAAGCGACAATACTCCTGTGGACTTTTCGATGAATCAGTACGGATATTTGGTAAACTATATTCGCCAATCTGTGTTACGGTACGGGGAAGGCTCAACCTCTAGAATGCGTGATGTAGGTATTAAGCTCACCAAAGAACAAGTGGCGGCTATTATTTATCAAATGGATCGACTGTCAGTGCCAAGGGAAATATGCTACAAAAATAGATATTGGGATCCAGTCGTGCTTGATGCTATTTTTTCAAATTACGGCGAGAATGTGCCTGCGCATCCATGTGAATACGGTGCACGTGCAAAATTGGATAGAATGCTTAAGTTCCTAAGAGATACTGATTCTACATCCTACATGTATAATAAACATATTAATCCACAACTAAGGAAAGGATCAGGAAGAAAAAACTTAGTGGATTTATGTATGCAATGGTCAAAAGAGGTAAGCTTATCCAAAATCTTAAATAGTGAAAAGTTTGATAATCCAAATGAAATAGAGGATACAATCGAAATTTTACAAAACACAGTATCTTTTCATGTGCCGCTACTGTTAAAGCCAATTTTTGATATGAAAAATCCGAATAGCAGTTTTCTTACATGCATGCAAAGCGGTGCATATAATAGAACTACAAAGAAATTGATTGCGTTGGGGATACCAAGAGAAACGTCTATATACATATATAACAGCCTATTTTCGGAGATTAATGAAGGTGAATTTGATGAAATTCAATTAGAGAACTATATTCGAAGTAGTTTAAAGGAAAGGATGGAGGCTTTTCCGTACTGGACAAGGATACAATTCGAATATTTGATTTAAACACGTTATCAACACTGATAACAAAATGATAACATCACAGCTAATAGGCAAAATAATATGGATATATCAAATAATCAAAGGAACTATGAATAGAACGAGCAAGAATTCCTAAGCGGAATTAGTTAAATCCCATTGTAAATGATTAATCCCGGCCGGTTTGTGATTTATACTAAACTCTAATTAAAGCAAGACAATATCCAATTGCGACCGGTTATACTGCGAATCACTTCGGTGGAGAGATCGTTGATTACATCACAAAGACGATCGACGACCTTTTCCAATGAAGTGAAGATTTCATTCCTAAATCCCATCTTTCGAAGCTCCTTCCAGATTTGCTCAATGGGATTGATTTCCGGAGTGTATGGAGGAATGAAGAAAAGACGAATATTCTCAGGAACTTGCAGGGTCATAGATTTGTGCCATGCAGCACCATCACAGCACAGCACGATCCTGTCCTCCGGAAACTGCATAGATAGATGCTCCAGAAAAGCATTCATCCATGCAGAATTGCAGTAAGGAAGGATAAGAAAGCAGGATTCACCTGTTAATGGCTCAACAGCACCATATGCATAACGGTATTCCCGGATGTGATGGCATGGAACGGTTGGCCTGACGCCTTTTTCACACCAACAGTATTTCGGCTTGTTGATCCGCCCGAAGCCTGCTTCATCCTGAAACATAAGCCGGACTGTCTTCCCTGTGGATAACTTTTCTTCTTCTATGACTTCTTTATTCTTTTGAGGCCTCGATGACCTCCTCACTGGCTTTCTTTGGATGTTTGCTCCTCGGCATAACCTTTCTCCAGCCATGCCGACGCAAAACATAATAGATTTGTGCGGTCCCGATGGAGTGCCCAACAGCTTCACGGTAAGCGGCTTCTATGGCGGACACTTCCACCATCTCACCTTTTTCAGCTTGTGCTTTGAACGGAGCCAGCAGTGCTTCTTCTTCGGCATAGCTCATGTTTCGCCGGTTCCCTTTGTATTGTTTCTTTGCTATGGAATCCAGCCCTTTTTCAAAGTACTGCCGAATCAAGCTGCAGATATGCGAACGATGAAATCCCGTCTTTTCCGAGATTTCCGCTTGCGTTTTTCCTTCGCAACGCATTTCCAGCACTTGCAGTCGTTTGTCTGTTTGCTTATCCCGGTTCTTTTCCCTCGTCTTTTTTATTTGTGCGTAATCTTCTGCACTGAATTTGTACTTCATTTTCATCACCGTTCGTATTATACCACGGCGATCTGTGCTTGTCTATGTTTTATTAGAAAATAGTATTACATCCAAAACGGTCGGGATTCGGGTATGGAGGTGTTTAAGCGAGCAGTGCGCAGACGACAAACGGAAAGGAAGTCGCTGCAGCAGATGCGATGATGGAAGGGGTTGTTCGCTTCAGCTTTTTAGAGATCAAAAGGATCAGACCGGCGGCCAGAATCGCTGCGGCGAGGGCTGCGCAGAAATAGATTGCAAGGGCGAAGCGAACGGTTCCGAAGCGGATACCGAGCAGCGAAACGCTGGCGGCCGGGGATGTCAGGCCGTCCAAGCCGTATACGCTGCGGACGGCAAGCACATGCGGAATCACACAGATCGCACAGGACGCAGCCGCATAGAGCGCAGCAAGTATCCGTTTATAGCGCTGCGCATGCCGCTTTCGGGCAGAAACGGCCAAGAGCTGCTCCATGCTGGTCTCGGATTCGACGGCATTGCAGGCAGCCAGCCCCAGCGACAGGCACAGGCCGAGCTTTGCGCCAAGCTCCAGCCACTCTCGGGCGCCCCGTCTTCCGAATAGACGTTCCCAGCCAAGCAGCGACACGAAATCGCCGCCCTTTTGCTTTGCTTCCTCATATTGCGCCTGAACCTTGCGGAACAGGTCCTCTCCGTAAAACTCCTGCTGCAGGAAGCCTGCCTGGATTTGATAGCTTTCCGGCGTGATTCTTCCGGAAGACATGGCTTCGACCAGCTCTGCCAATTTGGAATAGACCTCGTCATAGTTCGCCTGCCGCTGGGCCAGAAGCGCATTCTTTTCCTCGTTTGGCGGGCCTTCCAGCCGGGAAACGTAATCCAGATAGAGATATGCCTCGGGGGAAAGCCGCTCTGAAAAACTGTGATAGGTCCAGATCTGCAGGATGAGTAATGCGAGCAGTACCAAGCCTGCACGCTCCATGACCAGCAGCTTGCGCGCCTCATAGGAAAACAGCGTTCCGGGCTTCTTTTTTCTACGCAGGAAGAAGCGCAGCTTCCGCTCCGTCGTGATCGGGCTGCGGAAGCGCCAGAGCAGCAAAGCACAGACTATACAAAACGCACAGACGCACGTCCAAAAAACCAGGGCAAACAACCCATCCGGCACAGGTTTTCCAAACAGGTTTAGATTATAGTAGGTTTGGAACAGTCTTTCCGAATCCCACAGTCGCAGCGCGCTGCAAGCGGTTTGGATCGGCCGCTCCGCAGCTTCCGGTCGCGCATCGCATAAGAGCAGTAAAGCAGCCATCCCCGCAGCGCCGACGGGTGTTCGCATCGTATTACAGGCCAGCGTCAAAACGCCAAACACACACCATGCCGCAATCAGTTTTGCCAGCAGGAACAGCAGGTAATATGTCCCAACGGTGATGTGCCACGGACTTTGCTGAAAACCGTAGATCGACTGGATCGGAGCAGAAAGCGGCGTCATCCCGCAGCGCAGCAGACCGATTAGCAGATTGCTTCCGTACAGCAGCACAACTCCAAGCGCCAGCATAATGCCGCCTGCCGCGAGTTTTGACAGATACAGCGGCCCTCTGCCGCGCTTCAAGGGAAGCAGCAGCGTTCGGTGGTTCCGCTCCTCGGAAAACAGCGTCAATGCGACCAGCAGCACAGTCAAAAGCAGGATCACGTCTGTAATGCGGCCTCCGGGCAGCGTTTCCGCCATGCCCGTGTAGCAGAGCAGTGGCCTGACGTCCTGTAAATCACTGTAGATCGCACCTGAGACAATCAGGTTTTGTCGATCGAAGCCCTCTGCTTGATAGACCAGGAGCGTCAGCAGATGTGCCTGGGTCGCCAGCACGTTTTCCAGATAGGCCGAATAGCCCGCTGTCTCGCGGACGCGCTCTGCCACAGCGCCGACCAACGCCCGATCTGCATAGAGATCACCGGTGATGAGCTGCCCGTCATAATCGTTACTCCACAGCGCATTCAGAAGCTGCTCTTCCAAAGGCTCCAGGCGCACCGCAGCCTCCTGCGGCTTCAGACCCTCCGTCGCGGCGTAAATGGTTTGGATATTGAGCAGGTCGTGCTGTTGGAGATGCGGCGGCTGGCGGCATTCCTGCGTTATGACGAAGAAGCCTTTGCGGATATCCTGGCGCAGAAGACGAACCGGGATATGCTTGCGGAACAGAAGCGCCTGGAAGGAGAGTTGCAAAAGGCCATTGCCCGAAGCGAGACTGTTGTGCGGCTGTATGAAAAGCTCTATGAGGACAACGCCAGCGGAAAGGTCACGGACGAGTGGTTCATGCAGCTGTCCCATAAGTACGAGGTAGAGCGGATGGAACTCAAAAACAAGATTTCAGATTACCGCCAGCGGCTCTCCGAGCTTGGCTCCATGCAGCAGGGCCGAGACAGCTTCCTGCAGGCGATTCGCAGGTTTATGGAGATGGGGACCCTCACGGCACCGCTGCTCCAGGAGCTGATCGACCACATCGACGTCTATGAAACAGAGGGCAAGGGCAAGCACCGCACCCAGCGCGTCGTGATCTACTATCGCTTCGTGGGCTATATCGACTTGAGCGAAGCGGACTTCGTGGAGGAAGTGCTGTCTCAGGAGAACCACAAGGCCGAAACCCGTCAGGGCGTCGCTGTCGAGTACCTGTCCGAGAAGCCCATACCGGAGCACCGTCCCGCAAAAGAAGCCTCAGCCTGAGACGCCCATAACAAAAACGCCGCCCAAACGGACGGCAGACCCACAAAAACAATATGTCGAGTGTTCATAACTCAAGTCCGTTATGAACACTCGACATGGTCCGAGTGACTGGATTCGAACCAGCGGCAGTGCAGCACTTCGTGCAGGCACTGCCGTGCGGCGGATGTCCCCATTCGCTCGCCGCTTCGCGGCAACCGCGAAGGGATGACAAACAAGAGACCGCTGGCTCTTGCCATTCTCCACACTGCGGAAAAGCCGCAGGGCTGATGCCCCGCGGCTTTTCTGGTCCGAGTGACTGGATTCGAACCAGCGGCCTCTTGAACCCCATTCTTTGCCCGCGTTCCAAAACATCGCTAAAAATTCGGAAAATACCGAAAAATCCAGAAAAAATGCGCATATAGTAATTCCAAATCTTCCATATATTTTTTCCGCTCCAATTCGTATTCCATACGAAACACAAGATGAGACAGAGCAAAAGCAACCAATTTCGTGCCACTTTTTGCAAGATTTTGCGCAAAATAAAAGTGAACAAGCACGAAATCCTATCTCGCGACAAGCAAAGGCAGTCAGGTTGCAGTATTTGGCTGCCATCCAATAGAAAAATCCAGTGCTGATATCGTTCTTTACGTAAAAGCCCTATTATAGCTTGCACGAAAAAGATCGTCCATAAGCTGAACCACTGTATCGCAGGTTTCCACAAAAGCGATCTCGGCGGCGTAGTCGTAGTCTTTGCTGTAGTTGCTCCATTGGCGGTTCATCACATCGCTGTGCTTGACGATTTCCATAACGCTTCGGTATTGCTTCACCGTTTCTGTTGTGCCGCGCTTTTGCGTTGTGGCATCAAGCGCCTGCCGGAGCGTGGGCATATCGAGGTTGTCTGCCTGCAGCTTGTGCAGAATGTAGATATCGAAATAGTCTCTCGGCCGGGTGTTCTGGTCGCCGCGGGAGACGACTGTTTCCAGCTTCTCCGCCAGGATCGTCGCCAGATTATATGCCATCACCTGGATATACCGATCCTCCATCATCAGCTTGTATTGAAACACGACCTCATGCGGTGTGATCTTATCACCCGTCGTGATATCCAGCTTCAGCGGAACGGCCAGCGGCGCATAATCCGCCGTGAGCGCGACCCGGTAGCCGGTGTACTCGTCGCCCTCGCGGATCGGTCCGATACCTTTCAATGTAAAAGTGACGTCATCTTCGATAGGGATTGCCACCACCTCCTCGATCATCCGCGGAATCGTCTCCTCCGAGACCGGATATCCTTTCATGGTGGCGTCCATGTCCATAGTCGCTCTGGAATCAAGGCCAACCATGGACGCAATTAGGAATCCGCCCTTCAAAATGAAATTGTCCTTGAACCGAGAGACGGAAACCCGTTCCAGGAAGCGCTCCAGCATATAGTTCTGGAGGACCAGCTGGGCGGAAATCTTTTTCTCTTTTGCAATCTTCTTTACCACAGCCTTCAGCTGCATCGCGTTTTTCACAGCAGTACCTCCAGATACGATCTGAGTTTTTCCTCGACCTTCAGCGTTTTTGCGTATTGTGACAGCAGCGGGATGTTCTTCTCTTTCTGCGCGGCATAGCGCTTGAACGCGTCGGTTACAATACCGACGTCCACACGGTTCCTTGACCGCAGCACATCGCAGAGCGTCCGCTCGGCGTCATAGACCGCGACCGTGTTCCCGCCGGGTGTTTGCACCTTTGTAATACCAAGACTGTAATATGGCTCTTTTGCGCCGCTGCACAGGATTCCTTCGGCTTTCGGTTTTGAAAGGTTGTAGGTGCCGGGAAAGGTCATATGGTATCTTGCCGGGGTGCGGTCGGTCAGGTTCCAGAGAAACAGGGCGGTCTCCAGGGAGAAGATCCCGCGTTTGAATCGCTCCTGCAGCGATACAAACTCATCCTCCCAGGCGTCAGGAAGGATATAAATGCCCCGTGCAGTTTTTTCCAGTTTTCCGAGATCAGCAAGATATTTCAGAACACCGCGGGAAAGGCCGACCTCACCAATCATAGAGGCAGTCACGACGCCGTTGTTCTGTTTTGCCATATCAAGGATTTGCTGCGTGTGATTCATAAGGTCATCCTCCCTTCCTCATAATTGACTTTTACGCTTGTTATTATATGACAAGCAAGCACAAATGTCAATGCCTGTTCTGTTATTTTGGCATTGCTCGCAATCTCAATACTGCGCCGCCAAGTTTTAGCTCCGGCAATTACCGAAAGCAATCCAGCGAAATGATCCCGGTTCTCACCATATCCTATCTCGCGACAAGCAAAGGCAGCCACGTTGCAGTAATTGGCTACCCTCCAAGAGAAGGAAGTATGCTGCACATACAAAAGCTGCCAATAATTTGACAAATTATGTGCCCATGCTATGCGATCCTTGATCTGCTCCATCAAAAACACAGGGTCGACAGGAGCAGTCGGCACAAGCTTGTCCACGCTGTAGAGATTGCTTTCGGTGGCATCAGCAACGTGAATGTCATTCAGCGTCAGCTGCTTGCTGTCACGGTAGGAGCTGACCTCTCCGGAAACATAGGCGATTTTTCCGGTGTCTTTCTGGCAGACCGTGCCGTTATAATTCCAAAAAACCGCCGTGATCTTACCAGTCTGATCGGATACGACTGCGTTCAGATACGTATTTCCGTTTCTATGCCGAGCACATCAGCCGTATCGCCGTCAATGCAGACGGCTTGTTTTTCACGCTCTCGCGGGCAATATGCTTGACCTCTCTTTCGATAGCTGAAATCGCTATCCATCGTTACGTCAGCCGCGCAGCCGTCCATTGACACTAAAATTCAATTAAAAACTTTAATTGAATTTTGCTGCGCTACGCACAGCATTTTCAGCGCAACGCGCTGAAAAGCCGTCTCATACAGACTTCGACGCGCCCTTGGCGCTATAAAATACTTTTTAAAGCATTTTATCGAAGTCTAGTATGAGTAACTTCCGCAGCCGCTTGAACAGTTATAGAAAGCCCTTGCAAACGAGGCGTTTGCAAGGGCTTTCGTGTGTTGATCGTTCTTATTCTGGGCTTGCCACGCTGGTGCAGTAACGCATCAGCATCGTAGCGACCTCGGCGCGGGTTGCGCTCTTTCCGGGACTGAGGACCGTGGCGGAGGTGCCTCTGATAATGCCGACGGTGACAGCCCACTGCATCGGAAGCCGTGCAAAGTCGGAAACCGCATTTGCGTCGGTGTAGTCGGAAAGATCGGCGTCAGCGCCGGCGTTCACGTCCAATCCCTTGTATGCAGCGTACCGATAGAGGAAGGCAGCAAGCTGTTCTCTTGTGAGCTCTGCATACGGGGAGAAGGTCGCTGTGCTGGTGCCGAGCGTAATGCCCGTATCCGTTGCCCAGAGGACCGCCTTCTCATACCAGCTTCCTGCCTCGACGTCTATAAAGGACGTTTCTGACTTAGCCGGCTCCGGAGCGCCCTCCAAGCGCCAGAGCATGGTGACAAGCATCGCGCGGTTCGTAGCTGTTTGCGGAGAGAATTCGTCTGCGCCGGTGCCGCGCATCACGCCCTCGTCCAGTGCCCAGTGGATGCCGTCGTGGTACCATTCGTTGACGTTTACGTCGGTGAATTTCGCCATCGGGCAGCTATCGTCCTTCGGGCAGTCGTCCGGCTGCGGGCCGCTGCCATCTCCGACCTTGACCGTAATGCTGACGCTCGCTCCGCTGGGAAGGAGGGTCGCGGTCAGAGTCGTCGTGCCGTTCATCAGGCCGGTCAAGTTACCGGCAGCATCCACGGAGGCAATATTGGGATCGTCAACAGTGTAGATGACAGTACCGCTCGTGTCCATAAACAGGGTGGACTCATAACTGAGATTAACCTGCGCCTGTTTGCCGACCTCGACGGACATCGCCTTGCCGCCGTTCAGCGTCAGGTGGATGGGAGCATCCAGAGAGATGAGGGTCTGCTCGGTGGCGGCAACGGCTGCGCCGCGCTCATCGCGCACGATTGCGGAGACGGCGTCGTAGCCGCAGAACTGGAAGACGCTGACCGGAAGCTCGACGGCTTTCTCCACCGTCCGTGTCTCACCCGGCTTGAGTCCGGAGATATCCTCGAAGATCAAAACGGCGTCGTCCATGCCGTAGCGCTCCGTGATGTCGCCGTAAAGGGCTTCCAGCTCGAGCGTCGCGCTATAGCCCTCGGGCGCGGGCAGATTACCGGTATTGGTGACATGGTACTTCATATCGAAGCTGTCGCCGTTCTGCACGGCGCTGTCAACCTCCAGCTCATAAACCGGCTTCAGCTCGAAGGGCGAAGAGGCGTTCTCAATAGGATCGTAATAGGTGCCGTCCGCCTTCTTCTCGCGGCTCACCGCCAGAAGCGTATAACCCTCGGGGCCGTCGGCGGGGATCGTCCATTCGAAGATGACCTGCTGCGCCGTGTTCACGGGGAAGCGACCGTCGCTTTCGATGGAGTAAACCTCCTTGCCGCGCTGACCGTCCTTGCATTCATAGACCGTGATGTCGCAGCCCTCTGCGGCGGTCAGGCCGGTATTCTCAACGATGGCAACGACGTTGACCGTCTGCCCTGCAACGGGCGTATCGTCGGAGAAGCGGAATTCGGTCGCTTCCACCGAGCCGATCGGCGCGAAGGTGGTCACGGTCAGATTGATGTCGGAGGGATAGAACGGAGAGCCGATGAAGTACAGCCGTCCGTCAATCTCCTGCACGCCTGCCAGCCCCTTGTCGATCATCATTGCCTGTTTTTCCTCGGTGTCGGCATAGAGCATACGGAGCTGATTGTGTACGATGATCAGGCCGCCGTCGTCAGCCAGCGCGATGGACAGACCGTCGTTATAGCTGTTATCCCGCGTGAGCAGGTACGGCTTGGACCAGGCGGCGACGAAGCCGGCTTCCTCGCCCTCTTCCGTTCCGCCGGAGCGGTCCTCTTCCTTGATCATGGCGGAGGCATAGATGCCGAGCGTCGGGTAGTTGACGGCTATGCCGTCGGTGTATTCCTCGGTGTAGACGTCCGAATCGGTCCAGACCACGTAGATGTTGTCATCCTTATCGGTGATGACATGATACTCTGTGGCGTTCAGCTTATCGTCCGTCATAATGGAGCCGAAGTCCACACGCTGCACGTTCGGCTGATAGGGCTTGCCGGTGGTCGCGTCAACGGCGAAGGTGCCGTCGCTGCGAAGCGCGTAGGTCATCTCTGTCTCGCCGTCATAGTACCACTCGCCGTCGCCGCTCTGTGCAACGGAGACCGGCACCTTTGCGTTGAGGAGCTCGGAAATGTTCAGATAGCGCAGTCCGTCGTCGCCCTGCCGCCAGAAGAGCCAGGTGGAGCCGTCGGCGCGGATCAGCTTGGGATCGGAAACGCCAACCTCCTCCATCGTCGTACCGGTGACGTCGCCGGTGAGCGGGTCGTATACGTCGACCTCTTCTTCGCCAGCAACCTTGATCGGAACGTAGATGCTGTGCTCCTTGAAGCGGTAGAACTGCATAAACATGTCACGATCGTCCGCAGTTTCGAGATTGAAGTCCTTATCCACGGTGAAGGTGAACGCCGCCAGTCCGTTGTAGCCCTGCGCCACGGTCAGATCGGAGATGGGCATATCGGTCTGCCCTCCGTCCTCATCGCGCAGCGCGGAGTTGAGGAAGCGCTGGCCCTTCCAGGTTGCAAGCATCTGCGCCTGCGTCTCCGGGGAGGCAGCGGTTTCGTTCGGGAAGTAGTAATCCCGCGCCCAGCCGGGCTCATGGGTGTTTCCGAGGGTGTCCGATGCATCGGTCTGGTTGTTGTAAAGCATGTAGCACAGCACGGAGTAGGTATGCTCGTCCGGGTTGGAGCTGAGGAGGTTATTGAGCTTATCCTCAGCGGTGTCATATTCCTCGTCGTCCTGTGCGGTCTTGTAGTAGAGGATGATATAGTCGCCTGTCTCGGCGTCGTAGACCGCCTGCGGCGTGGCGTCATAGTAATCGTCGTCCGTGAGCTGCTCGATCGGTCCGAAGGTGCAGGTCTCCTTATCGAAGAGGACGGTAAACACGTCCATCTTCTCCAGCAAGCGGGCAGGATCGCGTTCCAGAGCGTCCTGCACCAGTCCGTCCGTAGCCGCCGCGCCGTTCTGCGCGGTGAGCTCGTCTGCGACCTGCACCTTGAGCGCGTCGTACTTCTCTTGTGCAATGGACGTCCATGTGACAATGATCTTGTCGCCCGCGTCCACCAGGTTAGCGCTGCTGTCGGCGGTCTCGTCGAGCTGGATCGCCTTCGGCTCCGTCCAGGTTTCTGCGTTGGCATCGAAGACCGTATACTTGAGCGTGTACGCCTGCTGACGGTCGCGGGTCACGTCGTCGTCCAGGAAGGTCACTAAGAAACGGTTGTCGCCCAAAGCGATGATCTTGCTGGCGGTAGACGCCGGCGCGTTCTCCAGGATCGGGTGGCTGCTGACCTGTCCAAACGCCGCCATCAGGGAGGCGTCGTTTGCAACCCAGTTGGAATTCACATGGTCGTTGACGTGGAAGGACAGGGACTTGTCCTGCGCATCCTCGGTCAGAACCGCCTGATTGATTGCGCCGCCGATCACGCCGGACATGCGGAGCATGTCGATCATATTATACTCGTTCCATGTGATGATGCCGTTCTTATAGCAGTATTCCTGCACGGCGTTGACACGTTGCCGGACGTCCTGATAGCCGCCGGTATAGAGATCCAGCCATGCCGCCAGATCATCCACCTGCTTGCGCGCCTCGGCGCGAGCAGCCGCAGTGCCGCGGCCGGCGTTGATTCCCTTGTTGGCAAGAAGAATCAGCTTTTCGGCGCGGCTCGCCTGCTGGAACCAGCCGAGCCAGCCGTCGTTGAAGGGCAGCGGCCAGGAGGCGCTGAACAGCTCGATGGAGCCGAAAACATAGTCGATGGTGCCGGTGGCGGTAAAGTCCGTGGAGTAGCTGATCCATTTCGTTCCGTCCAGATCTGGGTACCATTTGCCCATGTTGTTGCTCATGCCCATATTGACGCCGATCGTCGCGGTGGCGCGAACGCCGATAATCTTATACGCGCCGACGCCGACAGTGCCGGAGAAGCCGCCTCTGCCGACGAGCTCCACGTTGAAGCCCCAGTCGTTGCCGAAGACCTGATCGGAGTTATAATATGCCTCGTCCAGTGTTTTGTTCGGGTCTGCCTCTGCGCCGAGGAAGACCGTGACGTCGATCGCCGCCTCAAAGTTGATGTACCACGGGATCACCGTGTAAAAGGCGAAGGTATAGCCTGCCGTGACCTTGCCGCCGACGAAGCCGCCTGCGGCGAGCAGCACGTGATCGTGGCTGATTTCCGTATGACCGCTCGCGTCGGTATCCTGATTGGCGATAAAGCCGAAGTCCACGTACAGTCCCAGATAGAGGCTGAAGGTAAACGCGCCCCCGCCGAAGGTGCTCTTGAAGATTTTCTCCATCGCCTTGTTAGGGTCGCCGTAACCGTGAACGCCCCTGCTGAGGAACTCGTCCCAGAAATCGAAGGTCTGTTTTGCCTCGTAGGGATTGGCTGTTTTCTGGAAGCCTTCGGTGCCGGTGGTAAACGCCACGCCGACCATCACGCGCACGCCGCCGAAGTTATTCTCCTTGACGACCGCCGCCGCGCTGACCGCCCATTGGCGACCGAAGCCCATCAGTTCCGCTTCGGCTTCGTCGTCCGACTGCAGGCCTCTCTTTCCCATATCCTCCAGCGCCTTGATGACCTCCTGCGCACCGCGGTCGGACACAGAGGAAGAAAGAACGTTGAAGGTATGGACGACAGCAGTGATCTCGCCCATCCACGGCCACTGGCCGAAGCTGCGGCGGCTGCCCTCCTGCAGACCTTCGGGAGTAATGAAGTCGGCAAAGTTCACTTCAAGATCCATGGTCTTCGGCTCGAACTGCTGATCGGCGATGACCGTGAAGCCGGTCGAGGCGGACTGATAGACCATTTTCGTCTCCTGGGAGAAGCCGCCGGGGCGGCGGTCGGTGGTCAGCCGCGCCATCAGCACATCGCCGTAGGTGTAGAGCTCCGGGCTCTCCGGGGAGAATTCCATAATGGTCAGCGTCGCGGTGTTGGTCTCCGCGTCCCATTTCAGCTTCTTCCCGTCCTCCTCCGAGGTCGTGGAATATACCCCGTGAATCTCGCCGGTGAGCTGATTCTGGAAGTAAAGCGTCACGTCCACGACATTTTCGGGGATCGTGACGGTATTGCCGTCCTTGTCTGCGCCGAGGTAGCCAGAGCCGGGATTAACGACGACGTTGATCTCCAGCTTCTTGCCGTTCATCTCCATGGCGCTGATCGCCTTGCAGTTGAAGCCGTCGAGCTTCACGGTCACGTTCTCGAAGCGCGCGCCGCCGACCGCCCAGCTTTGCACCTGCACGCCGCCTAAGCTCATGGGTACCGCCTGCACCTTCGTCTGCGCGCCGCCCTGCAGCTCGTTATGGACGGCGTCCTGCTTCGGCGCGCTCGCCGCAGCGAGCTTGACCTCTCGAATGGCAGTCTGCCCGTTGTAGGAGACGAGGTAGCGCATCCACGTGCCGCCCTTGAGATAAATGGCGGAGGTTGTAAAGGTGCCGTCGATGGTGCTGGTCGCGCCGCCGAACGGAATTTCGATGCCTGCGCCGTTCACCGGGATGATGTCATCGGCGCTTTGACCGGTGGTGAGGTTCAGTGTGGAGGTGTATGCCGTGCCGTCAAAGGTATAGTATGCGTGATCCGCTTCGGTGCGGTCCACGCGCAGGGTGATGACGTTGTCGCTCGCCTTGACGCCGGCGTAGAACCAGAAGACGTTGCCGGAGAAGGTCTTGCTGTTGTTCGGCAACGACCACAGCGGAACGTGCGTACTGTCCTTGGTCAGCGCAGTCAGCTCGATAAATTCGTTGGTGACCACGGAGGGCTTCACCGTGTAGTAGGCATAGCCGCCGCTGGTCTCGGTCTGCGTCAAGCCGGCGAAGATTCCCTTGCCGGTGTCAAGATACTGCAGATCGCTTTCCGGCACGCGCAGCCGCACGGCGTTCGCCTTATCGCTGAACACCTGCCAGAATTCGTAATAATCCTCCTCCAGAAGGAACGTGGGAGAATCGTCCTTATTCGGGTCGGGACTCTTGATGAAGTAACTGCAATCAGTTCCGCCGCTCATCCAACCGGAAGCGCTGCCCATACGGCTGATGTAGCCGATGCCGACGGGCGTCATGGCGGCAGCCGTGCTTTCGGGCGTATTGACCGGCACGAAGGTCAGCTTGTCGCCGTAGTGGAAGGTATGGGTTCCGGGCGCAAACACCTTTGCGGCGTCCGTTCCGGAAAGGAAGATCTCTGCCGACTCCTTCGTCCGGAAGAAGGCAACGTAGTCGATCTGGATCTTGTCGCCGGATTTCTCCGTGTCGTTGGCATACCAGATCGGATCGATGCGGAGCCAGTTCACCGTCCCCTTCCAGGTCGTCTGCGTGATCGTCTCGCCCTTGCAGGCGTTGACCGTCCGCACATTCTCCTCAGGAACGTTGATCAGATAGGTATGCCATTGCGTGTCGTGCGCAAGATCGACGTGAACACATGACGAGCCGTAAGGCCCGCTGTTGTTGAATTTTCCGTACAGCTCGATGGCGTCCGCGTTGCAGAGGTTTTTGGCGCGTACCGCTGCCCAAACGAGATTGGAGGCGTTGTCATAGGGCATATCAATGGAGACATAAGGATCCGCTGCCGTGGCAGTGAAGGTATAATAGCTGTTGCCCTCGGCGTCCTTCTCTCCCGCCCAGTTGACGTTATGCCGGGAGCCGGCACCCATCACTTTGCTCATTGCTCCGTCGGCGTTGAAATCCCACAGTAGCTCGGGCGCGCCCTTGATGCCCACGCCGCCGTAGCCGGTATCGAGCACCTGCACGGTGACGTCTTTCACATACTTGAAGACCGGGCGGATCTGAATGGTACCGGAATAAGAGCCGTTGGAGTCCTTCTTCCAGGTGATGTAGCCGCGTCTTGCGAGCGCGTCGATGACGCTCTCGGTGAGATCGACGCTGATGGAGCCGGAGTTTCCGTTGTTCGTTCCCAGCGTGTAGGTCGCGCCGGTGGTCGGATGTACCGCGACCAGCTGGTAGAATCTGGACCATTCCTTCGATCCCAGACGGGAAACGGAGAAGTGTCCGTTCGTCCAGTAGGTGCCGGTCGTCTCAAAGCTGTCGTCCAAAACGACGTGCTCATAGTCGTCCAGAATCTGCTTGTCCGTCAAGCCCTCATAGTGCAGGACCTGCGCCTGCTGGAGCTGGACGGTGAACTTGCGCTTGATGGGTTGGACGGAATAGATCGTGAGATCCGTGTAGCTGTCGCGGAAGCCGTTGTGCACCTCGTAGCACCAGTCCTTGAGCTTGATATAGTTCGGCGATTCTTCCGTTCCGTAATAGACCTCTACGGTCTGATTGTCCTTGGTAGAGCAGTCGCCGTATTTATGGTCATACAGATTGACCCAAGAGTTCGTGTCCCAATCCCACTTTTTGATCAAAAACTGGATCATGGAATACCAGGTGTGGAGCTTAAAATAGACGCTGATGCCGTCCCATGCATAGCTCGTGGGGTGGTATAAGTCGATGTATTCGCCGCAGCACTTATCCTCCGGCGTCTCCATATACACGCCGTAGCCGTTGGAGCGGAAGCTGACGTGGCTCGACTTTTCGTCGAGGCAGTTTTGCAGATTCCACTGATCGCCGAGGCGGTCGTCGTCCTTTGTCTCCATCAGCGCCGCCTCGATCTCGGCAGCGGCGATAACGACCCGCGCGCAGGACGTGCCGATCGTGACGCCGTCGTCGTCAGGAAGCGGCGAGATATAGACCTTAAAATCCTTCTCCGTGACGCCGTGGGTCACGGGGAGCTCCACGGTGCGCTGCGTGACGCCCATGGGGAAATAGAGCTTCGCGCCAACGCCGCCGTAGTCGTCGCCGGCAGTCGCAGTGCCGTCGGCGGACTGCAGCATCACGCCGACTACGGAATTGACGCGCCCTTCACGAGTCACTGTGATGGAGGCGGTTCCGTTTTCCGCCTTGATTTCCGCCTGCGCAAAGCTCACCGTCACGGGCGTGCGGGGATCCTCGTCCTGAATGACGACCGTGCGCATATTGAAGTCCTCCGGCGCAGTAAAGCCGTCCGGCAGGTTCTTGAGGAGCAGCATGATGATGCTGTCGCCCTCGGCAGCGTCGGAATACAGGGGCGTGATAACAAGGAATTTTGCCTCCTCGCCGGCGTCAAAATGCAGATTGTAGTCTCTGCCGGGATAGGAATCCTCGACGGACGGCGTCACTGCCTCGTCCAAGCCGCTCATGGGATTGGCGCCGGACAGCGCGTCTGCAAAGCCGGTGGGGCCTTCCAGCTGCTGCCGGTCGGAGGTTGTGCCGGTATAGGCGTTTCTCGCCGCACGCAGGGATTGCGCGGAAGAACCCTCAATGACTTCCTCCGTCGCTGCTGCGATGGTCTCCTCCGGCGTATCCGCACGCGGGCTCTCTTCGGTCACAGGGTTGCCCTCGTCGTCGAGGGGGAAACCCGTCAGATGCCCGATGACCTCACCGTCGGTCGAAAGGAGGTCTGCGCCGCCTTCCTCATAGACCGCCTGACCGATCGCGTCGTTAAATTCGTCCGGCTCAATCTCCTCGTACTCGCCGTTCAGGAACAGATCAACAACAGAAACACCGCCCAGCTCCAGAACGGGCTCGGTCTCGGCTTTGTAAATTTCCGCCGTATAGTTGACGCCGTAATGAGCGGTCATGTCCACCAGCTTCAGGGTGATGTCCGCCGCCGCGCTGACGTCGCCGGTTCTCTGAATGGGGATATAGAGCTTGTCCGTGCTCTTTTCGGAAATGCTGAAATCCTCGCGGATGAAGAAGTAGTTTCCGCCGTCCTGCAGCGTCTGCGGCACAGAGAGCGGAATGTCGATTGCCGGATCTGCAAAAACGGGGGCAATGATGCCCTCGGAGCTCTGGAACAGCATCAGCGTGCAGAGGAAGACGGCAAGCAGCCGAGTAAAAGCTTTTTTCATGGTTTTCCCCTCAATTTCATTTGATGGTACGGGGGAATATGCCCCCCGTATGCAAAGAATGCTTGGCCGCCTCAGCCGTCGTTGCGCAGCTCATCGTCAATCGGCTGCTCGGGTACGCGGTCCGTATTGGCAAAGGGATCGTCGCCGCCGCTGACCTTTGCAAGCTCGTCCTGCGTCAGTTCGAGCACTTCGTTTTCGACCATTTCCTGCTTTTCAAGCTTCTTGTTTTCCATGATGAAATCCTCCTAAAAAAAATAATTATTTTATTGATTATGTATGAATCTGCACAGCCGCAGCAGCATGGCTGCCAGCTGCGCGCGGGTTGCGCCGGCTTTCGGAGCAAGCAGCGTTTGCCCATCCGGGGCGGTTGTGCCGCGTAGTATATCCGCCTGCACTGCCCAACGCAAAGCGTCCTGCGCGTATTGCGCTGCCTGTCCTGCATCCGGATAATCCGCCGGCTGTCCTTCCGGTGCGATTGCCGCGCCGTTCCAGGCGGCGTACCGGCAGAGCATCGTCACCGTTTCTTCCCTTGTGATCGGAGCGTCAGGGTGAAAGGAGCCGTCGGGATAGCCCTGCACGATTTTGTTCTCGGCTGCCCAGAGAACGGCGTTGGTATAATACTTCTCCGGAGAGACGTCAGAGAACAGCATCGTTTCGGTTTCCGTCTGCGGCATTTTTTCCGCGCGGTAAAGCACCGTTACCAGCATCCCGCGTGTGGTAATGCCGGCAGGGTCAAAGCGCAGCTCGCCGATCCCTGTCATCCATCCCGTGTGCAGAACGAAATGGACGCCGTCGTGATACCACGCGCTCGGCTGTAA
Organism: Oscillospiraceae bacterium; assembly: GCA_017429835.1. GTDB lineage: Bacteria > Bacillota > Clostridia > Oscillospirales > Oscillospiraceae > JAZOXB01. The sequence goes on from JAFROD010000007.1 coordinate 20,253, forward strand.
GTCCGCGAAGCGATACAGGGGGCATTCCTCTCCCTGCCCGCAGGCGGAGACAATCTCAAAAATTGACAGCTCCGGCGGAGCCGGCGGCTCGTCTGACTGCAGGCATGCCAGACTGTTTGCAACGTTGACAATCCCGCAGCCATAGGACGTATCTTTGCCTTCAACGCCTGCATCGACTGCGCCGTCCCGGAGCAGTTCTGCAAGATCGTTCGGCGAAAGAGAGGCATTCGCGCTTTTCAGCACGGCTGCCGCAGCAGACACCAGCGGCACGGCAAAGGAGGTTCCTGTCGCCGTCGTATAGCCGCCGAGCGGGTGGAGCGTCGGGACATTGACGCCCGGTGCAGTCAAAAAGACCGTGTGATTGCGGTTGGAGTTGTTGGAGAGAGACCCGTCCCGCTCCACCGCGCCGACGCCGAGCACGCCCTCATAGCCCGCGGGATAGAAAACCGTCGAACCGCCGCCGTTGCCGACAGCGGCGATTACCAGAACGCCCTGCTTCTGCGCATAAGCCACTGCCTCGCGCAAGCTCTCATAGTCCGTTGTCAGTCCGAGACTCATGTTCAGAATGTCACAGTCGAAGTCGTCCACGCCGCCGTAGACGGCGCGGCAAATCGCGCTGACTTTTACTGTTTTTCCGTCGGTGCACTTGAGGGGAACGATCGTTGCGCCGGGAGCAGCGCCGGTGCTTGACGTTTCGCTGTGTCCTGCAATCAGGCCTGCCACTCTGGTTCCATGTCCGTAGGAGTCCGTAGTATCCGAAGGGTCGGCTGCGCCGTCTATGTAGTTTCTGCCTTCGACAAGGTTATCCAGCAGATCGGCATGCGGTGCAACACCGGAGTCGATGACGCCGATGCGGATGCCCTGCCCGATACAGCCGGTCTTCGCCGCAGCAGAGGCGCCGATCATATCCAGAGCCCAGTGTTCCTGCGCCAAACGCCGCGGTTTTTCCGCCTCCTGCGGCAGAAGGTCTTCCAGCGGAAGCTCCGCATCCGGCTCGTACCAGAGAAGCGCCTCCTCCGCCAGCAGCCGTTCCAGCTCCGCTGCGCCGACCACGTGGAAGGGTTCATCATCCGGCGGGATCTTATATTTTATCAGGTAGTCCGTTTCTCCCCTCGGACCGTCTGGTGCCGCGCTGATAACAGGAAGTGTGCCGAGCAAAACGCCAAGCGCAAGAAAAATCCATAAGAGCCGCTTCGTATTTCTCACCTTCTTATTTCAGCAGCAGAAGTCAGCAGGAACGCATGTCATTTGGCATTCCCTAATTCTTGAGATATTATTATAACATAATATTTTATATTTTACCATGAAAAACTTGCCGAAGCAAGGATTTCGTGATAAAATATAATCAAAGATACATTTGCCAAAATCGGAAGGATGGAGCACGATGTCAGATAACGATCAGAGAATTTTCAGGCGAAAAACGATAGACCGCATTTCCTCTCCGGAGAGGCTCAACGACTATCTGCGCGTGACAAATCCGGGGGTTTGGGTGCTGCTGGCCGCGGTAATCCTGCTTCTGAGCGGCATCTTCGCCTGGTCGATTATGGGAACGCTGGAAACCACCGCGGATGTCAAAATCATCGTAGAGGATCACGCAGCGGTGGTTGTTCCGCTCGGATCGGAGACGCTGACGGACGGCATGACGCTGCGCATTTCCGGAGAGGAATACCGGATCGCCGCCGCCTCGTCGGATGAATACGGCCGCTCCGTTGGCAATGCTGAAGTCGGGCTTCCGGACGGGACTTACGACGGCATCGTTGTGACGGAAACGGTGCATCCCATCAGCTTCCTGCTGGAAAGCAGGTGAACGCATGGAAAAACGCAAAGGAAAGCTCCCACGGACAAGCGGCGTTGCCAAGGTCCCCGTCGTGATGCAGCTGGAGACGCTGGAGTGCGGCGCTGCCGCGCTCGCCATGGTGATGGCGTATTACGGCAAATGGGTACCGCTGGAGCAGGTGCGCGTAGATTGCGGCGTAAGCCGGGACGGCTCCACGGCGAAGAATATCTACCGCGCCGCCGAGCGCTACGGTTTTTCGGTAAAGGCCTTCCGTATGGAGCCGGAGACGCTGAAGGAGAAGGGACAGTTCCCCTGTATTCTTCACTGGAATATGAACCACTTTGTCGTGCTCTGCGGATTTCAGGGCAGCCATGTGTATATCAACGACCCCGCCAGAGGAACGGTCAAGTTGAGTTGGGAAGAATTCGATAAAGCGTTTACCGGCGTTGTCATCCTTCCCGTTCCGGGAAAGGACTTTCAGCCCGACGGCAAGCGCCGCAGCACGCTTACATTCGCCCGCAGACGGCTGATCGGCGCGGGCGCTGCCGTGGTGTTCGTCATACTGACCACGGTGATCACTTATCTGTTTGGAATTGCAAATTCGGTAACCTCCCGCATTTTTATGGATCGGCTGCTGAGCGGAAGCAGCCGCGACTGGCTGTATCCCTTCCTCTGGGTAATGCTCTTACTGGCGGCGATCCAGCTGATCGTCGCCTGGGTGCAGGCAATCTATTCCCTGCGAATCAACGGCAAAATGTCCGTGCTCGGCAGCACCGGCTATATGTGGAAGGTGCTGCACCTGCCCATGGAGTTTTTCTCGCAGCGGCTGGCGGGCGATATTCAGTCCCGCGCCTCCATGAACGCCTCCATCGCAGGCACTCTGGTAAACACCTTCGCGCCGCTGCTGCTGAACTCCGTTATGATGGTGTTCTATCTGATCCTGATGCTGACCCAGAGCCCGCTTTTGTGCCTCATCGGCATCGTGACGCTTGCGCTGAACGCCGTCATGTCCCGGATCATCTCCACAAGGCGCATGAACATTGCCCGCGTGCAGATGCGCGACGCGGGTAAGCTGGAGGCGACGACGGTCTCAGGTCTCGACATGATTGAGACCATCAAGGCAAGCGGCGCGGAAAACGGGTTTTTCCGGAAGTGGGCGGGATACCAGGCGTCTGTGAATGCGCAGAGCGTCAAAGCGACCCGTACAAATCAACTTCTCGGCATGATCCCTACGGTTTTCTCCACTCTCGCCAACTACGCCGTGCTTGCAGTCGGCGTGTGGATGACGATGGAAGGCCGCTTCACCCTCGGCGCAGTGATGATGTTTCAGGGCTTTTTGAGTTCCTTCCTCTCCCCTGCCATGACGCTGGTCAGCGCAGGACAGACCATGCAGGAGATGCGCACACAGATGGAGCGTGTCGAGGACGTGATGGAGTACCCCGTGGACGAAAACGTTGTTGAGCGCGAAACAGAGGTAACAGAACTGGCAAAGCTTCACGGCGACATCGAACTGAAAAACGTCACCTTTGGCTATTCCCGGCTGGATGAGCCGCTGATCAGCGATTTCTCCCTGTCCGCCAAGGCCGGACAACGGATCGCCCTTGTCGGCGTTTCCGGCTGCGGCAAGTCCACGATCTCCAAGCTGATTGCCGGTTTATATCAGCCCTGGAGCGGCGAGATTCTCTTTGACGGCAAGCCGCGTTTCGCCTATCCGCGGGAGGTCATGGTCGGCTCTCTGGCGGTAGTAGATCAGGACATCATCCTGTTTGATGACACCGTAGCAAACAACATCAAGATGTGGGACGACTCCATTCAGGATTTTGAAATGATCCTGGCGGCGCGGGATGCACAGCTCCACGATGAGATTTCGCAGCTGCCCGGCGGCTATCAGCACATGCTGATCAGCGGCGGCAAAAACTTCTCCGGCGGGCAGCGGCAGCGGCTGGAGATCGCCCGTGTGCTGGCGCAGGATCCGACGATTATCATTCTGGACGAGGCGACAAGCGCGCTGGACGCAGGAACGGAGTATAAGGTTGTGAATGCCATCCGGGATCGGGGCATCACCTGTATTGTCATTGCCCACCGTCTGTCTACCGTGCGTGACTGCGACGAGATCATCGTGCTCGATCACGGTAATGCTGTTGAGCGCGGCACGCACGACGAGCTGATGTCGCTGAACGGCATGTATGCCGATTTAGTGGCAGGCGAGTAAGGGGGTGACAGTATGGGATGGTTTGAAAACCAGATTGAAGAACGCAGAAATGCCGATCAGCAGCTTCTTGAGGACTCCTTCGTCAAGATTGCAGGCGTCGTTCTTGGAAATCGGACTGCTGAAAAAAGCGACAACGCGCAGATCGTTACGAAAAGCGCAATCGACGAAATATTGAAATACTACCACGATAAGCCGGTCGAAGTCCCCGAAGAGATCAAAACTGTCGACGAGCAATTGGACTACTGCCTTCGGTCCTGCGGACTCATGCGCCGGGACGTGGAGCTGACAGACGGCTGGTACAGGGACGCCTGCGGGCCGATCCTCGCCTTTATGAAAGAAGACGGCTTACCCGTTGCGCTGCTGCCCGGCGCGTTTACGGGCTACCGGTACATCGACCCGAAAACCGGGAAACGGGTCAAGCTGAACGCAAAAACCGCTCCCCTCTTTGCAGCACAGGCGGTGTGCTTCTACCGTCCGCTTCCGCAGAAAAAGCTGGACATCCCCGATCTGCTGCTGTACATGAAGCGCTGCGTGTCTCTGAGCGACGTCATTCTGATCGCGGCTGCGACCCTTGGGGTTACGCTGGTCGGGATGTTTTTGCCGCGCATCACCCGTGCGCTGACGGGTCCTGTGCTGACCTCCGGACAGGCAAGCGCCCTCATCGGCGCCGCCGTTTGTATCCTCTGCGTATCGCTGTCCTCGCAGCTTCTTTCCGTCATCAAAGCCCTCGCGCAAAGCCGGCTGGACGCCAAGGTCACCCTCGGCGTGCAGGCATCCATGATGATGCGGCTGCTGTCTCTTCCCGCAGACTTCTTTCGCAAGCACAGCCCCGGTGAGCTGAAAAGCCGCGCCGCGGCGGTCAACCAGCTTTGCGCAACCTTGTTGAGCACGGTCGTCAGCGCCGCTCTGACCGCCCTGACCTCGTTGCTGTACGTCACGCAGATTTTCCGCTTCGCCCCGACGCTGGTACTCCCGTCGCTTCTCATTGTTGCCGTGACAGTGTGCTTTTCCGTCGCCTCCACGCTGGTCCAGATTCGGATCAACCGAAAGAAGCTGGCGCAAAACGCGAAGGAATCCGGCATGAGCTACAGTCTCATCACCGGCGTCCAGAAGATCAAGCTCTCAGGCGCGGAGAAGCGCGTCTTTGCCAAATGGCTGGATCTGTATTCCGAAGGCGCGGAGCTCACCTACAATCCGCCGACCTTTCTCAAAATCAACAGCGTGATTGCTGCCGCCATTACGCTGACGTCAACGATTTTGCTGTACTATCTGGCAGCAAAAAGCAATATCGGCCAATCCAATTACTTTGCCTTCACGGCGGCGTACGGCATGCTGATGGGCGCGTTCCTGTCGGTATCCTCTATTGCCTTGTCCGCCGCGCAGATCCAGCCCGCGCTGGAGATGGCAGAGCCGTTTTTAAAGACCGAGCCGGAGTCGACGGAGCGCAAGCAGATCGTCACCGGCATCACCGGCGAGGTCGCGCTGGAGCGCGTATCCTTCCGCTATGACGCCAACTCGCCGTACGTTCTGAGCGACCTCTCGCTGAACATTGCCCCCGGCGAATACGTCGCCGTTGTGGGGCGAACCGGCTGCGGAAAATCCACGTTGGTGCGTCTGCTGCTGGGCTTTGAGACGCCGGAAAACGGCGCGATCTATTACGACGGGCGGGATATGGAAAAGCTGGACTTGCCTTCACTGCGCCGGAAAATCGGCACGGTCATGCAGGACGCAGGCCTGTTTCAGGGCGACATCTATTCCAACATCGTCATCACCTCTCCGGAGCTGACGCTTGAAGACGCCTGGGAAGCGGCGGAGAAAGCGGGTATCGCGGACGATATCCGCGCCATGCCCATGGGAATGTTTACCGTCGTCTCCGAAGGACAGGGCGGCATCTCCGGCGGACAGCGTCAGCGGCTGATGATCGCCCGCGCCATCGCCCCGGAGCCGAAGCTGCTGATCTTTGATGAAGCAACCTCTGCCTTGGACAACAAGACGCAAAAGCAGGTCGCCGATGCGCTGGACGCAATGGGCTGCACCCGTATCGTTATAGCGCATCGGCTTTCTACGATCAAACGCTGCGACCGCATTCTGGTGCTGGACGGCGGCAGGATCGCAGAAAACGGCACCTATGACGAGTTGATTAAAAAAGGCGGCGTCTTCACGGAGCTGGTTAAGCAGCAGCAATTGCTGCACAACGGAGCTGATTGATCTTTTCTGCCGGAAGGTGAGCGTTCCACATCCTTTCCGTGACGCCGTCTCATTTCCTCGCGCTGCGCGGCAACCGCGAAGGGATGGCAAGCAAGAGGCCGCCGGTTCTCCCTTCCCCGTAAATGCAAAAACTCCGCAGAGCTAATGCCCTGCGGAGTTTTTGGTCCGAGTGACTGGATTCGCTTTTCTGCGGAAAAGCCACGGCGGTTGCGACAGTCCACAGGACTGTCGCCAAGAGCCGCCTTTCGAATCCAGTCACACAAGAAAGAAGAACAATCGGGGTAGTCCGAAAGGACTGCCCCGATTGTTGGTCCGAGTGACTGGATTCGAACCAGCGGCCTCTTGAACCCCATAGAACATCATTTTTTCAACGTTTTTAGAAAATTCAGATGCCTCGGAAATACCGTAAAATCGAGGCCTTTTTGGATTCGAAAAATTCTCAATTTTCTGTATTTTTATGCTGCTCGTTTTCCGATTCCACACAACAAACCGTAGTAACTGTCAGCCCCGGTTTCCCCAGTATTTATCAGGGTTTTTGGGCAAATAGCTCGTAATCCTCCCCTAACAGGATTACGTGAATTTCGGCAACGCTTCTGTTCTAATAATTGCGTAATTGGGTCTTCGCCTACTGCTTGTCTAAAGACGTGATCGGCGCACTGCTTTTCATGATAACAAATAACGTGAACGAGCGTCTTTTCGATTTTCACAAATTACGTGAATTGCCAAGTAACTTGCTAATCAACGATTACGCGATATGCCTTCACTATTTCCTGCGAAAATTTTTGAAAAAAGAGGATACAAATTACGTGAATTCGAGCGTACCTTCTTTTGGATGCCTGCCTGTGCATTTCAGTTTTGCGAAATTGCTCTCTTTTATTTAGACTACTACTCTCTTTTGGAAATTCCTGCGTGCACCGTAATTATTATATTATTATTAGATCATGGGGAGCAACGCCGGATTACTGTTTCTTTCATTCTAAAAATAATTGTTTACTTTTACGCTCTGATTTGCTATAATTCAGAGCGAGAAAGTCAGGTGATGATTTTGAGCAAAATGGAACTGCTGGATCAACTCGTCGCGGCTGGCAACGGGTATCTTCGGACGGCGGACGTCGTTGCAAACGGCATTTCAAAAATGACGCTGGCGGAGTATGCCGCGAAGCGAAACATGGAGCGGGTGGCACAGGGCGTTTATCTTTCGGAGGATGGCTGGGCCGATGCGCTGTATATCCTGCATCTGACGAATAGCCGGATTGTGTTTTCTCACGAAACAGCTTTGCTGCTTCACGGGCTGATGGAGCGGGAGCCGACGCAAATCAGTGTTACCGTTCCCGCCGGTTACAATGCGACACATCTGCGGAGGAAAGGCATTCGTGTGTATCAGGCAAAGCCGGAGTTTGCCGCACTCGGCGTGACAGAGGTGCAAACGAGCTTCGGTAATCCGGTTCCGACGTATGATATGGAGCGCAGCATTTGCGATCTGTTTCGCCGCAAGGATGAGACAGACGTACAGGTATTTCAATTCGCATTGAAGGAATATATGGCAAGCGACAAGAAAAACCTGCACCGCCTGATGCACTATGCCAGAATGTTTCATATAGAACCGCAAATGCGGACATACACGGAGGTGTTGTTATGATCAAAACCGCAACGCAGTTGAAAGCCAAGGTCCGCAATCTCTCCGGCGGAGACAGTCTGAAAGCGCAGACGCTGATTCGTACCTTTATCATGGAGCGCTTTTTAGAGCGCATTTCGGTTTCGGCTTAGGATCCCTTCTGTGTCCGTCAATGGGGGTTTCCTGAATGTCAAACTCTATTTCCTTGACACGCACAAGTTTTCCCCTTATACTGATTTCTGATAATTAGGCTCTTTCCCGCCGCAAAGGAGGACTGTCCTTGACCATGAAGGTTTCAGGAAAATTGAAAAATCTCCGGCAAAAAGACGTCATTTCCAAGATGTTCTTCTCTGCTTCGATCGCCATGATGTTCACGGTGCTTGTCGGCACGGCGGCACAGTTTGTCGATGGAATCATAACCAGCCGGTTTTTGGGAAACGACGCATACTCCGCGATCTCTCTGTTCGGTCCGCTGAACGGCATTTTTCTGATGCTGGCGTCCTTCCTCGCCTCCGGGAATCAGATCGTCTTCGCAGGTTATATCGGAGAAGGAAAAAAGGATCGGGCAAACAGCGTCTTTTCCTTCTGCGTTTTAGCCGGGTTGTTGATCTCCGCGATTCTGATCCTGCTCTGTATCGTGATCCCGGATCCGCTCCTGGCATACTGCGGCGTGACAAAAGATGCCAAGCCAGTCATATACGAAAACATGCTTTCCTATATGCGGGGCTACCTCTTCGGAATCCCGGCGCTGATCGCCGTGCAGATCATCGGACCGATCGTCGTCCTCGACAACGGCAAGAAGATTTTCAGCCTTTCGGCGATCGTTCTGTGCGTCAGCGACATCGCGCTTGATCTGCTCAACGCGCTGGTCGTGCACGGCGGAACCTTCGGCATGGGCGTCGCCACGTCCGTATCCCTGACGATCCAGCTTGGGATGCTCGTCGCGTTTCTGCTGCGCAAGGGAGGTCGTGCCCGTTTTTCACTGAAAGCATTGCGCTCCAAAGACGTCTCCGAGCTTTCCAAATCCGGTTCGCCGACGCTGGTGCAGAGTCTGGCGATCAGTCTGCGTGACGTCAGCATCAACCGCCTCAACCTGCTCTTCGCCGTTTCCACGGCGGCAATCGTCGCCAGAGGCATTCAGTATGATTTCAACATGGTGCTCTTCTGTATCTCAGACGGACTTGCAAGCACCATGGTCTCCATGTCTGGCATCTATCACAGCGTCGAGGACAAGGCAGGACTCCGGCGCGTGTTCAAATACGGCATGGGGCTTTCGATGCGGTTTGCCGTCGCAACCTTCGCGGTCGTATTCCTCTGCGCCCCGCTGATCGCCGGTTTCTATACGTCAGACCCGGAGACGGCTTCGTTCAGTACCTTTGCGATCCGCTGCATGGCGCTTTCTCTGCTCGCGGATACCCCGATCTGTATCTATATCAATTATTTGAAGGGCATCCGCAACCGGCGCACGGTCATCCTTCTGAATATTATGGATCGGTTTGTGCTTCCCGTTGTCTGCGCAGCGGTATTGTCCTTCCTGTTCGGCTCCAAGGGGCTGCTTGCCTCCATTGCGCTTGGCAAATTCCTGTTGCTTGGAGCGATCATAGGGATCCTTTGGATCAAAAACAAGAAGTTCCCCCGCAATGCGGAGCAGCTGATGCTCCTGCCCGAAAGCTTCGGCGGCAGCAGCAGCGACAACCTCTACGGAAGCGTTACGACTATGGAGGACGTGTTGCGCGAAAGTCGGCGGATGGAGGGCTTTTGCCTGATCCAGGGGACTGATGCGAAAAGCGCAACGCGAATGTCGCTGCTTATGGAGGAAATGGGAGGCAATATCGTTCAGCACAGCAGCCTCGGCGCCGGGAAGACGTCCGGCGCGGAATACCGTCTGTTTGTCAACGAAAACAGTCTCTGCCTGACGCTGCGGGATTATAACCAGGCGTTCGATCCCATCGCGTGGGATCATGCCAATTCGGACAGAGAGATCGACGAGGGAGTGGGCATCCGTATGGTCATGGCGCTTGCGAAGGATACCCGATATTTCAACGCCTTTAACAGCAACAATCTGATTCTTTGGCTGGACGTGGAGGAGAAAGAGGAAGCCTACGTCGCGCCGGGTAAGGAAACATCAAAGTAAACCGACAAAGGGAGATATATTCGTATGTCAAAGAAATGTCATCTGATCGTTGTGGGGTTTGACGAGATCGTCCTTAATAAGTATCTGGAGCTTGTGGACGAAGCGATCAGGGAAGGGATTCTCGACGGATACTCGATCGTCGATCTTGCGAAAGAACGGGAAGAGGTCGAAAAGCATCTGAAAAGAGCCCTCCTCCAGCCGGAACGAACCTACTATCTGCAAACGCCTGATCTTCTGCATGAGGCGGAACAGCTGGCGGAATTCGACGAGATTGCGCGGAAGCTCCGGGCAGAGCACGGTGAGATCAAGGTCTACATCGCAACGGAGGCCAGCTATCACGAGCGCTATCTGAAATACTGCGTGGAGCACGGCATTTCCTGTTTGGTGGAAAAGCCGGTGCTGCTGCCGCTCAAGGACGGGAAGTTCTACCCGGAACTCATGGTCGAGCGGATGGAATACTATTTGGAGCAGGCGGAGAAGAACCGTTGCAACGTCTCGGTCATGACGTTGGGCAGATGTCACGAGATCTACGCCGACGTCGTGTACAATATGATTCGGGAGAAAATGCAGAAGTATCAAGCGCCGCTGACCTCGTTCCACATCAAGCACGCGGGCGGCGTCTGGAATCTGCACCGCGAATACCTGACACGGGAGGATCACCCCTATCGCTACGGCTACGGCATGCTGATGCACGGCGGCTATCATTACGTGGATCTGCTGGCGCGCTTTCTGTTGCTGAACAAGCTGGTCTACCCGGAGAAGCAGCTTGAGATCGCCTTCACCTCTTACGCGGCGTATCCGACCGATCAGAACGACCGGATCCCAAAGCCGATCAGCGAACGTTTCGACGACAACTGCCCGGATTGGTGGAAAACCGAGGGCAAGGGCGTCGCCTGGGGCGAGACAGACATCACCTCGACCTTCTGTCTGCGGGACAAGGAAACGAAACGGGTCATCACCCTGGGCACGATCGCCATGGAGCAGACGACGCCGTCCGTCCGGACCTGGACGGAGTTCCCGGAGGGGCTGTACAATAAGAACGGAAGAGTGTCCAATCTGGATATGGAGATCCAGCTTTCCACGCTCTTTGCCGCCAGCGTCAAGTGCTACAAGATCCCCCGCGACGACGGGAAATTCGTGGAGCACGTTCCGGTCAAGCCGATCGTCATCACGAGAGCCAATCCAAAGCTGCTGCCCGACGAGGAATACGAGACGAAAACGTTCTATCCGGAGTGCTACAACAGCACCAGTAATAAGCGGATCATGAACCGCTGGCTGCGGGACGAAGAGACGGTCAGCGCGCTCAAAGAGCACCTGCCCGTGATGAAGCTGATGCAGGTCATCGCGTTCTCTCTGGAACGGCAGGGCGAATCCGTCGTTGCGGACTTTTGAGCAACGCGAACAGAAGCATGTGCATAGAAAAGGAGCCTGCCAAACACAGGCTCCTTTTCTATGCACATTTGACGTTTTCGGTCATTTTCGCAGGCGGGTGGGATCGAGCTTACCGAACTTGTTGCCCAGCAGGACGATCTGGCTTTGCAGGCAGTAATTGTTGACGGCGACCGTCAAAAACTCAAAGATGGCGTTCACGGAGATGATCATGGCCAGCGCCCCCGCCCGGATGCCGAGCTGCGAGAACAGAATCGAGAAGCAGACGGTCGTGCCGCCGATCACCGGCGGCGTCGCCACCGAGAGGATGAAGGACAGCAAGAACGCCGCAAGCAACCACGCCCACGTCACCTCGACGCCGTACAGATTCGCCGTAAACAGGCTGCACGCCGTAAAGACGATGCAGTAGCCGGGGCGGAACAGGATGCCGCCGAGGTTATACGCCAGCGGCGCAAAGTTTGCGTCCACCCCAAGCGGACCGATCAGCGTGTCGATGGTCGTGCTGAAGGCTGCGCCGTAGTTGGCGCTCGAAAGCGAGATCATAAACGAGGGCAGAAGCTTTTTGAGGTACGTGCGCACGCTGACCTTCAGCCGGATGCAGACATAGAGCGTATAGGCAAGAAGCGTGGCGCCCTCGCCCGCCACGACGATCAAAAACAGCTTCCAGAAGCCGGAGATCACCGCCAACTGACCGGATGCGATCAGCCCAAACACCATCAAACCGACGTAGACGGAAATAAAATGGTTGAGAGAGGAATTGGAGAGGATGGCGACGGTGTTGACCTCGTCGATGACCTCGGTCAGCCGGTCGGACTTCTGCCCCATTTTCAGCATGGTGATGCCGAACATCACGCCGATGATAATGATATGGACCGAATTGAAGTTCAGGATCGGGGAGAGAATGTTGTTCGGCACGAAATCGATTAGAATGTCAAAAAAGTCAAAGAAGTCGATCGACACCCGGGACGACATGCCGAAGGTCATGCCCGGGATCATCCATGCCGTGTTCAGCAACGTGAGCAGGAACGCTACCAGCAGGAAACTGCGGATCATCCGCCTGCCGATGCTGCTGAAGGTGGAAATATCCCCGAGCCGCACGATGCCGAGGGTGATCGCGCCGAAGCACATCACCGTCGCCATCACGCACAGAAGTCCGGTAAAAGCGTTGGTGAGCGGCGTGATGATCCGCTCGGCGATCACCGGAGCCGTCTCGGGAGCAAGCGCCTTGCACAGCAGACCGGCTGCCGCGCCGACGCCGATGCCGAGGAGAATGGTGACAAGCTGACTCATGCGGCGCTTTTTTGCTACGGTAAAGGTGACCAGGTTCGCGCCGCCGCGGTAGCGCCACGCCCGGTTGAGCGTCTCGGAATTTGCCAGCAGCGAGCCCATAACGGACGCCTCTGAGGCGTCCTCCTCATGGAACGGGTCCATGCGCTCGCCCTTGACCCGCAGGGAGACGCGGAAGGCGCCGAAGAACCGGGAAAAGCGCAGCGATACCACTGTCTGTTCCGAGAAGGCGTCACGGTATTGGAGCATCGTTTCTTCCAGCATAAAGCGCAGACGCAGCGCGTCCTTCGGGTCGATCTTCTCCTTTTTTAGCAGTGCATCCGTTTCCTCTACGGAGCGGTCGATCTCCGCCGCAGTCAGCGCAAACATATCCTGCAAGGTTTTTTCCATAAATCGACAACCTCCCCTGTACGAATCTCTCTACTGTGCCGCGCGACAGTTTTGACGGTGGCTATACGTCGAGCCGCTGGTCTTGATCGTCTTCACCATCCGGATACCGGAATAATTGCTCTTTCATAGTCTTCTCCTCCGTGACCCACAGATCGTAGATCGCTTATTTGCTCTATGCAATCGTCAGTATGTCTGCAAAGCCGGTGACGTCAAACACTTCCATGACGATTTCGTTGGCGTTCACGATCTTCATGCCGCCCTTTTTGCTCATGGTCTTGTGCGCTGAGAGCAGAACGCGCAGACCTGCCGAGGAGATATATTCCAAACCGGCAAAATCCAGCGTCAGTTCGGAGGCGTCACCCATGCTCGCGCCGAGCTCCTTCTCCAGCTCCGGCGCTGTGGTGGTGTCAAGGCGCCCCTCCAGGCCGACGGTAAGCGCTGCTCCGTTTTCGATTTTTGTGATCTTCATCTTCGTTTCCTCCCATTCAGATTTGTTTATAAACTGTCAGAATATTACAGCCGTTTTCATATCGGTATGCAAGCCGATCCATGGACTTCTTGACCATGAAGATCCCCAGTCCGCCGATCTTGCGCTCCTCGGCAGAAAGCGTCACGTCCGGGTCTGCCTTTTGCAGCGGGTCGAAGGGAACGCCGCGATCCACGAAGGTGACGGACGCCATTCGGGTCTGTTCGTCAAAGTCGAAGCGCACGGTGGCGTCTCCCGCACCGTCCCCGTAGGCGTAGTGGGCAATATTGCCGAACAGCTCGTCGATCGCCACGTCGACCTGTATCTGCGCCTTCATCGGGCAGTCCAGCGCCTCGAGCTGCTCGTCAACGAACGCCGTAACTGCGGGGATATTCTCAGTCGTCGCTTTTAACGTCAATTCCTTCAAGGTCTCTCGCCTCCCTTTGCCTTGGGCGCTCCGCGTCCTTTCTTGCCGCCGTTCAGCTCCCGAAAGCTCCCGGCATTGGTCCTGTAAAGCCGCTTGAATACCTGATAGTTGCGTTCATATACATCCTTGTTTTCTGGATTTGGTGTGTAGACGTGATTGGCTTTGACAAGTCGGCGGGCAAGCTCCAGCACGTCAGCCCCTTGGATGCCTGCCGCGACGACAAGCGCGGTGCCGATCGCGCCGACCTCCTGCGTATTGTTTACCGTTTCAACGGTCCGTCCGGTGACGTCCGCCAGCATCTGGCAGGTGACCGGCGACAGAGCGCCGCCGCCGACGAATCGGATGACGTCGGACGTTTTCACCTTCCGCATTTCACTTTCCAGCAGCCAGCGCAGGTGATAGCAAATCCCCTCGAGAACCGCGCGGATCATATCTCTCTTGCCGTTTTCAATTCGGATATTAAAGAACATTCCGCCCGCGTTGGAGTCCTCGAACGGGCAGCGGTTTCCGTGCAGCCACGGGGTAAAAATCACGCCGTTTGCGCCCGGCGGGACTTTGCCGACTTCTTCTGAAAGGTATTCATAAACGCTTGTATAATTGCTCTCAAGGTCTGTGACCTTGGTGTGCTCCAAATAAACGCCTACCTCGTCCAGCGCAAGATGATCCTTGACCCACTCAAAGCACTTTCCCGCCGTTTCCAGCTCTGCGTAATAATTGAAATACCCATGCTTTGCCGACAGGACGCCGGTGATCATGGCGCCAATATCAACGGTCTGATGATCCAGGAAGGTGGAGACCCATCCGGACGTTCCGACGTAGATATGCGTGTCTCCCGGTCTTGTGCAGCCGGCGCCGATGTTGACGAAGGTCGTGTCGCCTCCGCCGCCGAAGACAGGCGTTCCTGCAGCAAGTCCGAGCTCCTCCGCAGCCTTCGCTGTCAGCCCGCCGACCAAATCCGTGCAGTCGATGATGTCCGGCATGTGATCCGGTTTCACCTGATACATTTTCAGAAGACCCTTGTTCCAGCCTTCCTTTCCCTTGCGCGTGTCATAAAGGAAGGTCGCAAAGGCGGAATCGGCGGTCCTTACGATCCTGCCCGTGCAGCGCGCGACGAGATAGTCGCCGATGTCCAGCCACTTATAGATCTTTTTGAAAACGTCCGGCTCGTTGTTTTCTACCCACTTGTACTTCCAGACCGGATCCTTGGCGCTGGTGGAACCGGCGTAGTTGACGAGCAGATTCCGTAAAAGCTTGTAAAGACTGCAGCCGGAAACCTTGATCAGTCCGGAGCCCATGAATTGCTGATACTCTCTGACGCCCTTCTGATCCAGGTAATTCATCGGCCGCCGCAGGGCGTTCCCGCTCTCATCCACGAAAACGGTGCCCTGCATCTGTGAGCAGAACGCCATTCCCTCTATCTCGGAGGGTCTGACGCTTGTCTTTTGAAACAGCTCGCGGGTGGTCGAGCACAACGCCGCCCACCATTGCTCCGTATCCTGCTCCGCGCCGCCGTTGTCGGAAATATAAAGGTCGTACCCGGCCGTTGCGCTTGCCGCAAGACGGATTTCAGAACCGATCTCAAACAGGCAGGTTTTCACGCTGCTTGTTCCGAAGTCGTATATGATGATATACACTTACGCTTCCTCTTTCAGATGGATGTTCCAGCCCGTGTCGATTTTCTCTTTCACCTTGCTCATGGTTTCTTCGTCCAGTTCCGGCCAATCGACCACGGTGCTGGCGTTGTCGGTCACCAGATAGGCTTTTTCCGCGCATAAGGCGAGCGGCGTATCCGCAAGGGAGTCTGAGTAAAAATTCTCGATCAGCGGAAAGCCGTGGTCAAAGATGTACTTGGCTTTTTCCCGCGCATACATCAGGTTGTTCAGCAGCACGCCGTATTCGCGGTCGTATTCCGTTGCCATAAACTGCACGCCGAGCCGCTTTGCGATGGGCTCAATGATGCAGGTCGGCGACGCGCTGATGATGAGATCGTCCGGTCTCTTTTGCGCCAGATACCACGCAGATATCTTCTTCTCATTTTTGTTCCAGTAACGCTCGATCTGCACGTCGAAATCGTCGATCAGCGTCAGATAGCTGAAAAATTTGCGCTGCATCAGGTACTCCGGCATTTTCCCCGTTTTTTTCCGGATCAGGTTGACGACCGCTTTCGGGAAAAACGTGAACCACAGCTTAGGATGGTGATTCATACACCAAATACAAAAACCGATCGAGCAATCCCCCGCAAAAACCGTTTTGTCAAAATCGTATACGTTCATTATATTTTTTCCTTTCCGTTATCTTTTTACGTGCGGGAAAAACGTATCATATTCCGATTATATCCGGTGGTAATGAGGTACGCTTTCTCATCGTGCGCTTCCATAAGACCGTTGAGGACAAAGCCGCTGAGTCCCTTGATTTCCGCGTCCGGGTCGGTCAGGTCAAACAGTTTTCCCGAGTCGCGCTCAATGACAAGAACGTGATCGTCTTCGAAGAAAAGCGAAAGCTCGCACAGAACAGGTTTTTTCGACTGTTTGTTGACGTCAAGAACCGTCAGTACTATTTCTTCCGTAAACAGCGCCGCGCGATTGGCTGTCTCTTTCGGATACTGATGCGAGAGCAGGCAGTCTGCGACTTGTTCGGAGAGCGCAGACGCGGCAGCAGTAGTAAGGACGTCGTCCATAACGACGATCTCCGAGCCCATATCTTTTAGCAAGAACGGGAAGTTATCCTTGCCGTATCGCAGGTACACAAAGAGATACGCGCAGATCAGCGTCAGGATCGGAGCAACGGCAAAGCCGGCCCACATGCCGTTGATCCCGAAAACGGCGGAGCCGAGGATCGGAAGGAGAATGTATAACAGACCGTTCTGAAAGCACGCGAAGCAAGTCGCCATACCGATACGGTCGATCAGCATATAGTAAGAAGTGGTCAGCGACACCGTACTGCAGAATATAAATCCGAGACATACGATCCGAATTGCCGTTATCGAAGAATCAAGCGTGGCTCCCCCGGTCACACCGAACAGGCCGCAGAACTGCTTTGCAAATATCATAATCAGCAAGGTTGCCACTGCGCCTTCCGCGATCGCGGCTTTTATGGCAGATTTCATCACTCTTTTTATGAGCTTGTGATTCTTTTCCCCGAAATAGGTGCCGATCAGCGGCTGCATTGCCATCCCAACGCCGTCCATAACGACGCCGAACTCGATCAGACTGACGACCACGGCAAGCGCTACCAGACCGGAATCGCCGTAGTTGCGCGAAATAAACCCTATCATTACATAGTCCATCAAGCCCCAGCAGATATATACGGACGAATCCACGATGCTGTACTTTGAAGTCAATAAAAAGTCCTTGACAGACAAATGCCAAACGAAGTGCAGCGTGTTTTTCTTTCGGAAGAAATGCCCGAGGCAGACAAGGATACCGAGACTGTTTCCGATCACGGAGCCTAAAATGATACCCGTCATTCCGAGGAATTTTGTCAGGATGATCGAGCAGATGATGTTCCCGCCAATCTGGAACCCATAGCAGATATTGTTGCAGAGCTCGTCCCCGTCGCTGTAGACCATCTGTTCAAGATAGAAGATCACAATGGTCAGAAAAGCGTTGATCGGAACGAACCGGTAGTACTGAAGTGCTTGTTCCAGCGTGTCGCCCGTAACGCCGCTCACGCTGAAATACGTATTTTGGAAGAAGAAAATCAAAAGCGCCGAGAGCAGTCCGATGCCGATGCTGATAATGAGCCCCTGTCCGTAGATCTCGTCGGCGCGGCGTTTCTTCATCGCTCCGACCTCGCGGGTAAAAACGATACCGACGCCCGTAGAGACCAGATCTCCGAAAAAGGTAACGACGGCGGTAATCGGCGTGATCGCGTTAATTCCGGCAACACCCGCTTCGCCTATGAAAAATCCGGCGATGATGCTGTCGCTGAGCAGCATCAAATACATCACCGCCTTGGTGAAGGTACCGGATATCAGCATGGAGCCGAATTTCTTTTCACAAAACCCTTTCATAGAAATCACTTCTTTTTTCTGTATTCCAAACAGAGCATTGTCAGATCGTCAAACTGCTCGGCGGCGCCGACAAATTCGTCGACCGATGCACGGACGGTCCGGAGGATCTCCTTCGGAGTTGCCTCCGCCTCGGAGTTGAGCGCGGCAAGCATTCTGTCTGTGCCGAACAGTTCCTTATTTGCGTCGGTCGCCTCCGGCACGCCGTCAGTATAGACGAAGATCTTGTCTCCCGTTTCAAACTGGATCTCGTAGTCGCGGTACCTTGCGCCCTCCATGCCGCCGAGCACGAAGCCGTGCTTGTCCTTGAGCAGCTCGAATGCTCCGTCGTGGTAAATCGCCGGGTACTCGTGCCCTGCGCTTGCACAGGTCATTTTGCCGGTGGAAAGCTCCAGAATGCCGATCCAGGTGGTCACGAACATCTCCATCTTGTTCTGGGCGCAGAGCGAATCGTTCGCCCGTTTCAGTACCTCCGCCGCGCTGATTCCGAGCATGGCGAAGTTCTGGACGACCGTCTTGGAGATCATCATGAAGAGCGCGGCAGGCACGCCCTTTCCGCTGACGTCCGCAATGACAACGCCGAGGTGATCGGGGTCAATCATAAAGAAATCGTAGAAATCGCCGCCGACCTCCTTGGCGGGGTCCATGCTGGCGTAGAGGTCGAACTCCTCCCTATCCGGGAAAGCCGGGAAGATCGAGGGAAGCATGCTCGCTTGGATCTCCGTCGCCATGTTGAGCTCGGTCTGCGTCGCCGCCAGTTTGCTGCTCCGGTCGTTGAAGATGATGCAGTACATAATGATCAGCGACATCAGGATCATTCCGTATTGAGACGCTTCGCCGAACGCTCCCCCGACCAATACGTAGTTTACGATCGGCAAAAAGATAAACGTCAGACCGGCTGCCTTCTGATTGCGCGGGTTTTCGCTTCGGATAATGAGGATCGCCGTAATAAGCGACGCCACGAGCAAGTAGATATCCTCCGCAAAAGAAGCCCCCGTCGCGGAATACATTCCGCTCTCATCGATCAGGAAGGTGACCGGATAGAGAATGTTGGATAATATGACCAGATTTTCAAGCACGAGCAGAATAGGAATCCCTTTGTCCGCCCAGAGCGTAAGTTTTCCCTTGAAGCCGAGGGTCCTTTTCATATACTGATAGAAGAAATAGATCATCGCCAGATCAAAGAGCTTGCTGAACAGGACGAACAGGAACGTGAAAACGCGCCGCTCCGGCACGCCTAACACATAGTAAAGGAGAAAATTCACCGCAAAGCTTGCGCTCACAAAAACGGTCAGGGTCCTGAACGCCTTTGCGCCGTCCCCGTCCTGCTTCATACAGCCGAAATACAACGCCGCGCAGACAAGCGCGCCCAGTACGTCGATGCCGCAATCATACAGGTACAGCTGCATTCTCTCATAGTCTTTTGTCGCATAAAAAATGACGCAAGTCATTCCGACCATCAGCAGCGCGACCGCTACCGTAAAACCCAGTCCGAGCCGCACTTGATGTTTTTGAAGCTTTTTCATCCCGTTTCTCCTCTTCCGGTTTCGCAACGCCGCAAGACCGCCCAAAGCGGTCCGCCTGCGCTTCCCCTCCGATTTCAGTTTATACTTATTCATCATTATTGTATTGTTTTTCTTTCTTTCCGTCAATAGGGGTTTCCAAAATGTCAAACTTTTTTTCGGCAAGCCGATCCTGCCGAAAAATAGCAATGCCCCCGGCAGAATCGGGGCGCGATCTGCCGGGGGCATGGATTGGAAATTCTCATTCTGCGCTTGTCGGGTTTATCGGCTGTAGGGCTGTTACATCCCTTCCCGCCATGCGGTCAGAGCGAGGGTGAAGCACTGCTCCCCGATTCGCTGCGCGGGCAGGTCGTACGCCCGGAAGGCTTCTTCCAGCGCGTCCATCAGCGGCGTGACGTCGCTGCAGGCGAGGCAGTCGATCCGGAAACGCCTGTGATGCTCGATCATGTTGATGTGCAGGGTGTTTCCCGCGGCGGGCGAGCAGAGGAAGCGTACGTCGGTCATTTGATCGGAGTATTCCGTCTCGTGCAGCCTGCCGATATAATCCGTATAGAAGGTGTCATGGCAGACCGTCATGAAGCCGGCGGGCTTGCGCAGTTCCTCCCAATAATCGTTTCCCTCCATCATCCTCTGGCGGTACATCTGACCGATTCGGTTATAAATGCTGCGGAAGAGATCCGGCGCCATCTGCTGCTTCAGCACGCCCCGCAGGGCGCCGGCACGGGCGGCGAAGGGCAGCGCGTCCATGGGCGTTCCGGTGAGGGGCAGCACGGCGCGGCTGGAGCAGTTCTTAAAGGTTTCCTCGCAGCCCAGCATCCGGCGGATGGAAACGGGAATATTGGCGAAAATCGGCGCGTCGGCGTCCGGGTGCTTTTTTAGGATCGCTTCTCCCATTAGCATGGAAAGCGCGACCACGGGGGACGTGCCGTTCGCCTTCACAAAGCCCATGAACGCCTCGGAGGGAATGGAAAAGCCGTATTCCTGCACTTCTCCGCCGGGCGTCGCAACGATGTCGGGCAGGTGATAGGGCTTGGGCTGCTCCCTGCGCTCCGGCATTTGGAAATCGGGAGAAACCTCATAGGCTTTGGAGAGCGGCTCGAAGGTCTCCGCGTCTGACATGACTTCCTTGTCCGTGCGGACGCCGTTCGCCTCGTATTCCACGCCGTCCTTCCTGCAGTAGTAATGGTACAGAACGGATTCGATAAACGCGTTGACGCCCTGCCCGTCGCAGAAGCCGTGGAACATGGAAAACCAGGTGATATTTCCGTCCCACGTCACGTCGAGCATATGATAATTCGTCTCCGGACCGCCCACGCGGCGCAGGGAGGCGGTATGCCCCACCTCCATCGGCAGCGGGTTTTTCGCATACCAGACCGCCGCCTTTTCCACCGTAAAGCTGTCCGCCAGATACGGCATCCGCGTCAGGGTCCTGTTCACCGCCTGCTGGAGCAGTTCCCCGTTGATCTCATCCCGATGGGTGATCTCCACCACGTAGGTGGGAATATCCATGGGCAGATAGACGTAGGGGCTGGCGGAAAGGGCAAGCTCCTTCTTCTCAAAGCTCTGGCGTTGATTGCTCAATTTCATTCTCTCCTTACGATTCATCTTCGATTCTCGGACGGCAGCTCCACCACGGGATTCAGGTACGATTCATAGGGCATCTTCTCATATGGGATGCCCAGCTCGTCCAGAATCGCGGCGAATCCCAGATAATAACGGTCGGACGCCACGGTCTGGGTAAAGTTGATATGGAAATAACCTGCCGTCTCGCTCATCAACACAAACGTGGCGCCGTTGGGTGGCGGCGCGTTCAGATACCGCACGTCGGTGATCTGGTCGGCGTAATCATTGCAGCGCAGGCTGCCCACATAGTCAACGTAGAAGGTGTCCTGGGGTTTGTTCTCGCCCATCGCCAGCAGCTTCGTCTTCAAACCGTAGGTGGGCATTTTTGCGCCAAGATGGATGAGCGTGTTCATACCCGCGCAGACAAGCGGCAGAAGCTCGCCGTTCATCTGCTCCTTCAAGGCGATCCGAAGCCTTCCTGCCAGCGCGCCGGCGGTCAGAATGCGGGCCTTCTCCGGCTTGGTGGGGAGAAACAGGGCGGCAGTACAGTTTTTGAAGGTTTTCTCGACATGAAAGGTTTTGCGCAAAGACGCGGGAAGCACGCACATGATGACGCCTTTCCGGATCTCGTTCTCGCGGGCGATGGACTGAGTCATGATGGCGGCTGCCGCTGTGGCGGGTGAAGCGCCGTTCTTTTTGCACCAACCCAGAAAATCCTCCGTTTTCACCCGCAAGGGAAGCGCGTACATCTTCTCCACCGTCTGACCCTGCAGCTCCGGCAGGCGGAAGCGTTTCTCACTTCCCAGCATCGTCCGGAGCTTTTTGGTGTCTGCCTTGCGCTTTTCGGCGTGGATATCCGCCAGCTCCTCCGGGTCATAGGGGATCTTTTCGGTATAGATGCCCTCGTCGCTGTATTCCTTCCCGTCCTTCAGGCAGACGTAGTGGTACAGCACAGCCTCGATAAAGCGATTGAGCCCCAATCCGTCGCACAGACCGTGGAACATGGCAAAGGAGATCCTGTTCTCCCAGTACGTCACGTCCAGCATGTGGTAATTGGTGATCTCCCCGCCAATAACCCGCGGCTCTTTGCTCTCCGCCACTAAAAAGGGCAGGTCGTTGTCAGCGTAGTAATAGAGCCCCTTTTTCCGCACAAAGGTTGACCGGTAATACGGCAGGCGCTGCAGCGTCTTGTCCACCGCCTGCTGAAGCAGATCTCCGCGGATCGCTTCCGAAAGGCTTACCTCCACGATGTAACTGCGCTTTCTCGCTTTGCCGTAGAATTGGGTGGAGCCGGCGGCGTTCCATTCCTTTGCCTCGAATCTGGGCGAAGTATTCTGCTGTGCCATCACTCAATCGTCTCCTTTGCTCTTCAGTAAAAACTCCTGGATGCTGAATTCGTTTTCATACAGAAAATCCATGCAGTAAACGGGCTTGCCGTCAAGGTAGTCGGTATGGAAATCGCTGACTGCCTTCAGGATGATTTTGGCGCTCATGGAGGTATCCCGGCGCTTGTCGATAAAGTATTCCGCGCCGCTGTCGCTGAAGGACACCCGCAGCCATTCCGGCATCAGGGTGATTTTCACGCGGATATCCCCGGCGGCGGAATAGGCGTCCAGAATACGCTCGGTCAGCATTTCCTCCACCGCCAGGCGGATGGACAGCGCCCGCCGCATGTTATACCCGACGGCGCTCGCCAGTTCATTGACCAGGCTGGTGACCGGCACGATGGCGTAGCTGCTGTTTTTCACCACGAGGTCGAACACCGTCACGCCGCCCGCAAGCTCTTCGTCCACCTCCAAAGCGCGAAGGCGGCGCAGCAGATCGGTCCGCAGCGCGCGCTGATCGATCTTGCCGTTTACGTTCAAGGGGAATTGTTCGTACAGGAAAATGTGGGAGGGGATCTTGAAGCGGGCGAGCCTGCTCCGCAGGTCGGTCTTAATCTTCTCGGGGTCGAAGCCCGTTTCGCCGCCTGTCATGGTGACGCAGGCTTCCACGCTTTCGCCGTAAATGGGGTGCGGCGCGCCCATGACCTTGACGTCCCGCACGTTTTCCACCTGATTCAGCGCATTTTCGATCTCCGAGGGAGAGATATTTTCTCCGCCCCGGATGATTACGTCCTTGATGCGTCCGGACAGATGCAGAAAGCCCTCCGGGTCGAAATAGCCCAAATCTCCGGTGTGCAGCCAGCCGTTTTCGTCGATCGGCTGCTTTTCCGGCGGCAGCTTGTCGTACCCGTTCATCAGGTTGTCGCCGCGCGCCACCACCTCGCCGATCTCGCCCTTTGGCAGGAAGCCGCCCCTGCCGTCTGCAATGCGGACGTCCAGCCCCTCGACGGGCTTGCCCACGGTCTGCGCCCGCTTTTCGACCAGATCGCCCGGGCGCACCATGGTCAGCGGCGCGGCTTCGCTTTGCCCGTACATGTTGATGAAGGTGGCGTTGGCAAATTGCAGCTCCAGACGCATCATCTGCACCGGGGTGGACATGCCGCCCGCGATCATGCAAAGCCGCAGATGCGGCGCCGCGTTCTCCTCGAAGCCTTCTGCCTCCGCCAGCGCCAGATAGACCGCGCCGACCGCCGCCATATCGGACAGACGGTGCGCGCCGATCTCCCGCAGCAGCGTATCCGGCTTGTAGTTGGCGGGCAGACACACCGTCGCTCCCCGGCACAAATACGCGTAGCTCATAAGCAGACCCAGAATATGGAACAGCGGCACTGCCACGCAGACGCTGCGCCCGGCGGAGTCCGCGATGTTCCCGTTGAAAGCGTCCGCGTCAAAGGAAAGCGCCCGCTGGGAGATCTGCACCGCCTTGGGCTTGGAGGTGGTGCCGGAGGTGAAGATAATAAACGCCGTATCCTTCGCTTCGTCCTCGGTGCGGGCGTCCGGCTCTTCCGCGCCGTCCGGGAAGGCGGTTGCCAAATCCAGCACGGACGGACGAATATCCAGGCAGCGGCTTTCGCCAATGCCGGTCAGAGCGGCAAGCTTCCGCATGGCGTCCGGCTCCTTTTTCGTCTCCCCATTGTCGCCGCAGAGCAGGAAGTCCGTTTCCGTCATGGAAAGCAGCTCGCGCGCATCCTCGGCGCTCATGCTGTAGTTCAGCAGGACGGCAGTGCCGCCCGCTTGCACGACGGCGAAAAAGGCGATGAGCCAGTTGGCGCAGTTATAGCCCCACAGCGCGACTCGGCTGCCTTTTCCGACGCCCATTTCGCGCAGCTTTTTGTTCAGTCCGTCGATTCCCCGATACAGCTCGGCGTAGGTGCAGCTTGTACCGCCGCTCACGATGGCAGGTCTGCCGGGATCCTCGCGGCTCAGCCGCGAAGAGAACAGCGCGCTCTTTTTCATTCCCTCACATCCTTGTCTGCGAAAGCTTTGTTATGCAGGTATTCTTTCTCATTCAGTATTGTAACAAATTCTCCGCAGCATAGTCAAGGCGATGTTCCAAATTGTCAAATCCGGATTTTCGCTCATTGCTTGCATTTTTCGCCGCTTCGGTTTAAAATAATTGCAGAATCAGACATTGGGGGCGAATTGTGCGTGAACGCTATATTCGCAGAAAGGCTCGAAATCATGTGCGGCGGCAAGTTAACGATACAGCCCGACGACGGCGGCGGAACCGTGGTGACGGTGACGATCCCGGACAGGTCTGAACAAACATAGCTGAGTAGTCAGCCGGCAGAAAAGAGGAATACTATGATTTCGTTGTTGATTTCGTTTACGGTCCTGCTGGTGGGCTATCTAATCTACAGCAGGGTCGCGGAAAAGATTTTTGCCCCGGATGACCGGAAAACGCCCGCCATTGCGATCAACGACGGCGTGGACTGCGTGCCGATGAAGCCGTGGAAGGCGTTTCTGGTGCAGCTTCTGAACATTGCGGGCACGGGACCGATCTTCGGGGCGCTCATGGGCGCGGTGTTCGGACCGGTGGTCTTCCTTTGGATCGTGTTCGGCTCCATTTTGGGCGGCGCGGTGCACGACTACATGAGCGGCATGATTAGCTCACGGCACGGGGGCGCTTCGATCGCGGAGCTGTCGGGTACATACCTTGGAAAAGTTGCCAAGTGGGTCATGCGTATCTTTTCGGTCGTGCTGCTGGTGCTCTGCGGCACGGTGTTTGTCACCAGCCCCGCGGGTCTGCTCGACAAGTTGACGCCGGACTGGATGAACGGCACGTTCTGGGCGGTCGTCATTCTTGCCTATTATCTGCTGGCGACGCTGCTGCCCATCGACAAGCTCATCGGCAAGCTGTATCCTGTCTTCGGCGTGCTGCTGATCGTCATGGCAGCCGCGGTCATCGGCGGGATCCTGTTCTCCGGCGGAAAGTTCACGATCCCGGAGCTTTCCCTGCAAAACCTGCATCCGGACGGTACGCCCGTCTGGCCGTACATGTTCATCACGGTCGCCTGCGGCGCGGTGTCCGGCTTCCACGCGACGCAGTCGCCCATGATCGCCAAGTGCATCCGCTCGGAAAAGGAAGGTCGAAAGATTTTTTACGGCGCGATGATCAGCGAATCGGTCATCGCCCTGGTCTGGGCGGCTGCCGGCGTAGCCTTCTACGGCACGACGCAGCTTCTCAATGACGCGCTTGCAAACGGCGCGTCCAACGTGGTCTATGAGATCTCCACCGGCGTGCTCGGCGTTTTCGGCGGCGTGCTCGCGGTCGCAGGCGTCGTCGCCTGCCCCATCACCTCGGGCGACACCGCCTTTCGCAGCGCGCGGCTGATTTTGGCGGAGATTTTCAAGCTCGATCAAAAGAGCGTCAAAAACCGTTTGCTGCTGACGATCCCGCTGCTGGGCGTCGGCGGGCTGCTGACGTGGTTTGCCATCGTCAACGACAACGGCTTCCAGACCATCTGGCGCTACTTCTCGTGGAGCAATCAGACCCTCGCCATGATCGCGCTGTGGGTATCGACCGCGTATCTGCTCAAAAAGGGCAAGTACCGCTTCGGCTCCCTGCTGACCGCCTTTCCCGCGACCTTTATGACCGGTGTCAGCGTGACCTACATCCTCATGGCAAAAGAGGGCTTACAGCTAAACAGGACCGTTTCCTATCTCGTCGGCGCGGCGGCAGCGGCAGCGTTGTTCGCCGTCTATCTGGCGGCGCTGATCCGCAGACAGCGAACGTTTCGCGGAAGAAGCTTTTTGACAAACGCGGATCAGTGATTTGAGAACACCAAAACAATTCTCATTGCGACATATGTGACGGCTTGAGAACTCTGTCAGCCCGAATGCGAAGCCTTCTTCATCTAAACGCTATCGCAAGAACTTCGAAGAATTTGTATCAGAAACACAATGCCCAATAGAATTAAGGATTTTTTCACGGCAATTTTTTGTTGCCACAGAGAAACTATAAACGCTGTTTTCTCTGAATAGAAGCTGCCTGTCATATGCCTTGTTGAGAATAGCAAGGTCACTATGGCAGGCAGTTTGTTATTTGATTTGTCGGTCTCCGATCAGACGACTTCTCCGGTGCTGTTGACGCGGAAGTTGGATTCAAAGGTGCAGCCCAATGCTTTGGCAATCTGTTCCAATTCGGGAATCGTAAAGTTATTCTTCTTAAACTTATAACTCAGTTTTTGCGGTGTGATACCCAATCTTCTTGCAAGTTCCGCTTCGGAAATATTTCCCTGTGTAATAAGTAGGATCCTGATTTTTTGCGTCATGTTCATTTTGAGTCCTCCCTTGTGTTTGTAAAGATAGTATATCACTTTTTCGCAGAACATCAAGAAAAATATTGGATTATACATTAAAATCTTCAGACATCAAGAATTATGTGATAATGTCTTTCTCTTTAAGATGTTGCAATAAAAATTTTTATAAAAATATCAAAAATCGCTTGACAATATCAAAATATTTGATATAATGTAATTGTGGTTGAGATGCCACGACACAAAAATGTCGTGCAGGCTCAATTGCAAAACGAAGTTCCAGTTTGCAAAAGTAAGTTCCGGATCAGAGATTTCTTGCAAGAGTAAGTTCCGGGAATTCAAGAAATCTGGAAGTAAATCTTGCAAAATATAGGCAGACTGAAAATTCGGATTGCAAACCAGAAGTTACTATGCCAAAGCATATCTGGCTCAAAAAGCGCCAATAGAGATGAAAGATACGGCACAATTTTGCAATAGTAACTTCCATCTCTGTTGCAATGACTTTTTGTAAGGGGCTCTGCCCCTTAGACCCCGAGGTTTATCGCTTTGGTTTCCATGGGGCAGCAAATAGAGCAGCACCCGAAGATGCTGCCCCACGGAACCCAATGTGCCGCTCAGGTCGCTCCTCAGCGTTGCCCTACCCTGCACGTTGAGAAAGCATAATCATTATATCCGATGTCCTTGTGGATTTCAATATACAGAACCCATATTTGCAAGTTTAAATTCTATGAAAGGTTTTGCAATCTTAATTTCCGGCTGGCAACTCAGATGACTGGAACTTAACTTTGCAATTCAACAAAATGTCGTGCAGAATGCTGCAACATCCTGCACGACCGCAAGAAAGCCACCCGACAAAGAGAAGCTGTCTGCGAATTCATCATACCACGAAACTCGGACGTTTTCAAGGTTTGATTGCAGCAGCTTCACACAGAAACAGAAAGTGAGGTATTGCAAAATGAACGAAAGAAAACAGTCCGAGTTTTTGACGATCGCCGAGGTTAAGGCGATCCTGAACATCAGCCTGGCCTCCGCCTATGAGCTGACCCACCGGAAGGACTTCCCCGTCTGCCGGTTTGGGGGCAGCATTCGCGTTCCGAGTACGGCTCTCCAGATCTGGATCCAGCAGCACACGCAGATGCCGAAGAGCTTGCGTGATGCGATGCTGTCAGCATAGGAGGCCACGGCATGAAAAGGAAAGCGAACGGTTCGGGAAGCATTGTCCGTTTGAGCAACGGAAAGTGGCATGCAAAGCTGATGATGGGATATCGCCCCGACGGTAAAAAGAATATTATTTGTTTCACCGCCGATACGAAAGGCGAAGTTCAGCAGATGGTGCGTAATTACCAGCAGGAGCAGGCTGAAAACATGGATACCAAGAAAAGCGTCTCTTTTGCAGAGTGGGCGAACACCTGGTATCAGGATTATCAGACCGAAGTCCAGCCGTCTACGTACAGCAACTACAAATATACGTTGAGTACGCTGATCAACTATTTCGGAGAGCGGCAGCTCTGCGATATCAAGCAGATCGACATTAACAGGTTTTTGGATGCGCTGACCGAGCAGGGGTATTCCCGCTCCAAAGTCAGCAAGTGCAAGGCGATGCTGATCCAGATCTTCAACGCCGGGATCGCCAACGATCTTGTGGACAAGAATCCTGCCGCGGTTGCCAAGGCGAAGCGCAAGCTTGCGCAGGCGGACGAAGAAGACATCGGCTCCAAGGATGCCTTTACGGAAGCCGAAGTACAGCTGATGATCGACCATCTGCAGGACAATCTGCTTGGTAACAGCATCCTTCTGATGATCGGCAGCGGTATGCGGACGCAGGAATTGCTTGCTTTGACCAAAGGCGATATTGCATCTGACGGGTCATCCGTCCATATTACGAAGGCAATCGAAATGGTGGACGGTCAGCCGAAGCTCGGTCCGCCGAAAAGCAAGCGCAGCCGCCGCACGATCCCGATCCCCTCGAATTACCGCTTTTTCGCCAAGCGCGTCCGTGAGCTCGGCGGAAGCAAGTATGTATGGGAATCCTCTCGCGGGAACAGCCTTTACAGCGTCGGTACCTTCCGCAGGCAGTATTACGCTGCGTTAAAGCAGATCCCAGGCATACGTCTGCTTTCGCCGCATTGCTGCAGGCATACTTACGTTACGCGCCTGCAGGAAAGAGGCATCTCCATTGACCTTGTGGCAAGACTCGCAGGGCACTCGCGCATTTCCACTACGGACAACTATATTCACACATCCATTGACACGCTTGCAGCGGCAGTCGATGTTTTGAACGCTGCAAATGCAGCAGGAGGAGTTTCATAATGCTGAATTACAATGAAAGAGTTGATGATATTTTCGTGTTCTCCGGTATTCGTATCCTTAAAACGCAGGCAGGAAAGCCTTACGTCACCGGGGCTCTTATCCGCGGAAAGGACCGGGTTCGCGTGGTAGCTTGGAACACGACAGAGAACGATGTCGCCGGCATGGAGGGATCCTTTGTCTCCGTGCAGGGCGTAGTTGGCGAGTATAATGGAGAAAAGCAGATCACGGCGGACAGCATTCGCTGTGTTGAGGACAAGACCGTGTTTGATCCCTCCCAGATCGTGCCCACTGCCCCAATCGACGTGGAAGCATGTTTTGCGGAAGTGGTGAAAACCATCAACAGCATGAAGGACCTTGCGCTCAAGCATATTTGCGAGAGCATTATCGGTTGGTTTGGCGAGGATATGATTAAGACGCTGCCGGCAGCCAAAAGTGTTCATCATGCGTTTATCGGCGGCTTGCTGATGCATATCTATACGATGCTTATGCTCGCCAAAGCCCTTTGCTGGGTTTACAACAGATGCCCCGGCAGAGAAAGCGCAATCGATATGGATCTTCTTTCTGCCGGAATCATTTTTCATGACATCGGCAAAGCTTTGGAGTTCCATCTGAACAAGTGTGGGCTTGTCGCGGATTATACGCCGGAGGGACGTCAGTTCGGTCATTCTGTGCTCGGAGCGCGGATCGTCGATAGCTTTTTTCTTGAAAAGCCGTCAAACAGGATCACTCAGTTGAAACACTTGCTGCTTTCCCATCACGGCAGCCCCGAACATGGCGCGGCAGTTCTGCCTATGACGCTGGAAGCAATCATTCTGTCGCAGCTTGACAGCCTGGACAGCAAAACAGAAGCTGCCATGGAGGCGCTGGACGAAATCTCGCCCGGCAACTATACCGATCGGCTTTTGGCATTTGACGGCAGGCAGCTTTACAAGCCGCAGTTGTAAACTCTGAAAACAAAATGTCGTTGAGATAGATAACGCCCGGCTTAACTGAGGATCTTTTCGATTCCGCAGTCAAAGCCGGGCATTATGATTGCTTACTACAGGAGTCTCGTCTCGCTATGTCAATTCTACGAGATGAGGACAGCTTCCGCAGGAAAGTCCGCACGGGAGTTCTCGCCCTTCATACGAGCGATCCTCCGTGTTGCTTTGCATCAGAATGCAAGGCATGAGCCGGGTATTGTCTTCCCGAAGAAGCCCGTTCTTTATAAAGTGTTCGAGACACGAAATCGGCGCGCCGAACGGAGGAGGAGAACTTCGGTTAACCTCTAAATAAAACGCAGAAAGACCCAAGTTGAAAGGATTTCCTTCAGTAAAGTATTCTATTTCTTCTTTCCTGATAACAGCAGGGTTAAAGTACAGGAGTCTGTTGATTACTTCTGTATACGGCACATCACTTCCGGATTGGTCCGCAGATGCAAATGTGGAAATAAAAGAAGTAACATAATCTGAAGGAGCGGTTTCTTGCGGCATGTAATACGCAAAGCCGCGTCCATCAGCTAAATCCGAACGGTCGCGCGTTTCTTCAAATCCGCTTGTATACGTTCTGCGTAGAAGATTTAGCAGAATGCGCTTTTCCACCTTATTTTCCGGTGTGTCTGGATCATCGTGAAATAAGGAAAGCTTTTTCGGAGGATTCGTCAGCATATAATACCATTTGGTCAACTCATCCAACCGTTTTTTCAGTTGTTGACCGCGAATGTGCTTTTCGCCTGCGAGAATGCAAAAGCACGTAAAGTAGAACGACTCGCTCTGATGGAAGCGTTTGATAAAGCTGACCGGCTCCTGCGCCAAATCTGCTGCCGCATCACGTACGGCTTGCGTTATGATATTGATCAGTTGGATTTCTCCTGCTTTTGTCTTCAAAAAATATGCGTAGTATACATGTCCGCTTTTTTTGTCTTTGAAAACCCTGCAAATCACCTCGCTGTTCAAATGCTCTTCCACGTTTTTATGTACAAGGATCAGTTTAGCCTCTTTTGTCTGTTCAATCATTCTATTTTTAATGCGATCAATCAGGCTTTTGGATAAACCGTATGCTTCGGCGATATGCTCCCGCTTAACGGCAGACAGTTGTGAAAGCAGCACGCTCGCCGCCAGTCGAGGTGTCATTTCTCCGCCGCAATACGCCTGCAAATCCGGCAAATACTTCATTCCCAGGTAGCCGTGGCAATGCGAGCAATAGTAACGAAGCCTACGGAGAATGATCTTGGTTGGTCTATTGCGCAAACGTACGTCCTGGATTGTCGACTTCGCTTCTTTCTTGCAGCGGTCATAGTCATAGAAATATCTGCGCCGATCGCAGTTTTTACAATAGAAACCGCTGTCATCTTCTTTGTCAAAAAGAGCAATGGTAATTACGTTTTCGTTCTCAACAAAAGGTCGATAATTACATTGGCTGTATCGTGCATATCCTGATGCTTTGCAGCGTGCGCAAAAGTTACGTGCATTGTTTTTTTGCATTTGCGTTCCGTGTTCCTCTGCTTTAACAATAGAATAGCCTTTGTGCTCACCGGAATAGTCAGAAATGAAATCTTTGGTTTTCTTGTACTCAACGGCAAATTCATAGATTGAATCCGGACTGTAATTATCTCCCAAAGCTGCTGCTTTTTTATCATAATAGCAGCCTTTCAGGTATTTCCCGCGTTTCTGATTTCTGTTGGATGACATAATCAATTCTCCTGTTTTCGTTTCAAAAAATGGCTCTACAGAAAGTTGCTGATTTTGCTGACGCACTTTTCAAACACAGAAAATAAAGTATCTGGTAAACTCATAGGCAGAACGAGTCGCACGGAAGAACGACGGGGGTGAATGCTATGAGTAGTAGAAGAATGAAAAGTGCGAAATTGCCGGAAGCGGAGTATTGCGAGAGTCCGTTTCCTGATATGTTGGTGCGGGTGAGCTTTCATGAGCGAAAGAATGGCGTGTATATTACGGGAGTCGCCCGCAGCAGAAAGACACACAAGCAGATCTTGCCATTAATCAAGCATACGAAAACGATTCAGCGCGGCGAGTCGTTAGACGCGTGCAAGCGGACAATCGTTAGTCTTGTCAGCGCGTCCTATCAAGCCCGTGTATGCAGAGACGACGCCAATGCAAATTTGCTTGATAACGGTGAAAACAGATTTGTACTCGCATTGCAAACGTACATGGAGGAGAATAACACGTTTCCTAATTGGGCAAAGACCACGCAGACGCAGTATTTCAAACTTTACAATCGCGTGTTTGGTCTTTTGCAGGATGTGCAGAACAACGCAATCCTGACCGACGTCGATCTGGAGCCGGTCAAGGATGTTCTGAGAAAGCAGGTGTCGCAATCGAAACACTCCTACAAGAGTATCGAGCTGAATGAGAACCGTGTGCGAGCGATTGTTCATCATGCGTCGTCTGTTTACCGGATCGTCTCAGCGTTTTGGAATGAAAAGTATCCGAAGAAACGTCTCCCTGAACCGCAGTGGAGTATGGATAATCCAAAAAAGTCAAGTAAAGAGCAGCTCAAAATGCTTGACCCGCGGACAAGGGAAAAATTCTGCCGCGAGCTCTACACTCTGTCTGAGACGCAGCCGGCATTGGTGAAGAGCGCCGTGCTGATGCTGCTCAACCTGCGGACTGCGGAAGCCGCCGCAGTAGAAGAAAAAGACGTGCAGTTTTATGACGATGAGGAAGTCGGATCATACAGCGTCGTAAACGTGTTTTTCCAGACTTCGGACGGTATTCAAAAAACGCCGATGTTGAAAACGAAGCAGAGCACCCGTATGATTCCTGCAGGATTCTGGCATACCGAGGTGTTAAAGAGGTGCTTTGCTGCACTTCAAGCATCCGGAGAACCCGGAATGGTCGGATCCGGCGACCTCGCCGAGTGGATTCTGGAGCGGTTAATCGCGGCAGGATGCAATGTTGAAAATGTAAAGCCGCCGGCAAGCGAGCTGGATGACGTCGGATCATTAGCGGCGTACATACTTCGCCGTGACGCGGCTTCGCTTATGAAAAATCTGATGGGTATGGCCAGTTATGAGATCGACTTTCTTATGGGACACAAGACGAAGATAAGCAAGGCGGCACGGTCTGATTTGCGGCTGGCGGAACAGCAGAAGAAACTGGTTGCTAAAATGAACCGCTTTTGCTATATGGATACGTTAACTAACTCTCCCGCCGTTACGCCCATCCGATTGGCGCACGGGGTCGAGCTGCAAACAATCGACTATCATGAACTTCGTTTGCAGACGCCGCAGTACGCCACGCGCTGTGAATTGGAATTCAAGGCAAGTGAGCCCGGAGAAAGCATCTCGATTGTCTGCCCAGCAGAATTGGCTGATAAACTGCAACTCCGCTCAAAGAAGGAAATTACCATGATTAAGCCGGCGCTGGGCTGCGTCACGAAGGAGGATGATTATGAAAAAGCCAAAGATTAGGATCACAAAAGATGCGCCGATCAACCTCGCAAGTACTACCGCCGAGGAGCTTCTGGATAGCAAAATTACACCCGAACTGAACGAAGCCGGGCAGTTAGTGAAATTAGCAGGTTGTATGGAAGTCAGCGGCGTAACCTTGCGGTTCTCGCTCAGCCATCAGTGCGCCGAAAGCAGCAGCCCTTATCGGGGAACGATCTGTATCATTGATCCCGCTACAGGACGCATCATGAAAGCGGGCGACACCGACAGAAGCAAACGCGAGAAGTCCCTGAAAAATAAGCGTGCAAAAAGGAATACTGAGAACGGCGATGGAAGCTCTGCCGATACGGATCAGACAGAGGTTCCAGCAGAACGCGACTCTGATAGACCGCTGCTGTTGCGGCGGCAGATCACTTTTAAGTCCAAAAAGTTTGCGGCAGACGCGCCGTATTCCGACATCTGCAAAGAACTCGCAGAGTACTTGGTTGATCGGGGCAAGCGGCTCTGTCATGATAATCTCTCGACGATTTATAACCGCATTTTTGAAAGTGTTACCCCAAAAACAATCACGCCGCTCATTGCGCTTATGCTTTACTTTGATACCTTTGTTTCCAAAACCAGAAGTCAAATGAAAGCCGATGCGCGCAAACGCTTAAAAAAGGAGTTCGAACTGTTTCTGCATCAGTTGCCGGAAAAGAGCATGAGTAGTTTTATCAAACGCGATTTTCGCCGCAATCTGCGCTTTCAGAAATTGAGCGGAGCAAAAATCAAGGCGCTTCATGACTTTTGGGATTACTGCAGCAGTGAGCATTACTGTGAGGTAATGGACAATCCGATCCCGCTCCCCGAAAAGCGGGCAGAATCTGAATTGGAGAGAATAAAAGCCGCTTCTACGCCGAGAATTCTCTCCACTGATCAGATTGCCAAATTATATCAGTATTGCCTTGATGCACGTGACGGGCTGGCGTGCGGCATTTGTCTGCTGCTGAACGGGTACGCGGAAGATTTCAGTCGGAAACTAAAATGGAAGGACGTCTCGTTTGAGAAGGGTCTTGTCTTGATTCTGAATTACCAGGCTGAACGCACCGCGGCAACCAAGGACTACACGAGACCGTGCAATATGTTACTTGGGCAACTCCTGCAGCACCGCTATCAGGCTCTTCTGGAAAGCGGCGATTATAAAGAGAACAAGCTGAAGGAAATGCCGATCGTATCCGATAAATCTCCGGAAAAGGTCTTGGATAACAAGGCGTTTGTAGAGCGGTGCACGTCGGTATTGGGAAGCTGCGGCGTTAAACCGGAGGTCTTCTTGAATCTTCAGGGCAAGCGTTGCGCAGCAGCGAAACAGCTGTTGCGGAATACCTACGAATATCTCGTTTGCAGCTGTATGGGCATCGATGACGACGATGGAACAAAGAGCTTCTTACTCGGAAGAATGCTTGAATCGACTACAGACAACAACTATGCTTCCTATACTTCGCCGGAGGCAAGCGAGCGCCTTTACGCGATTCAAAACCGCTGTCTGCCCGCGTACCCGCTTTCTCAGGAGAAAAAGGTTACGGATCTCGGCAACGGTATGGTTCGGATTACGTTAAATCCCAAAGCGACAAACGAGACGTTGACTGTCACCTTGAAAGCAGGTTTCTCGCCTGACGTACAAATCAGTGCTTCTGCCAGACACGGCGTATCCGCAACCGCAAGTGTGCGGGAGTTGAAGGAAGACGGCACGCCCAAACGCGCCTCGCGGAAAAGCAAAGCGAATAGCGATGTCTGCAAGATTGTCGACACATATAAATCATGACACCTAAAAAGCAAGCCGGTTCCCTCGATATCCGGGTGGACCGGCTTCTATATTGAAGACGTGTGGAACTACCATTGCTCCGTCCCTTGCGGAACGCCCCAATCCACTTCACCATCCTCTTGCATTCTGTCAATTTGATCCATCGGCTTCCCGTAAAACGCAGTCAAGCGTTCTTCTACCGAGCGGTGCCGCTTCGGCGCCGCCTTTTCTTCTGTAATCGCATCGCCGGATCGGACAATCGCAACGCGGTCTTCTTCATGAAGCCCCAAAGCATCCAATGTTTCTGCAGGAATGCGTATCCCTGCTCTTTTCGCCAACTTACGGATCGACGTGAACATTGATAATCGCCCCCTCAGTTAGAGTATAAGAGAATCCGCAGCAAGAGTCAATGATCATTTGCAGATAAAGAAATGCCGCGGCGCTCAATCATTTCGCGCCAATGCTTCAAAAGCGGCACGATGCTCCCGGAGGATTCGTCCTGCAACGAACATCAACTTTTCGTCCTCGGTCATTTTTTCAAAAACAATAGATTATTGATAATTTGATTATCCGGATTGTAATGTAACGCATCGTCATAAAAACGGCTATTCCACACAAATTCTACACAAACTCTACACAAACCGCTGTTCAGCCTCTTGAATAAAAGTGGAAAGTCCTCGGAAACGCAGTGTTTCCAAGGACTTTCCGTGGTCCGAGTGACTGGATTCGAACCAGCGGCCTCTTGAACCCCATTCAAGCGCGATACCAAACTTCGCTACACCCGGATATTTATTTTGCGGATGTATAATAACATATCCGGGTGGGTTTTGCAAGCACTATTTTCACTTTTTTCGCATTTCCCTTTTTCCTTTTTTCGTAGTCCCGTTCCTGTCAGCTGTTTCCGCGCGCAATCTGAATCCGGCACGGCAGAAAAGCTGAGCCGTCCAAGCGGAGGTGCATCACGCTCAGGAGGCTCGCAGCTTTCTCTCTCTGAGGGGTTACGTTTTTCTTCGATATGTTGTATGATTCATGTGGAAGTCTGACCGACTCTCGCTTTGGGCGTATGGGCTGTGGCAATTTGCATCAGCAGGGTTTCGGCAGACTTCTTTTTATTCGGCGATATAGCTCAGGTATGCCTCCGAGATCGGATAGCTTTCGAACGCAATGACCTGCATATAGCGATCCGCACCCGCGATGGAGGCGATCGGCGCGACCATCCAGAGCTTCCCGTCCGGCCCGACGAAGGGGCAGGCGTCGGAGACATATTCCTCGGAGGTCGTTCTTTTCACAAGGTCGTCGAGATCCGGCTTTAGCGAGGGATCCGCCTCCACCTCTTCCAGGAACGACGCATACTGGTCGAACAGCACCGAGCCCATGACGTCCTTCGCCCTGGCGTTGAAGCTGTCCACCGTATAGCCGAAGTGCGACAGGACTTCGACGTCGGAGGCAAACTTGCCGTTGCTCAGATCGACGTTGCAGATGAAGAAGTCCGAGCCCTCGGAAGCATAATACGCATAGTTGACGACAATGGAGAGATATTCGCCGGAAATGCCCCAGATATAATCCATGCTGCAGATCCCGGGCATTCCGTACTCGTCCATCGATTTCACGACGTACTCCTGATAGACGCCGTCATAGAGCTGCTCGTAGATGATCTCGTTGAGGTAGTCGATCCCCTCTCCGTCGAAGACAATCTTGGGCACGTGGAACTCCATCCGGATGCCGTCATGCTTGAGTCCTTCCGTCGCGGCGTCAATGACGGACGCAGTGGAATAGTCCGGCTCCGCAGGCTCGGTATAGGGGATCTGCTCGCTCTCCTCGGTAGAAAGCAAGGAAGCAGGCTCGGGCTCGTCGCTCGGTTCGATCTGATCGGGCGGCGCAAAATACATCATCGTGCCGCCCCAGTCGAGCGCGAGCCTGTCGTCCTTCAGCGTGCCCTTGTACGGGCCGCCGAGCGCGTCGATCGTCAGCTCCTCGCCGTCAAGCGTCCATTCCATGCCGACTTCCAGAGAAATACCGAGACGTCCCGTGCCGTCGGAATCCAGCCGGAGCCATTCGCCGTCCACCGGGCAGTCCTCGCCCAGCATGGTGATCTTGTAACACAGGTACTTGCCATAATAAATGTCCGGCTTCGCTTCCCCGCCGCAGGCCGCCAGCGAAAGCAGGACGGCAAGGGCAAGGATGATCGCGGTAAGCTTTTTCATGCCGTACTCTCCCCTGTTGATCAGCCGTTCAGCGCACCGCCGCAGTATTCGCAGCGTCCGCTTGCGTCCGGGATCGTCGTTGCGCCGCAGTAGGGACACTTCACCGCCGTCTTCGGAGCTGCAGCCGCGGCAGCCGCCGCGCGCGCATTCGTCCGGTACTCGGTCAGCGCCTTGACGATGTCGTTGCCCATGCGCTCGTATTCGCGGTAGTCCACGGGCTTGGACGTCGTGCCGCCCAGCAGTCCGCCGCCGGTCTCCATGCTCACGCTGGAGCGGTTCATGCGGAAGCGGATCTCATTGAAGTACGGGCTGTTGACGTTGATCGTGATGAAGAAATCATAGCTGTAGCGGTAGCGCGGCGGCACGTAGCTGATGCGCTGCCCGTCCTTGCCCTCGCGGTAGAGCTCGTCGCGGTCTTCGTCGATGTCCAGACGGCAGCCGGTGACCTGCGAGAGCGCGATGACGTCGGGATTGGTATCCTGCCACTTAGAGGCAGAGGTCACGATGAAGTTTCCAGCGTCTTCGTCCAGCAGTACCTTGGTCGAATCGCCGAGGGTTCTCGTCAGATGGAAATCAGCGACCGCCTTCTTGTTCTCCTCGCGGTAGGCAAGCTGCTCCTTGATCGACTCCAGCGTGCTGTGACGGCGGTCG
The DNA here is from genome assembly GCA_017429835.1 of Oscillospiraceae bacterium. Lineage (GTDB taxonomy): Bacteria > Bacillota > Clostridia > Oscillospirales > Oscillospiraceae > JAZOXB01. The sequence goes on from JAFROD010000007.1 coordinate 58,232, forward strand.
TCAAACCACGGCGAGAGCTTTTTCGCGCACTCCTTGCAGAGGTTGCCGTCCTCGAGCTTGCGGTTGCCGAGCAGTCCGATCTCGCCGCCGCAGACGTCGCAGATCTTCTTTTCAAACAGTTTTCCGAACAGACCCATAAATGTTCCTCCTCAAAATGTATTTCTATTTTGATAGTAGCACACTTTCCTCTTTTTGGCAAGATAAAAAGGACGTCCATACGGACGTCCTTTTCGTCAGGCAGAATTCATTATCCCTTCTTTATGAATTTGCAGCCGCATTCATAGCATACGTTTCTGTTGCCATATTGTTTCGTGCCGCAGTTGGGGCAGATGATTCTATCGCCGATGATCTCCACCGCGGCGCACATCCTGCCGTCAACGATTTCGACGCCGTTCTTCTCAAGTCGTTCCTTCGGCTGCATGACGGACGTGTCCTCTTTCGGGTTCACGACCGGTTCCGTCTTCGGATTTGCAGCAGGTTCCGTCTTTTGCTGCGGCGCAGGCTGCGGAACAACGATCGTTTCCGGCTGCCTGCCTCTGTCCGGCAGCGCAATGACGATCAGCGCGCCGAGAACGCCCAACAGGAACGAATACCAAAAGTATTTTGCGTCCGGATATCCCTTTTCCATTGCAGCCTTGCGCATTTCGGTCGCCCAAAACGCTTGAATGACGATCACGAGGATCGCTCCGAGAATGATCAGAATCTCCATTTTTCTTTCTCCCTATGTCCTTAATCCTTAGTGAATACATTTGTCGCTACACAAATCCTTGTCGCCCAAAAGGGACGCAAAGCGGAGGACGCGTTTTTACCATAGAAAAACGCCCCCTTTTCAGCGACAATATGGATTTGTGTAGCATAATAACTTTACCAAAAAAACAATACCCATTTTGCCGTATGCCCGCTTTTTTGTCATGCGCCATGCGAAAACGAGGCGGCTTCCGGTTGTTGGAAGCCGCCTCGTTGGAATTACGAGATCACAGCGCGTTTTTGGGGCAGTTGCGGACGCATTCCATGCACAGAATGCACTCCGTTCCGTTTTTTCGGGTTCTCGCGTTGTCCGTCACGTCCACGTCCATCGGGCAGACGCGCCTGCACTTTCCGCAATCAATGCACTTTTCCTTGTCGCACCGAATGCGGAACAACGCGAAGTAACTCATGGGCTTCAGGAACACCGTGATCGGGCAGATATACTTGCAGAAGGCGCGGTTATCCTTGAACGCAAACGCGAGCGCGATCCCGATGGCGTAATACGCGGCGTTGCCGACGAGGAACGCCCAGAACATGATGCGCTCGATATTGCCGACCTTGGCAAGAAAGAGCGCAGACACGAAGATCAGCGACGCGGCGAAGGTGACATACCGGATCCAGCCGAGTTTTCTGCGCGGCTGCGACGGGGTTTTATAGGGCAGGAAATCCAGCACCATCGCCGTCCAGCAGGCGTAGCCGCACCAACCGCGCCCGAAGAGCAGCGGACCGAAAATCTTTGCGACGGCGTAATGAATGGTCGCCGCTTCGAACACGCCCGTAAACAGGTAGTACCAGAATCCCTCGATCTGCATATTCTCATTGCAGATCAGCCCCAGATAAACGAGCATATACAGACCCACCAGGAGCTGCACGACGCGCCGCGCGTATTTGTAACCGCCGGCGATCAGGAAGCCGCCGAGGGCGATGGAGCCGCCGATGTAACTGAAATTGAGCAGATAGAAGATATTTCCCTTTGTCAACCACAGCGTCACCGCGACCGTCTCAAAAATCAGAAACATCACAAGCGGCAGCAGATACTTCCGCACCTGTTTCATCATAGATCACCTCTCTGCGTAAAGCATACCACAATCTGCCCTCGGATTGCAATATATAAGCTAACGCGCCAAAAAGTGCGCAAGATTATCAAAGCGATGCCCGCGCGGCAGCAAGCATCGCTTTGATGTTGTATTATTCCAGTACTGCGTTCATGCTGCCCGTGCGATATCCGTCGAGGTCGAGCGATACATACTTGAAGCCAAGCTGATGATAATACCCACGTATCTCATCGCGCAGTGCCGGTGAAAGAAGCTTCCCGACGTCCTCCGGCAGCAGCTCGATCCTTGCCGCGCCGTTCTGCATCCGGACTCTGTACTGCCGGAAACCCAGGTCGGCAAGGCGCTGCTCCGCGTTATCGATCATCATCAGCTTTTCGGGCGTGATGCATTCTCCGTAAGCGATCCTGGTGGCAAGGCAGGCAAAGGAGGGTTTATCCCAGGTGTGCAGGCCATGCTCCTTAGAAAGCGTGCGGACGTCATGCTTTGTCAGTCCCGCTTCCATCAGCGGACTGCGAACGCCCAGTTCCTCTATCGCACGCATTCCCGGGCGGTAATCGCCCTTATCGTCCGCGTTTGAACCCTCGATCACGAATCGTGCGCCGTTCTCCCGCGCAGCGTCCGCAATCCGGCGGAACAGTTCCTTTTTGCAAAGATAGCATCTGTCCGGAGGATTTTCGCAGAATCCGTCGATGCCGAACACGTCCATGCGGAGCATGACCAGCCGGACGCCTTGCCCGGCGCAGAAGTTCTCTGCTTCCCTGCGTTCCTTTTCCGGAAACGTGCCGGTCACCGCGGTAACGGCGAACGCACGTTCCCCGAGAGTATCGTGCGCAAGCTGCAACAGATACGTTGAGTCGACGCCGGCTGAAAAAGCGACGGCGACGCTCCCCATTTCACGCAGGATTCCGATCAGTTTGTTCTGTTTTTGATGCAGTTCATCCATATCAGGTTTCTTTCTCGGCGATCCTTCTTGCTTCGCGCAGAGAGATGCCGTTTTCCTTTGCAATGCGGGCAAGATCGTCATACTCGATCTTTGACCTCTCGATACCGAATCCGTGAGACGTCTTTTTTCTGACCGTGCCGAGTGGCGTTTCCAGCGTTTCCACGTCGCGCTCGAGCAGATAACGCTTCATCGGATTCTCTCTGATCCCGATGGTCGTCGTGTGCTTGAATACGGCAGCGACGATCTCATTCCTGCGTTCCGCCTCGCAAAGCACGCAGATCAGCGTGCCCGGGCGGTTTTTCTTCATGCCGACGGGGACGGTAAAGACCTCCTTCGCGCCCTTTTCATAAAGCACGTCCATTGCAAAGCCGATCTCCTCGGCGGTCATATCGTCCACGTTAAAGGACAGTTCAATGATATCGCGCGCGTGTTCCTTGCATTCTCCGAGCAAAGCGCGAACGCAGTTCGCCGTCTCAAAGTCCTTCTTCCCCATACCGTAACCGATGCGCTCTACGTTCATCACCGGCATGTCGCCGAACATGTCGACGAAGTATTTGAGGAGGACTGCGCCCGTCGGCGTACACAGCTCGCTTTTGATCTCACCGCCGTACACTGGGACGCCTTTCAAAATTTCTGCGGTCGCAGGCGCGGGAACGGGTAGAACGCCATGCGCGCATTTGACGTGTCCTGCGCCGACGTGGACGGGAGATGCGGCGATTTTCTCCGGCGAGAGCTCGTCGATCAGCACACAGACCGCTGTAATATCCGCAAGGGCGTCCATCGTGCCGACCTCGTGAAAATGGACGTCGGTCACCGGAACGCCGTGAACGCGGCTTTCCGCTGCGGCAAGCCGCTCATATATCTCCGTGATTTGTTTTTTGATCCTATCCGGCACGCGCAAATGCTCGTTTACGATATGCGCGATATCAGAAACGCCGCTGTGATGATGCGCGTGATGCTCGTGATCGTAGAGGTGTTCTCCCTCTTCTTCGCCGTTTACCAAAACGCGCAGACCGGTTCCCGTGATCCCGCATTTTACGGAGTTTTCTTTTACAAACCGCACCCCGGGGATACCGGCGGCGTTGAGCTTTTCCACAAATGGATCCGGCGCAGGCAGCAGCGCAAGCAGCGCAGCCGAAAGCATATCTCCCGCCGCCCCCATGCCGAGATCAAGATACAGCGTTTTCATCCTTTGACCTCCATGTGATTGATCATACTCGCAAGGTATCCCGCGCCGAAGCCGTTATCAATGTTGACAACGCTGACGCCCGACGCACAGGCATTGAGCATGGAAAGGAGCGCGGAGAGTCCGCCGAAGGAAGCCCCGTATCCTACCGAAGTGGGAACTGCGATGACCGGGCAGTCCGCAAGCCCGCCGACGACGCTTGCCAGCGCGCCTTCCATTCCTGCAACGGCGACGATCACCGAGGCGCTCATGATCTCGTCGGCGTGTGAAAGCAGTCGGTGCAGTCCTGCAACGCCCACGTCGTAAAGCCGTATGACGTCGTTTCCGAAAAACTCTGCCGTTACCGCCGCTTCCTCTGCAACGGGAATATCGCTGGTGCCGCCCGTCGCAAAGACGATCTTGCCGATCCCGTTCTGCGCCGCGGCGCCGCCGATCACAGCAACGCGTGCGTCTTGCCTGTAATCGAGCGAATACTCTTGCTTGAGCGCGTCTGCCGATTCGGGAGAGAGCCGTGTGATCAAGATCCTGTCCTGTCCGTTTTTCAGCATAGCGGCGACAATGCCGGAAATCTGTTCCGTCGTTTTTCCAGCGCCGTATACGACCTCCGCCTCGCCCTGCCGAATCTTCCGATGCAGGTCGACTTTTGCAAAGCCGAGATCGTCAAACGGCGCTTTTTTCAGTTTTAACAGCGCATCGTCTACCGATACCGCGCCGTTCTTAACGCCTTCCAAAAGGTCTCTGATTTCTGTTTTCATAGTTTCTGCCTATCCGTTGCGAAAAGAGCGGGCATGCCGAAAAGCACCCCGCTCTCGTTCGTTTCTTACTGCGTTTTCTTTTTGAACAGAGCTGTTTTGATCACGCCCTTAGGGTCTTTGATCAGCAGGATCACAAGCCAGATAATGAGTCCCAGCGCCACGACGGACAAGCCGAGGAACAGATCGTTGAGCATATCGACGGGAGCAGGCGTAAAGTACGCCGCGCCGAGTTCGGCATATTCAAAGATCGCGTCAACGAGCCACATCAGCGATGCGCCCCAGAACATCCAACAAAGAATCCCGACCTTCATTTCACTCTTCGGCGCATTTTTGTACCAGATGATCGTACAGATAAACGCCGCAAAAACGGTCGTCAGCAGGGTCATTTACGCTTCCTCCTTTGCCGGAGCGGTTTCGCGGAGCGATCTCTTTTCGATCAGAGCGGAGACGGCGAGCATGCCTGCCCAGGCAGCGGTAACGAGCACCGCCATCATAACGCCTGCGCTGCCCATTTCCGCGAGCATTTCGGACGTTTCGCCGTTTTTGACCGCAGTGAGGAAGGGGAAGAACGGAACGACCTCGCCGTGCCAGACGTGCTCAAAAGCAAGTAGCGCGGAGCCGCCCCAGAGCAGTTTGTTCAGCCAGCCCAATTTGGTGGAAAACGGCGTCTTCGTGACTTCCGCAACCGTGCCGTCAGGCATAGACACGCTGATGGTCTGCTCTTTTTCTTTGGATTTGATCACCTTAGCGGCGACCGTGGTGATAACTGCTTCCGCAGCCGGAACGAGAAAACATGCCATTTTTCGTACCTCCAATTCTCTTTTCGGCATACAGCATACAAAAAGGCGCACGGCGCTTCTCTGCAGAAAAGCCGTGCGCCTTCATAGCACACAGTATAAAATGATTGCCATAAGCGCTTCAGCGCATCTCGCGAGCTTCATGCCCGCACTATATTTTGTATTTTACAGTACAAGACGCAGTTTGTCAATACGTCAACAGCGGTTTATTCCGGCTGCAGGTTTTCGCGGATTCTTCCGTAAGGCTCTGGCAACGTACGTTAAAACACCTTCCGGCTTGCAGATGCAAGCCGGAAGGTGTTTTCTATTGGTTATTGTGCGGGGAAACGCAGGTTACTTCGCGAACTCTCTGTAGAGGAACGCCAGGCAGTGCGCTCTGGTGCAGGTGTCGTTCGGGCTGAAGGTCGTCTCACTCGTACCCTCGGTAATGCCCTTCTCGACCGCCCACAGGACGGCGTCGTAGTAGTACGCGCTCTCCGCCACGTCCTTGAACGGATTGTCCTTTACCTTGCTTTCCTGCTTGCCCTCCATTCTCCACAGGAAGGTCACCACCTGCGCTCTGACGCAGGATGCGTCCGGCGAGAAGGTCGTCTCGCTCGTACCGAGCGTGATACCGTTCTCGACCGCCCACAGGACCGCCTTGTAGTAGTAATCGTCCTCGGAAACGTCCTTAAACGGATTCTCGGTCAGCGTCGGCTCCGGCTGCGCCATCGTGCGCCACAGGAAGGTCACGAACTGCGCTCTCGTGCAAGCCTCGTCCGGCGAGAACGTCGTCGGCGTCGTGCCGAAGGTGATCTTGTTCACGACCGCCCAGTCGATCGGGATATGCGCCCAGTGGTCGATACCCGGTTCATCCGTGAAGTGCTTGCCCGGGCAGGTGTCGCCGCCGTCGCAACTGACCGCCGGAATGACGATCTCGTGCGTCTGCTCAGTGAACAGCTCGTTTTCAAACGTCGCCTTGTAGACGCCCGTGCCCTCGAACTTGTAGGTGGAGGGCTTGGTCAGGACGAAGTTCGTTGTAACGGTTTCAGTGATCTTGTGCGACACGTCGTTCTTGCAGGTGACCGTCGCGGTGCACTTCTCGAAGTCTGCGCTCCATTCGTAGACCGGCTCGCCCCAATCGTGGCCGGTTGCCGGAAGCTCGGCGTAAGTCGTATAATCGCAGCGCGAGCAGGCGTCGTAGGCGTCCCAGCCGATTTCTGTGCAGGTCGGCGCCTTCGCGTCGTGGTGGACGAGGTCGTGACCGAGCGCGGCTTTTTCAACGTAGGTCGTGTAGTCACAGCGCGAGCAGGTGTCGTAGGCGTCCCAGCCGCCCTCCGTGCAGGTCGGCGCCTTCGCGTCGTGGTGGACGAGGTCGTGTCCGAGCGCCGCCTTTTCAACGTAGGTCGTGTAGTCACAGCGCGAGCAGGTGTCGTACGCGTCCCAGCCGATCTCGGTACAGGTCGGCGCCTTTGCGTCGTGGTGCACGAGGTCGTGACCCAATGCGGGCAGGTCTTCCGTCTTCTCGTCGGTGTAGTCCGTGCCGTTGAAGGTCACGGTCGCGGTGTAGACGACCTTGCCTGCAGCCTCGCAGCTCGGCTCCGTGCGCTCGCTCGTGATCTTCGCGTCGACCGTGATCGGCGCGCCGCCGTTCTTGTCGATGAAGGTCGCGGTCGCGGCTTCGTAGTCCGTCCACGTCCAGCCGTCCAGCACGTACTCGTGACCGAGGGCGGGCAGGATTTCTGTCTTCGTATCCTTATATTCGACTTCCTCGAAGGTGACGGCCGCCGTGTAGACGACGCTGCCGTTCTCCTCTGCGGTCGGCTCGGTGCGCTCGCTCGTGATCTCCGCCGGAATGTTCTCCACGTGGCTTGCGTCGTGCGTGCAGGTGAAGGTCGCGGTCGCCGCCGTGACGCCGTTCCACGTCCAGCCGGTCAGCTTGTAATCGTGACCGATCGCCGGAATGTTCGTCGTTTCGCGGCTCAACTCCGCGCCGCAGGTCGCGCAGTAGACGACGGTGTCGTAGCTGCCCGCCTCGGTGCAGGTCGCCTCCTTGCGGTTTTCTTCGACCGCCGCTGCAGGCGTATGACCGGTCGCGGGGATCTCCACGTAGGTCGTGTAATCGCAGCGCGAGCAGGTGTCGTACGCGTTCCAGCCGATCGCCGTACACGTCGGCGCTTTCGCGTCGTGGTGGACGAGATCGTGACCGAGCGCGGTCAGGACTTCCGTCTTTTCGTCCGTATATTTCTTTTCGTTGAGGGTTACGGTCGCCGTGTAGACGACCTTGCCCGCTTCCGTGCAGCTCGGCTCGGTGCGCTTGCTCGTGATCGTCGCGTCGAGTTCGATCGGCGCGCCGCCGTTCTTGTCCGTGAAGGTCGCCTTCGCGGCGGTGTAGCCCGTCCACGTCCAGCCGCTCAGCACGTAGTCGTGGCCGAGGGCGGGAATCGTTTCCGTCTTCTGATCCGTGTACTTCGTTCCCTCGAAGGTGACCGCTGCCGTATAGACGACGCTGCCGTTCTCCTCTGCGGTCGGCTCGGTGCGGACGCTCGTGATCTCCGCCGGAATGTTCTTCACGTGGCTTGCGTCGTGCGTGCAGGTGAAGTTCGCGGTCGCCGCCGTGTAGCCCGTCCACGTCCAGCCGCTCAGCTTGTAGTCGTGGCCGGTCGCCGGAATCTCCGCGTAGGTCGTGTAATCACAGCGCTTGCAGGTATCATAAGCGTTCCAGCCGACGGCGGTACAGGTTGCCGCCTTCGCGTCGTGGTGGACAATGTCGTGACCCAGCGCCGGGATTTCCGCGTAAGTCGTGTAGTCGCAGCGTTTGCAGGTATCATAAGCGTTCCAGCCAATCGCGGTACAGGTCGCCGCCTTTGCGTCGTGGTGGACAATGTCGTGTCCCAGCGCGGCGATTTCCGCGTAAGTCGTGTAGTCGCAGCGCTTACAGGTATCATAAGCGTTCCAGCCGATCGCGGTACAGGTCGCCGCCTTTGCGTCGTGGTGCACGAGGTCGTGACCCAGTGCCGACTTTTCCACGTAAGTCGTGTAGTCGCAACGTTTGCACGTATCGTACGCGTCCCAGCCGATCGCGGTACACGTCGGCGCCTTCGCGTCGTGGTGGACGAGGTCATGTCCCAGCGCGGCGATTTCCTCATAGGTCGTGTAATCACAGCGCTTGCAGGTATCATAAGCGTTCCAGCCGATGGCGGTACAGGTTGCCGCCTTCGCGTCATGCTTTACGATGTCGTGACCGAGCGGCGCGACGTTCGTGACGGTCTTGCTCTTCTTCTGGAACGCCGCGTTGGTGAAGGTCGCGGTGTAGGTCGTCTTGCCCTTGCCCTCGCAGGTCGGCTGCGTCGTGATCTGGGAGGTCGTGCTCACCTGCTCGGACTCCACGTGCGAGCAGCTCGCGCAGGTGTGGGAGGCGGTGCAGGTGCTGTAATCGGTCGCCCAGGTATAGGAAACGTCGCCGTAGACGTGCTGCTCCGTTTCGCCCTCCGTACCGCAGTGCAGGCAGGTGCCCGTGTGGGTCTCGCCGTTGTCGGTATAGGAGTAGCCGATATGCTCGCACTTCATGACCTTTGCCCAGTTGCTGCGGCAGGTTTCCTCGCGCTTGTCTGTCGGAACGGGGCTTTCAACGTCCTCTGAGGCGTAGACCTTCATGCCGTTGATGAAGATCCTGGTGACAAAGGTTTCATCACGACCCTGTCCGTCGCCGATGGCCTGCGCGGCGGCGCCGCCCACGTACTCGTCATATGCGCCGGCGATCGCCGTGACCGTGCCGCCGGAGATTGTGACCGTTCCGCCGCTGTTCTGGCTTCCGCAGCCGACGCCCGCCGCTCTTTTGCCGCCGACCGCGAGGACGGTGCCGCCGGTGATCGTGATCTCGCCGATATATCCGCTGGAGCCGCCGCCGACGCCTGCGCCGCCGGCGCTGCCGCCTCTGGCTGTGACGGTGCCGCCGTTGATCGTGATATTCTCGACACAGCCGTCCTTGCCGCCGCCGATACCTGCGCCGTAGCCAAAGCTGCCCAAATTGCAGGTCGCCGTGACCGCGCCGCCGTTGATTGTAACCGCGCCGCCGCGGGTGTGAGAGCCGCCGCCGATGCCTGCGCCGTTCCCGTCGCCGTTGGCTTTGACCGTGCCGCCGTTGATCGTGATCGTGCCGCCGTACTGACCCTCGCTGCAGCCGATCGCGGTTTTGTCTTGGTCGCAGGTCACGTCCTCGCCGGTCGTAGTGCCGGCGAAGAGCGCGCCCATGCCATCGCCCGTGGACTGGGCATAGACGGTGAAGCTGTCGCCCTCATCGACGTCAATGCCCTTTTTGGCGATCAGCTTCGCGCCGTCCACGAGGATCAGATGCACGTCGCCGTCGACGGTGATACGGTCGTTGATCGTCACCTCGCCGCTGACCACGTACCAGCCGGAAGCAAGCGCGGTCTGGTTAGTGATGATCGTGTAGTCCGCGCAGGTCTGCGTTTCGCCGTTCTCGTCCAGATACGGCACGGGAACGAGCGTGACGCGGAAGCGGACCCGGTAGGTCGCGTTTTGCGTGACCGGCACGATGGTCGGCTCCCAGCCGTCGAAATAGTAGATGCATTCGTCTGTATTTTCCTTGAAGGGCGCCTCGCCCTTGTAGACAGGAAGCTGTCCCGCCGTGAGCAGGGTCTCGTACAGCGTTTCGTCGTTCTCGCCGAGGAACGTCACCGTGTAGGCTTTCTGCGCCCATTGCGCGTAGAGCGTCGCGTCGCCGGTGACCTGATAGTACGCCTCGTCGTTGTACGATCTGCCGGAGCCATCCGGCTCGGTGTTCCAGCCGGTGAAATGGTAGCCTTCGCGGGTAAAGCCGCTTTCCGGCAGTTGGACGGTGGCCTGCGTCTTGGCGCTGACGTTCGCCATGGAACCGGCGCCGCCGTGCGCGTCGAAGGTCACGACGGGCTCACGGGCGGAGCCGTCCGTGATCAGATACAGCTCGGAGAGCTGGAAGGTCGTGCCGCTGCCCAGCCCCCGGAAAGTAATGCGGTAAGTGCAGTATTCCTGATCGTTGCCGATCTCTCTGCAGATCTCGGCGTGGTTCGCAGCCGGTAAGCTCTGATCCTGCAGGATGCCGTCCAGCATGACCCACGTGCCGTCCTTGCTCAGACCCTCGAGCGTCCAGTTCTTCGGGTTGCGGCCGGACCACCTCGCGGTATCCTCGGCGGTAACGATGACGTAGCCGATGGGCTTCACGTAGTCGTCGGTCGTGAATTCGAGCGACCAGAACGCATCCGCGCGAACGCCCACGCACCACTTGGTGTTGACGTTGTCGTCGACCAGACAGGTGTACTCCTGCGTGCTGTAGCCCTGGTACTGCGAATCATTCTGCGGCACGCCGTCCACGGTCGCGGTGAACTGGTCGTAGGCCTTGAGCGCGGTATAGTTCCGATAGTGCGTACCATCGAGCCATTGCGCGTAGAGATCGGTCACGCCGTCCACGGTGTACGCGGCGTAGTTCGCGTAAGAAACGCCGGAGCCGTCCGCCGCCGTATTCCAGTTGAGGAAGTATTTATTATTTGATGTAAAGGGGTTGCCGAGCATCACCGACGCGCCATTATTCGCGTTGACGACGTTCGTCTGATTCGCCGCGTCGTTGCTGTGCAGCGTCAACGGCTTGCGCACGTCCGTGGAAGCGTTGGCAACCATCAGATGCGCGTCCTTCAGCGAGAGCGTCGAGGACGGGCCCTGCCAGACGATGCGGTAGAAGCTGTAATAATCCTCGCCCACGTTGCTCAGCTTCGCGTAGACGGTGCGTCCCGCCCTGCTGAGCGACGCACCGTCGCTCGTTGCCAGCAGCGTCCAGTCGCCGTCGCTTTCGTGGATCTTTCCCTCCAGCCGCCAGCCCGGCGGGGTCTCACAGTCCGAGCCTGCGGTCAGGAAGGCGATGGCGCAGGGACGGACCGCGTCGTTGGTCCGGAAGGTGATCGTGGCCGTTGCGCCGCGCTCCAGGTCGGGGCAGTTGAAGGTGCTGCTGTTGTTGTTGTCGAGCAGTGTGCCCGCGTTCGACGAGCTGTAGCCGTAATACGGCGTGCCCTGCAGCCATTGCGCGTACAGGACGAATAGACCTTCCGGCGGCGTGCCGACCGAGCCGCAGTCCTCGTACCACGTGCCGGAGCCGTCCTCCGCGGTATTCCAGCCGAGGAAGGTATAGCCGCTGCGCGTGAAGGGACAGGCGGGCAGCGTGCCGCGGAAGCGCTTGACGCCGCAGATCCGTCCGCTTGTCGTGCCGTCGTTCGCATACAGGATCGTCTGATAGCTGAGCGCGGGGATCATCGGCGACGGGTCGCCGACATACCAGGAAGCCGCCCAGCCGCCCGCGTTGATCAGCGTCGTGTCAAGGAAGTCCGCCGCCGGCTTGAAGGCGACGTTGGTGGAGGTGCCCATCGTGACGAGATCCGTCGCCGTTCCCTCCAGCACGAAGCAGTTTTTCACCGTGCCGCCGTTGATGGCGGCAACGCCTGCCGAATAAGTTCCGCTGATCTGACCGGTATAATGATAGCAGTTCGTCAAGGTGCCCGCGGCGAGATAGGCGACAAGACCTGCGCTGACGGTGGTGCCGCTGCCGGAGACCGCGCCGACGTGGTAGCAGTTTTGCACCGTGCCGGAGGGGTTCATGAGGCTGACAAGCCCGCCTGCGTAGCAGGTGCCGGAGCCGCTGTACTTCACTTCGCCGTAGAAGGCGCAGGACTCGACCGTGCCGCCGTAAACGAAGCCGACAAGGCCGCCTGCATACGCCTGCGAAGCGTTGGTCGCCGTGACGGTGCCGTGTACCTCCAGATTCCGGATCGTGCCGCTGACCGAGCCGAACAGACCGACGACGAGGTTGCCGCTGTTCACCGTCAGGTTGTAGATGGTGTTGCCCTGCCCGTCGAACGTGCCGTTGAAGTAGAGCGTATCCGTTCCGAAGGGCGTCCAGTTGATACCGCTCATATCCAGATCGCTGCACAGACGGATCGTCGTTCTGCTGTAATCCGTGCCGGCGTTGACGTTGTTGCGGAAGATCTCCAGATCCTGCACGGTATAGATGTCGATCTGCGTCGGGATCGGATCGGCGGTGCTGGTTGGACCGGTGTCGGAGTACGTGGCGACGCCGCCCTCCATCCGGAGCCTCGGACGGTCGGACTGCATCATATAGACGGTAGAGAAGTTGAAGCCGCTGAAGCTTCCCTGCTCGTTGAAAGCGCCTCTGCCCCATGCGCCGAGGTACATATATTCTCCGCTTGAGTCAGCGGTTGCTGCGCCCTGTTTGCCCGTGGGCGGCAGACCTAAATAGTAAGAATAGTAGTTATTTGTCCACGTCGTGGCGTTAGGATCGTACTGGCCCGCCAGCGCGCCGCGATCGTAGGCCACCCCGTTGACCGGGATCTGGTCGCCGCCTGCGTAGTTGAAACACGTCGCCATTGTGCAGTGATACTTCATCTCGCCGACGATGCCGCCGCGCGCGCCATGCGCGAAAACGTATCCCGTGTTATAGGAGTTGCTGATCGTGCCTTCATTGATCAGACCGGCGATGCCGCCGCCGTACTTGCCGGTATCCGCCTGGACCTTGGCGTTGGGATTGTTGTTCGCGCATTCGTTGACCGTCGTATAGTAGTCCGCCTTGCCGACGATGCCGCCCACGTCTGCGATAGAGCCGCCGGAGGCGGTGACGTGACCGGTATTGATGCAGCGCTGGATCGTGGTCCCGCTGTTATCGATATGGGTGACATAGCCGACGATGCCGCCGATCTCCTGCCTGCCGGTGATCGTCGCATAGTTCCGGCAAAAATCGAAGAGTGTCTTTGCGGCGCTGCCCGCAATGCCGCCGACGTGGTTGATGTTGGTGCCGGAGCCGACAGAGGCGTAGTTGACGCATTTGGAAACGGTGGCGTTCTGGATATAACCCACGACGCCGCCGACCCGGGCAATGCCTGCCGAGGTGTTGCGGCTGTTGACCGCGCCGGTGTTCAGGGAACTGTAGAGCGAAGCGTCGTTGTCTAAGCCGACGATGCCGCCCACGAAGTAGGTACCCGAGATCGTGCCCTCGTTCTTGCACCGTTCGGCTTTGGCGCCGCTGCCGGAGAGTCTGCCGCAGATACCGCCCGTACCGTGGGTGTCGTTGCCGCCGCTGCCCGTGACGCTGCCGGTGTTCAGGCAGTCGTAGAACGCGGCGGTGGCGTCGCCCGCGATGCCGCCGGTCTCATAGTTGCCGGAGACCGTGCCGGAGTTGGTGAGCTTTGAATAAGTGCCGCTGCTGCCGTTCTCGCCGAGAATACCCCCGACGTTGTTGTTGCCGACGACGGCGCCGCTGTTGGTGCAGTTCGTGACCGTGTTGTTATTATAAGCAATACCGATGATGCCGCCGACGCTGTCCTGCCCGCTGGCGTTGATGTAGCCGCTGTTGGTGCAGTCGGCGACGTTGCAGTTGTTGTAAAGCGCGCCGACAATGCCGCCGGCTGCGCCGGAGGGAGCGTTGATCCTGCCGCTGTTGCCGCAGCCGGTGACGCTGCCGCCGCCGGAGATGATGCCGACGATGCCGCCCACGCCGTTGCCCGCGGTGATTATGGCGCTGTTGGTGCAGTTCGTGATGCTGCCGCTGCATCTGCCCGCGATGCCGCCCGCATAGACGTTGCCGCTGGTTTTCGAGCTGACCTTGCCGGTATTGGCGCAGTTGGCGATCGATCCGTTGCCCTGACCGGCGATGCCGCCGACGTGGCCTGACGCGTTCGTGATCTGCCCCGCGTTGGAGCAGCCCGTGATCGTACCGCCGTTGGAACCGGCGATGCCGCCGGTGGTCTCGCTGTTGCTGGTAACGTTCGCTTTGTTGGTGCAGCCGGAGATCGTTCCGTTGCTGCTGCCCGCGATGCCGCCGATGTCGCTGAAGTCGCCGCCGCTCACGACAGCGTAATTGACGCAGTCTTCGACCGTACCCGCGTTGGCGCCGACGACGCCGCCCGTCTGCTTGTCGCCCGCCGTGATCGCGCCGCGGTTGGTGCAGCCGCTCAGGACGCTGCCTTCCTTGACGAAGCCGACGACGCCGCCGACCCCGTTGGAGGTGCCGGTCAGCGCGACAGTATTTTCGCAGTTTCGGACCGTGCCGTGGTCGATGCCCGCGATGCCGCCGGTGCAGGTGCCGCCGCTGATGCGGCCTTTATTGATACAGTTTTCGACGAGGCCGGAGGGGTCATACTCGTCGTCAAGCTCGCCCACTATACCGGCGATACCGCCGACGAGATCGTTGCCGACGATCTCGGCGGTATTCCGGCACTCGCTCACGGCGCCGGCGCCTGCCACGTCGCCGCAGATGCCGCCGATCACGGTCGTGCCGACGACCTTCGCTTCATTGACGCACGCCGTGACCGACGCGGCGGCGAGACCCACGATGCCGCCGAGGGCGCTCGTCGAGGCGCTCACGGCGGAGCCGTTCAGATTCGTACAATGATCGATCACCGCAGTACCCTGCGCCGCACCGACGATGCCGCCGGTGATCGCCGTACCGGTAACGGTACCGGCGTTGGTGCAGTTCGTAACGGTGGCATTCGCCTGACCGGCGATGCCGCCGCACATAGAATTGGTACTGATCACGACGCCGCTTGCCGTATTCTGGCAATCGCGGATGCCGGTGGTTGAACCCATATGACCGACGATGCCGCCGACATAAGCGGCGGACGACACGCTGCCTTCATTCTTGCAGGCGGAGATCACGGCGTCGGTGTTACAGTAGCCCGCGATGCCGCCGACGACCATACCGTTTTCCGCAGTTACGGTACCCGCGTTCGTGCAGTCTCTGACGGGGGCCTGCACGCCGCCGGTGATGCCGCCGACGTTCTGGAGGCCGATGACCGTGCCGTTATTCACGCAGGAGGAAATCTCCCCGACGCAGATGCCCGTGATGCCGCCGGTGTTGGTTCCCTGATCCGCCGCGTTGACCGTGCCGTTGTTCACACAGCCGGAGCAGGCGATGCAGTAGCCCGCCACGCCGCCGACGTTTTCCGTGCCGTTGACCGTGCCTTCATTCACGGCGCCGTTCACAGCGACAAGCGCCATGCCGACGACGCCGCCGACGTATTTGTTGCCGTTGACGGTGCCTTCGTTGCGCAGGTGCTCCGGCGGCATTCCAAAATCATCCAGGCAGCCGATGACGCCGCCCGTTCTCAGGTCGCTGCCGGTCACCGTGCCGTTTCCGAGGTTGGTGCAGTTGCTGACGAGGCAATATGCGATGCCGACGACGCCGCCCACCTGTGATTGACCGCTGACAGAGCCGTCGTTGGTGCAGCCGCTGATCAGGCTGGAGGAGAGCGCGCCGCCCACCACGCCGCCGACGCTGATGCCGCCCGAGACGCTGCCGGTATTCTGGCAGTTTTTCAGCGTCGCGGAGAGGTGTCCGACGACGCCGCCCACGATGGGCGCGTTCAGGCCTTCCGTTTCGGTCGCCGCGCCTTCGACGCTGCCCGCGTTGCAGCAGTTCTCGACGAGGTTGTAGGCGTTGCCGACAACGCCGCCGATGCGTCCGTCTTCACCGGTGCCGACGACGGACGCGCCTCTTTCGTTCCGGCAGCCGCGTACCTCCCGGATCGTCCAGCCGATGACGCCGCCCACGCCGTACTTGCCGTTGACGCTGCCCGCGTTGAAGCAGTTCGTGACCGCGCAGTTGGAAAGGCCGACCGCGCCGCCGACGTATTTGACGCCGGTCACGGCTGCGCCGCCGGCGTTCGTACATTCTGTCATGCTGCTGTATTTGTCGATCGCGCCGACGATGCCGCCGGTGAAGTCGCCGCCTGATACGCTGCCCGCGTTCGTGCAGCGAAGGAGGCTGCCGTCGGCGACGCGGCCGGCGATGCCGCCGTTGAGCATGGACGCGCCGGCGACCGTGCCGTTGTTGGTACAGTCGACGAGACTGCCGCCGTTGCTGCTGTCGCCGACGACGCCGCCGACGAAGTCGTCGCCGTTGATCTCGCCGTTGTTCGTGCAGTTCTCGATTGCGCAGCCGTTGTTCCAGCCGACGATGCCGCCGAAGGCGTTGTCGGTGACCGTGATCGTGATCGTGCCGCCGTTGCTGGTCGCCGTGCCGAGACCCATCGGACTGCGGCCGATCAGCGTGCCGGAGTAGGCGCAGTTTTTCACGACGCCCGTGCCGAGCGCGTCGGAGTCCTGATCGGAGAGGGCGTCGGTACGCCCGTTCTGATCGGCGATGTTGTTCGCCCAGCCGACCACGCCGCCGATGCCGGTGCCGTAGCCGGTGACCGTCGCGTTGACGGTGCAGCCGTCCACGCAGCCGTCCTTGCCGGAGCAGCCCGCGATACCGCCGACGTAGCTCTTGCCGGAGACCGTGCCTGCAAACGAGCAGTTTTCCAGCGTGCCGTAATTGCAGCCTGCGATGCCGCCGACGTAGTTTCTGCCGGTAACTGTGCCGCTGACGTTGAGGTTCTTTACCGTGCCGGTGACGTGGCCGAACAGGCCGACGTAGCTCTCTTCGCCGCCGACGTACAGGCCGGAAATCAGCTTGTTGTTGCCGTCAAACACGCCGTTGAACGTGATGTCCCAGGCGTGGCCGATCGGCGTCCAGCTCGCGTCCTCGCCGCAGAGCACGGACATGCCGATGCTCTGCGTCAGCTTGAAATACTGACCGGCGCAGGAGTTGCCGCTGTTGACGATCTCCGCCAGACGCGCCAGATCCTCCGCCGAAGCGATCTGCCACGGGTCGCTCTCGGTGCCGCTGCCGCTGAAGCCTTCGATTGCCCGCAGTCCGCGGATGCCGCGCCGCGGCATGGCGCGCGGCGGCTCCTCGACCGGCTGCGCGTTGATCACGACTTCAAACTCGCCGAAGACGTCGTCTGCCGGCTCCTCAAATCCGTCGAGAAGGTCGCCAAAGTCGCCCTCTGCCGGCTCCCACTCCGGGAGCGGGATCGCCTCGTATCCCGCAGGAAGCGCGACCTCCGGCATGGGAAGCTCCGGCTCCGTTTCGGCAGGCGCCTCCGGCTCTGCCGCCGTCTGACTCACGACAGAAATCACCTCGACGGGTTCTGCCGGCTCATCCGCCGCCCACGCCGCCGTCGGCAGCAGCGACAGCACCAGACAAAGCGTCAGGAGCCACGAAAATACTCTCTTTCGTTTCATAGCTGAATCCTCCATTTCCGTTGTTTTCAGCAAGGTTCTTTTCGTTACATACGCACGCGGTTTATTGTAAGTACAGAAACAATTATCCAATTTCATTATAGAGAATCCGTCTCCGGATTGCAAGATTTCCGCCGCAGTTTTTTCCATTTTTTTGCAGCGTTTCCGCGCCGCCCAACGCTTCTTTCCCGAACCTGCCTGTGCCGCGAAAAGAACGTCCTTTTGGACGTCCTTTATTCGTGGTGGAGATAAGCGGGATACTCCGGCGGCACAGCCGCCTCCGTGACACGTCGGATTTGACCGCCTGCGGCGTCCCGCCGCTGCGCGGCGCTTCTGCTCTCGCAAAAGAAATCCTTGTGTTCGAACCGGCGGTTCTCACCCAAACCTACCGTCACCAAAGAAAAAACAGCCACCCTTTCGGGTGACTGTTTCCTTTACCAGCAAAACTTCAGTTAATCAACATCTGAATTTGAACACTTTTTCTCTTCGAGGGAATTCCGGCATGGAATCTTCCTCGTCGGAGCTTCAGGTTTCAGAATTCTGATTCCCTGCCTGTCCTGCGAGATACTCCCTTGCGGACTTGCCGTAGTTGCAGATCGCCCGCACCAGCGCGGCGAGGTTCGGATACTGCGTGTTGTTCTGCATGGAGTAGACGTAGGAATTGACGGAATAAGTCAGCGTACCGCCGACCTGCGTGCCGTTGTTCTTGATCACCGCCGTAACGGGATCGCCGTACTCGTAGGCGGCGACGCCATGGAAGATCACTCTGCAGACGGTCGGATCGTTCGTGACGATGTCATCGTAGTTGTATGTCGTCGTGCGTCCGTTGATCGTGACCTCCACCGTGGTCGCGGCGCCTGCATTGGTTCTCAGATCGAAATAGATCGACATACGGCCGTCGCACATCAGACCGGCGCGCATCCAGTAGATATCGCCGTTCGCCACAGGAATGCTCGCGTCGGTCGTCGTCAGAGGTACAAAGGCAGATGCGGCAGTAAGATCCACGCCCGCCGTCACAAGGCTGTCCGCGTTGTGACCGGTGAAGGTCTGCGTCGCCGCGCCGTAGACGAGGATGTCGGCAAGGAGGGTCTGCAGGTTCGTGTCCTCGGGATGCGCCGCCATGACGTTGGTGCAATACTGCTTCACGCTGTATTCCTGCAGGCAGTATTCATAGCGCACGCTGTCCGCCGTGGCGTACAGCGTCGCCTTGAGGTTGTCGCCCATCTGATCGGGTGTGAGATCCGTAAAGGCAAAGACGCGATTGCCCTGTGTATCCTCGGTGCTCTGCGTGATCTCATAGCTCCGGCTGTTCAGCTCGACGACCACGTACGGGTTGGTCATGCCCGCCGGCACGGCGGCGGTAAAGTTCACCACGATATCCTGATGCAGCGTCAGCGATGCGGCGCTGATCCGCAAGCCTTCGTAGCTGTACACCGCGGTCACGACGGTATCCGCCGTCACGGTGATCGTCTCGCCGGGCGCCTTATGCACGGGCGCTGCGCTGCCGATCGTCACCAGCCACTCTCGGAACGTCCTGTTCTGGTTCGCGGTAAAGCCGGGCTGCGGCAGCGTATAGGTCGTGCCGTCCATCAGGTCGACCGAAGTCATGGTGCCGGTCGCGTCCGCTGTGTTTTTCTCAAAGCTGACCGTATACACCGCGTTGAAGGTCAGCGCGCCGCTGACATAGGTGATCGCGTAGTTGGCAGTCACGTCCGCCGCGCCGTCCAGAATGACCGCGCTGCTCGGCGTGATGACGCCGTTCGCGGCGTCCGCTGTGAGGTCAACGGAGGCAAGGACGTGTCCGTCTACCGCGCCGGTCAACTCCGCCTGTTCCGGTCCGGTGGCGATGCTGCCGCTCGGCACGTTCTGCGCCTTTGCCGTGACGGTGACCGGCTTGGCGGAAATCGTAAACGTCGCCGTCGCCGTACCGTCATAGTCTCCGATACCGGTCAGCGTCGCGGTGTACGTCCCCGCGTTGATAAGATCGCCCGACCAACTGCCGACGGTGTAGTGCGTGCCCGCGACAAGCGTCGTTTCGCCGTCCGTGACAGTGATGACAGGCGTCAGCGCGCTGCAGGTGTACTCCTGCGCCGGAATCGAAACCGTGATATCCGCGCCGGTCAGCAGTCTGCGCCACGTGGCAGTATAGCTGCGATTCCCCGTGGAGCCCGACGGGATCGTGACGGTCACGGTGGCTTCCGCCAGATCGGTGC
Organism: Oscillospiraceae bacterium; assembly: GCA_017429835.1. Lineage (GTDB taxonomy): Bacteria > Bacillota > Clostridia > Oscillospirales > Oscillospiraceae > JAZOXB01. Next base: position 78,030 of record JAFROD010000007.1, read on the forward strand.
CGGTCCAGCCCGTGAAGGCGTACCCTTCGCGTTCCGGGTTCGTCAGGGTGATCGCCCCGGATTCGATGTTGTAGGTTTCGGGATTGACGCCGCCCGTCGGCAGATGGCCGCCGGACAGATCGTACGTGATCGCGTATTCGTTCTTGATCCAGTTGGCAGTATAGATGCGGTTGCCGTGGGAATGGTTGGCGATCGTGACGGTCGTTCTGAAGCCGTTCAGCTCCGTTCCGGTCCAGCCGATAAAGGTATAACCCGCCTTGGTGGGATTGCGGAGCGTAATAGCTGCGGTCTCATAGGTGTAGGTCGCGGGGTTGGCGGGACTGACCGTGCCGCCCGCCAGATCGTAGGTCAGCGTGTAGGGCTGGCTGGCGCCGACGGTCGCGGTGTAACTCCAGTTCAGATTGCCGGTGGCAAAACTGTTGCCGATCATATCCTTGATGGTGCCGCTGATCGAATTGACCATGAGTCTTGTACCCTGGGGCGCGGTGATGGTGCCGGTGAAGGAAAGCACGTTGGTGTTGGAGCCGGCGGAATAGCTCAGGTTGCCCCAGCTCGTCGACAGGGTCGGCGTGCCGGTGACCACGACGATCTCGCTGAAGGGGATCGAAATCGTGACCTTGTTGCCCGGATAGTGCGGACCGTTGTCCAGAACGCCGACGTTGTTGCTGCTGCTCAGGATCGCGGGCGCGGTCGCATCCTCCAGCGCGTAGCGGGCTTTCAGGTTTTTGATGAGCCAGGTATCGTCGCCGCTGCCGGCGGCGTCCACGCGGACGACCAGATTGCTTACGCCGGGATTCAGCACCAGCGCGCCGGCGTTGGCAGCGCGGTAGTTGCTGTTCTTGAACGCCTGCTTGTAGAGATGGTTGTCGCTGTTATAAAACTCATGGTGACCGCCTGTGGAATCATTGTCGTCATAACGGTGCGGGAAGAACCAGTAGTTGGTGGTCGTGCTGGCGCTCGCGGTATAGGTCATGATGAAGCAGGCCTTGTAGAGCGAGACCGAGGGGTTGCTGACCGTGCCGTTGCCGTCTGCGTCGTCGTAGGACGTCGTGTTGTCGGCCAGAATCTGGATGTACTGGTAACCGTCGTCCCACTCGATCTGATGGAACATGACCGTGGCGTAGAGCTTGTCGCCGACGGCTTCATAGTATTCCTTCGGGAAGCCGCAGGCGGAGTAGAAGCTGTCGGTGGGGATGACGTAGAACAGATTCTTATAGTCGTAGCCGTCGTCGACCTCCTGGTAGTCCGAGACCGACACGGGTGTTTGTGCACCGGTGCCGTTGATGAGATAGCCGGAGGTGGCGCTTACGTTGTAGTACTTGCTGCTGTTCATGCCGGAGGTAAACGTGCTGCCGTTGAGGTAGACCAGATCGGTGACGCTGTTGCTGACGTAGTTGTTCGAGAACCGGTACGACGAGGCATAGGTGATCGTGCGGGTTAGATTTGCCAGCACAAAGCCGCCCTGATCGAGCACCTCAAACCGATAGGTGCGGTTGCCGGTGTTCTGATAGCGGAAGAGAACAGGCATATCGGTCACAGCGTACTCGGTGACGGTGACCGTCTTTGTCGTTTCATTGGGCGAGAAGGTCAGCGTACCGTACACGTTCCGGAAGTGGACGCCCGCCAGAGCCGACTGGCTGACGGTCTGGTAGATGACGCGGTCTGTATTCGACAGATTGCCGCTTCTGGTGACCGTGAAGGTGTTGCCGCTGTTCGTGACCGTAAAGCTCGCGGACGACGGCGCAGTATTCGCCGCCCACTTGGCGGTAAAGAGCACATCGGCGCTCACCGTAACGGTCGAGCCCGCGGGATAGAGCGTATCGTTTCCGTACCAGCCGACGAACACCTGATTTGCGGGAGCGGTGAAGCCGCTGTCCGGCAGCAGATAGTCGACGGTCGTGCCGCTGAGAACGGCAAGCGGCACGTCCTCCATCGTTCCGGAGCCCTCGCCGCAGCGGAAGCTGGCGATATAGCCCCATTGCGCCGTGAAGCTCGCGTCGACCGTCACCGTCACGACGTCGCCCGGCTGATATACGATATCGTTTGATTTCCAGCCGAGGAAGTGCATCCCGGCGGGAACGGGGAATGTGCATGCGGGAATCGTGTATTCCTGCGTGGTGAAGACGGCTTCCTCAATACCCGCGCCCGTGCTGATGCCCGGGGTGAAGGTGTAGGTGTGCGGATCGAGCGCCGTAAAGGTCGCGCTGGCGGTCACGGGGCCTGCGGGCATCTCGAAGGTGAACTGACCTTCGCTGCCCTCCACCGCCGTCAGCGTCAGGGTCTGAACATTGTTCTCGCCGTCCGTGTAGCTGGCTTGCATCGTGTTCTCCGTGAACACGTGACCGACCGCGGGCGTCGCGGTGAGGGTGATCGTATCGCCGATCTTCGCTGAGTAGGAGTCCGCAGTGAGCGTGCCGCCGGAGACGTTGCAGGTAATGGAATACCAGCGGTATTTCCATTGCGCGTTGGCAACGCGATCCTCGTTGAGCGTCAGATTGCTGCCTGCCGTATAGCGGACGCCGTCGATGGTCCAGGCGTCGAATTCCTTGCCGAGCGGCTCGGTAAAGCCGCAGGCGGGAACCGTTACCGTACCGCCGAAAGCGACAAAGGTCGGCGCCATCGTGCCGCTGCCCTCGCCCGCGTCATAGCTGAGCATGGCGGCGGGGACGATGGTATGGTTTGCGATATTCTCCGCAGTCGCCGCGGTCTCGGTGCCTTGCAGGACGAAGCCGCGCTGGAAGGAAATACTCACGTTTTCATAGGATCTCGCATAGAACGTATCGCTCCGTGCGGTCCAGGTCAGGGAAAGCTCGCCCATGGTTCCGGGCGTGTAATCGGCGCCGCTGCCGATCTTGCCGTCGGCGTTGACGGCGCCGCCTGTGAACGCGATCGTTCCGGCCGGGGCGTTGTAGCCGCCGCCGATGGCCGCCGCCGCGGAGGAGCCGCCGGTGGCGTCGACCGTGCCGCCGCTGATCGTGATGGTGCCGCCGCCGCACTTCGCGCCGCCGCCGATACCTGCGCCGGCATAAGCGTAATAGTCATTGAGCGGATGATCGTAGTATTCACTGCGACAGCCCGCTGCGGTGACGCTGCCGCCGCTGATCGTGATCGTGCCGCTGTTGGCGCGGCCCTCGTTGCTGCCGCCGCTGCCGATGCCCGCAGCTCTGGCGCCCGCCGTTGCCGTGACGGTGCCGCCGGAGATCGTGATCGTGCCGCCGCTGCCGGAGTAGGCGATGCCGCCGCCTCCGCCGATGCCCGCGCCGTGCTCGCCGCCGGTCGCGGTGACGGTGCCGCCTTGAATGTTGATAACGCCGCCGCTGTGCGCGCTGCCGCCGCCGATGCCGGAGCCGTATTTGCCGCCGGTGGCGTTGACGACCGCGCTGCCGCGGATGGTCAGGTTGGTGCCGCCGTTGTTGCCGCCGCCGATGCCGGCGCCGTACATGCCGCCGGTCGCGGTGACGTTCGCGTCGCCGCCGATGATGATCGTGCCGCTGTTGCCCTCGTAGCCGCCGATGCCGGCGCCGCCTGCGCCGCTGACGGCGGTGACCGTACCGCCGTTGATCGTGATGCTGGGGTCAAAGGTATCGTCGGAGGTCCAGCCGCCGATGCCGCAGCCGGTGCGGTATTCGTCGCTCGGCCAGCCGCCGCGGGCAACAACCGTGCCGCCGTTGATTGTCAGATGGAAGTAGCCGTATTCCAGGAAGCAGGCGCAGCCGATGCCGACGCCGCGGGTGATGCCGACGGTGTTCGCATCGCGCAGAGCGTAGTTGACACCCGTGACATCGCCGCCGTGGATCGCCATATTGCAGCGGTTGCCTCCGATGCCGGGGCAGCCCTCGGCTTGCGATTCACCGTAGATTTTGCCGCCGTAAATCGTAATCGTGATATCCGGACTGTGCCCGTCGGTGTATGAACCGTAGCCGATGCCGGCCTGTTCGGCCGACACACTGTGCAGGACGCCCATATTATTGCCGTCCGACTGCGCGTAGATGCTCAGAGAACCATAGACAAGCAGACCGCTTGCGTCCAGCCGCGCGCCGTCGGGCAGCACCAGCTTGACGTTGCCGTACAGTTCCGCCTGCGAAGGCAGCGTCACGTTGCCGAGTACCACGAACCAGCCGTTGGTCTGCTGGTTGCCGATCGTAGCGTCGGCGTTCCATTCCAGGGTGTCCGCCGTGATCGCAACGTAGGTCGTCAGCGTCTGCTGGACGCCGTTTTCATCCAGATAGGTGACCTGCGGGCGCAGGATGGTCTCCTGCTCGTCGATCTCCTGCTGATAGGTCTCATCCAGGAAGCATTTGTGGCAGACCGTGCAGCGGTAATAGGCAATATTGCCGATCGACGTGGGCGTCTCGGCAACCGCAGGGATCAGCTCCACCGTGTGGATGCCGGTCGCGGGAACGATGACGGCCTCGGCCGTCGTCGGATGCTCGCGCTGCTCGTCTTCATAATAGAGGCCGCAGGTACAGCCCCAATATTCCAGGTTGCCGGGCGCCACGCAGGTGGGCGCGGTCGCCGCGTGGTGCACGTATTGATGCGTATGCGGCTGGAAGGAGCCGATCGTCGCGCAGTTCGCCTGCGTGACCAGAAGACCCGTCTGGTAGGAAACCATCGTCGTGCCGAGGGTGACCGTACCGAAAAGCGGGCCGGAGATCAGCCAGCTGTCGCCGGTGAGCGCGATGGTCGTGCTGCCTCCCCCGCAGCCAATGCCGGCGTTGGGATCTTCTACGCTGAGGAGCCGCACCTGACCGCCGGTGATCGTCACGCTGCCGGTCAAACTGCTCGAAGCTCCCGCGCCGATGATGCCGTGGAAATTGACGCTGCCGCCGCTGATGACGATGGTGCCGCCAGCGCCGTTCGTGCCGCCGCCGATCGCAGCATTGTTGGATGTATTGGTGGCATAGACGCCGCCGCCGCTGATCGTGATATTGCCGCCGCTGCCGCCGTTGCCGCCGCCGATGCCTGCGGCGTTGCTGCCGCCGGTGGCGCGGATGCGTCCGCCGCTGATCGTGACGGCGCCGCCGTCGGCGCTCTGACCGCCGCCGATCGCTGCGGCGGATTCGCCGCCGTTGGCGGTGACGATGCAGTCCGACGTCGCGCCGCCGATCACTACCGTGCCGCCGCTGCCGCCGTTGCCGCCGCCGATGCCCGCCGCGTAGCGGCCGCCGGTGACGGTGATCTCGCCGCCGTAAAGGCTGATCGCGCCCGCTGCCTGTCCGTTCAGACCGCCGATGGCGGCGTTATTATTCTGCACGTTTGAAATGATTAGCTTGCCCAGCGTGCCGCCGGCGCGCCGATAGACGGTGAGCTGGCTGCCCTCCGCGACCGTGATGCCCTTCGGGATCCGCAGCGTCGCGCCATAGCCGAGAATCAGCCGCGCGTGGCCGTTCACCGTGACGCGGTCGGAGATCGTGACGTCGCCGTTCGCCAGGTAGAAGCGCGAGCCCCAATCGGTCGTGTCGGACGCCATTGTGGCGTAGCTGTAGGTGTAGCTGGTGCTCCCGGAAGCGTTCACATAAGCGATCGTGCTGCCCGACGAGGCGTCGGGATCCTGCGCGCCGCAGCGAACGCAGACGCCGGAAGCGTCGTAATCATGTCCCAGCGCCGGAACGGGATAGAGCGCCGCGCCGGTCAGACGGTTGGAGGTGTCCTGCGTTGCGTAATAGCCGCCGTCGTTACAGGCGTAGCAGGCGACGCGGCCGGGCGCGGTGCAGGTGGGGCTGGTTGCAGCGACCCAGGTATAGGTTCGGACGAACTCCGTGCCGTAGAAGCGGATTTCGCTCAGCTCCATGCTCTGCGCGTTGTAGGGGGTCTCGCCGAAGTTGCCGCCGCGCAGCGCTGTGATCTCCAGCCGGAAGTAGCGGTAAACCTGCGTAACGGAGCTGACGTCAAAGCCGGCGCTCATTTTGGGAGAGGCCGGAAGCGTGTCGTCGTTGGTGACGGTGTCGATCACGGTCCAGTCGTCCTCGGGGAAGAGCTTGCCCTTCAGAACCCAGGACTTGGGACGGCGCGCGGGATTGAGCTGCGTGTTCGCGCCGGTGTACAGGAGGTAGCGCACGGGGACGAATTCCGTCTCCGTATCGAATTCGATGTACGCGCCGTCAAATGTTTCGGACGTATACACGCGCCATTGGGTGTTGTCGTTGTCGTCCGTCGCGCTGCCGAGCTGCTCGCTCTGCGTTGCGCCCGCGGTGCCGCCCATCACGGTGAAGCCTGCGTGCAGCGTGCAGCCCGCCGGCAGCGCGTTGGGATCAGCCTCGCCGCAGCGCGAACAGAAGCCGTTGACGTAGTCGTGTCCGAGCGCGGCATAGCCTTCGTCATAAATGTAGCCGCATTCCATGCACTGCCAGCGGACAAGACCGCTTTGCGTGCAGGTTGGTTCACGGCTCTGCTGCGCAACAAAGTTGTGATAGCCGTCTTGAGTTTCCTCGCAGCCGCTGATCTCCGGCTCGGACGGCGGCCACGTCGCCGAAGCCGTCATCGGCAGCAGAGAGCATACCATCACCAGCGTCAGGAGAATGGCAATCCCTCGCTTCATCTTCTTTCCCTCCTTTATGATAGACCTCATATCACTTTGAGCAAAAACTTACCGGGTTATTTCACGGTATATTGATTCAGAATCATGCGTTTGAGAATCATCAGTTCTCTCGTCAGGTCCTCCGGGTCGTCGGTTCGGATCAGCACGCCCTGCGCGTAGCGGCCGCAGGCCGCCAGCATGATGTGCATCGTGGTGTGGAACATGGTCTGCTCCGGCTCGTCGGTGCGGATGCTGCCGTCGCGTACGCCCTTTTCATAGAGCTTGTGGAACTTCACGGAAAACGACTCGATCGCACGCAGATAGTCCTGAAGCTGCGCCCTGGTCACCTGTTCGTGCTGGACGTAGCCGTTGAAGTTCTGATTGAAGCGCAGCACGTCCGGCTGTTCGCGGTAGAGCGCGATATAGCAGCCGAGATAGAAGTCCAGTTCCTCCGCCGCATTCATCAGATCACCGCCGCGCCGCTCGTATTCCGCCTCGATCTCCCGGAAGTATTCCTCCCATTTCTTCGCGCCGATGGCGATAACGAACGCCGGTTTGGTGCTGAAATACCGATACAGCGTGGCGATGCCGACGCCGCAGGTCGCGGCGACGTCCTGCATGGCGACCGCCTCGATCCCCTTTTCCGCGAAAATACGGAAGCCGGTCTCCAGGATTCGTTCCCGACGCTCCGACATTTCCAGTTCATCCCGTTCCGGGTTTCGCATTCCTACTCCGACCCTTCTTGTGATAAGCTCACTATCATTATAAACCGTCCTATCGCCGCTGTCAATAGAGCGAATCCACAAAAAGGCACGAAAATTATTGTGAATATCTCCGAATTAACGATGAAATTCAGAGATTTCTCAAAGAAATATGCGGAATGATATAGCAAATCTCATTGAGAATACCATTATCATGAATCCAGTTCCATATCCATAAACATGTTTTTACCCTGTTGACAGAGCATCGCGCCGATTGCGTGTCATCTTAGATGGCTGGAAAACGCCGCCATTCCATACGCATTCCATATGCGGCCGTTTTGGACTCTTGAATTCGCGCAAAATATTCGTCGTTTTTGCAACTTTTTAGTGTAAAAATAAAGAAATAGCCCTGAAATCATAAGATTTCAGGGCTTTTCTGGTGGTGGAGATAAGCGGGATACTCCGGCGGCGCTGCCGCCTCCGTGACACTTCGGATTTGAGCGCCTGCGGCTCTCCGCCGCTTCGCGGTGCTTCTGCTCCGCAGAAGAAATCCTTGTGTTCGAACCGGCGGTTCTCGCCCAAACCTACCGTCACCAAAGAAAACAGCCACCCTTTCGGGTGACTGTTTTCTTTGGTGGAGATAAGCGGGATCGAACCGCTGACCTCTTGAATGCCATTGCCCGATAACCCATCACACGGGGTATTTTAGAGTCCTTTCCAGTCACATCAAATACCACAGTTTTTCCAGCAAAATCAAGGGTTTTCTGCACGTGAGAGCCGCAAACCCTTGTGCCTCTTGAATTGCCGGTTTTTTTAGTTTTTTTGCATTTTTGTAAGATTCAAGATAGACAGGAAATCGTACGTCGTTGCTTAACTATCGTTCAAGAGGTCACAGGATTTTTTCCGTATTACGAAACAAAGCAATCTTGAACGCTATTCAAGATGCCAGATGAAAGGATGATTATGATGAAAAATGCAACTACCAACGAACGCCGCAGCTTGACTTATACGCAGGTTGGAGACTACTCCCTGCCCGATCTGACCGTACCGGCTGAACCGAAGATCGGCAAATTCGGTCGGATGCTGTTTCGCTATTTGAGAGATCATCGTGCGCGCCTGTTCTCCACGATGCTGCTCGACGGCACGCTGAACGCATACCTCGAAGAAAACGATCGGCAGGCGAATGAGATGCTCGACCGGCTGACGCGGCAGCTGGCAGAACGCGAGGGCGTCAACGAGCGCCTCAAAGCAAACGACCAAATGGCGTGGGTGCGGCGAATGAATAGCATCCATAATCGTGCAGAAGAACTCGTGCTGCATGAATTGATTTACAATTAACTCAATACACCGGGCGGTGCCTCTGCTGCAGAGCAGGCACCGTTTCCTGTTATGCAAAGAATCTGCGCTTTCTATACGTCTCCGCAGTTGCAGACACGAACTTATAACCGATGTTTGTGATCGCCTTTTTCACCGCATTTTCGTAAATTGTGTTCTCAATCAGGAATGCCCTCGTGTTTTCGGGCAGTTCATATCCTCCCCCCATGGAAAAGCACTTACTATTTCAAACAAATCACACATTTCAGCGAGTCTTCTTGACATAGGGAATGATATATTATATACTTTAGATAGCGTTGTTTTTTGAAAAGAATTACGAAAGGCGGCGCGCTGCGCCGTGAAGTGTTATGAAACAGTATTCCATCGGGATCGACATCGGCTCCACCTGCGCGAAAGCGGTGGTGCTGGATGCGGAAAAGCATATCATGGAGCGTTTTCTGCTGCCGACCGGCTGGAGCAGCGTAGAGACGGCGGAGAAGCTGAAGGAGCAGCTTTCTGCGTATTTGTCTGACGCGTTTACCGTTGCCACCGGCTACGGGCGCGCCTGCGTTCCCTTTGCCGACCGCAGCGTGACCGAGATCACCTGCCACGGCAAAGGCGCGGCCTTCCTCTACAGCGCACCGACGCTGACCGTCATCGACATCGGCGGGCAGGACACAAAGATCATTCTTTTGGAAAACGGAACGGTCAGCGATTTTTTGATGAACGACAAATGCTCCGCCGGAACGGGGCGCTTTCTGGAAGTCATGGCAAACACGCTCGGGCTGCGGTTGGAGACGCTGTGTGAGCTTGCGTCTGCCGGCGGCGGCGTCAGCATCAGCTCTATGTGTACGGTCTTTGCAGAGTCAGAGGTCATCAGTCTGATCGGACGCGGAGAGCCGCGGGAGAACATTGCCTTCGCGGTGGTCGATTCCATCGTGACGAAGGTGGCAAGTCAGGTGTCTCGTCTGCTGCAGGCAGACGGTGCGGTCTGCCTGACCGGAGGGCTCTGTGAGCTGCCGTATCTGCGGCAGGCGCTGGAAAAGAAGCTGGGGCGCAAGGTCGTGACCTCATCGGACGGACGGTACGCCGGCGCGATCGGTGCGGCGCTTTTGGCATGGAAAGACGGGGCGGCAAAATGATCTATCTGGATAACGCGGCGACGACGCTGTACAAGCCCGAAGGCGTGATCGAGGCGGTCGTGAACGCCATGCAGACCGCAGGCAACGCCGCCAGAGGCGCACACAGCGCCTCTCTCGGCGCGGCAGGTATGGTATACGATACGAGAAGAAAGCTCGCGGCGCTGTTCGGCTGTCCACGGGCGGATCACGTCGCTTTTACGCCCAACGCGACCGCTGCGCTGAATATCGCGATCTACGGTCTGCTTGCGCCGGGCGAGCACGCGATCACCACCGATCTGGAGCATAATTCCGTCCTGCGGCCGCTCTACGATCTGGAAGAGCGCGGCATGGCGCTGGATTTTGTTCCCGCCGACCGCCGTGGCTGCATTCGGTATGAAGACTTTGAAGCCCTGATAAAACCGAACACCAAGGCGATCGTCTGCACCCACGCCTCCAATCTGACAGGAAACGCGCTGGATATCGTAAGGATCGCGGGGATCGCCCATCGACACGGTGCGTATCTGATCGTGGATGCAGCGCAGACTGCGGGCAGTTTTCCGATCGACATGACAGCTATGGGAATCGACGTGCTCTGCTTTACCGGTCACAAAGGGCTGATGGGACCGCAGGGCACCGGCGGGCTGTGCGTTCGTCCCGATGTGGAGCTGCGTCCTCTCCTGCGCGGCGGCAGCGGCGTGCAGTCGCACAACCGGCACCAGCCGGACAATTACCCCACGCGGCTCGAGGCGGGCACGCTGAACTCTCACGGGATCGCGGGTTTGAATGCCGCTGTGGATTATCTGAGCAGCGAGGGCGTGGAAACGCTCTACCGCCGCGAGCATGAACGGATGGAACAGTTTTACGATGGCGTTTCCGCGATCGACGGCGTGACCGTCTATGGGGATTTCTCCGCCGCTCGCCGCGCCGCTATCGTTTCGCTGAACGTGCGCGACTTCGACTCGTCCATGGTGGCGGACGTACTGTTTACCGATTACGGCATCGCCACGCGCGCCGGCGCGCACTGTGCGCCGCGGATGCACGCCGCCCTCGGTACCACCGATCAAGGCGCGGTGCGTTTCAGCTTTTCGCCCTTCAACACCGAAGAGGAAATTCGGACCGCTGTGGAAGCGATCCGGGAAATATCACAAGAGTAAAGGAGTACAACTATGGCTGACTATGTACAAATGTGGAAAGACCTGGGCATGGACCTGGAGAGCCACGACGTGCTGTGTTCTGTGCTGCCGACCGCAGTCGGAGACGTGTTCATGACGCAGCAGAATCGCCCGAAGGCGATGGATTTCTGGGATCTGGTCATTTCCGAGGTCCACGGCATCCGTCCGGCAGAGCTGATCGAGGAGCAGAAAAAGGGTCGCAAGGTTTTCGGCACGTTCTGCGTCTACGTTCCCGATGAGGTCGTGATCGCCGCGAACGGCATCGTGACCGGTCTGTGCGGCGGCTCGCAGTTCTGGGTCCCCGGCGGCGAAGCCGTTCTGCCCAAGAGCACCTGCCCGCTGATCAAGGCGTCTGTCGGCGCGCGTCTCGGCAGAACCTGCCCCTTCTTCCGTATTGCGGATATGTACGTCGGCGAGACCACCTGCGACGGCAAGAAGAAGGCCTATGAGATCCTCGGCGAGGACGTGCCGATGTACGTCATGGACGTACCGCAGATGAAGCGTCCCGAGGACATTCTCAAGTGGAAGAACGAGATTGCCGCCTTCGCGAAGAAGGTCGAGGAATTCACCGGCAACAAGCTCACGCCCGAAAAGCTGAACGAGGCGATCAAGCTTTTCAACGAAAAGCGCAAAGCGCTTGCCCGCGTGTATAACGCGAGGAAGTCCGAATGCTTGCCGATCTCCGGCCGCGACGCGCTGCTTATGATGCAGATCGCGTTCTTCGACGATCCCGCCCGCTGCGCGCAGATGTGCAACCGTCTGGCAGACGAGTTGGAGCAGCGCATCAGGGACGGCGTCAGCGTCGTTCCTGCCGGCACCAAGCGCATCCTTGTCACCGGCACGCCGCTGGCAGTACCCAACTGGAAGCTGCATAACATCATCGAGACCTCCGGCGCAGCCGTGGTCTGCGAGGAGATGTGTACCGGCACCCGCTACTTCGAGAACCTGGTCGACGAGACCAAGACCACGCTGGACGAGCAGTTCATGGCGCTGTCCGAGCGCTACATGAAGACGAACTGCGCCTGCTTCACTCCGAACACCGGCCGCATCGACGACATTCTGCGGATGGTCAAGGAATACAAGGTCGACGGCGTGATCGATTGCTCGCTCAAGTTTTGCTGCCTGTACGACACCGAAAAGTACAGCGTCAGCCGCGCGCTCAAGGAGGCCGGCGTCCCCATTCTCAGCCTTGAAACCGACTACACCGACACCGACGCCGAGCAGCTGCGCACCCGCATCGGCGCGTTCGTGGAAATGATCGATGGCTGACAGCCCGGTCCGCTGGTACATCCTGTTTGATAACTACGAGCAGGGGCTTGCCCTGCACGCGCTGCTCGATGAACACGATCTGCCCAATCGGATCGCTCCCTCGCCCCGCTGCCTCAAGGAGGCAGCGGCGTGCGGGATGGCGCTGCTGATTGAGCAGGAGCATATCGACGCCGTGCGCGCCTGCATTGAGGCAAATCACGGCGAATACCGCGTGATCGTGCCGCTGGAGGGGCAGCTTCTGTCTCATCGGGACAAGTATTGTTAATGGAGGCAATCACATGGAAACTATCAAGGTTGACGCATTGGGACTTGCGTGTCCGCTGCCCGTGGTGAAGACGATCAAGGCGCTGGAGGCGCTGACCGGTCCTGCCACCGTGGAAACGCACGTAGACAATGAGACCGCTGTGCAGAACGTGACCCGTCTTGCCGAGGGCAAGGGGTTCCCGGTCCGCAGCGAAAAGCTGTCGGACGGGCATTTCGTCATCACGATGGAAGCCGATAAACCGGCGGAAAAAGCGGAAGAAACGCCCGTCGCCTGCACTCCGGATCGCCGCGGCAACACCGTCGTCGCGATCACGTCCGACGCGATGGGGCACGGCAGCGACGAGCTCGGCAGACAGCTGATGAAGGGCTTTATCTACGCGCTCTCGCAGTTGGAAGAACTGCCGAAGACCATTCTGTTCTACAACGGCGGCGCGAAGCTGACGACCGAGGGCTCTTTGTCGCTGGAGGACCTCAAGAGCATGGAGGCGCAGGGCGTTGCGATCATGACCTGCGGCACCTGCCTGAACTACTACGGTCTGACCGAAAAGCTGGCGGTCGGCAGCGTGACGAATATGTACGTCATCGTTGAAACGCTGGCAAAGGCCGATAAGATCATCAAGCCGTAATGCGGGCGAAACTGCCGCGGCTGGTCGTGACCTTTTCCACCACGGCGGCAGCGATGGAAATGGAGCGTTACTGTCAGGCGAACGGGATCTCCGGCCGCCTGATCCCCACGCCGCGTGAGATCACCGCCGACTGCGGGCTTGCATGGAGCGCACCGTCCGAAGCAGAGTCCGCCGTCCTGCAAGCCGCCAATAACGGCTGCATCGAATACGCCGCCGTCTATCACCTGGTCATATAAAAACAGCGCGCTGCAACTTTTTTCGGTTGCAGCGCGCTGTTTATTCAGCGCAGTTTCGATGCTCTTGCCCTTGCCTGACGGACCAAGAGGACGACAAAAATGTCCTCAAAGAGCGTAAAATTGACTTGGTCGAATCAACGCTCCGGTCGGTGCTTCTGTTATTATTTTCGCAAATATCGCTCGTCTGTGCCGAGATCCTCCGAAACGAAGCGCTCTACAGTCATATGCAGGTCGTGCTTCTCCCGCAGGCGGGTAATCTCCGCCATCATCGGAGAAGCGTGATGCGCATCGATGGCAGCCTGATCCTGCCATGCGTCGATCAGCAGAACGGCATCGGGATCGTTCATCGGAAAGAAGTATTCATAGCGCAGGTTTCCCGGCTCCTGCCGAATGCGATCCGCAACGCCGGAGGCTTCCATTTCCTCGGCAAAGCGCCGGGCGTTTCCGGACGCTCCGGTGTAGAATAGATGCAGTGTGATCATTTCAGACTCCTGACCGCAATCAAACCGATTTTCCCATTTCATACGCCTGCCGGAACACGGGTGTGTTTTTGATTTTACCTTTCTCGTAGACGCCAACGCCGCGGATCACGCCCATTTCCTTCGCACCCTCCACGCAGTCGGCATAGCCGCGGAAGCATTCGATCGTCCGATCCACGGCTTCCGATTCCTCGTCGGCGCAGGTGGCAATGTAGTAGAATTCCTTGTTCTTAACTTCCGTCCAGCGGGCGACGGTGCGGTCGATCAGCGTTTTGAGCTGCGCGTCGATGGAATAGAAATAGACAGGGCTGGCCAGAACGATCACGTCGGCGTCGATGATCTTCTGGAGAATCTCCGGCATATCGTCCTTCTTGGCGCAGACGCCGCCGGACGTCTGGCAGAAATAGCAGCCGCTGCAGTAATCGATCTTTTTCTCGGCCACACGGATCTTCTCGACCTTATTCTCTGCTTCCGCTGCGCCGCGCGCAAATTCGTCGCAGAGCAGGTCGGAATTGCCGCCCTTGCGCGGGCTGCCGGACAGGATCAATACGTTTTTACTCATGTTGTTTTTCCTCCTATTTCTGATTATCCTATTCCTCCCACTCCCGGCACGCTTCCAGCAGGGAGATGATGGGAAGCTGCTGCGGGCAGGCGGCCTCGCACTGACCGCACCGGATGCAGTCGCTTGCCTTCCCCTTCCCCCGCGTAACGATGCCGTACTCCCGGACGGTCCGGAAGCGCGGACTGCCTTCTTTGCGGTTCTGCACCGCGAAGATTTCCGGGATCGGGATCTCCATCGGGCAGCCTTCGGTGCAGTAGTGGCAGGCGGTGCAGGGGATGGACTGGTCCGCGTTCAGCGCAGCCTGCGCCTGCGCGACGACGGCTTCCTCTTCCGGCGTCAGGGGGAGGAAATTGCGCATAAAGCTGAGGTTGTCCTCCATCTGCGCCAAATTACTCATACCGGACAGGACGGTGATGACGTTCTCCTTGCTCGCGGCGTAACGGATCGCCCAGCTGGCGTAGGAGGCCTTACTGCCGCTTCGGCCGAAGACGGCCTTCACCGAGGCGATGGGGTCCGCCAGCACGCCGCCCTTGACGGGCTCCATGATGGTGACGGGCTTGCCGTGCGCCTTGCAGATCTCCCAGTTTTTCCGCCCGGCCACGCCGGGATTCTCCCAGTCGGCGTAGTTGATCTGCAGTTGCACGAAGTCCACCTCGGGGTGCGCGGTCAGCAGCTCTTCCAGCAGATCGGGATCGGCGTGGAAGGAGAAGCCCCAGTGCTTCACGAGCCCCTGCTCCTTCAGCCCTTTGACGAAGTCCCAGAGGTGGTACTCGTCGTACTTCTTATAGTTGCCGCGCTGCAGGGCGTGGAGCAGATAGAAGTCGAAATATCCCGCGCCGGTGCGCTCCAGGCTGGTGTAAAACTGCTGTTTCGCGCTTTCTTCGTCGTGGCACTGCATCCAGGCGTTCAGCTTGGTGCAGACGGTGTAGCTCTCTCTGGGGTGCCGCTCCGCCACGGCCTTGCGGAAGGCCTCCTCGGACGCGCCGTTGTCGTAGACGTAGGCGGTGTCAAAGTAGGTGCCGCCGGCGGCAAGAAACCGATCCGCCATTTCCGCGACCTGCGGGATATCGATGCTGCCGTCCTCGTTTTTCGGCAGGCGCATCAGGCCGAAGCCGAGCTTGAAAATGTCTTTTCCGAGATAATCGTTCATCATCTTTGCCTTCTTTCAAGAATCATTCATTCGGAGCGTGCGTTCACAGAAATGATTTAAGTATTGAGCCGACGTCGCCGTCAAGGCAAATACACTGCGGCTCGATCTGCTTCGGGCAGAGTGCCATGTCGCGGTTCAGACAAGCATAGACCGCCCTGGGGTTTTCCACGGTCAGCGCCCAGAAGGGGTATTTGATGATAGCCGGCGTGTTGGCACCGACGCCGAGTTCCAGATACAGCACGTGCTTTCCGGAGGTTTCTTCCAAGAAAGCCGCATAGCGCTCCGCCGCGGCGTGCCAGCCGGCGTCCTCCACAAATGAGTCGTCCGAACGCAGGTTCATTGTGACCTTGCCGTCGGAAACCGGACAGCGCGGAATCAGTTCGGTCGGGATCGTCATTAGGATCTTCTTGTCTTGCGGCACGGTGAATGAGCCGTTTTCGTCACGCGCAAATCCCTGCGCCGCCATCGCTCCCGTCACCCATTCCTCGTTGTCGAAGGTCTTTTTGATTTTCGGATCGACGCTCTGGAACAGACCGTAGTCGCCCTGCGTATAGAACAGGCGCTTCTTTTCGAATCCCGCCCGCTGGAACTGATGATCCACGTTGGTGGTGATCACGAAGTAGTTTTTCTCTTTGACCAGCGCAAGCAGGTCTTTATACACCGGCTTCGGCGGGTCGATGTAGCGGTTGAACCAGATATGCCGCGCCCACCACGCCCAGCGGGTCTCTTCGTCCGGGAAGGGGTAGAAGCCGCCGGAATACATATCCGTAATCCCAAAGCGTTCCCGATAATCGTAGAAATACCGATCAAAGCGCTCGCCGCTGTATGTCAGACCCGCCGAAGCGGAGAGACCGGCTCCGGCGCCGATGATAACGGCGTCGGCAGTTTCCAGTTCCGTTTTCAGCCGCGCGAGCCGTTCCTCCCTGCTTCCGAAGCCGGCAGAGAGTCCGCCCCGAAACGCGCGGATCACGTTCAGGCCTTTGCGGATGCTTTCCGCATAGCCGTTATTGTCGTAAGAGCTTTGCATAGAGATCCCTGTCCTTGTCTGTAAATACGTTGAAAATGACGCGGTCCGTCTGCCGCTCGTGTGTCGCAAGCCAGGTCGTGACGTTCTCCACCGCGATCTCGGCGGCCCGTTCTTGGGGAAAGCCGAAGACGCCTGTGGAGATGCAGCAGAATGCTACCGAACGCAGACCATTTTCGGCGCAGAGGTCGAGGGTGTTCCGATAACAGACAGCAAGCTCGCTCTCCGCTACCGGCGTCAGCCTTCCCGAGACGATGGGGCCGACGATATGGACGATCTTCTTCGCCGGAAGGTTGTAGGCGTCTGTCAGCATGGGCACAGCGGTTGGCTGCTCGTAATCCTTCCCGTATTGTTCCCGCAGCCGCTGCATCTGCCGGTTGCATTCCGCACGGAGCTGGACGCCGGCATAGGTGTGGATGCAGTTATCGATGCAGGTGTGCATCGGGATGAAACAACCCAACATCTGCGAGTTCGCGGCGTTGACGATGGCGTCCGCCGCAAGCCGCGTGATATCACCCTGCCAAAGAGCCAGCTTTTCTGCAAAGGGACGCTTGCTGCCCAATGCTTCCCGAACAGACGGGATCTCCGCAGGAAAGACAACGCCTTTTTCCTCTGCGCAGGCAGTCAGGTATTCATCCTGCACTTGGATGACGTGCCCCGGCAGTATTTGGGGCGGACGGATGTTCATTAAAGAACGCAAGAGGTTTCTTTGCCCCCGCGCATCCGCCGGTATCTCAGTATTCCGGTATCTCGGCTGCTCTGCCAAGAGAGTTTTTATCAGATAGAGCCGTTTTTCTTCGTGCGTCATAGTTTCATCTTCTTTCCGTTGAACCGTCAGAAGCACCTTTGCTTTCTGTCGCTTTTACATCGTTCTATGTTTCCGCAGTGGTAGCACAGCTCATTGTCACAGATGCCGTCGTTTTTGTAATACGAAAGAATGTTGTTCACCGTCGTTTCCGCGATGTTGTTCAGCGCGTCTTCCGTCAGAAACGCCTGATGCGACGTGACGATCACGTTCGGCATGGAGATCAGGCGCGAGAGCAGCTCGTCATCCATAATGTGTCCGGAACGGTCTTCGAAGAAGATATCCGCTTCTTCCTCATAAACGTCGAGGCAAGCTGCGCCGATCTTTCGGCTCTTGATCCCGTCAAGAAGCGCTCCGGCATCGATCAAAGCACCGCGGGATGTGTTGACGATCACAACGCCCTTCTTCATCTTTTCGATGGCTGCGCTGTTGATCATATGCTTCGTTTCATCCGTCAGCGGACAGTGCAGGGAAATGACGTCGCTTTCGGCAAACAGCGTTTCGAGCGGCACGTAGTCAATGTCGCCAGCCGGGTAGAGATCGTACGCGATGACCTTCATGCCGAAACCCCGGCAGATGTCGATGAAAATACGCCCGATTTTTCCCGTTCCGACCACGCCGACGGTTTTACCGTGAAGGTCAAAGCCGGTCAGACCGCTCAGCGAGAAATTGAATTCCCGCGTGCGGTTGTATGCTTTGTGGATGCGGCGCACGGAGGTGAGCAGCAGCGCCGCCGCGTGCTCTGCCACGGCGTAAGGAGAATATGCCGGAACGTGAACGACGTGTATCTTGCCGAACGCAGCTCGAACGTCCACGTTGTTGTATCCCGCCGAACGCAGAGCAATCAGTCTGACGCCGCAGTCATACAGCTTGTTGATCACGGCGGCGTTTACGTCGTCATTGACGAAAACGCATACCGCGTCACAACCATCGGCAAGCGCGGCGGTGTCTTCGTTCAGCTTTGTTTCCAGAAAACGGAGCTGAATCCCGTTCTGCCCGCCATAAGCTTCAAAAGACGGCTTGTCATATGCCTTGGTATCGTAAAATGCAACCTTGATCATCTGTCTGTCCTCCATTTTCATTTCATTCCGACCGCACGTCGATCACGACATATTCCGAGATCGTCCCGGTCTTGAATGGGATGCCCCAGCCGGAAATGCCGGAGGTCACGACGAAAGTCGTCCCGCCGCGCACTTCCGTTCCGTAGGTGCGGTCGTTCGCGCCGGTCGCAAGCCCGATCAGTCCGGCGGGGAAGATGTGTCCGCCGTGCGTATGCCCCGACAGGACGAGGTCCGCGCCGGACGCCGCCTCGTTTGCGTAGTCGTTCGGCTGGTGGTCGAGAACGATGATGTACTTTGTGTCGTCAAGCCCTTCCGTCAGATCGCTTGCGCTCGCGCGTCCCGGCGACGAGCGGTCGCGTCTGCCGACGAGATAGAAGTTGTCGTTCAGCAGCACGCTCTCATCCTCCAGGATCGTCACGCCGTTGTTCTCAAGCGCGCCGCGCAGCTCGGCAGCGGTAAAGTTGCGGTAGTTAAAATAGCCGTTATCGTGATTGCCGAAGACGAAGTACACGCCATAGGTCGTTTCCAGCTTCCCGAGCGACTGGCAGGCGGCAAGCATGTCCTCCTTCTCCGTGTCGTCATCCACGAAGTCGCCGACAATGACGACAACGTCCGGCTGCGTCTGCTGCACGCGCTCCATCTGCGCGGCTAAGTCCGCGCCGTCCAGCGTGATCCCGAGATGCGCGTCCGCGATCTCCACGATGCGGAAGCCGTCGCCGACGGCTTTGTCGGTATAGAACGTATAATCCGTTTCAAAGACGTGATGCGCGAGGAACCAGCCCGCGCCGAGAATGACCGCTGCCAGCAGGAGCGCCGCGATATTCCGGACGTCGTAGCCGAAATTCCGTTTTGACGCCTTTCGCGCGATGAAGCCGACGAGGTCGCACAGCAGGAAGGCGATGAACAGATGCAGCAGCGCGATCACCAGCGCGTAAAGGTTGATCAGCGCAAACAGCCCGACTGCCGCCGCGACCGCAAGGAAGGACACGACCCAGGCGAGGAATCTATGCTTTTCGCCGAAACGTCTGATAAATGAGAACCGGTGGATCCGGCAGGCGACGTAGAGGAACGCCACGAGCCCGAGAATGCCGACAGTCGATAAAATCAATCTCCATGTAGACATGTTGAGTCCTCCGAATGAGGAGCGTTTTTACATACTCGCGGTGAGAATGCGGACCAGCGCGTCCTTGCCGATCGGCGCGTACATCCACGGCTCGTTCGTGTTGTCGTTCTCGAGGATATGATCCGCCATCTCGTCGATCGCCTCCGCTTTGACGCCGAGCTCGCCGAGATGCATCGGAATGCCGATGGACTCGAAGAACGCATAGAAGCCGTCGATGACTTTCTGCGCGATCTCAGAATCGGGCAGATTTTTATCAAAGCCGAAGAGCTGCGTGCCGAGCGTGACGAAGCGCTCGACGGTCTTTTCGGAGAGGATCTCCTGCATCCAGCGCGGCGTGATGATCGCAAGGCCCGCGCCGTGCGTGATGTCGAAATAGGCGCTCAGGGCGTGTTCGATGGAATGCATCGGCCAGCCGGAGTAGCCCGCGCCGTTGGCGAGAATGCCGTTGCAGCCCCAGCTGCAGACGTACATCAGCTCGCTTCTTGCGGCGTAGTCGTTCGGGTCCTCCAGCGCGATCTTCACGTTGGTCATCAGCGAGCGGAGCGCGGAGATCATCACGCCGTCGTTGAACATCGAGTGCGGGCTTGCAAAGAACTGCTCCAGCACGTGATTGATCGCGTCCGCCGTGCCGCAGGCGGTCTGCCACTTGTTGACGCTGTAAGTGTATTCGGGATCGAGGAAGGAGGCGACCGGGTACATCAGCTCGTCCAGATAGCCGCGCTTATCGTTGATCGCCGTGTTGGAGATCACGCAGCCCATATCGTATTCGCTTCCCGTCGCGGCAAGCGTGATGATATCGACGATCGGGACGGCCGCCGTTGCCTTGACCTTGCCCGAGATCAGATCCCAGCCCTCGCCGTCGTACTTTGCACAGACGGAGATCGCCTTGGAGCAGTCCAGCACCGAGCCGCCGCCGACCGAGAGGATCACGTCGATGTCGTTCTCCTTGCAAAGCCGCGCGCCTTCGAGGACCGAGGGGTCGTATTTCGGGTTCGGCTCGATGCCCGAAAGTTCTACGATATGGAAATCCTTCAGCAGGTCTTTGACTCTGTCGTAGAGCCCGATTTTCTTGATGGAGCCGCCGCCGTAGGTCATAAGGACGTTCCTGCCGTATTTGCCGACGACGGCGGGAAGATCCTTCACGGCGTCTTTTCCGAAATAGAGTTTCGTAGGTGTGTTGTACGTAAAGTTTCCGATCATTTTTATTTCCTCCGTATATGTAATTATAACAGTTTCAAAAGAAAAACCTTCGTCAGATCATAAGCGTCGACCTGCTCGAAGTCGATTTCCGCGCGCTTCATCGCCTCGCGCTGCTTTTCGGTGGCGTTCGTCATCGGGTACACGCCGAAGACGAACGAGAAGAACATATAAAGCAGCTTTTTCTTCTCGCCCTCTGCGCGCCCGATCAGGAACTTGTCAAAGATTCCCCCGAGCGTCTTGATCAGTCTGCGGTAGGTTCGCTTGAACTCCGTGAGCTGCTCGATGCGGCTGTTCGCCTCCATATCGTAAATGTTCATCGCGATCAGCTTCAGAAGCTGCGGACGGTCGGCGAGAGAACGGGCGATCTTCGACGCGAGTTCTTCCTTCGCCAGACTGTCGTTATTGTTGTATATCGCGTCCAGATCTATGATCCAGCGCTCATACTCCCTGCGGAACAGCGCGAGGAAAATCTCTTCTTTCGTCTCGAAGTAGTTGTAGATCGTCGGGCGGGAGAAAGGAAGCTCGTTCCCGATCTCCTTCAGTGTGATCTCCTTGAAGCTCATCGTCTGATACAGTTTCTCGCAGGCGTTGATGATCTCCTCGCGCCGGCCTGCGATCAGCTCCGGTGTTCCCTTGATCATTGTCGCTCCTTTCCGTGCCAAAAAGAATTGACACCGTGTCAGTAATATGAGTATAGCAGATTACTGACATGGTGTCAATATGGATTTCGATATTTAGCAAAGTTTTTTCAGAGTACGGCGCAGTCACAAATACAACATCTTCATTGCCAAAGCCAGTGCCGGATCGGCGCGCAGTCGCAGAAATAAGTATGTCACTTTTTCTGCGAAGCGGGTTCAAGGGCGAGGCCATTGCAGGCAGCATCGGGGAGATTTTGTCCCCACAGATGCACTGCTTGCTACAATACGTTTGACCCTGAAAAGACGCAATAAAAAATGCGTTGCTCGGAGGCTCATACCTAAGCTACAATGAGAGGGTAATCGGTCTTACGGTGCTCTGCTTGAGCTTTCACGCTCGTTGGTGCAAACTGTA
>JAFROD010000050.1 GCA_017429835.1 Oscillospiraceae bacterium
CTTCATGCTGCCGAAAACCCAGGAAACGGGCTGCGTCGAGCAGCCGAGCCTTGATGCGATCGCCTTGATCCCGACAGCCCCGATCCCGGCTTCGTCCAGAATCTCATAGGCAGCCTGCAGGATCATCTCCCGCGTGATCCGGACTTTTCTTCCCATAGCGCTCTCCTGTCTGATCCGATGATTTGCGTCAATCGTATCATGGATACGGTCTGTAGTCAAGGGGCTTGTCGCAGCCAAGGGCCGCCGCCATCTGTTCAAATCCCTTTGTCGCCTGCGTCTTCAGGATATGCCCCACGTAAATCCGCACAGGGAGCGGATATTTCTCGTGCCCTGTGAATTTCCTGCAGGCCTTGGAATGGAAATTTCCGTTCGCCGCAAATTCCCGGCCCATATCCGCATAGGGACCGGTGACTTTATCCCGCCATTCTCCTTCAAAGAAGCGAATACAGAAGTTATCGCCCTTCACGAGGGTTCCCATGTATGCACATCCGAGTTTGCCTGCTAAAATCTTAAGATAGGCCTCTCCGCAGCGAAGCTGCACGCCTTCCATGAAGCCGCCCTGCAGGAGGAAGGCCAGCTTCGAGCCGTCGCTTTTGGGCGTGAGGGTCTCCAGAAATTCGATCAAAAGCCCCGGAATGCACTCCACGTAGAGAGGAAGCGCGATCAAAATGACGGTGTCCCGGTCAAAGGCCTGCCGGATCTGATCCCAGGATCCTCTGTCGGAGATCTCGTACTGCTCAAAGGTGGCGCCGGTTTCGCGCAGTCCCTCGGTGAATTTCTCCAGGATATAATTCGTGTTGCTGTATTTTTTGACCCGCGGGCTTCCGTTTATGATCAGCACATGCATGATACCGCCTCCTTCAGTTCGTCCCGTTCAAACACGCCCAGGGACTTCCGCATGAAGTTCAGGGCGGCTCTTTCGTTCCAACGCTTCAAATACGCTTTTTCAACGCTTCCGAGACAGATTAGTCCAACGTCGGGCAGCTTCTCATATCGCGGCACGTGCCGCAGCTGCCCTTTGTAAAACGTCAGATACATCGTCAGGATCGGAAGCATCCTGTCATAGACGTTCTTCCCTTTGTGATCGATGAATCCGAGCGCCGTGTCCGAAATGACCCACAGCTGGTCTGCGTGTACGATCTTTTTCAGGATCCCTTCAAAATCATCCTTGACCGCGCATTCCCCGGGGGTTTTCAGCCAGCAGTGATTGCAGCCGATGCAGGGACTGATCCGAAGACCTCCGGCCTCGATGATCTCAAAGTCGGCCCCGCGGCCTGCCAGGGAATTTTTCAGATCATCCGTTACGGATGTGTCTGCAGTAGTATTTACGATCAGTATCATCTCTGTCAAATCTTCCTTTCTGTTATAATATAAACGCTTTTATATTAACGCGTTTATATTATAACAGATCTTCGGATTTGTCAAGTGGTTTTTTCTCGATCCGCAAAAAACAAGTAACACAGTCATTTTCGAAATCTTACCCAAAGGTAATAACAGGCGTCGTGGTCAATAAAGCAGGAAAGCCTGTCGTAAAAAACGCTTTGAGGAAAAAAATAGTTGATGAATACAAGCAACTGCTCAGTGCGCCCACCGACCCCGAGTCTTTACAACGCTTGCGCGGGCTTCTAACAGCAGCAAGGCAAGTTGAGCCCGGAGTATTCCCAACAATACACAAGTTTGCTTTTCCCAAGGATAATGCAAAAACAGAAAAGAAAAAAGCACCATGAGTGGTTTGAATGAGTTCCTCCAATCTTTTGGTGTCATTTCTTGTGGAAATAGAAAAAGCCCCGGTCGTTTTGAAAGAATCAATCCAAAACAACCGGGGCCGGATATGAAAAAAAGCAGACCGACCTTCAAAAGATTTTTGAAAATCTGTCTGCTTTTTTCTCTATTTTGTTGTCTCTGGGGGGAGAAGAAGATCCGAAAACCGGGAAAAAATTTTTCTGAAGCCCGCGAAGGGCTCGAAAAATGGGTTAGTCGCAAGTTCGAGTCCTACATGATGGGAAAAACGGGGGTTTGGCATCTACGGAAAAACCTTGTACTTTTTGGACCCCCAGACATGCAAAAAACCCAGGAATTTCCTGGGTTTTTTGGGGCAGGAATCTTTTTTGCTCTGCCAATATGGTGGACGATATAGGACTCGAAAATCCTTCAGTATTTGTTAAGTGGTGTTAATGTTTGCTATTTGGTACCTTTTTGTACTTTTTCGGGAACTTTTTCGTCAAAAAACATTTACAAAAAATATAGGTCAATATAAAATTAAGGCAAAATTAAGGCAAAAAGCCACGCAAGATACATAATAGTTTATCAAACCGCAACCGCTCCATCAGCATAATCAACAGTAATGAGAAAGACGAGGAACTTCCCCGCGGAGGTGGCCACGCGTCTTACGATCAGCCCGTGCCTGCCGATGTGTAATCGGTGGGCACTTTATATGCATTACACACCTATTTTTGGAAAGAGAAG
This sequence comes from Oscillospiraceae bacterium, assembly GCA_017429835.1. GTDB lineage: Bacteria > Bacillota > Clostridia > Oscillospirales > Oscillospiraceae > JAZOXB01. The sequence continues at coordinate 2,467 of JAFROD010000050.1, forward strand.
CCGCAGCGCCCTCTGCTGTATCGGCAAATAATTGCTAAAAATATTTCTACTTGAATGGTTGCTATTTTGCCGATAATGCGGTATAATATTGCCGAAAGCAAGTATTGGAGGTATGGGGTATGAATTATACTTCTGTTGCGGAGACCGCGAAACGCTGGGGACTTTCCGAGCGCAGCGTGCGCAATTACTGTGCGCTTGGGCGAATTCCCGGCGCGCTGCTCATCGGGAAAACCTGGAACATACCGGAAATTGCAGAGAAACCGGATCGCAAGCCGAGAAGCGACGCCGGACGCCGCGATCTGCTGACGGTCCTGCGGGAAGAAAAATCGGCAAAAACCCACGGCGGCATTTATCACAAGATCCAAATCGACTTGACATACAACTCAAATCACATGGAGGGCAGCCGCCTGACTCATGATCAGACCAGGATGATCTTTGAGACGAACACGATCGGGATGGATGCTCCCGTCCGCGTGGACGACGTGGTGGAGACGGCAAATCACTTCCGCTGTATCGACATGGTCATTGACGCAGCGAATCACGCAATTACGGAGAGCATGATCAAGCAGCTTCACGCTGTGCTCAAAAACGGCACGACCGACAGCCGCAAGGATTGGTTTGCCGTAGGCGATTATAAGCGTTTTCCCAATGAGGTCGGAGACCATGCGACCACTGCGCCGGATAAGGTGCAGCCCGCTGTGAAGGAATTGCTCCGAACATATAACGAAAAGAAAGAAACGACATTCGACGATCTGCTGGATTTCCATTACCGCTTCGAGTGCATCCATCCTTTCCAGGACGGCAACGGCCGCATTGGTCGCCTGTTACTCTTCAAGGAATGTCTGAGATACGGCATCGTTCCCTTCATTATTACGGACGACCTCAAGGCCTTCTATTACCGAGGCCTCCAGAACTGGGAAACAGAGCCCGGCTATCTCCGCGATACCTGCGGCCTCGCACAAGATCGCTTCCGGCAGATAATGGAGTATTACAAAATCATTCTTCCGGATTGATTATTTTGAAAAATTTGTCAAAATAAGTGGATCAGTCCTATTTATTGGACAGATAATATGACATCCATTATATGTTGATTCCGTAAATCAGAAGGATAGATTACGTTCCAGAAAAAATGAAACGCAAAACTAAAGGAAGGGATGCGATGGGTACGAAGGAATACTATGCGCACGTCCGTGAAGATGGCAAAACGCAGACGGTAGAAGAGCACTTACGCGGTACTGCAGAACTGTGTGGTTCTTTTGCCGATGCGTTCCAATCAAGAGAGCAGGGAACACTCATTGGAAATGCACACGACATCGGCAAATTCTCTGCTGCATTCCAGAAACGATTATTTGACCAGGCACCAAGAGTGGATCATTCTACGGCAGGGGCGTATGAGTGTTTCAAACGCAGACAGCCGTATGCCGCATTCTGTATCGCCGGACATCATTCCGGTCTTCCTGATGGGGGGAGCCGCACCGACGTGGCTGACCAGCCGACACTGTTCGGAAGAATAAAACGTGCGGAAAAGCGGATGCTTCCGGATTACAGCGACTGGACAAAGGAGATCGTACTGCCGGACGCAGCTGTCAGGAAAGACCTAACCGGCGGTTTGCTTGGAGAGGATTTTTACACCCGGATGTTGTTTTCCTGCTTGACAGACGCCGATTTCTTAGACACAGAACGTTTTATGACTGGTGGAAAAGCGGAGCGGGATGCGGGGGAAACGATTCATGTGCTTGCCGAAAAACTGGACGCTTTCGTTGAGAAGTGGTTTTCTCCCAAAAATGAGATCAACCGTCAACGCTGCGCCATCCTGTCGCACTGTATCGAGCGGGGAAACAGCTGTTTACTGCAGCCGGGCTTGTTTTCGTTGACGGTGCCGACCGGCGGAGGAAAAACGGTCGCTTCACTGGCCTTTGCGCTTCATCATGCAAAAACGCACGGCAAAACAAGAGTTGTCTACGTGATTCCGTATACTTCCATCATCGAGCAGACGGCAGACGTGTTCCGCGGGATCCTCGGCGAGCGGAACGTGTTGGAGCATCATTCCGGCGTTCTCTATGACACAGAGGATGAAGCCACTACTGAAAACCTGGCGATGCTGCGTGCGACAGAGAATTGGGACAAGCCTATCGTTGTTACGACTGCAGTGCAGTTTTTTGAGTCGATTTACTCAAACCGTTCTTCTCAATGCCGCAAGCTCCACAATCTTGCCGACAGTGTGATCGTATTTGACGAGGCGCAGATGCTTCCGCTGGCACATCTTCGCCCCTGCGTGTCAGCAATCGCGCAGTTAGTGGCGAATTTCGGAGCAAGCGCGATCCTGTGTACCGCCACACAGCCGTCTCTACATAGTCTGTTTCGGGAATTCTGTCCGGATCTGACAATCACAGAGCTTTGTCCGGCCGGCGTGTACGACCCGGCGCAGTTTCGCAGAGTGGAGTTTGAGCGCATTGGCCTAATTTCCTGGCAGAGTATTGCGGAACGGATGCAGGATGCTGCACAGTCTCTTTGCATTGTGAATACAAGAAAGAGCGCGAAGCACCTGTATGCATTATTGCGAGAACAAGAGGGAACGTATCATCTCTCGACGATGATGGTACCTGCGCACAGAAGAAACGTTCTTTCCGAGATCCGCGAACGGCTCAGGAACGGCCTGCCCTGCCGGGTCGTGTCAACTTCACTGATCGAAGCAGGCGTGGATGTTGACTTTCCGCTGGTGCTTCGGGAAATCGCCGGCGTGGATTCGATTCTGCAGGCAGCCGGACGGTGCAATCGTGAAGGAAAACGAGCCGCGGCAAACAGCATCGTCGGCATTTTCCGATCGGATACGCCGGTCCCGCCGCTGTTTGAGCGAAACGCGGATATCGGAAGAGCAGCGCTCATGCAGTTTGAGGACATTGCTTCGGACGAAGCGATCTCTTATTACTTCAAAGAACTGCTGCTGCTCACGGGAGACGAAGCGCAGGATCAAAACCAAATCCTGCCGGATATCCGATCCGGGACTTTCCCATTTGCTTCGATTGCAAAGAGATTTCGACTGATCGACAGCGACACTAAAACGGTCTATATTCCATGGGGAAAGGGGGAGGAACTGATCGAGCGTATCCAGCGCGGCGAACGGAGCAGAAAGTTGTTCCGGGAGGCTGCTCAGTATGCGGTTTCCTTGTTCAGCAGGCATTTTCAGGAACTTTATGATGCCGGAGACATCAGCCAGATCGATGATCAAAGCGGCCTGTGGTATCTGACGAACAAGGAGCGGTACAGCGATGCTGACGGGATCTCCATTGAAGCAGATCCCGGACGTGCGCTCTTCGTTTGATTATGGAGCATATCTATGTTGTGCAAACTGCGATCCGGCAGGAAGCCGGATCCACTGAAAACAATTACCAAAACGGAAAGGAGTGAATCATTTGCCTGTTCGATTTAAGGTTTGGGGAGACTACGCGCTCTTTACCAGACCGGAAATGAAAACGGAACGCGTGAGCTACGACGTGATGACGCCTTCCGCGGCGCGCGGCATCTGTGACGCGATCTTCTGGCATCCGGGTCTGCGGTGGCAGATCGATCGCATTACCGTATGCCGACCGATCAACTTTACGAATATTCGGCGCAATGAAGTAAAGGCAGTCGTCAGCTGTCGTTCCGCAAAAACCGTAATGGATCGCGGCAGCGGAGAATTGTACCTCGCTACGCCGAATGAGATCCAGCAGCGCGCTTCGCTCGTGCTGAAAAACGTCGAATACGTCATCGAGGCGCATTTTGAAATGACCGATCAAGCGACGCCGACAGACAACGCTGGGAAATTCCAGGACATTATGACGCGACGCATTGAAAAGGGACAATTCTACCACCAGCCGTGTATGGGGTGCAGAGAATTCCCGGCGCATTTTGCTCCGTGCAATGATCTGCCAGCCTGCCCGGAGGAACTGCTGGGCGACAGGGATCTCGGGTTCATGCTTTACGACATGGACTATTCTGACCCGGAAAACATCAGACCGCTGTTCTTCCGCGCAAAACTGCATAACGGCGTTCTGACCGTGCCGAAACGCGGCAGCGGGGAGGTGATCGGATGATCCTGCAGGCACTTGTTCGTTATTATGAGGTGCTTGCCCGCCTGGGCAGGATCGCCCAACCGGGTTGGTCGCCGGTAAAGGTGTCTTATGCGCTGGAACTGAATGATGCCGGGAAAGCCGTCAACGTGATCTCGCTGAAGGTGCAGGATGCTTCCGGCAAAAAGATGCGGCCGCAGGAGCTGCTGCTTCCGGCTCCCGTCAAGCGGACGGTCGGTATTGCGGCAAATTTCCTTTGCGATAATCCATCGTACATCTTTGGCACAGACAACAAAGGTAATCCAGCGCGAGCGGCAGAGTGTTTCCACGCCGCAGCGGAGTTGTACAAACGGCTGTTGGGTGCGTGTGAAGAACCAGCAGCGCAGGCGCTTATGAAGTTCTTCGATACCTGGTCAGCCGATCAGCTCGCGGCGCTTATCCCCGATGAGCAGCGGCGTGAAGAACTGCTCGGCGGCGCAAACGTGGTATTCCTCTATCGGGGACAGTATTTGCATGAAAATGAACGGATCCGGACGATCTGGCAGACGTACTACGCCTCCTCCGACGGAGAAAAGAGAGCCTGCCTGGTGACTGGACGGCAGGATACGACAGCGCTGCTCCACCCGAGCATCAAAGGGATCGCCGTGGCGCAATCCAGCGGAGCCTCTCTCGTTTCGTTCAATGCGCCTGCGTTCTGCTCATACGGTCACGAACAGGGCATGAACGCGCCGACTTCCGAATACGCGGCCTTTGCCTACGGCGCGGCGCTGAATTATCTGATTGCTTCGCAGCGTACCCGCGTCGGAGACACGACAGTCCTGTTCTGGGCCGAAACGGCGGAGGAACAGTATCGGTCGATCATGGATTTCTGCTGCGCGGGAACGATCGCTGCGGGCTATACCGCGGAAGAACTGCAGAGCGTGGTGAAAGCGATCTGCGCCGGACAGTCCGTCGAGTTCGACAAAGCAAATATCGATCCGGATATGCAGTTCTATCTGCTCGGTATCGCGCCGAATGCAGCGCGTCTCTCCGTTCGCTTCTTCCTGCGAAATACGTTCGGCGCGTTTTTGCGGAACGTGCAGCTGCATCAGGAACGGCTGGAGATCGTTCATCCCGCGAAAGCCCCGTTTGAAACGATCCCGCTCTGGCGACTGCTGAGCGAGACGGTCAACCAGAATTCCAGGGACAAGACTCCTGCGCCGAATATGGCGGGAGAGACGCTGCGGGCGATCCTGAACAATACCCCGTATCCTGCGACCCTCCTGAACGGCGTGGAGCTTCGCATCCGTGCCGATCACGAGATGAACCGCGTCCGCGCGGCGATCATCAAAGCCTACTATCTGAAAAAACCACATTCCGAGTTACCAAAGGAGGTCTTACAAGTGTCATTGAATCCTGAATGTAATGATACGCCATACGTGCTGGGACGCTTGTTCTCTGTGCTTGAGAGCATCCAGAACGCTGCCAATCCCGGCATCAACACCACGATCCGCGACAAGTATTTCAATTCCGCGTCCGCGACCCCGGCGGTCGTATTCCCGTCACTGATCAATCTCGCGCAGAAGCATCTGAGAAAACTTGACGGGGGCCTGAAGATCGTTCTGGACAGACAGTTGACAGAACTGCTCGGAAAGGTCGGACAGAGCTTCCCCGCGCATCTTTCCTTACCACAGCAAGGCGCATTCCAGCTCGGCTACTATCATCAAACGGCTGTCCGTTATACGAAAAAGGAGGAAAAATAATATGTCTAATCCCATTCAGAACCGCTATGAATTCGTCGTTCTCTTTGACGTTGAGAACGGAAACCCGAACGGAGACCCCGATGCGGGCAATATGCCGCGCATTGACCCTGAGACCGGCACCGGCCTCATTACCGACGTTTGCCTCAAGCGAAAGATCCGCAACTATGTGGAGACCGTGAAAGAGGACGCTGCCGGCTACCGCATCTATGTGAAGGACAATGTGCCGCTCAATCGCAGCGACGCCGAGGCGTTCGCGGCGCTGGACGTCACGGAAAAGAACGTAAAGGAAAAGAAAAAGAGCAATCCGAATCTAGACTACGAAGTTCGCGACTGGATGTGCAGAAATTTCTATGACATCCGCACCTTCGGCGCGGTCATGACCACGTTTACGAAGGCTGCGCTGAACTGCGGGCAGATCCGCGGTCCCGTGCAGCTCGGCTTTGCCAGAAGCGTTGAGCCTGTCGTTCCGCAGGAAGTGACGATCACGCGCATCGCGATCGCGAGGGAGGCGGACGCGGAGCGCAAGAACACCGAGATGGGCAGAAAGTACATTGTACCCTACGGTCTCTACCGCTGCGAGGGCTACGTTTCCGCAAATCTTGCCCGAAAGACGACCGGCTTCTCAGAGGAAGATCTCGAACTCCTCTGGGATGCGATCCTCAATATGTTTGAGTGCGATCATTCGGCGGCGAGAGGCAAGATGGCCGTCCGCAGTCTGATCGTCTTCAAGCACGACAGTGAGTTGGGCTGCGCCCCGGCATACAAACTGTTCGAGTCGGTCAGGGTGGAACGCGCGGACAAAAACAGCGCAGAGCCCGCACGCCGCTATCAGGACTACGTGGTGACGGTGGACGAGGCCGCACTGCCTGCGGGCGTCCACTGTGAGATCAAGGGATAATGGCCTCTTATAACGAGGACGAGTACCTTCTGCTTTCCGGATTGCAGCATTTTGCATTCTGCCGCAGGCAGTGGGCGCTGATTCACGTTGAGGACCAGTGGGCGGAGAACTTTCGCACCACGGACGGTGAGCTGATGCACGCCAACGCTCACAATGCAGCATTCTCCGAGTCGAGAGGCGACACGTTGATTCAACGTGCGGTACGCGTTCACTCTGCTGAGATGGGCGTGTCCGGCGCGTGTGATGTGCTGGAGTTCCGACGCGCGAAGGACGGCATCACCCTCGCCGGACGCGAAGGACTGTGGCAGCCGTATCCGATCGAATACAAACGCGGTAGGCCGGGAACGACGGAAGGCGATGCGTTGCAGCTGTGCGGACAAGCGCTTTGTTTGGAAGAAATGCTCTGCTGCGAGATCCCCTGCGGCGCGCTGTACTACGGCGAGATCCGCCGCAGGGAGCAGGTCGACTTTACCCCGGAACTGCGGGCGCGTGTCAAGGAACTAATCGAGCAAATGCACGACTGCTACCGGCGCGGCTATACGCCCAAAGTCAAGCCGCATAAGGGCTGCAGCGCCTGCTCACTGCAGGAAAACTGCCTGCCGAAGATGCTGCGGGCGAAGCCGGTATCCCAATACTTGGAGGAGGCGATGAAGGAGCCGTGAAGAAACTGCTGAACACGCTGTTTGTCACCTCTGAGGACGCCTATATTACCCTTGACGGAGAAAACGTCGTCGTCAATCGGGACAAGCAGGAGATTGCGCGCTTTCCGCTGCATACGCTTTCGGGCATTCTCTGCTTTTCGTACGCAGGCGCTTCGCCTGCGCTGATGGGTTACTGCGCGCATCAAAAAATGCTCCTGTCGTTCTGCTCCCCGCGCGGGAGATTTCTTGCGCGGGTGGTCGGCGAAACGAGCGGGAACGTACTCCTTCGCAGAACGCAGTACCGTGTCGCGGACGATCCTGCGCAGAGCGTGCGCATCGCACGGCTGATGATTTTCGGCAAGCTGTATAACACGCGGCAATACGTGGAGCGGGTATGCAGGGATCACAGTTTGCGTGTGAACTTACCGCAACTGAAAGAAGCGTCTCGCCGACTGAAAGAGTTGCTCCCGACGGTCTGTACGGCTACGGATATCGATTCGTTGCGCGGCTGGGAGGGCGTAGGCGCAAACGCCTATTTCGACGTGCTGGATGAAATGATCCTCAACCGCAAGGATGTGTTTTCATTTACAGCACGAAATCGGCGACCGCCGCGTGATCCTGTCAACGCCTTGCTGTCCTTCGCGTACAGTTTGCTTGCCAATGACTGCGCGTCTGCGTTGGAGGCGGTCGGCCTGGACGCTTTTGTGGGCTTTATGCATCAGGATCGCCCCGGTCGGCGGTCGCTTGCGGCGGACTTGATGGAGGAACTGCGTCCTTGTATGGCGGATCGCTTTGTGTTGAGCTGCATCAATAACCGGATGTTCGACAAAAGCGACTTTCAGACCGCGGACAGCGGTGCCGTACAACTTACGGACGCCGCGAGGAAGACCTTCCTGAAAAACTGGCAGGAACGAAAAACGGACACCATCACACACCCATTCCTCGGGGAAAAGGTGCAGTGGGGGATGGTGCCTTATGTGCAGGCACTGCTGCTTGCCCGGTACCTCCGCGGCGATATCGACGAATACCCGCCGTTTTTGTGGAAGTGAGGCGTAAGAATGCTGGTTGTGATTACATACGATGTCAATACGGAAACGCCGGAGGGGAAAAAGCGCCTGAGGCAGATTGCAAAACAATGCGTGAACTACGGTCAGCGCGTACAGAATTCCGTTTTTGAGTGCCTTGTAGACGCCTCGCAATGCCGGATGCTGCAGGCAAAACTGCTGTCGATTATGGATGAAAACGCGGACAGCCTTCGGTTCTACTATCTGGGAAACAGTTATGCGTCGAAAATTCAGCACTTCGGGCAGAAAACAAGTTATGAGCCCGAAGGTGTTCTGATGGTATGACCGTTTGCGCGAAGCGGAAATGCACATAGAATCTTGGGAACTTCGCGCGATAAAAATGGCGAAAACTAACGGCGTTTTCAGTTGTTCGGGCGTTTGGCGAGGGTAAACTTCGCCGAATGGAACCGAATACTGTGAATACAAACAAAAGTTGCCTGCGATTTTTGGGTACTTTTGCAGTCGCTCCCCGCGCGGGGAGCGTGGATTGAAATGCGCTGGGAATGTGGTACAACGCGGCGCTGATCGGTCGCTCCCCACACGGGGAGCGTGGATTGAAATGAGGAGACCGACCTCGTCGTGACGTTGGCCTATTGTCGCTCCCCGCTTTGAGGGCGTGGATTGAAATGTCGATAAGTTCGGCTACTCCGATGATTGGACCAGTCGCTCCCCGCGAGGGGCGCGTGGATTGAAATTTGCAGTAGCCGGAGATCACGCGCAGCATACTCTGGTCGCTCCCCGCTCGGGGAGCGTGGATTGAAATGATATTGATAAAAAACTTCGTGACCTTACCGATGTCGCTCCCCGCACGGGGAGTGTGGATTGAAATATGCCGGAAAACGGCGCCGTGCGACACGAACACACCGTCGCTCCCCGCACGGGGAGCGTGGATTGAAATGCCGAGGCGTACAGTATCAACCTCGGGCAGGAGGTGTCGCTCCCCGCACGGGGAGCGTGGATTGAAATAGATTTTTACATCTCTTTTCATGCAATTCTTCTGGTCGCTCCCCGCACGGGGAGCGTGGATTGAAATACATCAGCGTCTTTCTTATCCGTCAGGATGTCTAGTCGCTCCCCGCACGGGGAGCGTGGATTGAAATACCATATCGGGGCTGTCCGGATCGTCGCCGGGGAGTGTGGATTGAAATTACAACCTGCTCAAGCGGGACCCTGCATTCATGGTCCCGCTCCACATGAAACGGGTGAATTGAAATTGCGTACCCGGTACGATAGCATCACGCAGGGATAGTTATGGTTGTAAGTCAGAGTGAAGCGCACAGGAAAGCCATTTCCTGTGCGCTTTCAAAACGCCTGTTTTGTGCATATAGTAGAAGGATCGTTAGAACGGAGAGAATCAGACTGTCATTCATTTATAAAAAAATCGCGAAAGACGAAAAATCTTGTTGACGAGCGCCCCTATTGCCGCTATAATGATAGTACAGTATGTAGGATGATATATTTCTCGGGGTATGCCTCCGCGAAATAGCCCACATACTTTTGTCGTTTTTTTGAGAGTTCTTTCCAGGTTTTGATTTTGGAGAGGACTCTCTATTTTTATAAATCGGAGTGAACAGAGTCGCGCGATACTAACGGCGCGCACAACAGCAAAACAAAGCAAAAAGTCATATAGAGAAAGACACTCATTTTTCCGCAGATGGCAGCGATCAGTTGCAGATTGCTGAATATGCGGATATGTTTATAAGTATATAAAAAGGACCATTTTGGATTCCATTAAGGATTGCGAATAGGGCAATCCATCGAAACAACACATATACCGGCCTTGCCGACACAGCCGCACAAATCAAAAGAATCAACATGCCAAGACTCAAAAAAGTAATCTGATGGCAGAACCACAAATATAAGGGTCTGCACGCTCCCGGTTAGTAGCGCCCATTGAGAATCGGGAGCGGAAAGATGGCGCTACAGGCAGTTGTGTGTCGACATTTGGCGAGCGATGTGTGGCTGCAACACACACATCTGGTGTATTGTGTTGTTAAGTATTTTATTCGATAAACCTGATTTGTTCACCGAGGAGCAAATTATTGAAGCGATTTTCCAAAAAGGCAACTTCGATGATAATACGAAAAAAAGAATCCGTCGCCTATTAATTGAGAAAAAGAGCGTAATGTTTGACATCGTGATCGAGCTGTGCAAGCACTGCGCATTTGAGGTGTTCTTTCTTACGAAGGAAGGAACGCGGAAGGTCGTTCAACTGGACGATTTTGGCGCTGCTGTTAGAAACCTTCGGAAAGATGCAAAAATGACGCAGGATGCTGCTGCCGTGAAATACTTGTTGAACATGCGGACTTTGGCGCGGTATGAAAAACTGAATGCTGACGGTTCGATCTTGGTGCGAATTGGTGATCTTGCAAAATACCTTTCGATGTTCGACTGCTGTTTCGGTATTCAGATTGTGGAACCCAACTTAACACTTAGGTATACCTTTATGGCGTGAATTATTGTGAGGGAACTATCTCCGTTCCCTCACACTTTTTTTGAATTTTTTTGAAATTGTGTAGTTAGTGGTCGTAGGCCAAGACAATTAATGATTTTTACAATGGCGGTGGGAGGGCTTATAATAATTATGAGCTCAGACCTCCCGGAGAGTGGCCAATCTCCGGGAGAAAGGAGGAGACGATATGAAAGGAAGAATCTTTATTGATACGAAAGGACTCGGAAACGAGTTCTTCCTGACGGGCGTGCGTCCGTGGTACGCCTACAGCGACGGAATCAAGGGCGACCAGTGCGGATACAGTTATGACGTCTGCGTCCCCGCGCAGAGCTTGGAGAGAATGACCGTCAAGATCCCGGGGGAACAGAAGATTGAGGCTCCGGAGTCCGGATTTATCCGCGTGATGTTCGAGAACCTTCTCGTGATCCCGTACGTGACCTCGGAAGGTCGTATCGGGCTGTCTGCGACTGCTGACAGCATTTCTGTCGTCGTCGATAAGGCGGCAAGGTAATTCTCTGTACTGGGGCGGGTCGGACCGGCTCCGCCGGCCGATCCGTCCTGCGCCAAAAGGGAACTATTACCTTTTGGCGCAAAAAATCGCATCGCATTTTTATAATTCTTAGAAGAAGTACTGAAAAAGTTAAAAGGAGGGGCGAATTATGAAAAAAAATAAAACGAAGCCAAGACAGGATCCGCAGGGACGTGGGTGGCTTATCACGATTAACAACGCGGAAACTTATGGATTCTGCCGCACAGCGATTCTCGCGATTCTTTCTGCGATGAAGCTGGTGTACTGGTGCATCGTCGATGAGATTGCGCCGAGCACCGGAAGGTTATATCTTTGACGAAAAAACGGAATTGGAGGGTTTGGAATGGACGAGATAAGACAGTACAATAATTCGCCGGTGCTCACGGTGCCGGATTTGGCAGAGGCGCTTCGCATCGGGCGGAATGCTGCCTATAAACTCGTCCAGAGCCAAGCGATCCGGAGCATTCGCATCGGGAATCAGATCCGTATTCCGCGTGAGGCGCTCGAAGAATTTTTGCGTCACGCCGGAGTTTGACGAAATGCCACGCAGGATGTATAATACTTATACTATTATGTATTCTGCGTGGCTGTCAAAGGAGGTTTGTTATGTAATGCCGCGCCAGAGAACAGCAAATGGCATGAGTTCTATCCGGCAGACGATCAGAAACGTTGCCGGCAAGGACTATACTTACTATCAAGCAAAACAAACGATAGGTTACGATCCCGTGACCGGGAAGCAATTGCAGCAGACGATTATCGGAAAAACGAAGAAAGAAGTTGCAGAGAAACTGAAGATGCTGCACAGCAATCCCGAAGAAGATCGTAATTCTTTGCAGGACAGTATGACGCTTGAAGAATGGCTTGAAATTTGGACGGGAGCTTATCTTTCCGATGTTAAGCCGTCGACGGCGGAACTGTACGAAAAGTACCTGCAAGTTTATGTGATCCCGCATATTGGAAAGATGAAACTTTCTGAACTGGATGGGATCTGTGTTCAGAGATTTTATAATGTGTTGCTTCATCCGAAAACGGATACCGAGGATCCGGAGGCGCGTCCTGTCAGACCAATTTCGCCGAAGACGGTACGAAACATTCATGGGGTGCTTCATAAGGCGCTGGATATGGCCGTCGAGCTGAAAAGACTCAAGGAGAATCCTACGAACTCCTGCAAGCTGCCCAAGGCGAAGGAACGGGCCGGAACGCCTCTCGATGAGAAAGCCGTTCCGTTGTTCCTTGAGGCAATTAAAGGGCATCGCCACGAATACATTTATAAGATCGCGCTTTTTACCGGCCTGCGCGAAGGAGAGGTTCTTGGCTTGGAGTGGGACAGTCTCAATACTGACAAGAGCACGCTGGACGTCAGGCAGCAGCTTTGGAAAGAGAAAAAGAAGGGCGGTCAGTACGAGATTACTACGCCCAAATATGATAAGATAAGAACGCTTGTACTGCCGGATGCCGTGCTGGAACTGTTTCGCCTTCAGGAAGAGAAGCAGACGCAGATGAGAGAGAACGCAGGATCTCTTTGGATGAAGGATAGCAACTTCGTTTTCACGAATGAAGTGGGCAAATTTGTTTCTTACCGGACGGTTTACGACTGCTTCAAGCGCATCGTCAAAAAGATCGGGTATCCGAAGGTGCGGTTCCACGATCTGCGGCATACCTTCGCTGTGATTTCTCTTACTAACGGAGACGATCCGAAGACGGTTCAGGACAACCTCGGACACGCGACGGCGGCCTTCACTTTGAAGGTCTACGCGCACGTGACGGACGGAATGAAGCGGCAGAGTGCAGCCAGAATGGATCAGTTCATCCACGATCTTGACGATGCAGAAGAAAAAATTTAAGGCAAAATTAAGGCAAAAAAATTCCGGCCGAAAAAACGCCGAACTTTTTGGCGTTAAAAACGGCCGGAAAAACAAGAAATTGGTCTGAAATCACGAGATTTCAGACCAAAAAGTTGGTGGACGATATAGGACTCGAAGAGCGGGACGATTTGCTGGATGCGCTAAATGTTCTTAAAATCACTGCAAAATGATAAAAAATCGCAATTATACATATCCAAAATATTATGATAATTGGTAGGTTGTATGCCCATAATTGGCAAATACAATCTATCCTATGGGAACAATTTGGGTAAAAACTGCCACACAGAACGTATCTCAAAAGGCAAAAAACAATACAAAAAATGCAGGCGTCGCCTGCGAGATTTGGAGGATTCTATGGATAAGTTATTAGAAGGTTTGCCAAACGTTCTGAATGCAAAAGAAGTGTCTGAATGTCTCGGAATATCGCGAGCGTCAACGTATGACCTCTTTCATAGTGAGGACTTTCCGGCATTGCATGTGAACGCCCGTCTGCTGGTCACAAAAGAAAACTTCCGGAAGTGGCTCATTGAACACACGAACAAAGCCGGACTAACAGAGGAACCGCCTCGGCAGGAGAAAAAGGAAGAAGCGCAGTGTCTCTGCTACTTTATTGATGAAAGGGGTTAAATATGGAAAAGATCACAAAATGCGAGTTCAATATGGACACCTGCTACGTAGAGATCAAGTTCGCGGACGGCAGTATGCTCGCCATCGACTGCAACGCCGTCGAGGACGTTTATGACATCTGGTCTTGCGAACGATCCGAACTGGACTGGCTGATCTACAACAACCCTTTGGAGTATGCGTACCACGTTTTAAACGGCAGCGTCCGCGACTATCTTAAAGGCAACCACGAACACCGCCTGATGGATTAGCAAATACATAACCCGTGCCCGCCGACAAAAAATCGGCGGGCACACTCAGTTAGTGCGACATTTCCCTTGCACTTTTGCAAGATTACGGTTGGATATACCGGTTTTTCTTGCAAATGTGCCTGATTTATGCGTTTCGTGTCATTTTTGACGTATAATCACGATGGTTAAAACTTTTTCTGAAAACAGTTCCGAAAACGACCTCTGGTTTTCCTATTAGTGGTGGCGCACAAAGAAAACCAAAAGATGCCGCCAAGTTTTTCGGCAGATTTTTATAAAACACTAAAATCTGCCGAAATTTCGTTAACTCTCTCGCGGGTATGGCAGGTTTTCATCGCAATGCTATTCAGCAGCTTTTTTCTATTCATCTGAATAGATGTTGACAAGAATGATTAGAATGACTATAATGATGATTAGAAAGCGAGGGGGATTCCTATGTCAATTAGAATGGAAAGCGAAACACTGGAATTCAAATCTGAAATCGTAAACGATCTATGCAAGGAAATAGTTGCATTCGCCAACACCCGAGGGGGAGAATTATGGATCGGCGTCGCGGACGATGGTACTGCTATCGGTATTTCCGAACCGGATGAGGCATTGCTGCGTATCAACAATATGGTCAGAGACTCCATCAAGCCGGACGTTACGATGTTTGTCCGCTATGAGATCCGGATGCTGGACGGAAAAGAGATTATTGCGGTCACGGTCCAAAAGGGAACGGACCGTCCCTACTATCTTGCGGCAAAGGGATTGAAACCCGGCGGCGTATACGTTCGTAACGGGACATCTACCGATCCGTCTACGGATACGGCAATTCGTCGGATGATCAAGGAAACAGACGGAGACCGGTTTGAAGATATGCGTTCTCTAGAGCAGGAGCTGACTTTCGTTGCCGCAGAAGCGGAATTCCAAAAACGGGACGTCGATTTCGGTCCTGCGCAGCGGCAGACGCTTGGCTTGGTTTCGGCGGACGGAGTATATTCCAATTTGGGATATCTTCTTTCCGATCAATGCCCCGGTGCAATCAAGGCGGCGACGTTCTCAGGCCTGGATAAAACTGTATTTCAGGATCGGCGGGAGTTCAGCGGATCACTGTTCCGGCAGATGGAGGAACTTTACGCCTATCTGGAACTGCGCAATCAAACAAAGGCGGTCTTTGAAGGACTTTACCGCAAGGATATACGGGATTACCCGGAGGAGGCACTGCGCGAAGCAATGCTCAATTCCATTGTTCATCGGGACTATTCCTATAGTGCCAGCACTTTGGTCAGCGTGTACGCTGATCGGATCGAGTTTGTTTCTGTCGGCGGACTGATGGCCGGTGTTACCGTCGAAGATATTATGCTTGGCCTGTCCGTCTGCCGCAACCCCAAACTTGCTGCTGTATTCTATCGCCTGGATCTAATCGAGGCATACGGCACGGGCATGCAAAAAATCATGAAGGCCTACAAGGACTGCGACCGTCAGCCGACCATCGAGGTCACGAATAACGCCTTCAAAATCACCCTGCCGAACCGAAATGTGGCTGTTGCGAGTGGTATGGCATCCGGCTCGGAGCAGACAGTCTTAACCTATCTGCAAAGCCACGATTACATCACCCGTTCCGAAGTGGATGTGCTTCTCGGCGTCAGTCAGGCAACATCCAGCAGAATTCTTAAAAAGATGGTAACGAACGGTCTTTTGCTCAAAGTCGGAAGGGGCAAGAGAACAGAATTCATCAAGCGAAAGTGATTTTTCCATGCACTCAGAAAAACTGATTCGTCAAGGAACCAATTTGGAGGAACCGTTGGAAGAAATTAGAGAACTGAATAGAAAGCATGATTCGTATTGTCAATATGAGAATCTTTCAAAGCTGTTGCAACGTTTCTCGTTTGATGAAAAGATGAGAGCTGCTTTTGTTGCGTCATGTCAGTCTATTCATTATTATCGATATAAGCGAACAGCAGAAGCGCACCCGCTTCCGTGGTGTACCGAGACGCTTGTAATGCTTGCTATGGAGGCAAAGGAATATCGCAACGATGACTTTAGAGGCAAAAACTATATAAAGTTTAACAAAATGCAAGACGCTGCCCTTAATGCGACAGGGATAATGCATGCTAAGTGTGGGCGGTTCTCTTTTGTGGACATTTTTCTTGTTTGTACAAGCTTAATACAATTTCAATTACAGAAATGTCCATGGATAGAGCAATTTCGGTTTTGGAAGTTGTTTAATGACAATTCTGATCCTGTACATCTCAAAGATGTTTTTATAGGAAAAATGGGCACAACATACGATGACTATATCGTTCTTGCTAACTTTTTGACAACGGTATTAATGATGCAGCATGACATGGGGTATGAGCCCCTCCCGCAGAAAGCATATCATTATCTTTTCGGAGAGAAGTATCCCGCGGTTGCAAAGAATTTGACGATTAGCCGGGACAAATACGTTGAATTGCAAAAAGAGTATACGAAAGGTTCCTCCGACCCGTATAGGTATGTGTACTCACTTCGACCGTCATATCGGTATGCTTTCGTTGATTACCAAGGCATGCTTTACTGCCCATTACCACATTTGCTCTATTACAACGTTACCGGAGCAATGATGCACCGTATCACACAAGACAACGAAAAACTGCGAGACCAAATTGGAAAACACCTGTTGGAAAAATACCTGCTGAGCGTGATTGAAAAATCTGAGCAATTTGAAGAAGTCTTTCCAGAGCAGATATACCGATATAACAGGAGCGAATCCAAAAGCCCCGATGTTTTGGCGCGCAAAGGGCATAGAGTCATCTTTTTTGAAAGCAAATCTGCGGTCCCCAATATTGGATTGCGCCTCTATGAGCCAGAAGCCTATGAATCGAACATTAAGATTATTTCAGGGGACATCAAAAAGCTTGTAACGCAGATACAAAGGTTTTCTTCCTACAATCCGTTTAGAGGGGCGGTATCCGATCAAATTGATGATTATTGGGGTGTTATCGTTGTGCAGGAAGACTGCCTAATGAACCGAAAGTACTATTTTGAGAGCGCCGCACAGATGCTTGACTACAGTGAGGGTAGCCCTGAGCGGAATTGGTTGAACAGTCACATTATTGTAACAGATATCTACGAGGTGGAATATGCTGCCTATTCCGGCTGTGATTTTTTTGAGGGGCTTGCAAGAGGTTTCCGTTGGGGGGCAGAAGATGCGAAAGGGTATGTCATTGTGCAAAACAGCACTTTCTACAACGAGGTAGAGTCATTCACTGAAGAATATAGCAAAAAACGTATTCTTGAACTAACGCAAGAGTTATCCAGCAAAGGTTTACTCGAAAAGTAAGATAGTACTTGTTGCTGCCTATTGTTATATGGCGTCAATGGACACCTGCTGCGTAGAGATCAAATTCTCAGACGGCAGTATGCTCACCATCGACTGCAACGCAGTCGAGGACGCTTATGACATCTGGTCGTGCGAACGATCCGAGCTGGACTGGCTGATCTACAACAACCCTTTGGAGAATGCGTACCACGTTCTCAACGGCAGCGTTCGTGAATATCTCAAAGGCAACTACGAACACCGCTTGATGGACTAGCAAATACATAACCCGTGCCCGTCGATGTAAAATCGGCGGGCACGCTGCTATAAAATTAACAACCAATTGCCGAAAAACCAAACCGCGATGAAAAATAACTAATTTCAACGCTTAAACTGACGCGTTGCTGTTGATTTTAACGCGTAAACGTGTTATAATACGATTGAGGTGAAAGAAGATGCGTCTAATTCCAACAAAAGAGTCATTGACCGTAGAATTCAAAAGCGATATTTCCAAATACCCTGATTCGGAAATATTCGAGGCTATTGTCGCCTTTGCTAATACGGAAGGCGGCGAACTGTATCTTGGAGTAGAGGATGACGGTACGATTACCGGAGTAAACAATGCTCATAAAAATCCTATTACCTTAAGTGCATTTGTTGCAAACAATACTGTTCCACCAATCTCCATTCGCGCTGAAATCATAGATGAAGAACAGCCGGTTTTAAAAATATCAGTTCCAAAATCTTATGGTGGAATTGCCGCTACGGCTAGTGGGAAAATACTCCGCAGGCAGATTAGAGCAGACGGCAGCCCAGAAAATAAACCACTATATCCGACGGAGATTGCCACAAGAATGTCAGATCTAAGGTTGCTCGATTATTCCGCACTGCCGGTGAATGAAGCAACAGTTGACGTATTTGATTCTCTGGAAATGGAACGCCTTAGAAAGACAATACTGGCTTACGACGGAGATAAGTCGCTCTTAGATCTTTCGGACATAGATTTATACAAAGCATTGGGCTTCGTTCGGGAGATCGGAGATAAACTGGTACCAACTGTTTGTGGAATCCTAATGCTCGGGAAAGAATCTGCGATACGGCGATTTGTTCCAACAGCGCAGGCGTCTTTTCAAGTGCTGGAGGGGACGGCTGTCCGCATGAACGAAGACTATGCACTTCCGTTGCTGGCCTCGATCGAAAAACTGATCCAGCACCTTGATGCTTGGAATCCATCCCGTGAAATTGAAATGGGGATCTTTCGTATGTCCGCGCAGGATTTCAGCAAACGTGCAATACGCGAAGCGATTGTCAACGCATTCAGCCACAGAGATTATACAAAACTTGGACGGGTACGTGTTGCAGTAACAGACGAAGGTTTGACGATTGCCAATCCTGGCGGATTCATAGAAGGAATCTCTGTCGATAATCTGCTGACGGCAGAACCACATGGACGCAACCCACTCCTTGCTGACGCGTTGAAACGTGTTGGATTGGCGGAAAAGACTGGTCGAGGAATCGATAGAATCTATGAAGGTTCGCTGATCTATGGGCGATTGCTTCCTGATTACACGGCATCAACCAATGTGTCAGTTTCTTTGTTTATCCCACGTAGCGCACCAGATGAACAGATTGCTAAGATGATTGCAGACGAGCAAAACCGCTTAGGTCGTCCTTTGCCGATCAATACATTGTTGGTTCTGAATGTCCTAAAAGACATCCCCCGTTCCGACATTCACCAAATCTCTGACGCTGTCAAGCTACCTGAAATGCTTGTACGAACAATTTTAGAGAAATCGATAGAATCCGGTTTGGTTGAGGCGTATGGAAGCGGCCGTGGCCGGAGCTACAGACTTTCGCATACAGTTTATACGGATAAACAGAAATCCATTGGATATGTTCGTCAGACAGACATAGACGAAGCGCGTTATCTGGAATTGATTCTCAGTTTGGCAAAGAAAAATGAGTTCATTTCACGAGCCGATGTGGTCGAGTTGCTGCATGTATCCGAAAACAAAGCGTACCAGATGCTACGAAAGCTGGTTAAAAGCGGAGCGTTGACACCGGTCAACAAAGGGCATTACGCAAAGTACAAACTTGCCGATGCCTAATGTGCATCTAACACTTACCCAACGCTGAAATACGCGTTGGATAAGCGTTGGAGCATTGAAGTCATAGGAAAGAGAGACGCTGCTCATGTTCTATAAAATGATAGAAGCAAAGAGAGATCAATGGTATCGATCGGCGGATTGCACTGTTGGGTCATTGATTTCTTATATGGAAGATGCAGGCGGTCTGCGCGACGCGCAAATTGATGCGATAAAGACCTACCTGTTTTTGAAGATCGCCTGCGTGAGCAAACCGCTGTGGAAACTCTTTGCTGCCGGCGCGTTCAACACCTGCGACTTGGATGCTGCGGAGCTTTCTTCGCCTGTAAGGGCATATTTGCAGAGCAATCCTGCTGCAGCGGCACTCTATGAATACGCCTGCCAGAAGAACGACAATGGCGAACAGGTTTCGGCAACGCTGGAGACGGCCATCAAAGAAGCGCCGGACAGCATTGATTATGCAGGGGTATTCAAGAAACTCTTTTACGACGTATCTTATACGGACTACCTTTTCAGCCTTCCGATGGGCGCAGGCAAGACGTATCTGATGGCGGCGTTCATCTATCTTGATCTCTACTTCGCGCAGAACGAGCCGCACAATCCGGCGTTTGCTCATAACTTTATCATTTTTGCGCCGTCGGGTCTGAAATCTTCTGTTGTTCCCAGTCTGAAAACGATCCGCAATTTTGACCCGTCCTGGGTGCTGCCGGAGCCCGCAGCCAGCGAGATCAAGCGGAAGATCGCTTTTGAAGTGTTGGATCAGAACAGATCCGAGAAGAAATCCAATAAGACCAAAAATCCGAATGTTCAAAAAATCGCGAATCACCAGCCCCTGTCGGATATGTTCGGCCTTGTTGCCGTGACGAATGCTGAGAAGGTGATTCTCGACCGCCTTGATGAGGACAAAGATCAACTCATCATTCCGGAACTGCAGGACCCTGACTGGCGGCTGGCAAACGAGTTGCGCAACCTGATCGGAAGCATTCCCTCGCTCTCGATTTTCATTGACGAAGTACATCATGCGGTCAGCAACGCAGATAAGGATCAGGAGCGCAAACTGCGTTCTGTGGTAAACCGCTGGATGCAGGGCGGTACGGTCAACTCTGTTATCGGTTTTTCCGGTACGCCGTATTTGGCGCGTGCGGAAAGGGTGAAGATCACCGACGCACTTACCGTCGGTACCTCGGAAATCTCCAATATCGTTTACTACTACCCGTTGAAATCCGGCATCGGCAACTTCCTGAAACGTCCGGTCGTAAAGATCGCCGAAATCGCTGACAGCAGCCGTATTATCGAAAACGGCGTCCGCGCATTTTTGGATACGT
The DNA here is from genome assembly GCA_017429835.1 of Oscillospiraceae bacterium. GTDB lineage: Bacteria > Bacillota > Clostridia > Oscillospirales > Oscillospiraceae > JAZOXB01. The sequence goes on from JAFROD010000050.1 coordinate 23,292, forward strand.
ACAAGGACAAAGTCTATGCTGACGGTACGACGGCAAAACTGGGCATCTATTGCGGCACGATCGAAAAGCTGGAGGAGCTTGTCTATCCCATCGTTTCCGGTATTGCAGCCGAATACGGTCTCGGCAGCAGCAGTATTCTTCGTTTCTATCGGGAGTCCAGCAGCAAGGATAAAACCAAAAAGAAATACGTTGCGCCTGCGGACAGTCAGATGTTGTTCGACACGCTGGATAAGCCCATTTCACCCATTCGCATTATTCTCCTTGTCCAGATCGGCAAGGAAGGATGGGACTGCCGCAGCTTGACGGGCATCATACTCTCCCAGGAGGGTGACTGCCCGACCAATATGGTGCTGCAAACGTCGTGCCGCTGCCTGCGTCAGGTGGAAAAAGGACAGCCGGAAACGGCTCTGATTTACCTCAACAGCGATAATGCAGAGGTGCTGAATACGCAGCTGCAACAACAGCAGCACATTACGCTGAAAGAATTTGCCGACGCGGACAATCGAGTATTCTTCTTAAAGCGGTATAACCGTACCGCTTATTTGAAGCTGCCCAAAATCGATTTTTACCAGCTCAAGGTGGAATACGAGACGCTTACCGTGGAAACCGCTGCCCCTGCAAAGCACATACCGCATGCAGCTGATACTGCGAAGCTGCAGCGGGACATCATCCGCACGACCGATCTGCAGATGGAGCACTATACCACGAGCTTTGACGACACCGAGCGCGGGACGGAGCAAGCCACCTTTAACTCCTGGCTGTACTGGATCGCGAAAGGCAGTTTCGGCACGCTGACGATGGCGGAACTGAACGCATACCGTCCGCTTCTGCAGCAGGCTTATGAGACGGTCACGTATGAAAACAAGGGCATCCGCTATTACAGTTCCAGATATGACCATACCGCCGTTGAATCGCATATTCGCAAAGCGTTCTGTGACAAGCGGGATTTTACGACGAAAGAAGAACTGATCCCGCAGAACGCCGCACTTCTGAATATTGCGAACTTCACGCCGGAAATCAGGACGAGTGATACAGCAGCATACTATCCCGCGCAAGAGGTCGTCGAGAAGATCATCCTGGACGATCAGGGAAAGCTGAAGGTCGATAAGAAAACGCAGCAGATGATAGCCCTCGCAGAGGAAACCGGGAATACAGCGATCGCTGATATGCTGCGACGCCAGAATTCCTCCCATCCGCAGAAGGATCGCTCTTTCCATTATCTGCCCTATCATACGGACAGCGCTTTTGAAAAGACGTTTATGGACGAGATCCTCTCCTTTGAGGAACTGGAACGGATCGGGCTGGAGATCTACTACAACGGTGACCGTGCAATGACCGAGTTCAAGATCAAGTGCTATAAGCGGGCCGGCGGAAAGTGGCAGTATATCGGTATGTACACGCCGGACTTCCTCATCATCAAGCGCAAAGACGGCGCGATCTATAAAGCCGTCATCGTTGAGACCAAAGGCGCGGGCTTTGAAAAGGACTTCGAGGAAAAGAAGGCGTTTGTCGAGACCGCGTTCCTGCAAAGGAACAACGAACAATTCGGCTATCAACGGTTTGATTTCCTGTATCTGCCGGATACGTTATCGCAAAGTGAGCGTTTGAGCAAAACCTTTGATAAAATATGTGCTTATTTTGGAGAATAAATTATGAAATGGATTGATTATAGAGAAAAACTTGGAATAGGTATTTGTGATTATGAAAAAACAATTATGCTTGCAAATAAGATATCAAATCGCTTGGGATCTGTTTTTCATCTCATTAGCTTAGAATATAATTTGAGTATACGATTTAGTGATATTATTGATGCCTATTTTACAGAAATAGGGGAATGCATTCCATTCCAAGCGACCTTGACTGATATCAGCGCAAACATAGCAAACGAAAAAACAATTAATGGCATAATAAGCAAGTATATCGCATTCTTAAACATTGTTTGCAAGAGTAGGTCGAAAAAAGATCATGACGTTTTTTGGAAGATACTAAAAGATTCATTAGACGAACTGGCAATTGATTTCACAACAATTAATGATAATAATGGCATTTTTGTTTATCCCAAAGGGGCGAAAGAACTTGATGATGCTCTTGTTTCGCAGCCGTTAGAGTGGTTGAGTTCTTATCCGAAAGCACATCAGACTTTCGTTCATGCGCTCAAGCAGTATGCAGATGGGGAATACATTCGAGATGCTGCTGATAATTTGCGAAAAGCGCTTGAGGCATTCTTTCAGGAGTTCCTCGGAAACAAGAAAAATCTGGAAACAAACAAAATAGAAATCTGCAGGTACCTTGGTGAGCAAGGCGTGGATGCTGGCGTTTCCGGTTTGTTTCAACCATTGATAAATGCGTATAAAAATATCAATGATCGTATTGTAAAGCATAACGATGCTGTTGATAAAACGCTGTTAGAATTCTTGCTTTATCAAACGGGATTGCTGATTCGCATGGTTATCACTGTAAAACAGGCTCAAAAGGAGGCGTTAATCGATGCCGATTAAATATATACCATTTATACCGGAACCGATAGAGGGGCAGGCAGTGCTTGCCAATTTCAACCGCATCCTGAAATACAAGGGCGCGGACGATACAAAGATGGTGCTCCAGCGCGGGATGCCGTATTATGAAGTTGAGAAGCAGGAAACCGTGGGCGAAAACGCCGACGGGAATTTGGTCATCCGCGGCGAGTGCGTTTCTGCCTGCGCCTATCTGAAAGATCGCGGCATTCAGGTCGACCTTGTGTATATCGATCCGCCCTTTGCAAGCGGCGCAGACTATGCGAAAAAAATCTACCTGCGCAGGAATCCCAAAGTCGCTGAAGTAATTGCGAAAGCAGAGGAAGAACTTGATATTGAAGAGTTTAAAAAGTTTGAGGATAAGATGTACGGCGATGTCTGGGATAAAGAAAAGTACCTGAACTGGATGTACAAGAATCTTATGGCGATCAAAAGCGTTATGAGCGAAACGGCGTCCATCTATGTGCATCTTGATTGGCATATTGGGCACTATGTAAAAATCCTTATGGATGAAGTGTTTGGTGAAGACTATTTCAGAAATGAAATAATATGGGGATACCGCACAGGCGGAACAAGCAAATCTTGTTTTGCCAAAAAGCATGATACGATATTCTTTTACTCAAGGTCGGACAAATACCTATTTAACATTCAGTACTATAAATCTTATCAAGAGAAAAAATACAATTTTAATGAAAAGTACCCGGAATTGTGGGATGAAGAAAAGCAAAAGTGGTATCACAATTCTATATGTCGTGATGTTTGGGAAGATATAAACGTAATTGGGACAGAAGCAGACGGATCGGAAAGTGTGGATTATGCAACGCAAAAACCCGAGGCGCTTCTTGAACGAATTGTAAAGGCATCCTCCAACGAAAAAATGATCATTGCAGACTTCTTCGGGGGTAGCGGCGTAACTGCTGCTGTTGCAAGCAAACTGCAACGCCGCTTCATTCATTGTGACATCGGCCTAAACTCTATCCAGACCACCCGTGACCGCCTTGTAACTGACGGCGCAGCATTTGACGTGCTGGAGATCAAGGACGGAGTGTCCCTCTATCGCAATCCGGTACAGACGATGGAGAGAATCAAATGCCTGATCCCGGGTCTCAGAAACGAGGATTCACTCGATTCTTTCTGGGTGGGCGCGATCTCCGACAGCAGGCTGGGCACCGTGCCGGTCTACGTACCGAAGCTGATAGACGACACCACCAAACTGTTGGACACAGTTTTTATGAATCGCATCATCCATCAAGAGATTCCCGACCTGCCGGCAGGCGTCAGGAAAGTGATCGTTTATTACGTCGATACCACCAGTGTGGAGGAGATTGAAAAGTTCATCGAAGACGATGACAGCACGATGATCGAAATCGAACTGCGCGATCTGAAAACAGTTCTGGACGATGTCGTTGTTGGAGACCATGCAGAGTTCAATGCAGAGGAAACCCATGAGGATCTGCTCGGCGGCTGGAAGGTGACGATCGACCGCTTCGTCAGCGACCGCGTGTTGGGAAAAATCATGGAGTTCAATAATGAGGGCCGCAGGACCGCGACAGAGAAGAAACCCTTTACGGAAATAACGGTCAGCGAAGACGGGCTGGAGACGATCGAGTATCTGAGTCTGGACTGCACCGCCGCGGACGGAGAGTGGCACTCCGACGCGGAGATCAAGATCGACGGCAAAACGAGCTTTGTCATCCGCAACGGCCAGAAAACGCGGGAATACTGGGACGGCAGCATTACCAGCGAGAAGAAACCCCTCCGCCTCAAGATCCGCAACATCTGCGGCGACGAAACGATTTGGGAGGTATAGTGGATGGCGCAAAATGTTATGCTGTATCAGTTGTTCATTTCTTGCCCCAGCGACATTAAGGACGAGATAACGCTGATTGACAATGCTGTTGAGGAATTCAATGAGTATTATGCGAGACCGTTGGGTATTTCAATTAAAACTTGTCACTGGAGAAAAAGTTCGTATCCTCAGTCTGGCGGAAAACCGCAGAAGCTATTGAATGAACAGCTTGTGGATAATTGCGATGCTGCTGTAGCAATCTTTTGGACGCGTTTTGGTTCGCCTACAGAGGAATATGCTTCTGGGACAGAAGAAGAAATCGAAAGAATGCTACAATCAGGGAAACAAGTCTTTATGTATTTCTCGGACAAAGCGATTCCCCCATCTCAAATGGATGAGGATGGATATAAGCAGGTTCTAGCGTTTCGCGAAAAGTACAAAGATCGTGGGATCTATTACACTTATTCGTCGGATGATGAGTTCAAGAAATTGTTCTTCGCCCATCTCTCGAAACATTTTTCGACATTGAAAAGAATCGAGGAAGTTTACAGCGACCGGCTTTCAAATCTAAAACTGTTGGGAATTGACAAAGCTGGAAAACTGTCAGACGAGGCATCGGTCTATCCGTTTGTTTTGAACACGAATCTATCAAAAAGCCGTTTCGTTGACACTATTCGATCTCTTTATAATGAAATTGCTCAAATAGATATTAGAAAACTCACGACAGCAAACAAGACGTTAATGATGCATCAGCCCGTAGTTCTGGAAGAACATCAAATAAGTCTGATTTCTTGCTTTGCTGAAGCGTTGGAAGTTGACCTTCCAGAAGGATTCTTTGATTTAGGAAACCTATGCCAAGATCTTTTGTGCTTTGGCGGGATTAAGGTAGAAGGCACTCCCGAAGAAGAGCAGAAATACTGGAAAATAGAAGAATTGTACAAGACAATCACGGAAGCGATGCTTTGGGCCCCCGTTGAAGCAGCATACTCTGGGAAAAACTGCATTAAACTGGCTTTGCAAAACTGTGGCAAAGCGATTGATGAAGACGTGGAAATTGCAATTGAGCTCCCTCAAAGTGCGTTGTTGATCCTGAATGAATTCCCTTCGTTCAAAAACGAGGAAAAGCGCTATTTGGTAAGAGAGTGTGATATTCGTGTTTTATTCGGAATTGAAAGCACCGCCGAGTATATTGAGTATTCAGAATCTGAAAACAATCGCCGTCCTGCGCCCATACCGAGCACGGGCGAAATGCTTGGTTGCGAGCCGAACTATAGAGAAGAGTACTCTGCCATAATGAATAGCGTTTTTTGCTATTCGGTATATCCCAGCGGTGATAAATGCATCGTGAAATTAAAGGTGGATTATATAAAACATAACACAGTAGTTGCTTTTCCGTCAGTATTATTCATCAAAGATGAATTATCTGAAATCCCGTATCGGATTACATCGAAGAATAATCCAGACATTGTTGAAGGAGTATTGAAAGTACATAGTTGACCATATTGTTTTTAAGCAGGCACGAGAATCTTTTCTCGTGCCTGCTTTTTTTGTACAGCTTTGGCAATACCGCGTTGAGCTCGCCTATCCCAGCGGATCGAGCAACCATCGGAATAGTAGACCGGCCTCTGCGGCGGATACGGCGCAGGCTTCCGCGCTTGTCAAGCGTGCTGCATTTTTGAACTTTTTGTAAACTTTTCAAAAAATACCCCCACAAAATGCCCGATTTTTGTGCGTATAGTAGGAGGACCTTTTCGCCTGCGGCTTGAGGCCAAATTGGACTTTTGAAAAACCTCGCTGAAAGGGTGTAAAAATGCCCTCTCAAATCTGCGTATAGTAGGAGAACAATCCTCCGATGTACCTTGACAACTGAATAGTCATTCGTCAGATACCTTCCTTCCGACCGAGCCGTGTGAAGCGGAGCGCCGAGACCCCGACCGGGACAGCGATCCATCCGCTCACAGATGTCAGATTGCCCCTGACAAGGCGACGACAGTCGGAAGGTACAATGGTACTCCTGCCTTGAACGCGTCACAGCATTGGGCAGCTCGGTCAGAACGACGGAGGGGTGCAATTCCCGTGAGGCGGCTTCGCAAGCCACCGTCTGACGACTTCCGATCACACAGGGTGTCAAGGACAAAAACGTGTGAGCAAACGCCCGGAGCTTCTGAAAAAGCAGGACGCTCCGCGAAGATTTCGGCAGGGAGTTCTCTGCCGATGGATGCAAACGAAAATCTTGAAGAAAGGAGGAGATCGCATGCTCGAAAACTTCGACGCGCTGCCCAATGTCCTGAACGCGAAAGAGGTTCAAAACTTCCTGGGTATCTCACGGAGCAGCACCTACGATCTGATGCATCGCACTGATTTTCCGACGCTGCACGTGAACGCCCGGCTGTTGGTCACGAAGGCAAATCTAAAGTCGTGGCTCGAATCTCACACCAACGGCGACTACGGCATTCAGTAAAAAGATTTACCTGACGCCGTCGGCATCGGGCAAATCTTTATGACGGACTCCCCCGTGACGCGCTCAAACTTTTTCGTCCCGACGTCTCTCGCCCGGACGAAGGAAGCTGCGCTTCCGAGGGAGGATTGCCGAAAGACCACGGTGCGGTCTTTCGGCACAGGGCGGCAAAGTTTTTTGCTGCCCGCGCCGGGGAAACGGAGCAGATTGTGCTTCGTTTCTTCGGCGTAGGCTGCCGCAGCAGCCGCATCCGCCTCGCAGAGCCCACGGTACTTTGCAGCCGGAGGATGAAAGTACCATAGTGGGTTAATACACTTTCGCAAAAGTGCTTCTCCGGGGACTTTCCATTCCAAAACAAAGGCGGTGATGCCTATGGCCCGTAACGACGGAGCCAATCACACATTCGTACGAAACCGCGATCTCAAGGCAGACAAAAAAGCCACACCACAGAGCGCGTACGCTCACAATGAGAGGAAGAAAGAGTCCTACTCCAATCCGGATATCGTTCCCGAACGAACGCCGATGAACGTGCATTTCAAATCGCCGGTCGGCACGTATGAGGAATGCTTTTCCGCGTTGGAAGATCAGAAAGTGATTTCGACCTGGGGCCTCAAACCCGGCTCGACGAAGATGTGCGAATTGATCTTCGACGTCAACTCCGCATACTTTTTCAATCACGGCGGGTATGAGTTTGCGAAACAATTCTACGCCGACGCATATCAGGCCGTGATCGAAATTGTCGGCGGCGAACAGTATATCCTCTCGGCCGTGATGCACGCCGACGAGCGCAACCGCGCGATGTCCGACGCGCTGGGGCAGGATGTCTTTCACTACCATATGCACGTCGTCTACGTGCCGGTGGTGGAGAAGAAAAAACTCTGGTCGAAGCGCTGCAAGGACCCGGCTTTGGTCGGCACCGTGAAGGAGATCATCCCGCAGGTCAGCCGTTCAAAGAAGTGGGAATCGAAACCGGCGTTGGATAAGAACGGCGAGCCGCTGCTGAACAAAAACGGGAAGCCCGTCCTGCATCATTCGTATTCCGTTTTGCAGGATGCGTTCTACGATCACATGGCCGCCGCCGGCTACCCCGACGTCGAACGCGGCGAGCGCGGCAGCAGTGAGGAACACCTGACCGTGACGCAATTCAAAGTCGATCGAGAAGAACGCCGTCTTGAAATGATCCACGAAAAGGTCAGAGAAGAATCATCGGAGTTTTCTCAAGTACGGAAAGAAAAGTACGCCGTCGAGAAAGAGATCGAGCAGAAGCAGAAGCGTCTGGAGCAGTTAACGCCGCAGGTCGAGGACGCAGAGAAATTCGTCGCGGATCATCTCGGCAGGCCGGAAGACCTGATTCCCAAAACGACGCCGATGGAATACGCAAGCCACTATCGCGAGAAGAAAGCCAAGCCGATCATCCAAAAGCTGTGGAAGGTCGCGCTGTCGCTCTGGCACACGGTGCAGGAACTGCGCGCCAAGGCCAAAGACTGGCAGAAGAAGTTTGAGACCGCCGCCCGTGACCGTGATATTCTGAAACGGCGATGGGAGACCGCGCACGCTGAAAACGAAGAAATGAGATCTGAGCTGCGGGAATATGCGTTGGTGAAAGACGAACTCGGTCCGGTCGTGATGGAGGACGTCCTGGCGACCGTCAAAGAGCGAGAAGCTGCCGAGGCCGCCGTCAGCCGTCAGGACCACCGCAACCGCCATTACCGTGCGGAACCCGGCGGCAGATAATTCAAAATGCCTGCGAAAAGCAGGCACAAAAAGAAAGGAGTGAAGCATTTGTAGATTTGACAAAGCCACACAAACACTGTAACATATAGATAGAGACACGATCTGTGTGGCACAGAAAGGAGTATTCTATATAGATGCCATACAGAAGTATTACAAGCAAGCGAAGCGTCTGCGGACGCGGAAGCATCAGAAAACGAACATATAAACGAAAAGATGGCTCACCACGTGTTTATTGGGAGGCGCGATTCTCTGACGGCGTCGATCCAAAAACCGGCAAACCGATCCAGCGAACGATCACCGGTTCTACGCAGAAAGAAGTCCGGGAAAAACTGAATAAGGCGCTTTGCCAGCAGGACGAGATGACCTATGTTCCGCCGAGCAATCTGACGGTTGCGCAGTGGCTGGAAACGTGGACTAAGGATTATTTGCTGGGCGTGAAGGAATCCACGGCATCGCTTTACCGCCAGTCGATCCGGCTGTATATCGTCCCGTATGTCGGCGCGGTCAAACTGGACAAGCTGACAACCACGATGGTACAGAGGTTTTATAACGAACTGGTGCGGCCAACGAACCCGAACCGAAGCCCGATCAGCGCGAAATCCGTCAAAAACGTCCACGGTATATTCCACCGCGCTTTACAACAGGCGGTGCGGATCGGTATGCTGCGGATCAATCCGACGGACGGCTGCGTTCTTCCCCGAATCGTCAGAAAGGAGATCCGTCCGCTGACATCCGAACAGATCGCGGCGTTTCTGAAACTCCTGCCCGGACATCCGCACGAATATCTGTATCAGGTCGCGCTGTTTACCGGAATGCGGGAAGGCGAACTGTTGGGCCTGCCGTGGGATTGTGTGGACTTTGAACACGGCACGATCCTTGTCAAGCAGCAGCTCAACGGCGCGAGCATCAAGAGCGGCAAGACTAAAATCGTCCCGCCGAAGAACGACAAAATGCGCATCATTCCGATGGCGCCCACCGTTGCGGAACTGCTTCGGAAGCATAAGCAAAAACAGGATGAGATGCGGACGCTGCTCGGAGACAAATGGACCGAGACCGGTCTGGTGTTTACGGGCCCGTTCGGCGGCTATCTGTCGCATCGGACGGTGTATGACTGTTTCAAGCGATTGGTCGTAAAGATCGGAGCCCCGGAAGCCAGAGTCCACGATCTGCGTCATACCTACGCGGTCGTCTGCCTGGAAAGCGGCGTGGATATCAAAACGCTGCAGGAGAATCTCGGTCACGCAACGGTCACGTTCACGCTGGATGTTTACGGTCACGTCAGCCAGAAGATGCGGCAGCAGAGCGCGGAGAAACTGGAGATTTTTATCCGTTCGGTCAACGCCAAAGCCGGACGAACGGAAGCGGAGCAGGGGGCTGCGCCGCCGCCGATCCGGATCGCCGGTCTGCCTGCTGCTACCGTACCTGCGTAACGATTTATGGGTAAAATCTGGGTAAAACAAAGAATCAGCCGCTTTTCGAGCAAAAAGCAATCGAATTCACGCACGCATTGAGACATTAAAACAACGGAGAAACCCTGTAAAATCAAGGGTTTCCGCCATGATAGAGAAATCCCCTGGTCCGTTTCCGGATCAGGGGATCGGTGGTGGACGATATAGGACTCGAACCTATGACCTTCCGCACGTCAAGCGGATGCTCTAGCCAGCTGAGCTAATCGTCCGTAGCAGGGGTTATTATATATGGTTTCCCTCGCTTTGTCAAGTGGTAATTTTGCTTTTTTTGCAAAGCCCTGTCGCGTCATTGCGTGGAGCGAAGCGGGTGAATCTGTCCGTATCAACATCAGACGCTTCATCACGATACGATACGAGCGCCGATTCCACGAATTCCCCGACCGGTATGCGCGCCGGCCGGGGAATGACGAGCGCGGGCGTGCGGTGCGAAACACTATGCCGTTCCCAAAGCTGCGGTGAAGCGATTTCACCGGCTCGCAGCGATGCGGTTGCCTTACTGCATCATGTTCGACATCGACTGCTCCACGCTGTCGACCGCGTTTTGCACCGTGCGGCGCACGGGCGACTGCGACGGAAGCATGAGCGCGAGCGCGCCGCCTGCCACGACGCCGACGCCGAGCGTCAGAAGAAACGTCTTGACTTTCATGTTTTGCCTCCCTTCTGCGAAGACTTTTCTTTAGTTTGCCCTGCCGCGAGAAAAATATCGGATTTCGGCAAATCCGTCCTTGCGGCGGTCGGAAGTTATGGTATAATGAGAATAGAAAAATGAATGGAGGCGCTGTTATGTCGATTGATGCGTTACAGGAACAGATCCGAAAAATGAAAAATCCGGTCATGGTCGGACTCGACCCCTATCTTCCGATTCTGCCGCAGCATATTCTGCGCGACGCGTTTGAGGAGCACGGGCAGACGCTGCGCGGCGCGGCGGAGGCGTATTACCGCTTCTGCACGGAGCTTTTAGACCGTCTGTGCGGCATCGTGCCGGCGGTCAAGATCCAGAGCGCGTGCTTCGAGGCGCTCGGCGCGGACGGCATTACCCAAATGCAAAGAATCTCGCGCTATGCCAAAGAAAAAGGCTACTACGTTCTGATCGACTCCATGCGCGGCGACGTCGGCAACGTGGCGGAGATCTACGCGCAGGCGATGTTCGGCTCGATCTCGGTCGGCGAGACGGCGCATAAGCTCTACGACTGCGACGCGCTGACCGTCAACGCCTACCTCGGCAGCGACGGCGTCAAGCCCTTCCTGCCGTACTGCAAGCACGACGGGAAGAACGTCTTTGTCCTGCTCAAGACCTCGAACAAGTCCTCGCGCGAGGTGCAGGATCTGCTGTCGGGCGACCGCGTGATCTACACCGCGATGGCAGACCTCACGATGCGCTGGAGCACTGACCTGTTCGGTAAGTACGGCTATTCCGAGCTCGGCGCGGTCGTCGGCGCGACCTATCCGCAGACGATGCGCCTGCTGCGCGAGAAGTACGACCGCCTGTTCTTCCTCGTGCCGGGTTACGGCGCGCAGGGCGGCACGGCGAAAAACGTGCAGTTCGCCTTCGACCGCTTCGGTCACGGCGCGATCATCGCCGCTTCGCGGAGTATCATCTGCGCCTGGCAGAAGACGGACAGCGACGGCACGGACTACCTCGACCACGCCGAGGCTGCCGCGCTGAAGATGAAAGCCGACATCGGGAAAAACGTGGTCATCCTATGACGACGCTCTACCTGATCCGCCATGCAGAGGCGGAGGGCAACGTCTTCCGCCGCCTGCAGGGGCACTATAACGCCATGATCACGCCCAATGGCAGGAAGCAGATCGCTGCGCTGGCACGGCGGTTCGCTGAGGTTCCGATTGACGCGGTCTACGCCAGCGACCTCAGCCGCACCTGCTGCACGGCGGGCGCGATCTATCTGCCGAAAAACCTGCCGCTGCACAAAGACCCGCGCTTCCGCGAGCTGTACTGCGGCTGCTGGGAAAACCTGCCGTTCGGCTGGCTCGACCACGTCGATCCGGAGCGGAATCACGCTTTCACCCGCCGCCCGCGCGACTGGCAGGTCGAGGGCAGCGAACGCTTCACGGACTACACGGCGCGGTTTTTGGAAGCGATGGGCGAGGCGGCAAGAGCGCACGACGGGCAGACCGTCGCGATCTTCTCGCACGGCATGGTCATGCGGGGCGTGCTGCAGACGCTGTTTTTCCCGGACAGGGACAACCTCGGTCACAGCGAGAACACCGCAGTGACGAAGCTGCTCTATGAGGACGGGAAGTATACCCTCGAATACTTAAACGACGATTCGCATATCCCGTATGAGATTTCCACGCTCGGCAGACAGGAATGGTGGCGCGGCGGCGACCATCGGGATTTCAATATGTGGTACCGCGACCCCGCGCCAGAAGACGAAGACCTCCTGCGGGAGCTGAACGTCGCGGGGGATATCGTGCGGATCTCCATGATCGTCGACCGGCCGACCGGCGCGGTCGCGCTGAAGCTTCTGCCGGACGAGCGGGCGCAGCTTTCCGGACTTGTGCTGCTGCAGGCGCATCGCGGGAAAGGACTCTCCGCCCAGCTTTTGGGCGAAGCGGTCAGCGTCGCCAGGACGGCAGGCAAACGCCTGCTGACGGTCGAACGTCTGCCGGACGATCCTGCCGCGAAGCGGCTGCTTGCCGATTACGGCATGAGCGAACGCGGCATGCCGCTCCTTCCTGCGGCGGATTTGATCGAATACGATCAGCGGACGGAATGATCTCGTCCGAATTATATCGCATAGCCTCCCCTGAACGTGCATACGATGTAGCACGAGACTTTGGGGGAGGCTGTGTTTATGAGTAATCTCTACGCCGACATTGCCGAGCGCACGGGCGGAGACATCTATATCGGGGTCGTCGGGCCGGTGCGCACGGGAAAATCGACCTTCATCAAGCGGCTGATGGAGGTGCTGGTCATTCCGCACATCGATGACCTGTATCAGCGCGAGCGCGCGAAGGATGAACTGCCGCAGAGCGGCTCGGGCAAGACGATCATGACCGCCGAGCCGAAATTCGTGCCGGAGGAGGCCGTACAGATCACACCGGACGGCACGGCAACGCTGTCCGTGCGGCTGATCGACTCGGTCGGCTACATGGTCGACGGCGCGATCGGCGCGACGGAGAACGGCGCGCCGCGCATGGTGACGACGCCGTGGTTCGACGAGGAGATCCCCATGACCGAGGCGGCGGAGCTCGGCACGAAGAAGGTCATGGAGGAGCATTGCACCGTCGGGATCGTCGTTACGACGGACGGCACGGTGACGGATATTCCGCGCGGCGACTATATTGCCGCCGAGGAGCGCGCCATCCGCGACATGCAGGCGACGGGAAAGCCGTTTCTGGTGCTGATCAACTCCGCGCAGCCGAACAGCGCGGAGGCGACCGCGCTGCGCGATTACATCGCGCAGACCTACCGCGTCAGCGCGGTGACGGCGGACTGCCAGGCGATGCAGGAGGCGGAGCTGAATGCCCTGCTCAAGGAGCTGCTCTACGCTTTCCCAATGCGGGAAATGCGGGTGTTTTTGCCTGCGTGGGTGCAGGCGCTGGAGGTGGAGCACCCCTTGAAGGCGGCGCTGTATCAAGCCCTGCGCACGAACGCCGAGGCGATCTCCCGCCTTGCCGAGGCGGAGATAGCGATCGCCCGCGTGGCGGAGCTGGAGGACGTTTGCGGCTACCGTATTTTGTCCATCGACCTCGGCAGCGGGACGGTCACCTGCGAGCTGGACATGGAGGAGGGCCTGTTCTATCAGATCCTCGGGCAGCGCACCGGCTTCGAGATCGAAAACGACGGGCAGCTCCTGTCGCTGTTGACCGCGCTGGCGGAGATGAAAAAGCAGTACGACAAGATCTCCGCCGCGCTGGAGGAGGTGCGCGCGACCGGCTACGGCATCGTCATGCCGAGCGCGGAAGAACTCAAAATGGAGGTGCCGGAGATCGTCCGCAAGGGCAATTCCTACGGCGTCAAGCTGAAAGCGAGCGCGCCGTCCATCCACCTGCTCCGTGCCGATATCCAGACCGAGATCAGCCCAATGGTCGGAGACGAGCAGCAGTCGGAGGAGCTGGTCAAGTACCTGCTCGGCGAGTACGAAGGCAATACGGAGAAGCTCTGGGACAGCAACATCTTCGGCAAATCCGTCTTCGAGCTCGTCAACGAAGGGCTGACGACCAAGCTGCGCCGCATGCCGGACGACGCGCGCTACAAGCTCAAGGACGCGCTGACGAAGATCATCAACGAGGGCGCGAACGGTCTGATCTGCCTGCTGATATAATATGGAACTGTGCCGTGCTGCGGAGATTTCCGCAGCGCGGCGTTTTCTTTATCCGGAAAGGGAAGGCGATCACGGTGTTTTTTGTCGAAACCGGATATTTTCCATTGCAATGACAGAGAACATTCTATATAATAGAAACAGAATGAGGAACGAGGTGCCTATGGAACGATTGACGATGGCAGTGCCGTGCCTGTTCGGGCTGGAAGGTCTGGTGGGTGACGAACTGCGCCGTATGAATATGGAAAACGTCCGCGTGGAAGATCGCCGTGTCTTTTTCGAGGGCGATTTTGAGGCGATGGCGCGGGCAAACGTCCGCCTGCGCATGGGCGAGCGCGTGATGATCCTGCTTGCCCGCTTCACGGCAAAGAGCTTTGAGGAGCTCTATCAGGGCGTCAAGGCGATCGCGCTGGAGCGCTTTATCCCGAAGGACGGCGCGTTTCCCGTCAAGGGCTACAGCCTGGATTCCCAGCTCCACAGCGTACCGGACTGCCAATCCATCGTGAAGAAGGCGGCGGTCGACCGCCTTGGCGCGGTCTACGGCGTGACGTGGCTGCCCGAGACCGGCGCGACCTATCAGCTCCGCTTCTCCATTATGAAAGATCTCTGCGAGGTCTTCCTCGACACCTCCGGCGTCAGCCTGCACAAGCGCGGCTACCGCGCCGTCGGCAACGAAGCGCCCCTGCATGAGACGATGGCTGCGGCGCTGGTCAACCTCGCGCGCTACCGCGGCAGAGACTTCTTCTGGGATCCGTTCTGCGGCTCCGGCACGATCGTCATCGAAGCCGCGCTCGCCGCGCTCAACCGCGCGCCGGGCTTGCTGCGCACGTTCGGTGCGCAGAGCTGGACGTGCGTGCCGGAAGACGTCTGGGAGCGGGCGCGGACGGAAGCGAAGGACATGGAATACCGCGGCGAATACCGCATTCTCGGCACGGATATCGACCCCGCGACGCTGTCCATCGCCATCGCCAACGCGAAAAAGGCAGGCGTGTCGAAATACATCGAATTCCGTGAGGCGGACGCGACGAAAGCGAGTCTGCCGTGCGACACCGGCGTGCTCGTCTGCAACCCGCCCTACGGCGAGCGCATGTTGGAGCAGCGTTCGGCGCAGCAGCTCATGCGCGCCTTCGGCAGACACCTGAAATACGCGGACGGCTGGAAGAAATACGTCATTTCCTCTGAGCCGGAGTTCGAGCACTTCTTCGGCAAACAGGCGACCAAAAAGCGCAAGCTCTACAACGGCAGGCTGCAGTGCAACGTCTATATGTATTACTGAAAAAGGGGAGACAGAAGATGAAACACCTGTTTATCATCAACCCGGCGGCGGGCAAACACGACAAGACCGGCGAATTCACGCAGATGATCCGCGAGGCGTGCGACAAGCACTGCCTTGCCTACGAGATCCTCGTCTCCCGCGCGCCCGGCGACTGCACCAGGATCGCGCAGGCGGCGGCGTCCACGGGCGATCCCGTCCGTATCTACGCCTGCGGCGGCGACGGCACGCTCAACGAGGTCGTCAACGGCGTGGTCGGCTATCCGAACGCCGCGATCACGCATTTTCCCGGCGGCTCCGGCAACGATTTCATTAAGATCTTCTCCGATCCCGCCGCGTTCAAAAGCCTCAACCGCCTGCTCGACTGCGACGTCGCCACCTTCGACCTGATTCGCTGCCAGGAGGATTCCTATTCCCTCAACATCTGCTCGGTCGGTCTGGACGCGCGGATCGGCACCTCGGTCGGCAAGTACAAGCGGCTGCCGCTGGTCACCGGTTCCGGCGCGTACGCGCTCTCTGCCGGAATCAACGTCGTCAAGGGCATTTCGTGCCACTATAAGGTCGAGATCGACGGCGAGGTCTTCGACGACAAGCAGACGATGATCTGCGTCTCCAACGGGCGCTGGTACGGCGGCGGCTTCCATCCGACGCCGAAGGCAGAGCCGGACGACGGCCTGCTCGATATCCTGCTGGTCAAGGGCGTTTCGCGCCTTGCCGTGGCAAAGATCATCGGCAAGTACAAGGCGGGAAGATACGAGGAGATGCCGGATATCATCCGCTTCTTCCGCGGCAAAAAGGTCGTCGTGCACTGCGATCAGGAGAGCGAGATCAACCTGGACGGCGAGCTGCTGATGGGCAAGGACATCACCTTTGAGATCGTGCCGCAGGCGGTGCGGTTCTTCTACCCGAAGGGTCTGACGTACCATGCATAGAATCACAAAAGCGAGCGGCTGTTTGCCGCTCGCTTTATGATTCAGTGAATAGGGAAGAATTGGAAAACGAAATAAAAGCGGGCGCCTGATGGGCGCCCGCTTTTGCTGTACTGCAGCCAGATCGCGCGGGAAAGCGGATCTGCATTATTCGCCCTCGGAAGCGTAGAAGTAGAAGACGAGCTGCACGGTCGTTTCGTTCAGTGCAGTCAGGGACGCAAAGTTGGCGTTGTGACCGTCGCCCCAGCGGTACGTGTCGTCGGAAGCGGTGGGCTCGCCGAACTGCGCGGTCATGGACTGCAGAATGCGGTCGATCGTGACGGACTGCTCCTCGTCGCCGCCGCAGGTGCAGGAAATGCGGTTGTAATCGTCGTTGAACGAGAACTGTACCTGCGTGAAGAGCAGGTCGCCCAACGTGACGTTGTTGTAGATATACAACGTGGTCGTTTCATCGACGTCGTAGGTCAGATCCGGCTGACGTCCCTCGAGCTCCACGACGTCGTCGAGCGTGAAGTCGCCGGTCTCCAGGCCTTTGTAATTGACGTGGACGTGCGCGTGCGACTCCGTGTCTTCGGTCACGAGCTCAGAAGCTTCGGAAACGGGCGTCGCTTCCGTCGCAATATCCGCAGGGGTGATCTCGGTGACGCCGTCCGAGGGGGCGGGGTCGGGATCGCCGCCGCAGGCGGCCAGCAGGCAGACGGTCAGCGCGCAGCAAAGCAGCAGAGACAATAGTTTTTTCATTGGAAAAACCTCCTGAGTTTTTGATATAGCAACTGTGCGCACAGACCGGTCAGCGCGCCGGTCAGAATGCCGCACAGAGTCAAAACGGGCAAATAGGCGAGCAGCGCGGTCGTATCCGTCACGGCGACGGCGACCGCCATCTGCCCGACGTTATGGGTGATGCCGCCGATCACGCCTGCGACCCAGAGCTGATTCTGCTTCAAGACCCGCAGGATCAGCGCCATGCAGACGAAGCTGAGCAGCCCGCCTGCGAGCGAATAAAACAGGGACATCATCTGTCCGGTGATGAGATTGCCGAGAAAGACCCGCACGAGCAGGATCGCAAGGGCTTCCTTCCAACCGAACGCCGCGAGGGCGAACAGCGTGACGATATTGGACAGTCCGAGCTTTAGGCCCGGCACGGGAACGGGCAGCGGAAACTGCGCTTCCACGACGAAGATCGTCAGCGCGATCGCCGTCAAGAGCGCGCACAGTGCAAGCCTGCGGACACGGTCAGCCTTCATTTCGAGAAGATATGCGTTTTGTGACGCTGCAGAACGAAGTAGAGCGCAGTGCCGAGCACGAAGATCACGGCGGCCTCGCCGGCGGCGACGTAGAGCATGTTGATATGCAGCAGGTTGAAGCCGTAGTAAGTCAGCTCCCAGCCGACGATCACGGCGTTGAAGACGACGGGCATCAGCATGGAGAGCCACGGATAACCCCGGAGCTTCACGTTTCGCAGGAGATACATCAGCAGGGTGGAAAGCACGGTCGCGATCGTGCCGACGATGAAGTCCAGCGGCAGAGAGCCTGCCGTGGTCAGATTGAACAGCATACAGCCGATGCCGAGACCCGGGATCGCGGCGGTCGTGAACATGGCGAGAACGCACAGCGCCTCGGCGAACCGGAACTGGATCGCCATGGACGTGGTGCCGGGCAGAAGCGTGTTCTGCAGGAGATTGATCACGAAGTACATCGCCGCGATCAGAGCCGCCTGCGTGACGTACAGGGTCGTTTTTTTGACGTTCATGGGGATATGACTCCTTAGTTTTGTTTTACGACAGGATGGTTGCGAACTGTCGTCGCGCTTTATTCTACACGATGCGGCGGGTTTCGTCAAGTCACAGCAGCCGCTTCAGCGCGACCAGAAGCAGAATATGTACGGGATAGAACAGATAGAAGCCGAGCTGCACCGCCTTTGCGCCCGCTTTGGACTTGGGCGCCGCGCCCCGTTTCCCGTTGTAGAGGAAGATGAAGACGAGAGACAGAAGACTGAACAACTGGACAAGCTGCCATTCGGTCGGCGCGCTGATCGAAACGTCTCTTCCCTGGAAATAATGCAGCAGGCAGAAGCCGAGATTGATGAAATACTGATAATAGATCGAAACGAGCATGCCGAGCGCCGTAAGAAGCTTCCTGCCGTCGAAAAGGTAGAAGGTCGCCGCGAGCAAAATGCCCTTCATTCCGTAGTCCGACCGAAGATAGCCGAAATAATAGAGAGAGAAAACGGCGAGGATCGGCAGGAAACAGAGGTATTTTGTGACGCGGTGTTTCCGCATGGCGTCCATCGCCCAGACGGTCAGCAGGGCAAGCAGGAGGGTGACGAACACGTTAAGCGTGCCGAGAACCTGCATGGGGTGGGTGAACAGGACGAGCGGCTTCGAGAGCACGTACCGGATCGTTTCGACCGTTTGCGTCGGACGCTCCATCAGGGCGAACGGGATCTGCGAGATCACGGCGAAGATCAAAAGACGGAGCGCGTAGCGCAGACGGTTGGAGGTGTGCCGGAAGCCGTTGACGATCAGAAACACGTAGAGCGGGAAGGCGATGCGTCCGATCCAGCGAAGCGGTATGAGAAAGGGGTAGCGTCCCGCGAAGCAAAAGCCGATATGATCCAGCAGCATGCAGACGGCGGCGACGATACGCAGAGCGAGAGCAGACATGGGCGCGACCTCCTTTTTTGAGTATTATAGCAGAATGCGGCGCAGAATTCAATCATATACTCTGACAGTATCTTATGGAGAGGTGGAGCACATGAACAACCGATTTACAGGGCTGAAATGCAAGGAGGTCGTCAATATTTCCGACGGATGCCGCCTGGGATACGTCTGCGACGTGGAGGTGGACTGCAAATGCGGAAAGATCATCTCCATTATCGTCCCCGGGCCGGGCAGGTGCTTCGGGCTGCTCGGACGGCATGAGGAATACGTCATTCCGTGGTGCGATATCCGTCAAATCGGCGACGACATTATCCTGGTGGACGGCGATCTGGATCGCTGCCGGCTTCCGCGCGCAAAACGGGACGTATTTTAATGAAAAAACTTTGATTTTTTGTAAAATAATGCTTGCAATGCGGCTGCCTGTTGGATATAATAATACGGCACGCGAATCGCGTGACACAAGAAACCACACATTCCGGGATTCTCCGTCCCAGTGCCGCATTGCGGTGGACGGGGGAGATGAGCGGGATGGCGGTCAAACGAAAAGGAGAAAATCAAATGGCAGTCGTATCCATGAAAGCCCTGCTGGAAGCAGGCGTCCACTTCGGTCATCAGACCAGAAGATGGAACCCCAAAATGGCTCCGTACATCTACACGGAGCGCAACGGTATCTACATCATTGATCTGCAGAAGACCGTGAAGAAGATCGAGGAAGCTTACAGCTTCATCCGCGAGCTCGCCGCCAACGGCGAGAACGTCCTGTTCGTCGGCACCAAGAAGCAGGCGCAGGACGCCATCAAGGAAGAGGCGGAGCGCGTCGATCAGTTCTACGTCAATGCCCGCTGGCTCGGCGGCATGATGACCAACTTCAAGACCATGCGCACCCGTATCGACCGTCTGGCACAGCTTCGCAAGATGCAGGAGGACGGCACCTTCGCAATGCTTCCCAAAAAGGAAGTCATCAAGCTCGAAGGCGAGATCGAAAAGCTCGAGAAGTATCTCGGCGGCGTGAAGTCCATGAGAAAGCTCCCCGGCGCTCTGTTCATCGTCGACCCGCGCAAGGAACGCAACGCGATCGCCGAAGCGCGCAAGCTGAACATCCCCATCGTTGCCATCGTTGACACCAACTGCGATCCGGACGAGATCGACTACGTCATTCCCGGCAACGACGACGCGATCCGCGCTATCCGCCTGATCGTCGCCACCATGGCGAACGCCGTGCAGGAAGGCCGTCAGGGCGAGTCCCTCTCGGACGCTCCCGTTGAGGTCGAAGAGGCCGCTGAGGAAGCTCCGGTCGAGGCGTAATCCAAACACATACACATAAATGCCCGCCGGAACGACGGGCATTTTCCAAAGATATTATTTTAGGAGGATAATTACTATGGCATTTACTGCTGCTGATGTGAAGACCCTGCGTGAAATGACCAACGTCGGCATGATGGACTGCAAGAAGGCCCTCGCGGAAACCGACGGCGATATGGACAAGGCGGTCGAATGGCTCCGTGAGAAGGGTCTCGCCAAGGCTGCCAAGAAGGCCGGCCGCATTGCTGCCGAAGGCATGGCGTACGCCGCTGTCGTCGACGGGATCGGCGTGATGGTCGAAGTCAACTGCGAGACCGACTTCTGCGCGAAGAGCGCGCCGTTCGTCGCCCTCGTCAAGGACGTCGCTGAGATGGTCGCGAAGAACGACCCGAAGGACGTTGACGCCCTGATGAACTGCAAGTACCCCGGCAGAGATCTGACCCTTGCCGAGATCATGCCCGAGAAGGTCATGGCGATCGGCGAGAACCTGCAGATCCGCCGCTTCGTCCGCTTCCCGGAGAACACCAGCGTCGCCTACGTGCACGGCGGCGGCGTGCGTTCCGTCCTGGTCAACCTGGTCGTCGAGGGCGGCATTGACGCCACCCAGATCGGCAAGGACATCGCCATGCAGATCGCAGCCCTCTCTCCGCGCTTCTGGGACAAGAGCAACGTGACCGAGGACGTTCTCGAGGAAGAGAAGAAGATCCTCGTCGCCCAGATGGACAACGACCCCAAGATGGCGAACAAGCCCCTGCAGGTCAAGGAAAAGATCGCGGCCGGCAAGCTCAACAAGTTCTACGAGGAGAACTGCCTGCTCCAGCAGGCGTTCGTCAAGGACGGCTCCGTTTCTGTCGAGCAGTATATGAACGCTGCGGCAAAGGCGCTCGGCGGCTCGGTGAAGTTCGTCGATGCAGTCCGCTACGAGAAGGGCGAGGGCATCGAGAAGAAGCAGGAAGACTTCGCGGCGGAAGTTGCCAAGCAGATGAACATGGGCAAGTAATTCTTGCATAAAAAAGGCAAGTGAGCAACCGCTCACTTGCCTTTTTTTGCCGCCCTCTCCGAGGGAGGGCGACCGCGCAGCTATGGAAGGAGTTACTCCCTCAGTCACGGCTTTGCCGTGCCAGCTCCCTCAAGAGGGAGCCTATTGCAGGATCAAAAAGATCGCCAGGGTCATGACGGTCGAGACGGCGTCCTCCGTGCCCTCCGAGAGCAGAAGCAGCATGATGAGCAGGAGCAGCAGGTCGCCGCTGTCCATGCCAGGAAAGAGCTTTTCCAAAAACGGAACGGGTAAGGGCGCGGTCGGCGGCGCGGACATCGGCGGCGGCGGGGGAATCGGTCTCGGCGGCGGCGCGGTCGGCGGCGGAGGAGGTGGAACTGGCGGCGCAGGCTTGGGCGGCGGCACAGGCGGCGCAGGTCTGCGCTCCGGAATATCCTGCCGTCGATACTGTCCGTTTCCCATCGGCATGTAGCGGTGATACATTCAGCCGCCTCCTTTCTCCGGCAGCTTCCCGTAGTTGCGCAGGGCAAAGCCCGCCAAGTGCGAGATTTTGGCGATCTGCAGGGCGCGGTCGATGTTGTTTTGCCGCTCCGGACGAAGATAGGGCTTGAGCGCGTGAAGCAGGGCTTCCTGCTTTCCGTCGGACTGCTGCGCCTGCTGCATCATTCCGAAGATCGCCTTGACGAAACCGTCGTCCGGCGGCGCAGGCGGAGCGGAAGGCGCGGAGGACGCCGCTTCCGGCGGCTGCAGCCCAAAGGACTGCGCAAGAGACAGGATCTGCGCCATGCTGTCCGGATCGTTCATGATCTTTTGCAGTTGTTCCTCCAAACCTTCCAATCCCTCACCTACTTCCCGCCGATTTTGCGCAGGAGGTCGCTCGCCTCCTGCGACCGCATCACGTCCTGCAGAAGCGCCTGCGCGCCAGCGACGTTGCCGCTTTTGTATTCCTCGGCGGCGCGCCGGGCGTTTTCACCGCCGTCGCGCTGCAGCAGGGCGAGCAGCCGCTTGCCCTCCGGCGAGGAAACGAGGTCTTTGAGCTGCGAAATTTGAGAATTATTCTGCATGGAGATTGCCACCTTTTCCGTAATCTGCTATAATATATATATGTTTCCGAACGCGAAAGGGTGACAAGATGAAGATACTGGTGCTTTCGGACTCTCATCGGGAGGAAGAATACCTGCTCGCAGCGGTGGAGCGCGAAAAACCGGACGCCGTGATCCATCTCGGCGACCACGCCTCGGACGCGCTGGCGATCGAGCGGGAATACCCGCAGCTGCCGGTGTGCCGGGTGCGCGGCAACTGCGACCGCTATGATACCGACGTGCAGGACGAAGTCGTGCTCACGTGGGAGGGCGTAAAGATCCTCGCGACCCATGGACACCGCTACCACGTAAAGTCGAGCCTTTTGAGTCTCTGCTACGCCGCCGTCCAAAGCGGCGTGCAGGTCGCGCTGTTCGGTCATACGCATATCCCGTACTGCGAGGAGTCGGAGGGACTGTGGCTGCTCAATCCGGGCGCGTGCGGCAGGCTCTTCCCGTCCTACGGGCTGATCGAAATCAAAAACGGCGCCGTACGGTGCCGTGTCATGGAGGAAGCATTATGATTCTGGCAGTAGATATCGGCAATACCAATATCGTTCTCGGCTGCATCGAGGAGGGCAACATCCTCTTCGAGGCGCGCATGGCGACCGACCGGCTGAAGACCTCGGATCAGTACTGCGTGGAGCTCAAAAGCCTGCTTTCACTGTATGACGTCTCCCCGAAGAACATCGGCGGCAGCATCGTTTCCTCGGTCGTGCCGCCGGTGCTCAATTCGATCAAGACCGCGATCTACAAGCTGACCGGCGGCGACTGCCTCGTGGTCGGCCCCGGGATCAAGACGGGCATGAATATCCGCATGGATAACCCGCTGGAGGTCGGCAGCGACCTGATCGTCGCCTCCGTCGCGGCGATCGCGGAGTACGGCGCGCCGCTGCTGCTGGTGGACATGGGTACGGCGACGACCGTGACCGCGGTCGATGAGAGCGGCGCGTTCATCGGCGGCTGCATCTGCCCGGGCGTCAAGATCTCCATGCAGGCGCTGACCGACCGCACGGCGCAGCTTCCCGGCATCAGCTTGGACGAGCCGGAGCATGCCATCGGCAAGAATACGCGCGACAGCATGCGCAGCGGCATCATGTTCGGCGCGGCGGCGATGATCGACGGTCTGCTCGATCGCATGGAGGCGGAGATGGGCGGCGAGGTCAAGGCGATCGCCACCGGCGGCCTGTCGAAATACGTCATTCCGCTGTGCCGCCGCAAGCTGATCTACGACCGGTCGCTGATGCTCAAGGGCATGTGGCTGATCTATCAGCGGAACGTCAAATAATTGCGGACAGGAACGCCGTCAGCGCGATAAAGAAGCCGGCGCCGATGCCGAGGGTGACGACGCTCTCCACGGCGGCGGTGACCTTCTGATAGCGCTGCTCCTTTCGGTCGGAATCCGCACGCGCGGCGGTTTCGGGCAGATAGGGGACTAAATCAATCATGTTACGCATTTGGTATCGCTCCTTTGTGTTTGATACCCGAAGTATAGCAGGATCACAGACCAATAAATCGGACTGGAGGAAGAAAATATGAAAGAATTTGAATTTCCGTCGAAGGGCGCGGGCATGATCCACGCGTACCGCTGGGAGCCGGAGGGGAAGCCCGTTGCCATCGTGCAGCTCGTGCACGGCATTGCCGAGTACATGCCCCGCTACGACGACTTTGCGAAATTCCTGACGTCCAAGGGCGTTCTGGTCGTCGCGGAGGATCACATGGGACACGGAAAATCCCACGACAGCGGCGCAGACCTCTATTTTGCGGGCGGCTGGGCCGCGGCGCTGGAGGACACCTACACCCTGCAGAAGATGACGCGGGAGGAGTATCCCGACCTGCCGTTCTTCCTGTTCGGGCACAGCATGGGCTCGTTCATGGCGCGGTCGATGCTCTACCGCTATCCCGACGCGGATCTTGCCGGCGCGATCATCTGCGGCACGGCATGGCAGCCCGGCGCGGTGCTGGCGGCGGGCAGAGCGGTCTGCGCGATGGAGGCGAAGCGTCTGGGCGAGAAGAATCAGAGCAAGCTGGTCACCAACCTGATGTTCGGCGCGTACAACAAGAAATTCGGCAAGCAGCCGCGCACGCCGAACGACTGGATCTGCTCCAACACGGAGGTCGTCGACCGCTATACGGCTGACCCGCTCTGCGGCGGCGCGCCGACGCTCGGCCTGTCGCGCGACATGCTTGCGGGCATCGCGATGAATCAGAAAAAGAAGAACCTCGACGCGATGCCGAAGGAGCTTCCCGTCCTGCTGATCGCGGGCAAGAGCGATCCCGTCGGCGCGATGGGCAAGGGCGTCGAAAAGACTTACAAAAAGTTCAAAGACGCCGGCATGCGCAACGTAACCCTGAAGCTCTACGACGGCAGACATGAGATCCTCAACGAGGACAATCATGCTGAAGTCTATGCCGATATCTGGAATTTCCTTGAGAAAAATCTGTAATTTGTAACTTTTTTGTAATTATTTTTGCGGAATTGCAACGTAACAGGTTATGACAGACTTGACGGATTTCCTTTCGTTTGCTACAATGTGATTGACATAATTCCAACGGGAGTGAAATCATGAAACGATTTTTCCTCAGCCTTCTGCTGATCTTTTGCATTGCAGCAGGGCTGATGATGCCGGTTTGCGCCGCGCCGACCATGACGACGAGCGAAGCGGGTAAGGCGTTTATCCGTGACGTCTCCGGCGGCGATCAGTATCTGTACGGCGCGGAGACCGCGGTCAACAGCTTCATGTCGAGATACGGAATCACCCTCAGTCAGCAGCAATTCGACGCGCTGGTGGACTTCGTCGTCAGCTACGACACGTCGATCCTGAGCTGCGGCTACAAGGTCGAGACGGTGATCGGCAGCGGCAATTACTCCGAGCTGCAGATCGCCAACGCCTTCTGCTCGTGGGTCAAGGACGGCAACAACTTCTCGCAGGCGCGCCTGAACCGCCGTCTGCGCGAGATCAAGCTGTTCCTCTACGGCAGCTATGACGGCAATACGGACAAGGTGAGCTTCCGCTACGTGGTCTATAACGGCAACGGCGGCAGGATCTCCGACAACACCGTCCTGTGCTACACGCTGAACGGTACATACGGCAATCTTCCCACCGCGAGCTACAGCGGACGGTATTTTGCCGGCTGGTACACCGATCCGGACGCCGGCACGCACCTTTGCAATTCCGATTCCGTCACGCAGAACTACAAGGTCTACGCGCATTGGTCGTCCACGGAAGTGAAGAATCCGAACGAGAAAAACGCGGACGATCCGACCCCGATCAATACCGATCCGAATCAATGGCCGCCCCTGCCGCCCTTAAAGATCAGCGAGGCGGGTATCCAGTTCATCAAGAATCAGGAGGGCTTCGTCGCAAGCCCGATCTGGGACTACGGACAGTACAGCGTCGGCTACGGCTCTCGCTACGATCCAAACAACAGTCCGATCAAGATCTCCACCCCTATTACGGAAGCGGAAGCGGATTATCTGCTGCGCTATATGCTCAAGGACTTTGAGACCATGGTGGACAAGGAGCTTGCCAAGGGAACGGTGCAGCATACGCAGGCGCAGTACGATGCGCTGATCAGCTTCGCCTACAACCTCGGTCAGCAGTGGATCAGCAGCAAGTACGAGACCTACCGCTACATCCTCTACGGCGGCTGCACGGAGATGGAGCTGGTCAACAGCTTCGGAAGCTGGTGCAGTGCGGGTGGCAGCGTGCTTTCGGGACTTTGCCGCCGCCGCATGGACGAGGCGAATCTCTATCTGAACGGCGACTACACCCGCTGGAGTACGGCGTATAGCTGCCTGATCTTCAACGGCAACGGCGGCACGCCGAACGACAAGGTACAGTACTACAAGCCGAACACGGAGGTCGGCACGCTGCCCGGCGCGACCCGTTCCGGCTATCATCTGACGGACTGGTACACGAGCGCAAGCGGCGGCTCGCCCTTTACGGCGGAGTCGAAGTCGCCGACGTCCGGCACGATGACGCTGTACGCGCATTGGGCGGCGGGCGATCCGCCTCCCACCGAGCCGACGACCCCGCCCTCGACGGAGCCGACCGAACCGACGGAACCTACCGAGCCGACGGAACCTACCGAGCCGACGACGGAACCGACTGTAGCTCCGACCGAGCCGACAATCGAACCCACGGAGCCGACGGCGGAACCTACCGAGCCCACGACTGCCCCGACGGAGCCGTCTACCGAGCCGACAGAGCCGACCGAACCCGTCGAACCGACGGAGCCGACTGGCCCGACCGAGCGATTCACGGACGTCACGCCGGATCAATGGTATTACGAGCCTGTTCTGGAAGCAGTCGAAGCAGGCTTGTTCGGGGGCGTCAGCGAAACGGAATTCGCGCCGAACGCGCCGATGACCCGCGCCATGCTCGTCACCGTCCTGTACCGCATGGACGGCGCGCCTGCGGCAGATACCCCCGCGCCGTTTACGGACGTTGCGCGCGGCGCATGGTACACGGCGGCTGTCGACTGGGCGTATGAGAACGGCATCGTCAACGGCATGAGCGAGACCCGCTTCGGCGTAAATGAAAACGTCACGAGACAGCAGCTCACCGCCATGCTCTTCCGCTACGCGGACTATAAGAGCTTTGATACGAAGGGCAGAGCGGAGCTGGACGCCTTTACCGACGCGGACGACGTTGCCGATTATGCGCGCGACGCGATGCAATGGGCGGTCAAGCTGGTCATCGTCAGCGGCGACAACGGAAGGCTCCTGCCCGACGGCAACGCCACCCGCGCCCAGTGCGCGAAGATGATGACGGTTTTCCGAAAAATATATGAATAAATCAAAACGCCTTGGCGAAAATCCGTCAAGGCGTTTTGTACAGACCGGTTTATCGGACTGAAAATTTGATAGAATCAGTACAGAACGTGACGAAAGGAAGGATCACGATGTACTGCACTATCATTTCAGTCAGAGGACACTATGAGGTTTTTGCCGCGGACGGGCATTTTCTGTTCTCCGCGGACACCAGAGCGGAAGCCATGGAGGAGCTTGCAGATTGGGAGGAAGAACGTATCGCATGACCCTGTGCTATGACGGCACGCGTTACCGCGGCTGGCAGCGGCTGCCGAACGGCGCGCTGACGGTGCAGGGAAAAGTCGAAGAAGCGCTGTCCGAGATCTTCGGCATGCTGATCGAGGTCAGCGGCAGCGGCAGAACGGACGCGGGCGTCCACGCATGGGGGCAGGTCGCGTCGTTTCACGCGCCGGAACAGCCGATCGAAACTATCGTGCCGAAGCTGCGGCATCTACTGCCGGAGGACATCGGCGTGGTTGCGCTGAGCTACGCGCCGGATCGCTTTCACGCGCGCCTTTCCGCAACGCGGAAGACCTACCGCTACCGCCTGTGGAACAGCGCGGCGCCGGACGTGTTTGAGCGCAGATTCCGCACGCAGATTCTGCAGCCGCTGGACGTTGCCAAAATGCGCGAAGCGGCAAAGCTGCTGGAAGGCACGCATGATTTTCTCGGCTTCTGCGCGAACAAGCATTTCAAAAAGTCCTCCGTCCGCACGCTTTACGCGCTCGCAGTCGAGCAGGACGGAAATGAAATACGCTTCACCCTGACCGCCGACGGCTTTCTCTACCACATGGCGCGGATCCTTGTCGGCACGCTGCTGGAGATCGGCGGAGGAAAGCGCGAGACCGCTTCGATCGCGGAGATTTTCGACAAAAAAGACCGCGCCCTCGCCGGCGAGACGGCTCCCGCGAAGGGGCTTTGCCTGATGGAGGTACGCTACGAATGAACATTCAGATATTCGGACGGAGCAAGTGCTTCGACACCAAAAAAGCCGAGCGGTATTTCAAGGAACGGCGGATCAGGGTGCAGAACATCGACCTCAACCGCTACGGCATGTCGAACGGGGAGTTCGAGAGCGTCCTGCGGGCGGTCGGCGGCGTGGACAAGCTGATTGACTGGGAGAAAAAGTCGCCGGAGATCGACCTGATGCGTTATATGGACGACCGGATCGCAAAAGAGGACAAGCTCTTCGACCATCCGGAGCTGATGAAAACGCCCGTCGTGCGCAACGGCAAGCTGGCGACGGTGGGCTATTGCCCGGAGGTTTGGAAGCAATGGGAGTGAGCCGCATTGTCATTCCCGCGCAGGCGCAGTCGCTTCTGCGGCGGCTGAACGCTGCGGGCTATGCCGCCTATGCGGTCGGCGGCTGCGTGCGCGACAGTCTCCGCGGCGAAACGCCCGCGGATTGGGATCTCTGCACGGACGCCGAGCCTTCGCAGACCGCCGCCGTGTTTGCCGACTGCCGCACGGTATTGACCGGCGTGCGCTACGGCACGGTCACGGTGATCTTTGACGGAACGCCATTCGAGATCACGACCTTCCGCGAAGAATACGGCTACAGCGACAGCCGCCATCCGGACGGCGTGTCGTTTTTGCGCTCTCTGGAGGGCGACCTGGCGCGGCGCGATTTTACGATCAACGCGATGGCGGCGGACGCTGACGGCAGCGTGATCGACCGCTTCGGCGGCGCGGAGGATATCCGGCGGGGCGTGATCCGCTGCGTCGGCGACCCCGCGCAGCGATTTACGGAGGACGCTCTGCGCATGCTCCGCGCGCTGCGTTTCGCCGCGCGCCTTGGATTTGCCGTCGCGCCGGAGACCGAAGCCGCCATCCACGCGCTTTGCGGCAGACTGCGGGCGGTCGCGCCGGAGCGTCTGCGCAAGGAGCTGAGCGGATTGCTCTGCGGGCAGGCGGTCAGCGGCGTGCTGGAGCGGTTCTCGGATGTGATCTGCGTGCTGATTCCGGAGCTCAAACCGTGTATCGGCTTCCGGCAGTGGAATCATCATCACAAATACGACGTCTGGGAGCATACGCTCCGCGCGGTCGGCGCGGTCGCGCCGACGGAGCCGCTGCGCCTTGCCATGCTGCTGCACGATATCGGCAAGCCCGCCGCGTTCACGATGGATAAGCAGCTCGTCGGGCATTTTTACGGGCATGCGGTCATCGGCGCGGCAATGTGCGAGCAGATTCTGCACCGCCTGCGCTATGACAACCGGACGGCGGAGCTGGTGACGCTTCTGGTGCGGGAGCACGGCTTTCATCTTTTGCCGGATAACGCGAAGCGCATGAAAAAACTGCTTTCGCTGTTCGGCGAGGATACCGTGCGCCTGCTTCTGCAGGTGCGCCGCGCCGATGGGATCGCCACCGGAACGGCGGAAGGCGTAACGGAAAAGACCGCGGTAGCGGAACGGCTTTTGGAAAGCGTCTCCGCCCAATGCGTCTCTCTGCCGCAGCTTGAGCTGAACGGCGAAGACCTCCTGCGCCTCGGCGTTCCGCAGGGGCCGCGGATCGGCGCGATCCTGCGCGCGCTGCTGGATTCCGTTTTGGACGGCAGCATGGAAAACGACCGCGCCGTCCTCCTGCAGGCAGCGCGCGAAATGATTGACAAATCAGACGTTTCTCTGTAGAATAGCCCTTGTAAGAACTCCGAGGAGTGATAAGATGAAGAACTTTGCAGTCAAAGGAAATTTCTGTTACAGCGAGGATATCGAGCACATTCGCTGCGTGCAGAATGCGTATCTGGTCTGTGAGGACGGCGTCTGCGCAGGGCTTTTTCGGGAACTGCCGGAACGCTATGCCGACCTGCCTGTGACCGATTTCGGCGACAAGCTGATCGTCCCGGGCATGACCGATCTGCACGTCCACGCGCCGCAGTTTGCCTTCCGCGGACTGGGCATGGACATGGAGCTGATGGACTGGCTCAAGACCTATGCTTTCCCCGAGGAAGCGAAATATCGGGAGCTTGCCTATGCAGACCGCGCCTACACGCAGTTTGCCCAAGCGATGCGCCGCAGCGCGACGACCCGCGCCGCGATCTTTGCCACGCTCCACGTTCCGGCGACGGAGCTGCTGATGGAGAAAATGGAGGACAGCGGTCTGATCTCCTACGTCGGCAAGGTCAACATGGATCGCAACGGGCCGGAGTATCTCTGCGAAACGAGCGCGCAGGCGTCGCTGGAGGCGACCGAGCAATGGATCTGCGATACGCAGTCGAAGTTTCAGCGCACCCGCCCGATCCTGACGCCGCGCTTTATCCCGTCCTGCACGGACGAGCTGATGCACGGTCTGCGCAGACTGGTGGAGAAGTACGATCTGCCGGTGCAGAGCCATCTGTCGGAGAATTTCTCGGAGATCGAATTCGTGCAGAGCCTGTGCCGCGACTCCAAATTCTACGGCGACGCCTACGACCGCTACGGTCTGTTCGGCGGCGACCATCCGTGCATTATGGCGCACTGCGTCCACAGCGGCGAGGCGGAGATCGCACTGATGAAGAAGAACGGCGTGTTCGCCGCGCATTCTCCGCTGTCCAACGCCAACCTCTCCTCCGGCGCCGCGCCGGTCGGCAAGCTGTTCCGCGAATTCGTGAACGTCGGACTGGCGTCGGATATTGCTGCGGGTGAAACGGAAAATCTGTTCCGCTCCATCGCGGCGGCGATCCGCGCCTCCAAGCTGCGCTGGCGGCTGGTCGATCAGGAGATCTATCCACTGACCGTCGATCAGGCGTTCTATATCGCGACGGTCGGCGGCGGCAAGTTCTTCGGCAAGGTCGGCAGCTTCGAGGAAGGCTACGAATTCGACGCGATCGTGATCGACGATTCGACCCTCCCGCACCCGCAGGAGCTGAATCTGCACGAGCGGCTGGAGCGCGCGCTCTACCTCGCGGACGACCGCCACCTGTGCGCAAAATACGTCGCGGGTGACCGCCTGTTCTGAGATCATTATTCTTTTTCATACAAGAAGCCTCCGGCGGTGAGCCGGAGGCTTCTTCTGCTATATTCGAACCATCAGTTTGAGTTTTCGATCAGTCGAACGGGTTGGGGTCTTTGTCGAGGAGCTCCTGCGCCGCTTTCGCGCCGGCAGGGTCGAGGAAGCGGAACATCATCGCCGCGATCTGCGCGCGCGTCGCGTATTCCTGC
>JAFROD010000051.1 GCA_017429835.1 Oscillospiraceae bacterium
ACCGTGCGAAGGGTGCTTTTCATGGGCGGATTGAAGAAACTGCGTTAAGAGAATGCGATCTTTCTCGTAGCGGTTTAGTTCTCCTTTCCGGTTTCGCCATTTGTAATATCCGGAACGGTTGACGTCCATAATCCGACAGAGAAAGTCTACCGGATACTTCTCTTTGAGTTCTTCAATGACTTCGTAGTCTTTCCTCTGCCAGTAACGTATTCCTTGCTTGCACCAACTCCTTCCACCCAATATCCTTTTTTTAACCTCGCAATCTCTACTTCCTGCTTTGCCACAAGCAACCGCAGCCGTTCTACCTCGCTCAGCGACTTGCTCCTATGCAATGCTGCATATGGGTTGCCGTTATGTGGCACCAGAGCTTCTTCGCCTTCCTCTATGTACTTCTTTACCCATGTCCCTATTAGTCCGTTGTTAATCCCATGCTCCTTTTCAAGCTGCCGGAGTGATTTGTGTTCATCTAAATGAAGATGGACGATCTGCAGCTTCTCTTCCTTACTCCATTTGCGATGCGCTATCCCTTTCTTGCTCATTCTTTCACTTCCTTCCTCGCTAAATCTTACAACAAAAAATGAAAGTAGGCACTTTTCAGTGTCTACTTTCATCTTACCAGATGCACTGCCGAAATCACGGCAGCTTCCTTTTTTCACAGAAATCAATTCATTAAACTGCATACCAGATCGCTGAAGGCGGTCGGGTCCTCCAGCGGGAGATTCGCCATCAGCAAGCCCTGCTGATACAGCAATTCCGCATACTTCTTCGCCTTTTCCGGATCGGAGGCAACGCAGGCATGCAGCGCCGACAGCGCGGCGTGATCGGGGTTGATCTGCAGTACCTTGCCCGCCTTAATGTCTGCGGTCGGGTCCATCGCGCGGAAATACTTTTCCATTTCAAAGCTCATGCCGCCGTCCGGCACCATGGAGACCGCGTGTTCGCCGAGCTCGTTGGAAACGCGCACGTCTGCGACCTTGTCGCCGAGCGTTTTCTTGAGGAACGAAACGCAGTCCTTGAACTGCTCTGCCTTTTCCTCGGCGGCTTTCTTTTCGTCCTCCGTCGCAAGGTCGAGATCGTCCGTCAGAATATTTCTGAATTCGTGCTCCTCGTACTTTTCCAGCGTCTGCGGAATAAACTCGTCGACCTGTTCCGTCAGAAGCAGCACGTCAAAACCGCGTTCGCGCAGCATGGTCGTCTGCGGCAGCTTGGAGAGCTGCTGCGCCGTGTTGCCGGTCACGTAGTAGATATGCTTCTGCGACTGCGGCATTTTCTCACAGTATTCTTTCAGCGTTACAAGTTTTCCTTCCTTGTCGGAATGGAATTCCACCAGATCCTGCAGCATTTCCTTATGCATGCCGTAATCGGAGACCAGGCCGTACTTGAGGTTGCGCCCGAACGCGGCGTAGAATTTCTCGTAAGCGGCTCTGTCCTGCTCCTGCAGGCGAAGCAGCTCCGCCTTGATCTTCTTTTCAAGATTGGACGCGATCGCTTTCAGTTCTCGCGTGTGCTGCAGCAGTTCACGACTGATATTCAGACTCAGATCCTGCGTATCCACCACGCCGCGGACGAATCGGAAATGCTCCGGCAGCAGATCCTCGCAGTGTTCCATGATCATCACGCCGGAGGAATAGAGCTGCAGGCCGGACTTATAATCCTTCGTATAGAAATCATACGGCGCTTTTGCCGGTATGAAGAGCAGCGCCTTATAGGTGACCGTGCCCTCGACGGAGATCGGAATGATACCGACCGGCGCTTCAAAATCAAAGAATTTG
Source organism: Oscillospiraceae bacterium (assembly GCA_017429835.1). Classification (GTDB taxonomy): domain Bacteria; phylum Bacillota; class Clostridia; order Oscillospirales; family Oscillospiraceae; genus JAZOXB01. The sequence continues at coordinate 1,773 of JAFROD010000051.1, forward strand.
TCGCGATAGAACGTCTTGTATTCCTCGTCCGTGACGTCCTTCTTATTCTTCTGCCAGAGCGGCACCATCGAGTTCAGCGTCTGATCCTCGACGACGGTTTCATACTTCGGCTCGTCGTCGTCCTTCGTTTCCTCGGTCGGCTTGCGTGATTCGACCTCCATCTTGATCGGATAGCGGATATAGTCGGAGTATTTCTTGACCAGATTGCGCAGGCGGTACTCGTTCAGATAGTCGCTGTAACGCTCTTCCTCGGTATCGGGTTTGAGCTTCAGCAGGATTTCCGTGCCGACGCCGTCCTTCTCACATTCCGTGATCGTGTAGCCGTCCGCGCCGGAGGACTGCCATTTCCACGCCTGTTCCCCACCGTATTTCTTAGAGATCACGGTGACTTCGTCCGCGACCATAAACGCGGAATAGAACCCAACGCCGAACTGACCGATGATGTCGATATCCTCCTGTTTCTCCATCGCCGCTTTGAAGTTCAGAGAGCCGCTGTGCGCGATCGTGCCGAGATTCTCTTCCATCTCCTCTTTGCTCATGCCGATGCCGTTATCGGAAACGGTCAGCGTCTTCGCGTCCTTATCTGCGGCAAGCCGGATATAAAAGTCGCTTCTGCTCATGCCGACAGACTGATCCGTCAGCGCAAGATAGGCAAGCTTATCGATCGCATCGGAGGCGTTCGAGATCAGTTCCCGAAGAAAAATCTCCTTATGCGTGTAAATTGAATTGATCATCAGATCCAGCAGACGCTTGGATTCCGCCTTAAACTGTTTCTTTGCCATTTCATTCATCTTCCTTCGTGGTTTTGGCACTCTATACCGTCGAGTGCTAATGCTATTATAACGCGTGAAACGAAAAATGCAAGCCCATTCACAAAGAATTCACACTTTATTTCTTTGATCCGGTATGATACACTGAAAACGAGGTGAAACGATATGATAACAGTCAGCGATCTGGCGCTGCAGTTCGGCGGCACTTACTTGTTCCAGCACGTCGACTTGCAATTCACGGCGGGCAACTGCTACGGCGTGATCGGCGCGAACGGCGCGGGGAAATCGACCTTCCTGAAGCTCCTTTCCGGCGAACTGGAATCGACAAAGGGAGAAATCACCATTAAACCCGGTCTTCGCATGTCCGTTTTGAAACAGAATCAGTTTGAATACGACGCATATTCCGTGATCGACACGGTGATCATGGGCAATAAGCGGCTGTATGAAGTAATGAAAGAAAAGGACGCGCTCTATGCCAAGCCGGATTTCTCGGACGAAGACGGCATGCGCGCCTCCGAGCTTGAGATCGAGTTTGCCGAGATGAACGGCTGGGAGGCGGAGTCCGACGCGAGCCGAATCCTGCAGGGCTTGGGCATTCCGGTCGAGCTGCATTACGATATGATGGCGGATACCGATCCCCGCCTGAAGGTCAAGGTTCTGCTTGCGCAGGCGCTGTTCGGAAATCCGGATATTATTCTGCTGGACGAGCCGACCAACAACCTCGATATCGAATCGATCAACTGGCTGGAAAACTTCCTGCTGGACTACGAAGATAACGGCACGGTCATCGTCGTCAGCCACGACCGACATTTCCTGAACACCGTATGCACCCACATCGTGGATATCGACTACGGTAAGATCAAGATGTACGTCGGCAACTACGATTTCTGGTATGAGTCCAGCCAGCTCGTCCAGACGCTCCTGCGCAACAAGAATAAACGCAATGAAGAAAAGATCGCGGAGCTGCAGGAATTCATCTCCCGCTTCTCCGCAAACAAGGCAAAAAGCAAACAGGCGACCGCGCGCCGTCGTCTGCTCGAAAAGCTGAGCATTGAGGAGATACCGATGTCCTCCCGCCGCTATCCCTTCGTCGGTTTTACGAGAGAGCGCGAAGTCGGCAAGGATATCCTGTTCGTCACGGAGGTCTCCAAGACCGTCGACGGCGTCAAGCTGCTGGACAAGGTCTCCTTTACAGTGAACAAAAACGACAAAATCGCATTCGTCGGCGAGAACGAGCTGGCGCAGACGACGATGTTCAAAATCCTGATGGGCGAGCTGGAGCCGGACGAGGGCAGCGTCCGATGGGGCGTGACGACCTCGCAGAGTTATTTCCCGAAGGACAATTCAGCGTTCTTCGAAGGCTGTGACGATACCCTCGTGGACTGGCTGCGGCAGTTCTCCGCGAAGAAAGACGACGTGTACTTGCGCAGTTTCCTCGGCAGAATGCTGTTCTCTGGCGACGACGTATTCAAGCCGGTCAGCGTTTTGTCGGGCGGTGAAAAAGTGCGCTGCATGCTCTCCAAGATGATGCTCTCGGGCGCGAACGTCCTGCTGCTCGATCAGCCGACGAACCACCTCGATATGGAATCCATACAGGCGGTCAACAACGGCATGGCAGCTTTCCCGGGAAATATCCTGTTCGCAAGTCACGACCACGAGCTGCTGCAATCAGTCGCCAACCGCATCATCGAATTCCGACCGGACGGAACGATATGCGACTATCTCGGTACGTACGACGAGTATCTGGAATACCGCAAAGAACAATAAAAAACCGGGTGTACCGATCGAACGGTACACCCGGTTATATTATGCTTATTCAGCAGCTTCCTCAGCAGGAGCTTCTTCAACAGGAGCAGCTTCTTCAACAGGAGCTTCCTCGACAGGAGCAGCTTCCTCGGCAGGAGCTTCTTCAACAGGCGTTTCTTCCTCTGCGGCAGCCGGCACGAGCAGTGCGCGGATAGACAGGGAGATACGCTTGCGCTCGGAGTCGATCTCGATGATCTTCGCTTCGACTTCCTGACCTTCGCTCAGGGCGTCGGAGACCTTCTCAACACGATGATCGGCAACCTGAGAAATATGGATCAGACCGTCCACGCCGGGCAGGATCTCTGCGAAAGCGCCGAAGTCAACAAGCTTCACGATCTTGACCGTGGCGACGTCGCCGACGGAGTACTTTTCGCAGAACTGGTTCCACGGATTCATCTCGGGGGTCTTGTAGCCGAGGGAAATCTTCTTCTTCTCGGGATCCGCCTTGATGACGAACACTTCGATGGTATCGCCGACCTTGACGACCTCATCGGGGGTCTTGATACGGCCCCAGGACAGCTCAGAAATGTGCACCATGCCATCTACACCGCCGATATCGACGAACGCGCCGTAGCTGGTAAGGGACTTCACGGTGCCGGTATACTTCTTGCCGACCTCGATCTCGCTCCAGATCTTCTCGATCGCAGCCTTGCGGGCTTCGCCGCTCAGGGCGCGGATGGAGCCGACGACTCTGCGGCGGGCGCGGTTGAATTCGGTGATCTTCATCTTCAGGGTCTTGCCCTTGAGCTCGCTCAGGTCGCCGCCCTTGGCAACGCCGGTCTGAGAAGCCGGAATGAAGACACGGATGCCCTTGACATTGGCGACGAGTCCGCCCTTGTTCTCTTCGGTGATAACGCCCTCAACGGGAGTTTTCTCCTCGCAGGCCTTTTCGACCTCGTCCCATACCTTCATGCCTTCGAGCTTCTTGCGGCTGAGCTGAACGGTGCCTTCCTGATCGTTGACGCGAACGACGAAAACTTCGATCTCGTCGCCGACCTTCAGGACGTCCTCGGGTTTTACGTTGGGATCTGCGCTGACTTCGTCATACGGGATGTAGCCGGCATGCTTCGTACCCAGGTCGACCTGGACTTCGGTGGAACCGATCGCGGTAACGGTGCCAAAAACCTTATCTCCTGTATTTAAAGTCTTGATGGAGTTTTCGAGCAAGGCTTCAAAGCTCTCCTCTGCAACTGCATCAACATTAGTAATTTCGCTCATAGTCTTATTGACCTCCTTTATAATCCACGCGGGCGTCGACGCACCCGCAGTGATGCCGATGGTAGCGCAATTCCGATAAACGGCAGGTTCGAGCTCGTCCGCACAGTCGATCAGATCGACTCTCGCGCAGTGCTCCGCGCAGATATGCGCCAGACGCCCGGTGTTGGAGCTGTTGCGGTCTCCGACGACGATCATGGCGTCGCAATTTGTCGCCAATTCCGCGGCTTCTGTCTGCCTATTTTCAGTTGCATTGCATATTGTATCAAAGATTTCTCGATTTGTACACACTTTTTTTACGATTTTCTTGCAAGATTCCCATAAAAATTGCGTACTTGTCGTCTGAGAAACCATTGTGATGGGCAAATCCTTGTGTTCGGGTGAAGCATTGAGCCAGTTCTCGAGCTCTTCGGCGCCGGAAAAGACCAGCGGATGCCGGCACCAGCCCGCAATCGCGACGATCTCCGGGTGCGTCGGTGTGCCGATAATGATCGGCTGTCTGCCCTGCTCCTCGGCTTTTGCGACGAGCGAATGAATGCGCTTAACGGAGGGGCAGGTCGCGTCAATGATTTCGACGTTTTTTGCTTCCAGCGCTTCGTATGTCGCGCGAGGAATGCCGTGCGAGCGGATGATGACGGTCGAGCCGTCCGGAATTTCGTCGAGCGACGAGATCTCCTTTACGCCCAGTTCCTCAAAATGGCGCACCAGATGGCGGTTGTGCGCGATCGGGCCGAAGGTCACGGTGGACTTTCCTTCCGCGATCGCCTGCTCGACCAGTCCGACCGCACGGTTGACGCCGTAGCAGAATCCGGCGGTTTTGGCTACTTCGATTCTCACAGTCCTTCACCCAGCCGATAGATCTTTTCCAAAAGATCTTCCGACAAGTCGTTCAATTCCTGCTCGGTCGCACGCCGGTCAGCCGTCTGCGGCAGATAGGGTGCGCCGAATACGACGTGGATCTTTTTGAAAAGCGATTTCTTAGTCGAAACGAAGATCGGCAGAACCTGCGTCTGTGTTCTTGTGGCAAGCAGCATGACGCCGTTGTGCGGCTCGGACTGCTTCCCCTTGCGGAGGCGGGTGCCCTCCGGGAAGATCAGCAGCTTGTGGCCGTCTTTGATCGCCTTCATCGCCGTTTTGATCGCGGCGACGTCCGTAGTGCCGCGGTCAACCGGGAAAACGCCGAACTTTCGCAGTAATTTGCCGAGAATCGGCGTGTCCATCAGCTCTTTCTTTGCCATCGTACGCGGTACTTCGGGGAAACGCGCTGCGCAGATGATCCAGAGCGGGTCAGAAATCGCGCTGTGATTACCTGCAAGTATTACCGCTCCGTCCGGAATATTCTCCCGACCGGTCACATGAACGACCGGATGCAGCAGCCGCAGGAAAAAATACACAAGCCTGCGCAGAATGCGGAATACTCGATCGGAATACATCTTCATAAGCCAAGCTTCTCCCGAATGATTCTAAGTATAGCTTCGATGCTTTCCTCGAGAGAAAGCTCGGAGGTATCGAGCAGGACGGCGTCGTCCGCCTGCTTGAGCGGCGCGATCTCGCGGTGCATATCGCGGTAGTCGCGCTCGATCATGTCTTTGAGGACGTCCTCGTAGGTGTCGCTCCTGCCCTGCTCCTGCAGCTCCAGCAAGCGGCGTTTCGCTCGGACTTCAGCGGACGCGCTGAGGTAGATTTTTACGTCCGCGTTCGGCAGAACGACGGTTCCGATGTCGCGCCCGTCCATAATGACGCTGTTCGATTTAGCGACGTTTCTCTGCGTGTCAAGCAGGAACGCTCGGACGGACGGCAGCGCGGATACCTTGGACGCCATGGAGGAGACCTCGGGCAGGCGGATCTTCTTCGACACGTCCGCGCCGCCGAGATATGTATGCTGCACGCCGTCCTTCCAGGCGAGCTTTACGCGAAGCTCCGGCAGAAGCGCGTCGATCTTCTCCGTCTCCTCGGGAAGAATGCCGCGCTTGATTACGGCGTAGGCGACGGTGCGATAAATCGCGCCGGTGTCGACATAAACAAAATTCAGTTCCGCTGCGGCGCGGCGCGCCATGGTGCTTTTCCCCGCTCCGGCGGGGCCGTCGATCGCAATACTGTAAACCTTGTTCATGCAGTTCACCTCGTAAAAACTCAATATATTATACTGTTAATCCGAATATTTGTCAAATCGTGATTCCGCGATCGCGTTCACGGCGGCAAAAGCGGTTGCCCACGCGATCTGCAGGTTGAAGCCTCCGGTATAGGCGTCGCAGTCAATGATCTCGCCGGCAAAGTACAGACCCTCGATCAGCTTGGACTGCATCGTTTTCGGATCAATCTGCTTGACGTCCACGCCGCCGCGGGTAATGATCGCTTCATCGACCGGTCTTGTCCCCGAAATCGGGATCAAGAAGCGTTTTGTCTGCTCGAGCAGCGATCTGCGCTGCTGCTTTGTCAGCGCGTTTGCCTGCATGGCGGAATCTATGCCGCAGCGTTCGAGAAGAATGGGAATCATAGAATGCGGATAGAGGTCTGCGAGCGCGTTTTCCATGCTGCGGTTGGCGTATTTTTCAAAGTCGCGCAGGAAGCGCGCGTCGAGCTTCGCCTCGTCTAAGGCAGGCTTCAGATCGAGTGAAATAGTGTACGTTTCGCCCGATTTCATGTGCGCGGAAGCGGAAAGCGCCATCGGGCCGGAGATACCGAAATGCGTGAACAGCAGCTCTCCAAATTCCTTGAAGACGCACTTCCCTTTTTCGTCCAGCAGCTTTAATTCGGTATTGCGCAGTGATAAGCCCTGCATCTTCACGCAGTCGCTGTCGCTGACGAGCGGTACGAGCGAGCCGGTCGGCGCAATGATATTGTGACCGACGCCGTTTGCCAAGCGAAAGCCGTCGCCGGTCGAGCCGGTCAAGGGATAGGAAGCTCCCCCGGTGCAAAGCAGGATATTATCGCAGGATACAATCCCTTTTTGCGTCTTAACGCCGGTGACCCTGCCGTCCTGCGAAAAAAGACCCAAGACGGTTTCCTGCCTGCGCTCCAGAAGCGGCGATCTCATCGCGCGTTCCAATGCAGCGATCACGTCTGCCGAGCGATCGGATACCGGAAAGACGCGGTTGCCGCGTTCCGTTTTCAGCGGACAGCCGTGCTCTTCAAAAAACGCCATTGCCCGCTCGGGCGGAAAACCGAACATCGCGCTGTACAGGAAGCGCGGATTGCGCGGAACGTTCTTCAGAACTTCCTCCGGCGTGCAGTGATTGGTCACGTTGCACCGACCCTTGCCGGTGATCGCAAGCTTCTTTCCGAGACGGTCGTTCTTTTCCAAAAGCAGAACGCGCAATCCCCGCTTGACTGCCTGCGCAGCGGCAAACATGCCGGCTGCGCCGCCGCCGACGATCACAAGATCATTCGTCAATTTTTTCATAGACATGGTAGATATCCCAGATCTCCTCCAGCTTGTTGAAGATCAGGGTGGTTTCAAGTTTCTTCTTAGACGCCGCGGCGACGATCAGCGCGTTGATGACGCTCATCGGCGCAACGAGGGAATCCACGAGTGAGACCATGTCGCTCTTCGCAGTCAGCAGATAGTCAGAATACTCCGCGAGTGGCGAAGACGCGCAGTCGGTCAGTGAGATCGTCTTCGCGCCGGAGGTGTGCGCGTACTCCGCCGCCTGAATCGCAGCGGAGGAATAGCGCGGGAAGCTGATCGCAATCAGCGCGTCCTGCGGCGAAATTCGCACGATCTGTTCAAACACCTCGCTGTCGGACGCGGAGGTGATCAGCCGAACGTCGCGGAACATGTATTTGAAATAATAGCTCAAGAAGGACGAAAGCGCAGATGAGGAACGAACGCCGACGATATAGATCGTCTGTGCGTTCAGCAGCGAGTCGACCGCGCCGTTGAACGCGGCCTGACTGATCTGTTCGCTCGTTGCGCGGATCAGTTCAACGTCCGTCTGCAGCACGGTGGAAAGCACGTGCTCCTGCGCCATGCGCTTTGCGCCGACCTCGATGCGCTGTACGGAGGTCAGACGGGTCAGCACCATTTCCTGCAGCGCCTTCTGCATTTCGGGATAGCCATCATAGCCCAGCTCCGCCGCAAAACGCACCACGGTGGATTCCGATACCTGAACGGTTTTGCCCAGAACGCCCGCCGTCAGGAACGCCGCCTTATCATAGTTCTCCAGAATATAGGAAGCGATCTTCCGCTGCCCCTTGGAAAACGAATTCATTTTGTTATGTATGCCGGTCAGAATGTCCGCAGTCATTTCTTCCCCTCCCGATCAAGCGCTTCATATTCTTCTTTAGTCAAATAGCGCCATTTTCCGACAGGCAGACCATGAAGAGAAAGACCTCCCTCCCGCACGCGGCAAAGCCGCAGGACGGTAAGTCCTGCCGCTTCGCACATACGGCGGATCTGACGGTTTCTGCCCTCGTGTATCGTAATTTCGTAAGTTGCTTTCTTTTCGTTCTGCCGCAAAAGAACGACCTTCGGCGGCGCAATGCTTCTGCCGTCCAGTTCGATTGGACGCGCAAGGAGCTCCTGCGCGGTATCCAACGCGCCGGAAACAGTAACCTCATAAACTTTTTCGATGCTGTGCTTCGGATGCATGAGCCGGTTGGCAAGCTCTCCGTCGTTGGTAAACAGGAGGAGTCCTTCCGAAGCACAGTCCAGTCTTCCGACCGGATAAACGCGGCAGCCGCAGTCTATCAGCGAGGCGGCGGTCTTCCGTCCGAGCTCGTCCGAGAGCGTCGTGACGTATCCGCGCGGCTTATTGAGCATGAGGCAGACCGGCGCAGCCTTCATCGGCAGCGGCCTGCCGTACACGCGGATATCGTCTGTTTCCGGGTTGGCGCTCTGACCGAGCGCGGCAGTTTGCCCGTTTACCGTGATCCTGCCGTCTTGCAGAAGCTTCTCAGCCGCGCGACGGGATGCGATTCCATACGCGGAAAGGATTTTCTGTATCCGTTCTGTCATTCTGCTCCCGTCCTTTCCATAGAAGCGTTACCGTTCCGATTTCTCTGTCACCGATCGTTACGATTCCGTAACCCGCAGGCGTGCCGGCGGAGCCGGGCGCGAAGCAGTATTTCGGATACTGCACCGTAACGCGGACGTTTTCATTTTCATACGCAGGATAGGAAACGTCTTCTCCCGCGATCAGACAGCCGCGGCTGCCGTCCATGCAGTCGAGCCATGCGACCTCCTCGCCCGACGAAATCAGCACGCGCTCCGGATACTGCGCAAAGCCGTATTCATAGAGCGATTTATGATCCTCCCAGTCGTTACCGTCGGAGATCGTTACGGCAATCAGTCGTCTGCCATTTCGTTCCGCAGCGCTGACGAGGATTCTTCCGGCCGCCTTGGTATAGCCTGTTTTTACGCCGATCGCGCCGTCCATTGACCACAAAAGCTTATTGTGGTTCGTGAGACTGCGCATACCGATTTGAATCGACTTCGTCGATACGATATCCGCAAAGTCCTGATTCTTCAATGCGTATCGGGTCATTTTCGCGAGGTCGGAGGCAGTAGAGTAATGCGCTTCGCCGTCCAGTCCGCTCGGATTCTCAAAATGCGTCCTGTGCAGACCGAGCTGCTGCGCCTTCAGGTTCATCAGATCGACAAATTCCGGGACGCTGTCGCTGCACGCAAGCGCAAGCGCGACAGCCGCGTCGTTGCCGGAATGCAGCATCATGCCGTAGAGCAGCTCACGGATCGTCAGGCGTTCGCCGGCCTGCAGATAGATCGACGAGCCTTCGATATTCGTCGCTTGCTCCGGTATTTCGTATGCGTCGTCAAGTTGACAGTGTTCCAGGACGACGATCGCCGTCATGATTTTCGTCGTGCTCGCAATCAGGCTTTTGCAGTCCGAGTTTTTTGCGTACAGTATCCTGCCGGTGTCGGCATCCATCAGGATCGCGCTCTTTGCGCTGTCGGACGGCGCCGCATAACAGACGCACAGGAAAAGGACGGAAGCAGCAAAGGCGGCCGCCGTCCTGTAAAGCCATTTCATATCTCATCACCCTTGCTATTTTCTGCCGGGCAAATGAGATTACGCCTGTTAAATATCGGAAATATCGGACTTTTTCTTTCCGAACATATCGGAAAGCTTATCGACAAAGCCGGGAAGCTGCTCGATCACACGCTCTGCTGCAGTGCTGGCGGGCTCGTCCACCGGCATAACGCGCACGCGGTCGCCCTGAATGACGATGATCGCGACCGGCGTGATCTTCACGCCGCAGCCCGCGCCGCCGCTGAACGTGCCGTTCGTATCGGCAACCTTTGCGGCAAGATCGGCGCCGCCAGAAGCGAGTCCGAAGGAGATCTTGGAGATCGGGATCAGCGTCACGCCCTCCGCGGCGGCGATCGGCGCGCCAACGACGGTGTTTGCGTCCACCATTTCCCTGACCTTTGACATGGATGCGCCGAGGACATCCGATACGTTCTTACTCATGTTCAGCTACCTCCTCAACGGTTTCGGTTGTTTCTTCCATCGGCAAGTCTTTCTTGCCGAACTGCATTTTCTCGATCTCCGGCAGCTCGTCCAGTGAGGACAACCCGAAGGTGCGCAGGAAATCCGGCGTCGTGCGGTAGAGGATCGGTCTGCCGGGTACGTTCAGTCTTCCGCATTCCTCGATCAGCCGCTTGTTCAGCAGCGCGCCGACCGAATAGGAGCTGTCCACACCGCGAATTTGCTCGATATAGGCCTTCGTCGCCGGCTGATAATAGGCAACGATCGTCAGAGTCTCCAACTGGGAGGCGGAAAGCTTCGGGGGCTTTCTGGTCTCCAGCGCCTTCGTGATATACGAAGACATCTCGACAGAGGAGCACATTTGGTATGCTTTTTCCAGTTTGATCACGCGAAGCCCGCGCCGATCATAAGAAAGCCGATCCATCAGCGACTTTGCCGCCGCGTCGACCTCGTCGGGATCGCATTCTGCCGCCAGCGCGATCCGATCCGTTTCGACCGGCTCACCTGCGGCAAAGAGAATCGCCTCGATCACGCGCTCTAATTCAGTTCGTTCCATCCAGTGACTCCATTTCTCCCTCCGGCATCTTGCAGAAGCGGACGTTGACGTCGTCGCCGCCGTCCTCCAGCTCGATCGAGTGGATACGGCAAAGCTCCAACACGGCAAGGAAAGTCGCCACGATCTCGCTGCGCGAGCGGCTTCCCTTGAACAGACTGCGAAATTTGGATACGCCGCGCATGAGAAGCCGTTTGAGCACCTGCGCTGCTTTTTTTGTGACGGGATAGGGCTCCGCGCCGACGATGCCGCGGAAATTCGATACCGGCGGCGGAAGCGCGCGTTCGCTGCGCTCGGCGATCGTGGAGAACGCCCGCAGCAGGTCTTCCGGCTCGTGCTGATAGCGATAGGTCTTGTCGACCTGATACGGCTCAGGCTGCTTGATAAAGGAATTGCAGCCGATCTCGTTTCTCGGCTCAAGATAGCTGACAGCCGTGCGGATCTGCTCCAGGGCATCGGCGCGCTGCCGCTCTTCCAGAGAACGAATCAGGAGTTCCATTTCCGAAAGAGCTTCCTCGCGCTCGGCGGCGGACAGCAGCATTTTCGTCTTGATCAGCATCAAATGCGACGCCATTGCGATAAATTCACTGGCGATCTCCATATCCAGTCGCTTCATTTCGTCCAGATACGCAAGATACTGCTCCAAAATCGACGTAATGCTGACGTCTTGTATCTCTATTTTGTTTTTACTGAGCAGAAGCAGGATCACGTCCAGCGGGCCGTCGAAGTCCTCCGGCAGAGCGTCCTGTTTCCGCATGACTCCGGTCAGATGGTATCTCGGCTCGTCCATGCATATCCTCTTACGTTTTAATGCAAATTATTATAGCATTTTCTCGCCTTTCTTGCAAGAAGAAATGAGCGTGTTTTTTTGAAAAACACGCTCATTTCATTATTTTTCTACTGCGTGGAAGATCGCGCTGACGAGTTCAGCCCTTCCCGTTCCCTTTTCCGCGGAAAACGGGATCAGAACGGTCCCGGGCGAGAGCCTGAGATCGGCGCGGATACGCGCCATGTTCGGCTCGATCTCGCTCTTTTTGAGTTTGTCGAGCTTATTGGCAACGACGACGAAGGGACAGCCGGTGTTTTGAAACAGCTCCGCCATGACGACGTCCAGCTTTGTCGGGGCGTGCCGCGCGTCGACGATCATCACGCCGAGCGTGATCCTGTCCGCTCCGGCGAAATAAGCTTCCATCAGCTTACCCCAGCGTTCCTTTTCGCTCTCGGCGACCTGCGCGTAGCCGTAGCCGGGCAGGTCGACGAAATACGCCTTATCATCTACTTTGAAATAATTGATATGGACGGTCTTTCCGGGCTTCTGTCCGACGCGGGCAAAGTTCTTCCGCTGCAGAACGCAGTTCAATACGGAGGATTTGCCGACGTTGGATTTGCCGGAAAAGGCGATCTGCGGCAGCGCGTCGGTTACAAACGCATTCGGCTGCGCTGCGGATTTGATAAATTCAACTTTTTGCAGATTCATTGCCGTATCCTCGTTTTCGGCTTCGGCTGCTCATGCGGCACGGAAACCGGCGGCACAGTTTTCTGCTGCATACGGCATTCCCGATCTTCCTCCACGGGAAGAATGAGCGCGGCGTCGATCACGGCGTCGGCGCAGTCGACCAGAATAAAGTTGAGCGACGCTCTGACCGTCTGGTCGATCTCTTCCAAGTCTTTTTCATTCGCGCGCGGAAGAATGACCGTCTTCACGCCGTGGCGCAGCGCCGCCATGGTCTTCTCTTTCAGACCGCCGATGGGCAGCACGCGACCGCGAATGGAGATCTCGCCGGTCATGGCGATATCGCGGCGCACCGGCGCGCCGGTCAGCGCGGAGACCATCGCCGTGCAGACCGTAATGCCGGCAGACGGCCCGTCTTTCGGAACGGCACCTTCGGGGAAATGCACGTGAATATCCTTCGTCTTATAGAAATCCGCGGGAATATGCAGACTCTCGGCGCGGGAGCGGATAAAGCTCATTGCCGCCTGCACGGATTCTTTCATGACGTCGCCGAGATTGCCGGTCAGATTGAGCTTTCCCGTGCCCTCGGTGACGTTGCATTCGACTTCGAGCGTCTCGCCGCCGACAGACGTCCACGCAAGGCCTGTGACCAAACCGACCGTATCGGTGGGAGCAAGCTTATCGGGCAGAATCTTGCGGATGCCGAGATAGTCCTGCAGCTCCGCGCCCTTGACGCGGATGCGCTTGAGCTCCGGATCAGATACGAAGCGCATTGCGCATTTTCTGCACATCGTCGCAATCTCGCGCTCCAGGTTTCGGACGCCGGATTCTCTCGTGTAGCATTGGATCATCTCGCGGATCGCATCGTCGGCGACGCTGACCTGCGATTTCTTGAGTCCGTGTTTTTTGAGCTGCTTCGGCAGCAAATGCTGTTTCGCGATCATCAGCTTTTCTTCATCCGTATAGGAATTGAGCTCAATGACCTCCATGCGGTCAAGCAGCGGACGCGGAATCGTGTCAGTGGTATTTGCGGTCGTGATAAACATGCAGTCGCTCAAGTCAAACGGGATTTCCAGATAGTTATCGCGGAACGTACTGTTCTGCTCCGAATCCAGCACCTCGAGCAGCGCGGCAGACGGATCGCCGCGGTAGTCGCTGCCCAGCTTGTCGATCTCATCCAGCAGCATCAGCGGATTGGAAGACCCCGCCTGCTGCAAAGCGGTCAGGATCCTGCCCGGCATTGCGCCGATATAGGTTTTTCTGTGACCGCGGATCTCCGCCTCGTCGTGGATACCGCCGAGGGAAATCCTCGCAAGTTTTCGATTCAGCGCGCGGGCAACGCTCATGGCGACGGAGGTTTTACCGACGCCCGGAGGCCCGACCAGGCAGATGATCTGTCCGGGAAGATCCGGCGCAAGCTGCTTGACCGCAAGGATCTCCAGAATGCGCTCCTTGACCTTTTGCAGGCCGAAATGATCTTCGTCCAGAATCTTCCGCGCGGCGTTCACGTCCAGTCGCTCTTTGGTTTTCTTATTCCACGGAAGCTCCAGCGCGACGTCAAGATAATTCCGGATCACGGACGCTTCAGAAGAACCGTAGGGCTGCTTCGCGAGCCGCTGGACTTCCTTTTCGAGCTTTTCCGCGGCTTCCTTCGGAAGCTCCGCCTTGGCGATCTTTTCGCGGTATTCCTCCAGTTCTGCCTCGTCGTCGTTTTCACCGAGCTCCGAGCGGATGACCTTCATCTGTTCGCGCAGGAAATAGTCGCGCTGTCCCTTGTCGATGCTCTGCTGGGTTTCGTCCTGCAGATGGTTCTCCATCTCGAGCACGTCCAGCTCTCTCGAAAGGAGCTTGATCGTCATTTCCAGACGGTGTACGGGGTGAAGCTGCTTGAGGATCACCATCTTGTCTGCATAGCCGAACGTCGCCGCCTGTGCGATCAGATCCGCGATCAGACCCGGATCCTCGCTTGCCAGTATCCGCAGCATATACTCCTGCACCGGACGCTGCGAAAGCTCGGCAAAATCCTCGAAGAGTTGGATCGCCTGCCGCTTCAGCGCTTCGATCTTCGTCGTTCCCGCGACGTAGTCGGCGTCGGGAACTGACTCCGTGCGGGCAAGCAGATACGGCGCTTTCTGCACCGTTTCCGTAATCCTGGCACGGTATTCGCCAAATACCAGCACGCGCACGGAATCTCCCGGCATTTTCAGCACCTGCCGCACGTGCGCGACCGTGCCGATCGAGTACAAATCTTTAAAATCCGGGTCGTCCTGCAGAATATCCTTCTGCGTGATCAATAGGATTCTCTGATCGCCTGCCATCGCCTTATCCAGGGCGCGAACGGACTTTTCCCTTCCGACGTCGAAATGCGTCGTCGTCTGGGGAAACGCCGTCAATCCGCGCAGCGCAAGTACCGGCATGCGTTCGGAAATGATAATTTCGTTCATTGGGTCTCCTTTCCGCGGGAGGGACGCTCCCGCAGGAACAAGAAAAGGGGGCAAAAGTATTTGCTCCCCCTTACCTGTTATCCGGCGTTCGGTCGCTTCACTTTCGTGCGCGTGACCTTCGGCTCATCGCCGTTCAAAACGCAGTCCCTCGTGATCAGCACCTTGGTGATGGAAGGATCGGACGGGATCTCGTACATGATCTTCGTCATGACGTCCTCCAGCACGGCACGCAGTCCGCGCGCGCCGATCTTCCGGTCGATCGCCTTCTGCGCGATCGCTTCCAGCGCATCCTGCTCAAAATCGAGCGACACGTGGTCCAGCTCAAGAAGCCTGCGGTACTGACGGCAGAGCGCGTTTTTCGGCTCTGTCAGAATACGGATCAGATCCTCCTTGTTCAGGCTGCTCAGACTGGTGACGACAGGCATTCTGCCGACCAGCTCCGGAATGATGCCGAATTTCAGAAGATCGTGGGGCTGAACTTGCGCAAACAGCTTGCCGACGTCCCGCTCCGCACGGTTTTTCAGCTCGGCGCCAAAGCCGAGACTGGAACGGTCGACGCGCTTTTCGATGATCTTGTCCAGACCGTCGAACGCGCCGCCGCAGATGAAGAGGATATTGGTCGTGTCGATCTGGATGAACTCCTGCTGCGGATGCTTTCTGCCGCCCTGCGGCGGGACGTTCGCAACCGTTCCCTCCAGGATCTTCAGCAGCGCCTGCTGCACGCCTTCGCCAGATACGTCACGGGTAATTGAGGTATTTTCGCTCTTGCGGGCGATTTTGTCCATTTCGTCGATGTAGATGATGCCGCGCTCGGCAAGCTCTACGTCGAAATCAGCCGCCTGCAGCAGCCGAAGCAGAATGTTCTCCACGTCCTCGCCCACGTAGCCCGCCTCGGTCAGCGTGGTCGCGTCGGCAATGGCAAACGGTACGTTCAGGATTTTTGCGAGCGTCTGCGCAAAAAGCGTCTTGCCGCAGCCGGTCGGGCCGATCAGCAGAATATTGCTCTTTTGCAGCTCCACGTCGGAGATATTGCCGAAGTAGATGCGCTTATAGTGGTTATACACCGCGACGGAAAGCGCGATCTTCGCGTCCTCCTGCCCGATGATGTAACCGTCCATGTATTCCTTGATCTCCTTCGGCGTCGGAAGGCGATCCGGAGCCTGCAGTTCGCCGCGGTCTTCGGTTTCGTACATATTCTCCGCCAGAAGGTTGGAGCAAAGCTCCACGCACTCATTGCAGATATAGACGTCCGGGCCGGACAGAATACGCTCGACCTGTCCCTGCGTTTTGCCGCAGAAGGAACAGCGGATCAGTTTTTCAGCCAAAACAATCTCCCCTTAATTATCTCTGATAGATCACCTGATCGACAAGCCCGTATTCCTTCGCTTCCTCAGCGGAAAGGAAGTGATCGCGCTCGCAGTCGGCAGCGACCTGCTCGTACGGCTTGCCGGTGTTTTCGGCGAGAATCTGGTTCAAACGCTTCTTGATATCGAGAATACGCTGCGCGTGGATCTGAATATCGGTGACCTGACCCTGTGCGCCGCCGGACGGCTGATGGATCATGATCTCGGCGTTCGGAAGCGCGTAGCGCTTGCCCTTCGTACCGGAGGAAAGCAGGAACGCGCCCATCGAAGCCGCCATACCGACGCAGATCGTCGAAACGTCGCACTTGATATACTTCATCGTGTCATAAATCGCCATGCCGGCAGTGACACTGCCGCCGGGGCTGTTGATGTAGAACTGGATGTCCTTGTCGGGATCCTGCGCCTCCAGATACAGAAGCTGCGCGACGACAAGGCTCGCAGTGGTGTCGTTGACCTCTTCCGAAAGGAAGATGATACGGTCGTTCAGCAGGCGGGAGAAAATATCATACGAACGCTCGCCGCGGCTGGTTTGTTCAACAACATAGGGTACTAAGCTCATAGCAATGCTCCTTTCTCGAAACATTCTAACCGTTCCGAAAGAGGATTATTCCTCTTCCTTCTTCTCCTCTGACTTCGGGGCGACGGCGATCGCGCTGTCCGCGATTAACTTCGCAGCCTTGCGGACCTGCAGATCACCCTCCATGCCCTTGCGGTCGAGGATCTCCTTGATCTTTTCAACGTCCATCTTGTAAGATTCCGCGAGTTTTGCGTACTCCTCCTCGCACTCCTCGTCGGTGACTTCGATCTTCTCCGCGTCAACGACGGCATCCAGCAGGACGTTGGTCTTCACGGCGTTCAGCGCGCCGGGACGGAGGCTGTTCTTGATGTTCTCCATCGTGCCGCCCATCATATTGGCGTATGCTTCCAGAGAAGCGCCCTGGGAGCGAAGCTCATAGTCCATGCGCTCCATTTGACGCTCCAGCTCTTCTTCGACCATGCTGTCGGGAATCTCGACGGTCATATTGGCGACCGCCTTTTCGATCGCGGCGTTCTCAAACGCACGGTCGATGCCCGCCTGTTTCTCGTCGCGCACGCGCTTTTCGATATCGGCGCGCAGCTCCGCCATGGTGTCGAATTCAGAGACGTCTTTCACGAACTCGTCGTCCTTCTCGGGAACGACGGTCTCCTTGACCTCGTGCAGCTTGACCTTGAAAACGACCGGCGCGCCCTTAAGCTCTTCCGCGTGGTAGTTTTCGGGGAAGGTCACGTTGATTTCCTTCTCCTCGCCCGCGCTCATGCCGACGACCTGCTCCTCAAAGCCGGGAATGAAGCTGCCGGAGCCGAGCTTCAGCTCGTAGCTTTCGCCCTTGCCGCCTTCAAACGCGACCCCGTCCTTGAAGCCCTCAAAGTCGATCACGGCGGTATCGCCGTCCTGCGCCGGACGGTCGACGGTAGTGATACGGGCGACGTTCTGCGCCATGCGGTCGATCTCCGCGTCGATCTCGGATTCCGCTACTTCAACTTCAACCTTCTCAATCTCAAGACCCTTGTAGTCGCCGAGGGTAACTTCGGGATACAGATCGGTCTCGATCGTCAGAGTGACGGAGTCGTCGTCATTGATGACCAGATTGGAAACGCTCGGACGGCCGACGGGCTTGATGTCCTGCGTCAGGACGCATTCCTTATAGATTTCAGGGAACAACTCCTCGATCGCGTCCTCAAAGAAGACGTGTTTGCCGTATGCCGCCTCAATGACCATGCGCGGCGCCTTGCCCTTGCGAAAGCCCGGAATGGAGATGTCCTTGCGGATTTTCAGATAGACCTTGTTGATCGCCGGTTCCAGTTCCGTGCGGCTGACGTCAGCAGTCACCTTCGCGTGGACGGCTTCTTTTTCTACGTTCTTTACAATCATGGTTGGTTTCCTCCTATGTGTTGCGCCGAATGGCGCACTATTACATATAGCCGCAATATTTTATCAGATATTTGCGGATTTTTCAACTATTATTTCCTATTTTAAGCGAAGCGGTTTGAATTTCAGGAAATCCGCGGCACAAAGCCGGAAATTCACACCGTCAAAGTTCCCCTCGATCGCAAGCTTGTGGCTGTCTCCGTGCAGATGTCCGTAGCAGCACTCCTTTACGCCGTATTTTTTGAGCAGCGCGAGAATATCCGGACACTCATAGCCGCGGTAGCGAGGCGGATAGTGCAGGAAGCAAAAGATCTCTTCGCCTTCCGCCGCCATCAGTGAAGCTTCCAGGCGGATCAGCTCCCTTTTGAAAACCTTGTCGTTATGACTTCCCTCTTCCGCGTCCTCCTCGAAAAACCAGCCGCGGGTCCCGCAGATCGCGGTATCCTCATAGAGATAGGCGTTGTTGTTCAAGATGAACATATCGGAAAAACCGTTCTCCTCGCAGAAGCGATAGAACTTCGTCGCGGTCGTCCACCAGTAGTCGTGATTCCCCTTGAGAATGATCTTCCTTCCGGGGATCGCGCTGATAAATGCGAAGTCCTCTTTCGCGCCGTCCAAATCGAGCGCCCACGAAAGATCGCCGAGCAGCACCGTGGTATCCTCCGGACGGATGACGGACAGCCCTTCGCGGAGCTTGTCGATATAGTTGTTCCACGCGCCGCCGAATACGTCCATTGGCTTATCCGCGCCGAAGGACAGATGCAGGTCGCCGATCGCGTAAAGCGCCATCCGTCTTTCCTCCCTTCAGAACAATCGCAGTAGATTGTCGTAAAAAATGCAATTCAAAAGATACTCGCCGTATCCGCAGCCTTTTAGATAATCATAGAATCCTACATAGTCAGTTAGATCGCGGAAGCCCGACGGCAGAAGATCGCAGCCGTCCAGATCGCCGCCGAGCGCGACGTGCGTTTCTCCGCAGAGATTCAGCATGCGCTCCAAATGCTCGCGCAGCGTGTCAAAATCAGCGTTTTCGCCCAAAAACGGCCGATAGAGATTCAGCCCCACCGTGCCGCCGGTCTCCGCGATCGCGCGAAGCTGATCGTCCGTCAGATTACGCGTATGCTCGCAAAGGGCGCGACAGTTGGAGTGGCTTGCCACGATCGGTTTTATTGTAATATCAACGATGTCCCAAAAAGAGGACTCCGAAATATGGCTGACGTCGATAATGATATTATTTTTTTGCGCGGCGCGGAGAAAAACCCTGCCGCGATCCGTCAAACGCTTATCACTGCTGTGACAGCCTGCGAGCGCGTTATCCGCGTTCCACGTCAGCGTGGACATGCGGAAGCCCTCCGCGCGAAGCTGCGGCAGACGTTCCGGATCGCAGCCGATGACCTCCGGGCCTTCGATGGAAAGCAGTGCGGCGATTCTCCCCTGTCCGTTCAGTTCGGCTACCTGCGCAGCGCTTTGGGCGAACGCGATACGTTCGCTGTTCTTCTCAACTTCTTCGCGCAGAATGCGCAGCGGAATCGTCAGATACTCCTCCTGCGTACACGGCATCAGCTCCGGCATGCCTGCATAGCTGCAAAAAGCAAACACCTGCGCGTAAGCGTGCAACGAGCTCGCTTTTACGAGATCGACGTGGCAGGTGTTTTGCAGGAGCGAACTATGCTCCGTCCATAGCATGAACGAGGTATCGCAGTGACCGTCAAACAAGCGAATTTTACTCAAAGGCGTTCTCCCAATGCTTGATTACCGGATGTTTGGTCTCCATTCCTTCGGGCGCATAAATCTCAATCACGTCAAAACGCGGCTGTTTCGTATTCTCCTCGTTTTGTGACAGATAGATCGCGGCAGTCTGCTTCAGTTTTTCCTGCTTTCTTCGGTCGACGAATTCCATTGCCTGACCGAAGTCTGCGTTTTTACGCAACTTCACTTCGACAAAAACAAGAAACTGTTTATTCTCCGCGATCAGGTCGATCTCGCCGAAGCGGGAGCGATAATTCGCAGCCGTGATCGAATAGCGTTTCTTCTGCAGATAGGCAGCCGCCAAGCTTTCGCCCCAGCGCCCAGATAAATCACGCGCCATAGAGCTTTTTGAGGAAGGTCATGCGGTGGATCGGACAGGGACCGTATTCGCGCAGCGCGGCGTAATGCGCCTGCGTGCCGTAGCCCTTATGGATCGCAAAGCCGTACTGCGGATAGATCGCGTCCTGCTCCTCCATAAAGCGGTCTCGCGTGACCTTGGCGAGGATCGACGCAGCGGCGATATTCGCGCTGAGGCTGTCGCCCTTGATGATCGTCTGCACGGGGATCTCGCCGAAATCCGGCTCACGGTTGCCGTCCACCAGCGCAAGCGATGGGCGAACGGAAAGCTGCTCGACCGCCCGCCGCATGGCAAGGAAAGTCGCTTGCAGGATATTGATCTCGTCGATGGTCTTTTCGTCGACCATGGCAATGCCGTATGCGATCGCCTGCTCAACGATCATATCATAGAGCGCGCGGCGGCGTTTGTCCGACAGCTTCTTGGAGTCGTTCAATCCTTCGATATCCAGATCACGCGGCAGAATGACTGCGGCGGCGCAGACCGGCCCTGCCAAGGGCCCCCTGCCTGCTTCGTCAACGCCGCAGATCAGATCAAAGCCTTTCTCAAAGGCGGCATGTTCATACTTCCAAAGCTCACTCATTATTCAGGCTCCTCCAGCGTAAAACGTCCGATTTTACAGTTCCGGTATTCTTCCAGGAGTACTCTTGCCATACGCTCCGTATCGATCTCTCCGCGCGCCAGCAGGAAGCCGCGATTTCTTCCGGCTTCCTCCAGAAGCTCATAGCCCTTCGCGTCCGAGGGCAGATTGATTCTGTAGCGTTCGCGCAGCGCGTCAGGATAGCGTTTCCAGAGCAGGGCGATCAGATGACAAGCCAGGGTTTCCGTATCGAGAACGTCATCTTTGACCGCTCCGGTATAGGCAAGCCGTCTGCCGACCTCTTCGTCGTCGAATTTCGGCCAGAGTATGCCGGGCGTATCCAGAAGCAGCAATCCGTTATCCACCGTGACCCACTGCTTTCCACGCGTCACGCCGGGACGGTTTTCCGCCTTCGCGCCTTTGCGTCCGGAGATTTGATTGATAAAAGTCGATTTTCCGACGTTCGGAATGCCGACGATCATCAACTTGAGCGGTTTATTGACAAAACCGCGCTCCAGATAGCGCTGCAGTTTTTCGGCAAGCAGTTCGCGCACCGTGGGGATAAAGCGGTCAATTCCCTTGCGGCTCTTGCAATCCGTTTTGAGAACGCAATAGCCCTTGCTCTTGAAATGATCGCTCCACCGCGCGGTCGCGGCGGGGTCTGCAAGGTCGATCCGGTTCAGGATCACCATACGCGGTTTTTTTCCGCAGATCGCGTCGATATCGGGGTTGCGGCTTGCCATCGGGATACGGGCGTCCAGCAGTTCGCAGACGGCGTCGACCAGCTTGAGGTCTTCCTCCATTTGCCGGCGCGTTTTCGTCATGTGCCCCGGATACCATTGAATGTTCATTTTATCGTCCATTACGACACCGTTCCGATCCGTCCGAAATCACGCGAGCCGGTTTCCGGATCTTTCCCCGGAAGGACGATCAGCAACACCTTGCCGAGCACCTGATTGAGCTTGATTTGCCCGATTTCCGCATAGCGGCTGTCAGCGGAATTGTTGCGGTTGTCGCCCATGACGAATATGCAGTCCTTCTCGACGGTTACCTCCATCGGTACGTCGTATCTTGCCTGCATCAATTCCTTGATATAAGGCTCGTTCAGCAGAACGCCGTCTACCCAGACGCGAATCTCGCCCTTCGTATCATAGTCGATCCGCACGGTCTGACCTTCCGTGGCGATCACACGCTTGACGATCGGCTCGCCGTCACGGAAGTCCAGCTTCCGCGCAACGATGATGTCGCCGTATTCCAGATCGCCCATGATGACGTTGCTCTGCAGCGCGAGATAATCCTTGTCCTGCAGGGTCGGCAGCATGGAACCGCCGTTCACGCCGACCAGACGAACGAAAAAGACAAAAATCAGCGTGATTGCAGCGAGGATATAGACCAAATCATGCAGCAGCGCGTAAACGTCGTAAAGGAACCCGCCCTTTTTCTCTTCCGGTTTCTCCTCAGCGGGCTCTTCCTGCGCTTCTGCTAAAACTTCTTCCTTGATTTCTTCCGATTTTTCTTCGTATTTCTCTCCCACAACCGTCGTTCCTTTCCCGATACATATTTTTCCTAATACATGATTATACACCAAACAGGAGCGGAAATAAAGAAGAAAATGAAAAAATCGTCCGACTGTTTGCCAGTCGGACGATACGGATTATAACGCTTTCAGACGCGCTTCGCTCTCTTCAAGCTGCTTGAGCAGTGCTTCGAATTTTTCCGCCTTTGCGCGCTCTGCGGCGACGACAGCTTCCGGCGCCTTTGCGACGAAGCTTTCATTTCCGAGCTTGGCGCGAATGCCGGCAAGACCCTTTTCGGTCTTTTCCTTTTCCTTTGCAATGCGATCGAGCTCTTTTCCCACGTCCAAAAGCTGGCTCATGGGCATATAGAGCGCGGCGTCATGGGTCACGCAGGAAATCATGGACTCATGCCCTTCCGGCTCCGCTGTGGAAATCACAACGTCGTCGGCATAGGCAAGGCGCGTGATGAAGCCCTTGCCGGCTTCAAAAATTTCCGGCTTACGCGTGACGATATAGAGCGTACATTTCTTCGATGGCGGCACGTTCATTTCCGCCCTGCGGTTGCGGACGGAACGGATCGCGTTCATAATGCTCTCCATCGCGTCCTCCTCTGCCTTGAAGTAGAGGTCTTCGCGGTATTTCGGCCACGAAGCGACGATCAAAGCTTCGCCTTCGTGCGGGATCGCCTGCCAGATCTCTTCGGTGATGAACGGCATGAACGGGTGCATCAGGCGCAGGATCTGATCCAGCACGTACAGAAGCACCTTCTGCGCAGACGCCTTGCTTTCCGCGTCTTCGCCGTACAGACGCGCCTTCGTCAGCTCGATATACCAGTCGCAGTAGCTGTCCCAGATAAAGTCGTAGACCTTCTGCACGGCGATACCGAGTTCGTACTTGTCCAGATTTTCCGTGACGTCCGCGATCAGCGTATTGAGCTTCGAGAGGATCCACTTGTCGGCGGTCTCCAGTTCGGACAGCGCGGGCAACTCGTTTTTGTCAATGCTGAGGTTCATCATGACGTAGCGGCTGGCGTTCCAGAGTTTATTGGCAAAGTTGCGCATGGCTTCGCAGCGTTCGACGTAGAAGCGCATATCGTTGCCGGGCGAATTCGCCGTGATCATGTTCATGCGCAGCGCGTCGGAGCCGAAGCGCTCGATCATTTCCAGAGGATCGATGCCGTTGCCGAGCGACTTCGACATCTTTCTGCCCTTGTCGTCGCGGATCAGGCCGTGAATCAGCACGGTGTGGAACGGCGGCTTTCCCGTCTGCTTGCAGGCGGAGAAGATCATGCGCGATACCCAGAAGAAGATGATATCATAGCCTGTGACCAGCACGTCGGTCGGATAGAAATACTTGAAATCCTCTGTCTCCGTATCGGGCCAGCCGAGGGTCTCGAACGGCCACAGGGCGGAAGAGAACCACGTATCCAGCACGTCCTCGTCGCGGGTGATATTCTTGCTGCCGCACTTCTCGCAGCAGATTGCGTCCTCGCGGGAGACGGTCACGTGACCGCAGTCGCCGCAGTACCACGCGGGAATCTGATGTCCCCACCAGAGCTGGCGGGAGATGCACCAGTCGCGCACGTTCTCCATCCAGTTGGTATAGATTTTCGTGAATCGTTCGGGAACGAACTTTGTTTCGCCCTCTCTCACGACGCGCAGCGCTTCCTCCGCCAGCGGCTTCATCTTGACGAACCACTGCGCAGAGATGATCGGCTCGACGTCGCGGTGGCAGCGGTAACACGTACCGACGTTATGGCTGTACGGCTCGACCTTGACGAGGTAGCCCTGTTCTTCGAGATCGGCGACGATCTGCTTTCTCGCTTCGTAGCGATCCATGCCCTCGTATTTTCCGCCGAATTCGTTGACCTTGCCGTTGTCGTCCAGCACGCGGATGATCTCCAGATTGTGCCGCAGACCGACCTCAAAGTCGTTCGGGTCATGCGCGGGCGTCATCTTGACGCAGCCGGTGCCGAAGTCCATTTCGGCGTAATCGTCTGCAACGACCGGGATCTCCTTGTTCACGAGCGGCAGAATGACGGTCTTGCCGACGATGTCCTTGTAGCGCTCGTCGTTCGGGTTGACGCAGACGCCACTGTCGCCGAGCATCGTCTCGGGTCTGGTGGTTGCGACGATGACCTCGCCGCTGCCGTCCGCGAGCGGATAACGAATGTGCCAAAGATTACCGGGTTTATCAACGTATTCGACCTCCGCGTCGGACAGCGCGGTCACGCAGTGCGGGCACCAGTTGATAATGCGGCTTCCCTTATAGATCAAGCCTTGTTCATAGAGATTTACGAAGACCTCGCGCACCGCCTTGGAGCAGCGCTCGTCCATCGTGAAACAGGCGCGGTCCCAATCGCACGACGCGCCGAGCTTCTTCTGCTGCTCGACGATGCGATTGCCGTACTGGTGCTTCCATGCCCAGACCTTTTCAAGGAATTTTTCTCTGCCGAGATCGTAACGCGTAATTCCCTCTTTGCGCAGCTCCTCCTCGACCTTGATCTGCGTGGCGATGCCCGCGTGATCGACGCCGGGCAGCCACAGCGCGGCATAGCCCTGCATGCGCTTGAAGCGGATCAGCACGTCCTGCAGCGCGGCGTCCATCGCATGCCCCATGTGAAGCTGTCCTGTGACGTTGGGAGGGGGCATGACGATCGTAAACGGCTTTTTATCCGGGTCGCGTTCCGCATGGAAATAGCCGCGGTCGCACCAGAACTGATACAGTTTGGACTCCACTTCCTGCGGATTATAGGTTTTCGGTAATTCCATAATATCTGCTCCTTTGCTGAAAAAAACGCCCTGAGCATAAAGCTCAGGGCGATAAAATACCGTGGTACCACCTGAATTCCCGCACTGCGGGCACTCAAAGCTCTGTAACGGGAGCACCCGCGCCGATCTACTCACGTTCGATCAGCGCACTCGGGAGCGACCTTCTCCGGCAGCCGACAGGAACTTGCACCAACCGTTCCCTCTCTGAAATCGGATCGCACGGATACTCCTCTCCGTCGACGTGTTTTTGCAATCTTTTGCTATGATACCCAACGGAACGGGATTTGTCAAGCCTTATTTCGGCGCGTAGGCGTTCATCGCTTCGGCAAGACCCGCAAGAAGGTTCTTTGCCTTCTCTTGATCGAGGTCGACCGCAGTCAGATACAGCTTGACCTTCGGCTCCGTACCGGACGGACGAACGATCACGCTGCCCTTGTCGCCGAGGGTCAGGGTGACGACGTTGGACTTCGGAAGGGTGACGGGCGTTTCCTCGCCGGTCAGCATATCGCGCGAAACGCGGCTCTGATAATCGGTGCAGACCGTCACGGGAATCCCGCAGAGTTCCTTCGGCGTATTTTCGCGGAAGTCCGACATGAACTTCGCAGACAGCTCCATCGCGTTCGGGCCCTTGAGTTCGATGCTGATGACCTTCGCTTCGTGATAGCCGAGTTCCGCGTAGAGCGCGTCCATCTTCTGCGCCATGTTCATGCCCTCGCGCTTCAGCTTCGCCGCCAAATCGCAGGTCAGCATAGAAGCGACGACGGCGTCCTTGTCTCTTGCGTAGGTGCCCTTGAGGTAGCCGCAGCTTTCCTCAAAGCCAAAGACGAAACGGTGTTCCTCGCCTTTTTCCTCCAGCGTGAGGATCTCGCCGCCGATGTACTTAAAGCCGGTCAGCACGGAACGCATCTTGACGCCGTACTTTGCGGCGACCTTATCGGCAAGCGGGGACGAGACAATGCTCTTGACCGCGACGGGATTCTTCGGGAGCCTGCCCTGAGCGGACAGCTCGCCGAGAACGTAGTCCAGCAGCAGACAGCCGAGCTCGTTACCGGAGAGCTTACGGAAGCCGCCCTCCCACGGTACGGCGATCGCGACGCGGTCGCAGTCCGGGTCGGTGCCGAGAATGAGATCGGGGTGGCTGTTTTGCGCGATCTTGTAGCACTCGTTCAGCGCGGCGTCCGTTTCCGGATTCGGATATTCGCAGGTCTTGAAATCGCCGTCCGGCTGCTCCTGTACTTTGACCACGTCGATATTGACGCCGATCCTGCCGAGGACTTCGCGCACGGGCTTGTTGCCGGTGCCGCAGAGCGGCGTATAGAGCAGATTCAGGTTATCGGACTTGGTCAGCGCGATCCGCTCGTTCAGAACGGTCTGATAGTAGCGCTCCCAAAGCTCCGGCGCGATGTATTCGACGAGACCTGCAGCCATCTGCTCTTCAAAGGTCTTTTCCTGCGGAATAAAGTACGGCGTTTTGGAAATCTCGTTGAAAACCACGGCGGCGGGCTCGTCCGTCATCTGGCAGCCGTCGGAGCCGTAGCATTTGACGCCGTTATAAGCGCCTGCATTGTGGCTGGCGGTGATCATAATGCCGCAGCCGCAGCCGAGCTGACGGACGGCGAAGGAAAGCATCGGCGTCGGCGCAAGCTCGTGGTAGACGTAGACGTGAATGCCGCGCTCTGCCAGCGCGCAGGCGCATAGTTCGGCGTATTTGCGGGAATTGTGGCGGGAGTCATATCCGATGGCACATTTCTGCGGCAGATCGGTGCCGGAGAGCCACGCAGCTACGCCCTGTGCCGTGCGGCGCACGGTAAATTTGTTCAGGCGGTTGGTGCCGACGCCCATGATGCCGCGGATGCCAGCGGTGCCGAACTGCAGCTCCGCGCCGAACGCGCTCTTCATTTCATCGTCATCGTTCGCCATGGCGTTCAGTTTTTCACGGCAGCTTTCGCAGACCGGTGCGTTTTCCAGCCAGTAACGGTAGCGTTCCAGATAATTCATTTGTAACCTCCTATTTGAAAAAACAGGTCAATTATGTAGAATTGACCTGTTTAAGAATTACACATCTTCGATAATTGCGGTGTTCTGCTTCGGAGCCTGAGGATTGACGAGACCGCGGAACTTTGCGCGGGAATCGCGAATCTCGGACAGCGCCTCTGCGACAGCCTCTTCGGTACGGCGCAGAGAGTCGTCGACGTAGTCGTTCGTGACCTGCTTGAGCTCCTTGATCTTTTCCTGGGCGGCGCGAACCATCTCGTTTGCCTGCGTCTTGGCTTCGTTGTAGACGGCTTCCTGAGAAACAAGCTGACGAGCCTGCGCCTTGGCGTCCTTCAGGATCGTCTCGGCTTCGCGCTTCGCGCTGGTGATCAGCTCGGCACGGGAATCCACGATCGTCTTCGCCTGCTTCAGTTCGCCGGGAAGCTGATTGCTGATCTCGTCAAGCAGATCAAGCACACGCTCGCGCTCGACAGAGCACTTGTCGCCGCTGAAGGGAACGCTCTTTGCGTCCTGCACCATTTCGTATAACGTGCCGATCAGTTCTTCAATGCCATGTTCGTTCATTTTTCGCTCTCCTTATTGTCAGAAATATTTCTAATTCTTTGCTCAAATTGTTCGAGGATCTGCGGCGGCAGGAGTCCGGAGACGTCAGCGCCGTAGAAGCCGAGCTCCTTGACCGCGCTGGAGCTCAGGTACATGTACTGGTGCTCGGCGGTCAGGAACAGAGATTCCAGATCGGGATTGAGCTTACGGTTGATCATCGCCATCTGGAATTCTTTTTCAAAGTCGGAACCTGCGCGCAGACCTTTGACGATCGTGCAGCAGGAATGCTCTTTCGCGTATTCGGCAAGCAGACCGCCGTAGGAATCGATCTCGACGTTCGGAAGGTGCGAGCAAACGAGACGAAGGAAATTCTCGCGCTCTTCCAGCGAAAACAGCGGTTTCTTTTCTGCGTTGACCATCACGCAGACGATCACCCGGTCAAAGAGCCTTGCTGCGCGCTCGATGATGTTCAGATGACCGTTGGTCACGGGATCGAAGCTGCCGGGATAGACGGCAATTCTCATAGCTTATCCTCCGCGCGGCGGAACAACGTGATTGTCGTCTTGCCGTAATTGTAGTCTTTGGAACGCACCAGTCCCGGGAAATCGTCATTAATGGACTTTCCGAGCGGACGTTCTGCAATAATTATAGCACCTTCTGCCAAAATGTCAATTTCTGAGATACGTTTTATTGCATTTTCTAAATATTTTTCTGCATAAGGCGGGTCGAGAAAGATCAAACGAAAGCGTTTCCTGCAGCGCGACAGATAAGACAGATAATCCGTGCAGATCACCTCGGCTTTTCCCTCCAGATGAGTGCGGCGGAGATTTTCGCGAACGACGGCGATCGCGTCGGAGCGTTCATCAATGAAGACCGCGTGCGCCGCTCCCCTGCTCAACGCTTCAATGCCGAGCTGTCCGGATCCTGCAAAGAGGTCGAGGACTTCTCCGGCGATTTCGAATTGAATGATATTGAACAGCGCTTCTTTGACCCTGTCCGCCGTCGGACGCGTCGCCAAACCGTCCGGCGCTTTCAGATTTGTACCGCGTGCGGTACCGGTGATAACTCTCATGGCTCACTCCGAAAATAAGAATAAACTTTTTCCGCAGCCGAATGCGGAACGACCGTTTCCAATTCCTCCACGCTTGCGCTGCGGATCGCGGCGATCGACTTAAAATGTCTCAAGAGCGCAAGCCTGCGCTTTTCGCCGATGCCTTCAATGCCGTCGAGCTGCGAGCCTTTCACGCGATTACTGCGAAGCGTTCGGTGATACGTGATTGCAAAACGGTGCGTTTCCTCCTGAATTCTGCCGATCAACGCAAAAACCGCGGGCGTCGCCTGAATGCCGATCTCCTGCCCCTCCGGTGTGACGAGCGCGCGGGTACGGTGGCGGTTGTCCTTGACCATGCCGTAGATCGGCAAATGAATGTCCATACGGTCAAGCGCTTCCTTGACCGTATGCGCGTGGACGGCGCCGCCGTCAATCAATAGCAGGTCGGGGCATTCGTCAAAGCCCTTGTCGCCGTCCAAGAATCTGCAGAAGCGTCTGCAGAGCACCTGACGCATGGAGCCGTAGTCGTCCTGATCGTCCAGACCTTCCACCTTAAAACGCTTGTAATCGCTCTTTTTCGGCTTGCCGTCGACGAACACGGTCATGGACGCGACGATATCCGTCCCAGCGGTGTTGGAGATGTCGTAGGCCTCGATGCGCGCAGGATAGCGCTCCAATCCGAGCATGCTCTGCAGGAGCGTCATCGTGCCGCTGAGCCGCTCTGCGGCAGTCGTCGCGCGATCGGCTTCCTCCTTCGCGTTTTGGATCGCAAGTTCCGAGAGCTTCTTGTTGTCACCCCTCTGCGGGACGATAAAATGGACTTTCAGCTCCATTTTTTCCAGTAAAAGCTGTGCAAACGGCGCAGCGTCCTCCATCGCAAACGGCAGCAGCACGCGCTTCGGCGCGGCCTTGCGCGCAAGATAATACTGCTTGACGAGGGAAGAAAGCGCTTCGGCAGGCTCCTCCGACGCGGCAAGCAGCTCGTACTCCTTGTCCATCAGATTGCCGCCGATATAATGCAGGACGGCGAAGCATGCCTTTGCTTCCGTCTGATACCAGCCGATGACGTCCGTATCCGCCATCGTGCCGGCGGTGACGAGCTGCTTCTGACCGAGCGATTCGATCGCTTTCAGACGGTCGCGGTAGAGCGCTGCATGTTCAAAATCCAACTGCTCGGCTGCCTGCTCCATTTTGGCACGCAATTCGTCGCAGAGCGGCTTTTGCCTGCCTTCCAGCAGGAGCTGCGCCTGCTCCATCAAGGTATGGTACTCCGCCTGCGTCTTTTCCGGCATGCACCAGCCCGCGCACTGCGCCAAATGATAATTCAGGCAGGGGCGGTCTTTGCCGATATCCCGCGGGAATTTTTTATTGCAGCCCGGAAGCCGGAAGGTCGTTCGGATCGTGTCGATCACCTGCTGCGATCTTCCTCTGCTGCCATAGGGGCCGAAGTATTTTGCGCCGTCGTCTTTGACGCGGTTGGCAAGCGTGATCCTGGGATACGCCTCGCGCAGATCGAGACGCAGATACGGATAGCCCTTGTCATCCTTCAAGAGGATATTATACTTCGGCATATAATGCTTGATCAGCGAGCATTCCAGCACCAGGGCTTCAAACTCCGAAGCGGCGCGTATCGTCTCGAAATGGTCGACAAGAGACACCATGCGGCGTGTCTTCGCATTATGGGACGCCGTATCCTGAAAATACTGGCTGACACGATTCTTCAGTTTTTTTGCCTTGCCGACGTAAATGACCGTATCGGACGCGTCCTTCATCAGATAGACGCCGGGTTCATAGGGCAGCGACAGCGCGGCAAGCTTCAGCTCTTCTCTTGTCATGCCTTCACCTGTAGACAAAACTGTCCCAAGCGCATGCGCGTTTGGGACAGTTTTATGTTTGATTTTAGTAGATGTCCTTCACAAGCATCGCGGACAGCTCTTTGACAGCCGCCTCTTCATCGGGGCCCTCTGCGATCAGCGTGATCTCCGTGCCGGTCATGATGCCCATGGACAGGACGCCCAACAGACTCTTGGCGTTGATCTTGCGGTCGTCCGCTTCGATCCAGATGCTGGAACGAAATTCGTTCGCCTTCTGAATGAAGTAGGTTGCGAACTTATTATGAAGTCCGGATTCACATTTTACGACGGATTTTTCTGTATACATTCGTAGCCTCTCCTTAAAAATGCGAAAGTGTTAATAGCTATATGATAATATACGCAACTCAACCGCATTTGTCAACAATTATTTTCGATGTGTCAGCTTACGCTAATTCTGCGATGGTAACGCCGTCCTCACCCTCGCCGTATACGCCGAGACGGTATTTTTTGACGGCGCGGTTCCGCTTCAGTTCTTCATGGACGGCTTTGCGCAGAACGCCGGTTCCTTTGCCGTGAATGATCCGCACCTGCGCGAGATTCGCAAGCATTGCGCTGTCCAGGAAATTGGATAGCGTCGCGATCGCTTCCTCCGCGCTCATGCCGCGCAGATCCAGCTCCGTCGCGGTCGCGGTGTTGCGGAATTCGCGGCGGCTACGCTCGATGATCTTCTTGACCTGCTGCTGCGTCTCCTCGATCAGCCAGACTTCGTTCGGCTGCGCGGTCACTTTCATAATGCCTGCCTGCAATTGGTAGCTTCCGTCTTTGTTGATCGCAAGGACGTTCGCCTTCGTGCCGAATTTCAGGATCTCGACCGTGTCGCCGACCTTGATCGCTCTGCTCGGCGCGGGACGCTCGGGCGCGGTCTTCTGTTCGGAGAATTCCGCTTCCGCCTCGTTGAGCTTCCGGCGAAGCTCCGCCTGCTTTTCGTTACTGCCCTGTACGTCGGCGGCGTCGCGCATCTGCTTGCGGAGCTGCTTCAGCTCGTCCTGCACCTCGTTGGACACGCGGCGCGCGTTGTCGATGATCGTCTGCGCCTCAGCCTTTGCGCTTCTGACGGCCTTTTCGCGCTCGCGTTTGATTTCCGCGTAATACTCTTCTGACTTTGCCTTCATCTGCTCTGTTTCCAGACGCAGACGCTCGGCTTCGATTTTCGCGCTTTCCATCTGCTGGCGCTGCTGTTCGAGCTGAGTTAGCACGTCCTCGAAGCTTTTATCGTTCTCATTGATGAAGCTCTTTGCCTTGTCGATGATCTCGTCGGACAGACCGAGCCGTTTGGAGATCGCAAAGGCGTTGGATTTGCCGGGAATGCCGATCAGCAGGCGGTACGTCGGGCGCAGGGTCTCCACGTCAAATTCGCAGGAGGCGTTCATTACGCCCGCCGTGCGCATGGCGTAGAGCTTCAATTCAGCATAGTGGGTCGTCGCGGCGACGCGGCTCCCCTGCTGACGGCAGTATTCGATCAGCGCGGTCGCCAGCGCAGCGCCCTCGGCAGGATCGGTGCCCGCGCCGAGCTCATCGAAGAGAACGAGCGTCGAATCGTCGCAGTCCGCGACGATCTGCACGATGTTCTTCATGTGCGACGAGAAGGTGGAAAGCGACTGCTCGATCGACTGCTCGTCGCCGATATCCGCAAGGACGCGGCTGAACACGGAGATCGCACTGCCGTGATCGGCAGGGATATGCAGGCCGCATTCCGCCATCAGGGTCAGAAGACCGATGGTTTTCAGGGAGACCGTTTTGCCGCCAGTATTCGGGCCGGTGATGATCAGCGTGTCGAAGTCCGTGCCGAGACGCACCGTGATCGGCACGACGCTCTTGCGGTCGATCAGCGGATGGCGCGCCTTGACCAGCTCGATCGTTCCGTTCGTGCGGATCTCCGGCTCCATCGCGTCCATGCGCAGCGAGAGCTTCGCTTTGGCGAAAATGACGTCCAATTGGACGAGCATATCGTAGCTCAGGCAGATACTTTCGCGGAAGGACGCCGCCTCCGCGCTGAGCTCGGCAAGGATGCGCTCGATCTCCCGCCGTTCCTGCAGCAGCAGCTCGCGCAGCGCATTGTTCGCGTTGACGGCGGACATCGGCTCAATGAAATACGTCCCGCCGCTCGAGGAGACGTCGTGCACAAGGCCGGGGATCTCTCCCTTGTATTCGCTCTTGACCGGCACGACGTAACGGTCTCCGCGCAGGGTGATGATCGGGTCGCGCAGGTACTTGGAATAGCTCGGCGAGGTGATGATCTTTTGCAGAGACTCCTTGACCTTTGCGCTCTGCACCCTCATGTGACGGCGGATGTCCGCCAGCTCGCTGCTCGCGGCGTCCGCGATCTCTTCCTCGGAGAGAATCGAATTGCTGATCTTGTCCTCTAAGTACCGGTTGGGATTGAGCTCGCGGAAATAGACGTCGAGCTCCGATTCCATGTAATCGCCGTTGTAATAGGCTTTCGCGTTGCGGATACAGCGCAGCACGCCCGCGATCCGCAGCAGCTCGATCGGCGTCAGGCAGCCGCCGCGATCGGCGCGCTCCAAAGAAGAAGCGATCTCCTTGAGCTCGTGGAAGGACGGCGAGCCCTTCAGCGAGATCAGCTTGCAGGCGGCAGAGGTCTGTTTCTGCAAAAGAGCGATCTCCTCGGCGTCGTCCAGCGGCAGGAGCGATCTGCATTTTTCCTTTGCCGCTTCGCTGTTCGCGCTCTCGGCAAGCTTGTCCAGTACGACGGCAAGCTCCAGTTTGTTCAACGATTTTTCATATAGTTCTGTCATATTTCAATCCTCATAAAAGCAGGGATTTATAAAAATCAAGCGCGGAGAAGCCGCGCTCCAGGCGCATGGTCAGATAGCTTTCCGTGATCTGGCTCAGTTCCGTACAGGACACGTCGGACAAGCGAAACGAGAAAAGCCGCTTCGGGTCGGCGGAGGAGATATAGCGCATCGCGTTCAGTACGCCGGCAGAAACCGGCATGCGGATACCGTTCGTATCCTCGCTCCGGCAAGTCGCGCATTGAAGGACGCCCTGCGTGATATTGAATCGGTCGGGGTCTTCCCTGCCGCAGATCGCGCACCCGCGCAGATCGGGAAGAAAACCCGCGATACAAGCCGTTCGCAGCTCAAATACCGCTTTTACCATCGCCTGCGGCAGTTTCAGCTTGGACAGGGCGTACAGCGCGTTCAGAAGCAGCGAAAGCAGCTCCGGCATGGGATCGGCCTCCTGCGCCACCATATCGCACACCTGCACGAAATAAGACGCAAGCGAGAGAAGCGTCAGATCGTTCTGCAGTTCCGGGAATATCTCCTTGCAAACCGCTTCCCTGATCACGTAGCGACCCTGAAAGTCGGTAACGGTAAACTCCGAAAACGTCAAAATTTGACTGGCAGCGCGAAGCTTGCTGTTTTTGCTCTTGACGCCGCGCGCTTTGAACGTAACCTTGCCGAGATCGCGCGTCAGCACGGTCAAGAGCTTGTCCGTGTCCTTATATTCAATTGCTCTCAGGACGATGCCCTCGGTTTTTTCAAACATAGTTATGTACGCGGGCAGCAGTCAGACTGCCTGCCCTCTATGGTCTTTTTCCTTGAGATAGAGCAGATATGCCTCCGGTGCGCCGGTTTCTACGAACAAGTTCCAGTAAAACGATGCATCCATAGGAAATCCCCTTTCGCTTTCTGATCTTAGGATTTCCGCGCATAGCCGTTCTATCCTTGGCAAGTGTTGTTATTGATAGCCGAAATTCCGGATCAAAAAGTCGCTGTCGCGCCAGTTTTCCTTGACCTTGACCCAGGTTTGCAGAAAGCACTTCGTGCCCATAAAGCGTTCGCAGTCCTCGCGCGCGGCGGTGCTGATCTTTTTCAGCATCGCGCCGTTTTTGCCGATGATAATGCCCTTATGACTCGCCTTCTCGCAGTAGATCGTCGCGTCGATGTCGATCACGCCGTTGTCGCGCTCGGAAAACTTTGTGATCTCGACGGCAGTGCCGTGCGGGATCTCGCGTTCCAGATTCCAAAGGAGCTTTTCGCGGATGATCTCCGCGATCACCTGTCGCTCGGGCTGGTCGGAGGTCATGTCCTCCGGAAAAAAGAACGGGCTTTCCGCGGCGTACTTCACGCATTCGTCGAGAAGCGCCTTCACACCGTCGTTGAATTTTGCGGAGATCGGCATGACGGCGGCAAAGTCGAAGCGTTCGGAGTAGGTCGCAATAACGGCAAGAAGCTGTTCCTTGTCCTGCACGGTGTCGATCTTATTGATGACTAAAATCGCCGGCGCGCCGCTCGCTTTGATCTGCTCCAGAAGCGCCTCCTCCTGCGGGCCGATATTCGCGATCGGCTCAACGATCAGCAGGATCAGGTCGACGTCCGCGACAGATTCGCGCACGACGTCTACCATATAATCACCCAACTTGGTGCGCGGCTTGTGAAAGCCCGGCGTGTCAATGAAAACGAGCTGTGTGTCGCCTCGGGTCAGCACGCCGCAGATGCGGTTTCTGGTCGTCTGCGGTTTGTTGGAAACGATCGCGATCTTCTCCCCGACCAGGTGATTGATGAGCGTGGATTTCCCGACGTTCGGTCTGCCGGCGATCGTGATCATGACGGATTTCGTATTCATATTCTCTCCTCTTATGCGCGTGTAATGCCGATTTCTGCGGCGATAATCTCTTCCCGAATCCTCATCTGCCGTTTCATTTCTCCCTCGTCCAGATGGTCGTAGCCAAGAAGGTGCAGGACGCTGTGAATCGTCAGATAACCGACCTCGCGTTTGAGCGTATTGCCGAATCGCTTTGCCTGACCTCTTGCGCGTTCCAGGGAGATCGCCATATCGCCAAGCGGCAGCAGTCCCGTCTGCGGATCGATCAGCGCTTCGACGTCCGCGGGGAATTTGCCCGCTTCAAACTGAAACATCGGAAACGAAAGCACGTCCGTCGCGCTGTCTACATTGCGCGTCGCTTTATTGATCGCGCGGATGCCCTGATCGTCCGTAACCAGCACGTTGATCTCGCACGGCACGTTCACGCCCTCGGCGTCCAGCGCTGCTGAAATACAACGGTACAGGTGGATCGTCAGCGCAGGATTCTTCTCATATTTGTTGCTGTATCGAACCAAAATACGGTGCTTCATACGATTACTTCCTTCTGTAGACTTTCTTCTGTGTGGGAAGCTCTTTCTTTTCGCCGCTTTCGTAGGCTGCGATGATTTGCTGCACAAGCGCGTGACGCACGACGTCGCTCGCAGTCAGGCGGCAGATCGCGATATCCGGAATGTTCTCCAGAATTCGTACCGCGTCCTTCAAGCCGCTCGTCTTATCGCTCGGCAGGTCGATCTGCGTGATGTCGCCGGTGATGACGATCTTCGATCCGAAGCCGAGGCGCGTGAGGAACATCTTCATCTGTTCCTTGGTCGTATTCTGCGCCTCGTCGAGGATGATGAAGCTGTCGTCCAGCGTCCTGCCGCGCATATAGGCCAGCGGCGCAACTTCGATATTGCCGCGCTCCAAATACTTCTGATACGTCTCCGCGCCGAGCATGTCGTACAGCGCGTCGTACAGCGGGCGCAGATAGGGATCGACCTTGTTCTGCAGATCGCCCGGCAGGAAGCCGAGCCGCTCGCCCGCTTCCACGGCGGGGCGGGTCAGAATGATGCGGTTTACGGTCTTCGCGCGGAAGGCGGCGACAGCCGCCGCGACCGCGAGGTAGGTCTTGCCCGTGCCGGCAGGGCCCACGCCGATCGTGATCGTATTCTTCAGGATTGCCTTCATATACCGCTGCTGACCGATGGTCTTTGCCTTGATCGGCTTGCCCTTGGCGGTGATGCAGACGACGTCCTTCGCCATTTCGTTGATCTTGTCGTCGTTGCCGGTGGAAACGAGGTCGATCAGATAGCGTACCTTCTGCTCGTCGATCGCCTCTCCCTTGGCGGCAAGCGTCAGGAGTCCTTCGATCGCTCGCGCGCCCTTATCGACCTCCTCCTCGCCGCCGGTTACTTTCAGTTCCGTGCCGCGATTCGTGATCTTCACATGATAGGTTTCCTCAATTCGTTTGATATTCTCGTCAAACGAACCGAATACGTTGATGATCTGTTCAATCCGTTCTGCGTTGATGATACGTTCCGTCATTGTCTTCTCCTTCGTATTGCCCATAGATCGGGATAAGTCTTGCGATCATTTCGTTGCACTTGCTTTCCGCGCGCAGGACGTATACGGTATTGCTGCGCGAAAAACGGTAGTCTGTCTGACCGATCACGCCAGCGATCATCGCCGCGCGGGTCTGCGCTTCCCACGCAGATTCCAGCTCCCTGCGGACGATAACCGGGTCTTTCTGTGTTTTCGTCAGCGTGTATTCCCGCCAAACGACGGTTTCCAGCGCAATCGGGAATTCATAGCCCGGCAGACGCAATCTTTTTACGTTTACCATTTTATCACAACTGTCTACCGAAATTCCACTGTTTCCGCATATTTTTATTCTTTTTCTTCCGACAAGGAGCGAAGTCACCTTCCATTCTCTGCCCGTGTATCGCTTTTCCAGCGTATCAGACGGCGTTACGATGCTGCCCTGCCGCCAAGTATCGGCGTAGATCTCTCCCTCCGCGCAGACCGCGCGCATACACAGCCCGTAGTCCTCAAGACCGGAAACCAGAATTTGTCCTGCGGTCACGGTCTCACCGCGTGAGATCAGACGCATACCTTCCGAGACGTTATAATCGGTGATGATTCCGTCCGCCGACGCGACCAGATTTCCCACACGCGGTTTATCGGGTTCTTCCTGCGGCAAATCACGCTCCGTGACAAGGACGGTGATCTTCCCGCCGGTGCGGTTTGCGGCAAGCCACGACAGTGCCGGCACGGCGTTGAGCATCTGCATTTTGATCCTCTGCTGATCAAAATCATTGCTTTTCCCGCCGGGCTTGATCCCGAGCTCTGCAAGCGACCGCAGAATCACGTCCTGCGGAATACGCTCGTTTCCCCGTACTTCAATCACCCATATCCGGTTTTGCAAAAGAAAACAGAGTGCGATCGAAACGGCAATACCGATCAGCAGTACCGGTCTGCGCAAAGCCTTCTTCAACAAAACGGGCAGTCCGCGGTGCGCAGCGACCTCCGCCGTGCAGAAGCAGCGCATAGCCAGCTTGACCGCCTGTTTTTCTCTGCCCATAGGGACGCTGACGAGATAATGCAGCTCGTCTCTCCGCTCCACAGACCAAAACGGTATCCCCTCCTGCGTCAGCAGATTCAGGCAGTCCTGCGGCGAAGCGCCGGTCACGGAAAGGCGCGTTTCGCCGATCATATATGCAGTCAGTCGGTTCATCTTATTCCAACTCCAACCGCTGCACTTTTCCACGGATCTCGACGTGCCTTTTCGTCATTCGGGCGATTGTCAACGCGAATCCGTAAACGTGGATACTGCCGCCCTTTACAGCGATCTGGATATGCTCCTGCTCGTACGCCCGCACGCCCCGGTGATTTTCAATGCAGACGCTGCGCCTTCCGCGCACCTGCGTGAACGCGACGTCAGAGATCAATTCCTGCGGTATTGCTGTTTTTTCGCTGATCTTTTCGGAGATTTTCCGTTTCAAATCATTCACCTGCCCGAAACATTCTATGCAGGCAGTGATCATTCTTTCCAATCTGCGCATATATTCAACGGGGTGATGAAGTGAAACAGAAAAAATTGACCAGATTTGCGGTTGTTCTCGGCTTGCTCGGACTGATCGCGTATTCCGGAGCGTGCGCCGACGCGGCACGAAACGCCCTGCGGGTCTGCGCCTTGTCCGTAATACCCTCCCTGTTTCCGTTTTTTGTGCTGTCAAAGCTGCTGCTCTCCGGCGGCCTTGCCCTTCCGATCCCGAAGCGACTTGCTGAAAACTTCTTCGGCGTCAGCACGGCGTGCATGTCAGCCTTTTGCGTCAGTATCCTCGGCGGCTATCCGGCAGGTGCTGCAGCTCTTGCAGATTTGTACCGAAACGGCATGATCACGAAACGGGACGCGGAACGATCGCTCTGCTTCTGCAACAATTCCGGCCCCGCGTTTTTCCTTTCCTTTATCGGAGGAGCAATACTGTACAGCGCGAAGCAAGGTCTGATCCTGTATTTGATTCATATTCTTTCCGCCGTTTTATGCGGCAGACTCTTTTCAGAGCGCAAATCGTCACGGCTGCAAATCCGGCGGATCGCCCCATCACAGCCGGTACAAGACAAGCGCCTGGCGGACGCAGTCGCGGAAAGCTGCGCTTCCCTGCTGCAAATCGTCGGTCTGATCGTGTTTTTCTCCGTCATGATCGCAATCGTGGAAGAATTCGGGTTGTTTCGCTTGATTGCAGGAATCCCGATATTTCCGCTTGTTGAAGGGAAAGCGCTTCTCTGCGGGGTTTTCGAGCTTTCCGTCGGTATCCTCCGAAGCGCAGACTCAAGCTATGCGTTCGTGCTTTGTGCCTTCCTCATGGGCTGGGGCGGCTTCTGCGTGCACGCGCAGGCAAAAGCGATCTGGCAGACCGCCGGTTTACAGCCGAAACGATATTTATATTCCAAGCTGCTGCATGGATTGCTCTCAGCGATCTTCGCGATCACCTGCGCCGCGCCAAACGCGCTTTCTCTGGCAATCAGCGGCGGCATTTTCCTGTTTTGCCTGTTCTTTCCGGCAATTTCAAAAAAATGGGGTGGAAATCTGGCGCGAAATACGCTATAATCATCGTTGAGGTGAGGAAAATGCTGTTCCGAAAGAACGTTGAAAAATGCTGCGCCAACTGCGCCCATTCCGGGAAAGTCAACGACACGGCGTATATCTGCACAAAAAAAGGAATGGTAGCCCCCGGGCATCGCTGCTGGCGATTCAAATATGACCCCTTGAAGCGCGTACCGGCAAAGAAAGACCCGACCGATTTTTCCAAATACGATGACGTTGATTTTTCCCTATAAAGAATAAAACCTCCGAAGCAGAACGCTTCGGAGGTTTTATATTTCTATCAGACGCCGTAATCTTCCGCCAGCTTTTTGAACAGCGGCAGAGCGCGCGTAATCGTTTCCGTCTGAACGCAGTACGCCAGGCGGAAATGTCCCGGCGTGCCGAAGCCGTCACCCGGCACGAGCAGAAGGTCATACTGCTTCGCACGTTCGCAGAACGCGCCTGCGTCCGCTTCCAGAGCGCGCGGGAACAGATAGAACGCGCCGCCCGGCGCGACGCAGGTATAGCCGAAGCTGCGCAGTCCGTCGAGCAGCAGCTTTCGGTTCGTCTCATAGATCGAAATATCCGAGGTCAAGCCGACGCATTCCGCTGCGACCGCCTGGAACATCGACGGCGCGCAGACGTAGCCAAGACTGCGTCCTGCGCCGCAGACCGCCGCGTAGACGTCGGCGGCGTTATCGACGCAGTCCGGTACGAGGATATAGCCGATACGTTCGCCGGGCATGGACAGAGATTTTGAGAAAGAATAGCAGACGACGGTGTTGCGGTAGGCGGGCGCGATAAAGCGCACCTTTTCGCCGCCGAAGACGATCTCACGGTACGGTTCGTCGGAGATCAGATAGATCGGATGCCCGTACTGGGCGGATTTCTTCTCCAGCAGCTCGGAAAGGCGTAAGATCGTTTCTTCGGAATAGATCACGCCGCATGGATTGTTCGGCGAGTTGATAAGAAGCGCCTTCGTATTTTCGTTCATGCGTGCTTCAAGCGTCGCAAAGTCGATCTGGAAGTCCTTGATCTGCGCGGGGATCACGACGCACTTCGCGCCTGCGCAGCTTTCTATCCACATCTTGTATTCCGGGAAATACGGCGCGAATACGATGACCTCGTCGCACGCAGACGCGACCAGCGCGCGCAGCGTGATCATCAGCGACGCCGCCGCGCCGCAGGTCATGTAGAAATTCTCCGGGCGGTAGCTCGTGCCGAAGCGCCGGTTCAGATCGTCCGCCATCGCCTTGCGGCAGACTTCGCTGCCCTGCGCGGAGGTATAGCCGTGCAGTGCGACAGGATCCGTTTTTGCCAGCCGTTCCAGCGTCTCCGTTACCTTGGGAGGTGCGGGCACGTTTGGATTGCCGAGGGAGAAGTCAAAGATGTTTTCTCTGCCGACGATCTTCGCGCGCTGATTGCCGTATTCAAAAATGTCGCGTATGACGGAGCGGTGATTACCCAGCCGCATCATTTCCTGATTGATCATAGCCAGATTTCTCTTTTCTGTTATTTCGAATGCTTCACGATGAAATTCCAACTGTCGCGGCACATGTCTTCAACGGTCTTCTCCGTCTTCCAGTGCAGCACGCGCTCCGCCTTTTCCGCGTTGGCATAGCAGCGCGCCAGATCGCCGTCTCGTCTGCCGCCGATGACGTAAGGAACGTCTACGCCGTTCACGCGGATAAAGGTGTGCAGAAGCTCCAGAACGCTGACGCCGTTTCCGGTGCCGAGGTTGATCGCGTCGACGCCGGTACGCTCTGCGGCGTAGTCGAGCGCGCAGATATGACCTTTTGCAAGATCGACGACGTGCAGATAGTCGCGCAGGCAGGTGCCGTCCGGCGTGTCGTAATCGTCGCCGAAGACGGTCAGCTTTTCGAGCTGTCTGCCGGCGACGCGGGCGATATAGGGCATCAGATTATTCGGGACGCCGTTCGGATCGTCGCCGATCAGACCAGACTCGTGTGCGCCGACCGGGTTGAAGTAGCGCAGCAGCACGGCGGAGAAATCGGGATTTGCCGAGACGTAATCGCGGATGATCTGCTCGATCATCGCCTTCGTCCAGCCGTAGGGGCTGGTCGCAACGTGGCACGGCATATCCTCACGGTACGGCACGGGGTTGTCCGGCCCGTACACGGTCGCGGAGGAGGAAAAAACAAGCCGTTTGCAGCCGTGCCGCTCCATCGTTTCCAACAGGGTCAGCGTGCTGTCCAGATTGTTGCGGTAGTACGCCAACGGAATGCGGCAGCTCTCACCGACCGCCTTCAAGCCCGCAAAGTGAATTACCGCGTCGATCTTGTTCTCGGTAAACACCCGTTCCATCGCGTCGCGATCCTGAACGTCACATTCATAGAATATCGGGCGTTTTCCCGTGATCTGCTCAATATAATCAAGCACAGAACCGTAGGCGTTGCAGAGATTGTCCGCAATCACAGCCTGATGCCCTGCGTTCAGAAGCTCCACGCAGGTGTGGCTCCCGATATAGCCGAGTCCGCCGGTCAGTAAAACGTTCATCGTGTCATTCCTCCAAAATCATTGATGTCGCGGCAGATAGTAGTCGTCCGCTTCACGGAAATACGGGCATACGCCCTTATGAAAAGCCTGAATCCGATACCACTCGTCCTCGTCGATGTCCTTGGAGCAGAAGGATTCATCCGTCTCTTCGTCGTAATAATTGTTCCAGCAGTCCTCACAGTTCGGCATGGAAATCACTCCTAACGGAATACTTCGCCGTTCTCGTCATACACCTCGAGGCGGCGGTAACGGACAAAATCCGGCTTGTCCTGCGGTAAGTAACGTTCGATCGCCGCGGTCAGCAGCGCCGGATTGAGCGACGGATTCTGCGCGCTGATTCGCGCGGTCAGTATGATCTTATCGTCCTCGTTGGAAAGCTCCGTCTGATGGATCATCGGGCGGATATCCGTTTCCTCCATGCCGCGCTTCGTGCGCTTTTCCACGTACAAACCACCGCTGTTCAGCAACGCAGAGATGCGTCCGGCTGCGCCGTCGGGAACGCCGTGATCATACAGCATGGTCAGCGAAACGGCAAGCTCCGTCAGATACTTTGCCTTTCGGTCGCTCTCATAAACCCGCAGGACGCGCACGCCCTGCGGTAAAACCGCGTTCATGTCCTCCGGCGTGATCGCGATCTCGGCGTCCAGCTCATATTCCATGATCTCGCAGACGCTTTCCGTGCCGACGCTTAAGGGAAGCAGCATGGAAACGTAGGCGTGCGGCGTATAGCCCTGGGAATGGTGCAGAACGACGCCCGCTCTGCGGAACGCCCGCTGCATCAGCCGCATGGTGTCCAGATGGGACATCCAGATCGCAGTCCCGGTCTTTTCAAACAGCATTCTACGCATCGCATTTGCCTCCCTTCAGAAGGCAGTTTGCGCCGCAGCCGCTGCATTGTTCTCTGCAGTCCGGCGTCGTTTCGTTGCGGTAGGCGCGTTCTCTTTCCTTCTTCAGAAACGCCGTGCTTACGCCGTCGGAGATCACGTCCCACGGCAGCAGCTCGTCGAGCCCGTAGCCGCGCGTCGTGTAGAAATCGGGGTCGATCCCGCAGGCGGCGAAGCTGTCCAGCCACGTCTGATAGGAAAAGTATTCGTCCCAGCCGTCGAGCTTCGCGCCGCGGTTGACAGCTTCTTCCAAAACGGCGCAGAGCCTTCGGTCGCCGCGGGCAAGTACCGCTTCCAATCGGCTCAAGTCCGAGGCGTGCCAGTTGTATTCAATGCTCTTGGACGGCATATTGTCCTTCAGCAGCTTTTGGCGGCGCAGGTATTCCTCCGGCGTGATCTGCTTTTCCCACTGGAACGGCGTAAAGGGTTTCGGTACGAAATACGCTGTCGCGACGTGAATGCGCACGCCGCGTTTTTTATTGCTCGCGTGCTCGCGCCAAGTTTTCAAAATCTTATAGACCAGCTCTGCGATCCCGAGCACGTCCTCGTCCGTTTCCGTTGGCAGACCGAGCATAAAATAGAGCTTGACGTTGTTCCAACCGCCCTCAAAGGCAATAGAACAGGTTTCCAGGATTTCTTCCTCGGTCACGTTTTTATTGATCGCGTCGCGCAGACGCTGGGTTCCCGCCTCGGGCGCGAAGGTCAGTCCGCTCTTGCGTACCTGCTGCAGGCGCAGCATGAGCTCGCGGGAAAAATTATCCGCGCGCAGCGACGGCAGCGACAGGTTGATCTTGCGCGGCGTGCAGTAGTCCTGCATCTGTTGGGCGAGTTCAGGAAGATACTTATAATCCGAGGTGGATAAACTTGAGAGCGTGATCTCGTGACAGCCGGAGTTTTCCAGCAATTCGATCGCCTGTCTCAGCAGCAGCTCCGGCGAGCGCGGACGCACCGGACGGTAAGTAAAACCCGCCTGACAGAAGCGGCAACCGCGGATGCAGCCGCGCATGACCTCCAAATTGGAGCGGTCATGCACGATCTCCGTATTCGGCACGATGATATCCGTCGGATACAGCGCGTCGTCCAGATTCTGCATAATCCGCTTCGTGACGCGCTTCGGCGCGCCTTGCAGCGGCGTGATCGCCTGCAGCGTGCCGTCCGCATTGTATGTGTGTTCATAGAAGGACGGAACGTAGATACCCTCCAACTTGCTGACCGCAAGCAGGAACGCTTCCTTGCTCCAGCCCTCGTGCTTCGCAGTGCGGTAGAGGGAAACGATC
The DNA here is from genome assembly GCA_017429835.1 of Oscillospiraceae bacterium. GTDB lineage: Bacteria > Bacillota > Clostridia > Oscillospirales > Oscillospiraceae > JAZOXB01. The sequence continues at coordinate 45,484 of JAFROD010000051.1, forward strand.
TCCTCTGTCAACTCCTCGCCCTCGCCGAGCGAAAAGAAGTCGATGAAATCCGCCAACGGCTCCGGATTATAGGCGCAGGCGCCGCCTACGAACACCACGTGCTCCAAGCCCTTTCGATCCGCCGCTCTGCGCGGGATCCCGCCGAGATCGAGCATGTTCAGAACGTTCGTATAGCTCATCTCATAGCCGATCGAAAAGGCGATCATGTCAAATTTGGAAAGCGCGTCGCCGCTCTCAAGCGCATAGAGCGGCAAATGATTTTTGCGAAGCTCCTCCTCCATGTCGCCCCACGGCGTAAACACGCGCTCGCACCACACGCCCTCCATGCGGTTCATCACCGCATAGAGAATGCGCATGCCGAGATTGGACATGCCGATCTCGTAAGTGTCCGGGAAGCAAAACGCAACCCGGACGTCTACTTGTGCTTTATTCTTAACGGTCTGATTGTATTCTCCACCGACGTATCGCGCAGGCTTCTGCACCTTGGGGAGAATCCGCTCTAATGTTTCGTTCATTTACGATTAACCAGGTCAGTCAGATACTGACCGTATTCCGTCATTTTCAGTTCATTGCCGATCTTTAGCAGTTGTTCGTCATCAATAAAGCCCTGCTGCCAAGCGATCTCCTCCGGGCAGGCGATATAGAGCCCTTGCCGCGACTGCACCGCTTCAACGTATTGCGCGGCGTTCAGCATTCCCTCCGGCGTGCCGGTATCGAGCCAGGCCAGTCCCCTGCTGAAAAGCTGCACCGTCAGCTTGCCGCGCTTGAGGTATTCCTCGTTCAGAGACGTGATCTCCAGCTCGCCGCGCGCGGACGGCGTCAGCGTCTTCGCGTACTCGACCGCGTGTTCATCATAGAAATACAGACCGGGGACGGCATAGTGCGACTTCGGATGCTTTGGTTTCTCTTCGATGGAAACGACGCGGTGATCCTTATCAAACTCCACCACGCCGTAGACGCTCGGATTCTTGACAGGATAGCCGAAGACCGTCGCGCCCTCCGTGCGCTGCGCCGCCTCTTTGACGTGCTCCTCCAGCTTGCCGCCGTAGAACATATTGTCGCCCAGCACGAGGCAGCAGCGATCACCTGCGATGAAGTCCTCCGCGATCAGGAAAGCGTCTGCAATCCCTCGCGCAACGTATTGAACGCCATATTCCACCCTGATACCGAACTGCGAGCCGTCGCCGAGCAGACGCTTGTACGCCTCTACGTCGGCGGGCGCGGTGATCAGCATGACCTCACGGATACCAGCCATCAATAGGACAGACAGCGGATAATATACCATCGGCTTGTCGTAGATCGGGATCAGCGGCTTGGAGACCGCTTTGGTCATCGGATACAGCCTGCTTCCCTTTCCGCCTGCAAGAATGATACCTTTCATAAGACCGCTCCCTATCAAGTATTATTAATTCGTTCAAGCTCCTGACGGACGTATTCCAGCGACAGCAGCTTTTCCTTCACCTGTTCGACGTTGAGATGCTCCGTATTGTTGCTGTTGAATTCGGAAAGGAGATTCCGTTCCACGTCGCCCTTCCGATAGTACTTATCGTAATTCAGATTGCGATTATCGCAGGGAACTCGATAGAATTTTCCGAGGTCCTCCGCGTGCGCGCATTCTTCGTTCGTCAGCAGCGTCTCATACATTTTCTCGCCGTGGCGGATGCCAATCACGCGGATCTCATGCCCGGGCGAAAAGAGACCGGTCACTGCCTTTGCCAACGTCTCAATGGTGCAGGCAGGCGCTTTCTGCACGAGGATATCGCCCGACGTGCCGTGTTCAAAGGCAAAGAGCACTAGATCGACCGCCTCGTCCAACGACATGATGAATCTGGTCATGCGCGGCTCCGTGATCGTGATCGGCTCCCCTGCTTTGATCTGCTCGATCCAAAGCGGGATGACGCTGCCGCGCGAGCACATGACGTTGCCGTAACGCGTGCAGCAGATTTTCGTCCGCTCCGGCGCGACCGTGCGGCTCTTTGCGACGATCACCTTCTCCATCATCGCCTTGGAAATGCCCATGGCGTTGACGGGATACGCCGCCTTGTCAGTGGACAGGCAGATGATCGTCTTGACGCCCTCTTCGATCGCAGCCGTCAGAAGATTCTCCGTACCGAGCACGTTCGTCCGAACCGCCTCGATTGGGAAGAATTCGCACGACGGCACCTGCTTCAGCGCAGCCGCGTGAAAAATATAGTCAACGCCGTGCAGGGCGTTTTTGATCGAAGACAGCTCGCGCACGTCGCCGATAAAGAACTTGATCTTCTCGGCAGCTTCCGGCATCTTCGTCTGGAATTCGTGCCGCATATCGTCCTGCTTTTTCTCGTCTCTGGAGAAAATTCGGATTTCGCCGATATCCGTATGTAAAAAGCGGTTCAGAACGGCGTTGCCGAACGAGCCGGTGCCGCCCGTGATCAAAAGCGTTTTGTTCTCAAAAATCGTACCCATATGAAAGCCCCGTTCAATGATATGTTATATGATAAATTGTATTTTAAAATTGTTCCGGCAGGATGACCTTAGACAGCCGTTTCAAAACACATCTGCCTTTGCGTTCTATCCATTCGCTCAACTGCTTTATACGAAACATCTTGAAGATAACCATTCTTATACGTCCGATGACAGAGCCGATAAGCCAAATACAAATCGCTATACCAATGACAGAGAGAATCATAACAATCGGATGCAGGTCTGCAAGACGCTGAAAGCGGCCGTTGATGAATAACTCGCGAATCTGCGGCTCCTCATGCAGCAGATATACGTCAAAGGAAACCGGCGCAAAAAACGCTACGACTTTTACCGTTATGGGCGGAAGTGATAGTTTTGCAAACAGCAGGAGTAAAAACAGCGCGCTCAGAACAATGGTCGGAGACGTGTATGCGAGCAGGTACCTTCCCCACTTTGGTTCGCTAAAAAAATGATTTGAAAGCGTTTCCATTCCGAATTTTGACAGCCAGGTAACCGCAACACAGAGCAGGTAGCCGAGAATGCAGGTTTTCTTTTGGAACGCATCCGCCACATTATATTTTTTGATATACGCCCCGATCAGATACATCACAGCAAGCCAAAGGAAGCTGTAGCCGCTCAGCGTGCCGCTCATATCGCGCAGGAACAATGTCGGAAGCACGGAAAACACCAGAGCCATTGTGAAGAGCAGCTTCCGCATAGTTGATCTGTCCAATCGATCTAGGCAAGATTGAAACGGCATGAAGAAAAAGAGACACATATACGCGGTAAAATACCAGTATGTGCCCAGCGGTCCGGGCAGAAACGCTTTCAGCACTTCCTTCCAGCTTACTGTATCCGGCATGACGAACTTCACTGTCACCGTGGTCAGAACAGTGTAAAAAGCAACCTGAATGCTGAGATTGATCAGATTCGCATATTTATGTTTCCGACCATACCCCACGTAGCCCGAAATCAAGGCATACACATTGACAGCGCAAAAACACGCAATATCCAGCAGCCATGCCAGTCCGTAGCGCATAGATAACGGCGCCGTTGCGTCGCGAACGCCGCCATGTCCAAGGACGTGCATGATCGGGATCATAATCATGGCAACAATGCGAAGCAGATCGATTCCATAGTTCCTGCTGTTTTCGGCTCCGTTCAGATGATGTGATAGCATTTCAGTAATTCCTCCCGGTTCCTGGCAATACGAATGCTTTCAGCCATGGAGTTATTCTCGTCAGCCTTTGTTTCATTTTTGTATTTCAGCAGGCGCTTTACCCATATAAGCGGCAATTTTGCAGGGTGTTCGTTCAGCTCCGGATAATCGCGCGCCAGAATTCGTTTCGGCGGGAACGCCCTGTAAAGCAAGCCCCTTTTCTTTCGGTTCCCTCTGCTAGCTGCAACAGCCTCCGCCGTCAGCGCGGCGGAATGATGCCGACTCATGGTCGAGCTGCCGTAGATGCCGGCGTCCAAAAGGTCACACAGCATCGGCTCTCGGTCTATGCCGATTTCATCCCAGCACGGCGGCAGCTGCAGAGCAATTCCCAAGTCCTGTTTTGCGATCGCAAAAATTGCTGCAGCAAAATACAGCGCGCGTGCTTCCGAAAGCTTCGACATAAGACGCGCGTGGTCAATCTCGTTTCCGTAGACTTTCATCCACAGGCCGATGTCGCAGACCTGACGGATGCCGAAGCCGCTGCGGACAAAGTGCTTATATGCGTGCAGAATCAAATACAGCAGATGATCTTCCGGCGACATCGACAGGACGCTCCCTGCGCCGTTTTCTACGGAATACTGCTTTACGTGATCGAAGACGTCATCGAAAAAACGCTGTAAATCGCATATAGCACCGGACTCCGGCGAAAACAGCTTTTGATGCAGTTCAATATAAAGCGTGCTGTTCGGCTTTCTCCAGCCGATTTCGAAGTCCAACTCAGGAGCAGCGTTTTCGTTGCAAATCAGCCCCTCGTTCCGCAGTACGTCGCAGGCGCGCTTGAAATCGGCAGGCCGTACATAGAGGTCTTCGTCCGCACTCACCCGCAGATGACCTTTCGGCCAGACCGAGCGGCACACGCAGCCCTTGACCACAAGCGCAGAAATTCCGGCCTCCCTCAGCTTTTCATAGACCTCCAGAAACTCGATTCCTCGCCGCGCCTGCTCCGTGACCTGCATACGCGCCATGCGCTTGTACTGTGCATACTCCTGCCAAGATTCCGCTTCCTCGTACCCGTGGAGCGAATCAATCACAAGCGGAAGCAGCTTGTGATCGGAAGACAGCCTCATCAGCTGCGAAAACTCATTATAGTTTCTCTCTCTTAAGCTGCCGCAGTTTCCGGAAAACCATGCTGCAAGTGTTTTTAACAGCAAATTATTTCCCGGGTTTACATGCTGATTCGCATTCATAACAACGCCTCGCGATATTCTCTGATACGATAAACATCTGTTTTCTGCTTACACGTCGTCAGGCTCCATACGAATCATTGTGGAGCAGCCCATGCCACCGCCGACGCAAAGCGTTGCAAGGCCTGTTTTTACGCCGCGCTTCTTCATTGCGTGAATCAGCGTTACCAGAATTCGGCACCCTGACGCGCCGACCGGATGCCCCAGCGCGATCGCGCCGCCGTTGACGTTCAGCTTCTCACTCGCTATTCCAAGTTCACGCTTCACCGCGAGCGACTGCGCGGCAAAGGCCTCATTTGCCTCAAACAAATCGATTTCGTCAATTGTCATATTCATTTTCTTGAGGAGCTTTTCTGTGCTGGCGACCGGCCCGACGCCCATGATGGCAGGGTCGACGCCCGCCATCGCGCTGCCAAGCCACAGCGCCTGCGGTTTCAGCCCAAGCTCTCTCAGCATTCGCTCGGAAACCAACACGACTGCGGCAGCTCCGTCGTTGATGCCGGAGCTGTTGCCAGCCGTTACGAGTCCGTACGGCTTGAACGCCGGGCGCAGCTTCGCAAGCGCTTCCACAGTCGTTCCCGGACGAGGCCCATCGTCGGCTGCAACGGTAACAGCACCCTTTTTGCCTTGGATAACGATTGGAACGATTTCTTCCGAAAAGGCGCCGTCAGCCTGTGCCCGTTCCGCCTTATTCTGCGAGTCGACGGCAAACGCATCCATCTCCATGCGGCTGATGCCCCAGCGCTCCGCGACGTTCTCCGCCGTGAAGCCCATGTGATAATCGTTGATCGCGTCCCAGAGCGCGTCGTTCACCATCGTGTCGATCAGCGGCGTGTTTATCATCGGGCTGCCCATACGGTAACCGAAGCGTCCCTGCGTCAACGCAAAGGGCGCCTGCGACATGCTTTCCGTACCGCCTGCCACAACAATATCGGCTTCCTCGGACTGAATCAGCCGCGCGGCCGCGTTGACGGCTTCCAAGCCGGAGCCGCAAACGACGTTCAGCGTCTGCGCAGTCGACGTAAACGGAATGCCGGCTTTCAGCGCCGCCTGCCGCGCCACGTTCTGACCGAGCGCGGCTTGCAGTACGCAGCCCATATAGACGTGCTCCACACGGTCGGCGGGAATCTTTGCGCGAAGCAGAGCTTCCCGAATCACGGCAGCTCCCAAGTCCACCGCGGAAATGGAAGACAGAGCGCCGCCCATTTTTCCGATCGGCGTGCGGCAAGCGCCCAGAATATATACGTTTTTCATAGAACCCCTCCGGTTTTGCCTGGAAAAGCAACAAATACCCGAATTCGCTTATCGGTAGGAGAAGAAGCCTTCTCCGCTTTTACGACCAAGCTTTCCGGCGCGAACCATCGTTCGCAGCAGCGGCGCAGGTCTGTATTTATCGTCGCCGGTTTCCGTCTGAAGCGTCTGCATGATCGCCAATACGACGTCCAATCCGATCAGATCGCAAAGCGCAAGCGGCCCCATGGGATGATTCGCGCCGAGCCGCATGGCGATATCAATATCCTCCGCAGAGGCGACGCCTTCCGACAGGAGAAAGACCGCCTCATTGATCATAGGAATCAAAAGACGATTCACCACAAAACCCGGCGCTTCCTTCACACGTACCGGTTCTTTTCCCAAAGATTTTGCCAGCATTTCCGCACGCTCCGCTACGTTTTGCGGCGTAAGCGCGCCGGAAATGATCTCAACGAGCTTCATCACGGGCGCGGGGTTGAAAAAGTGCATGCCGACCAAAGTATGATTCAGTCCGGCGCTCAATTCGGTAATTGAGAGCGAAGACGTATTTGTGGCAAAAACCGCGTTCTCCCGCACGATGCCGTCAAGCTCCTGCAGCAGGCGCTTTTTCGCCGCCATATCCTCGATCGCGGCTTCGATGACCCAATCAGCGTCTGCGCCGATTTCCTTCGTTCCAGTGACGATTTTTTCGAGGATCGCGTCCGCCTGCTCCTGCGTGAGGCGCTCCTTTGCAACCATACGCGCAAGCGATTTCGCAATCAGCAGCTTCCCGTTTTCGGCAATCGCGGCGTCTACGTCGGCTATATAGACGCGCTCGGCTTCATCCCACTGCGCAAAGACCTGCGCAATGCCGGATCCCATCGTTCCGGCGCCGACAACCATCACTTTCATGTCATACCTCTTTTCGCCTGCCGCGCAAAACGGTCAAGCTGGCGTACTAATTATTTATTTCTTCATCCGGATTCGCGCGTGCAAAACCGACGTTGTGCGAAAGCTGTAACCCAGATATGCGCAGCGCCGAAAAACGTGCCGAACGTATTCATGATAACGTCATCTGTTTCCGTTTTTCCCAGGGCGAATGCATATTGCAGCGTTTCCAATATGGCGCTTGTCAGCAGTCCGATCAGCACCGTAAGCGCCACGCATTTGCCTGTCGTCATTTTTTGCGACAGTAACGCAGAGAGTGACAGCCCCAGCGGCACAAACAGCACCGCATTCAATACCATCGAGCGGTAATATTCGCCCTCTTCTCTCGCCTTCAGAAAGGTCACGAACGGTCGCAGTACGAGGCTCCGCACTCCGCCGTTTCTTGCCAAAACCGTCTGGTACAGAATCAACGCGATCGACAGCACAAGTCCGAGCAGCGCAGCGCCGGTATGGACGCGCTTTTGTCGGCGCAGGAGTATCATAGCAACTGTCCACGCCGCCCATCCTGCGACGCAGAGCAGAATCTGCGCCCACGGCTTCAGGTAGTAAATGTACTGAAAAAAAGTCATTACATTATCTCATTTCGCGACGCCCCGTTGCGTATCCAAAGTGGATCGCAAAACATTCTTCATCGCAGTATCCCTCACGGAACTTGACTATCTCTTGCGACATGCAAGCAAGCGCACAGTCGGGCGAATGATTCCCCGCCGGAACAAAAACAGCATTGTCCGGAAGCGTCCCTTCGGCGTCCGGCGGATATTCTCCGCCGTAAACATCTCGCTGAATTTCGGATCGTTACGCACGGTCCGGATCGTTTCCGACTTTTCTTTCGTTCCGCGGTCCGGCGGGCTGAGAAACAGCTCGCGTTCGATCGCCGACACGCATCTTCTGTAATACTGCGCGTCCAGGCCGATGCGCGCCAGCTCCAGATAGTCCGGCGCCTTTTGCTCGAAGAGTTCAAAATAGTAACGATAGTATTTTTTCGTTTCATCCAGATAGTCGGGATGGTAGCGGAAGGTGGTCGAGGTCGGATTCCTGCGGTGCCAATAGACCGGCAGCGAGGTCGTGACCGCCGTTTGCGCTTCCAGCAGGTAGGCAAACGCGACGTACGTATCCTCGCCGTAGGAGATCGGCAGGAACCGAATTTGCTTTTCCTTCAGCAAAGCCGTCTTGTAGAGGCTGGAGAAGAATTCCCAGTTTACGACGGATTTTTCCGTTTTCCGCTCCAGCGGCTTCAGGTCGTTCTTATCGAAAATAACGCCCTCGATAATCTCCTTTTTCCCGCGGTGAACATATTCCTTTTTCTCTGTTTCTTCTCTTTGGATGGCGTCCCTGAAGTTTTTGGAAACACCCAATGCAATATCCGCGTGGTTGTCCTCCAAAAGCTGCATAAGATAGCTGAACGTAAACGGCTCCAACACGTCGTCGGGGTCGAGGAAGAAACAGTATTCACCGCTCATCTGCTCCATCGCCAGATTTCTGGCTTGTCCGACGCCGCGGTTTTCCGTATGAATTACATGAAAACGGGAGTCCCTCGCTGCATACGCATCGCAAATTGCTCCGCTTCCGTCCGTAGAGCCGTCATTCACGATAATCACTTCAAAGTCCTGATGCTCCTGCGCAAGGATGCTGTCAAAGCACTCTGCCGCATAGTCTTCTACATTGAACACCGGGATGATAACCGAAACCGTCTTATTCATCTTATTCCCTCGCGATTCTCTTGCGATTATCATAAAAGATCGTTACTTCCCCGCAATCTTGCGGAACCAGGGATGCTTTGCGCCGAACAGATACACGCGGTCTTTCCTTCTCAACGCCTGGTCTTTCTTTAAGTTTTGATACGCTGCTATTGCAACGTCTTTCTTTCCGCTGCGGTACGCGACAGAAAGCCGTCTTCTTGCATAATTGACCCGAACCTGCCGCTCCGCCTTCTTACGATCTGCTTCCGGCATTTGGATCCCGGCAAGCGTATGCCGCAGGATGTCCTCGTGTTCGTCACATCGAAACAGTACCTTTTCAGCGGAATCGTCTCTCGACATACTGTTGTCCGAAACAACGTAATAAAAGAGCGGTTCGTTGAGAAAATGGCGCTTATAATGATAATACATCGGCAGAAGAAGCTGCCAATCCTGTCCTCTCCTTGCAGGATAGATCTGACGATCGGGATACTGCTCCGTAAACATGGAAACACGCGCCATGTGTGCGCCGGGCGTAAAAATGGATTCTCCGTTCAGCAGATTCCAGAACTGCGCTTCGTTCTCGTTATCCGGCACGCCGGAGGAAACCGTGCGGATCGGCTGATCTACCGTGCCCTCTTTTACAATATAGGCGTCCGACGTGATCACGCCGTAGTCCGGATGCGCCTCCATCCAAGTCACGCGCTTCTCGACAGACGTCGGCGCGTAGAAATCGTCCGCGTCCGCCCAGCACAGATAATCGCCGGTAATGACCCGCAGGCCGGCGTTGATCGCCGCGCCGAGTCCACCGTTTTCCTGCTTCACGTAGAGAAAGCGGTAGCCGCGCTTCTCAAACTGTTCCTGATACGAAAGCACAACGCGCTCCGTGTCGTCCTTCGAGCCGTCGTTGACGAGAATGTATTCGATATTGTCGTACGTCTGCGCTAAAACAGACTCGATCATCCTGCCGATCACGGCAGCGCCGTTATAGCAGGGAGTGATAATACTGACAAGCGCTTTTTTCATCTTGCCCTCCGTTTCTTTTGCGTTAACCCTCTGTGACGTCTTCTTCGCGCGCTTCCTGTTTCTTCGTTCGTTTTGAGAAAAAGCCCCTGATGATCTCCTTGCTGTAGGAGTACGCGGCAGGCTTCGTCAGCCGCGCGGCAAGATAGTACACACCGGCACCGACAACGACTTGCAGCAGCAGGCGCAACGCTTGATGGATGGGGAGATAATTCATTGCAAACACGACACCGCCCATCAGGAGCGTGAGCAGAAGATACGGGAGGATATCCCTGACCTGCTCGCCGAAGCTGTAGCGCAGCAGCTTTTTATTTGGGATCGCATTAATTACCGTCGCTGCGATCTCCGTCAGCATTGCCGCAAAGACGATCCAGAAAACGCCGAACCAGATGGAGGCGAGCAGCAGGGCGATTCCTACGCTCTTTTTAATGATTTCCAACTTCAGATAGACGTCGCTTTTTCCAATCGCTTTGATCGCCTGAATATTCGCATACTGCATCGGCCGGAACATGAATGAGACGCACAAGAGCTGCATAAACGGAATAATTGGGTTCCATTTGCTGGTGTAGACGAGCGGAACGACCGTCGGCGCAACAACTGCTAAGCCGACCATCGCCGGAAATACAAAAAAGCAGCTTGTGGTGATGGTCTTTCTTGTGATATCCTTGACGCGCTCCAGATCGTCCTGTTCCTTCGCCAGAATCGGAAACAGCACGTCGTTGATCGGCGCATGGATGCTGTTTTCGAGCACGGAGGGGAAAGTTTTGCCCTTATCATAGTACGCCAGATCGGCTTTCGAATACTTTTTACCGATAATCAGACTGCGAAGTTCGGTATATCCGGTGTTGATCAGTCCGGAAACCAGAATTTTCCAGCCATAGTTCAGCAAGCCTTTTACGCGAGTAAACGAGAAGCAGAGTTTCGGATACCACCGCGTCGCAAACAGGAAGAAGACCTTATCTACCACAATGTCCGTCAGCTGCTGACCGACCAGCGCCCAAACGCCGTAGCCCGCGTATGCCATCCAGATGCCGACCACGGCGGAAAGTACCGTTCCGATAAACGACGCCCAAAAGAACTGCTTGAACATCAGCTTCCTGGAAACGATCGCATTCTGAACCGTTCCGAGCGCGCTGATCGGCAAACGCAGTCCAAGCACACGCAGCACGGAACACAGCAGCGGTGAATCGTAGAAATCTCCGATGTAGGCCGCGGCAAAAAACAGGAGCGCATACAACGCGGACGAAATAACAAACGCCGCGTAGAACGTAGAGGAAAAATCCAGCTCATCGGCATCCTTTTTCTGTACCAGCGCAACGCCGAAGCCGTATGTGACGAAAACGTCAAATAATGTAATAAAAACAGTTGTCAGCGAGATGACGCCGTAGTCTTCCGGAAACAGAATGCGCGCAAGGATGATCGAAACGACACCTGTGACGATTTTCGTCAGCAATCGCTCGGCAAACTTCCACGCCATGCCGGATAGCGCTTTCCCTCGATAGGTTTCTTTCATGCTTGTTTCCTGCTCTCAGATAGAATCGGCTCTGCGCAAATGCCTGAGACTACGCATTTTCACCGTAATAAAGATAACGAAGTAGCTGTTCTTTAGACATTTCATCGATTCCAAGGTACGCCAAATCATACTTGGTCTCTTTGAAATAATTTTTCTCGTGCATCGCGCCGCCCAGGACGATCATGGAATCAATAATCGGGGTCGGAACGCCAAACTTCACTCCAAGGTCATGATAAATCTTGCAGCCGACAGGAATATCTTCCGTAATATATCTGTGGTCAATGCTATTGGGTCCGGTGTTTCCTTCGTTACACGGCTTGTCCAACGGGAAAACGACGTTATCCTTGCCCTCTGCGTTTAATCCCATGTATTCTTGCGTGAGGATGCTTCTCCTTGAGAAAAACATCTCGTAATCGTAAGACGGCATTTCAATTCCAATTGCGTTTGCAATCGCTTTCTCTTCTTCATAGAATTGATATTGCACCCTGCAAATCGACGGGCAAAGACCATGAGAATACATAGAGTAAGAATCCGGCTCGTTGCCATATACCAGAGACCAGTTCTCCATGCTGGATACGCCGAGCAGGGATGCAGGAACGTGGATCACAGGGTTTACGTTGGAAAAGCCGATATCCAGCATTGTATCTCCCGCGACGGGACCGTTGCCATTTGTGACGGCATCCATACAAGGGAGATATTTAATTGATTCCATAAAATCTTCGATATCCGTCATTGGCTGACATGCGCCTCGTAACGTGATTGCCCGGTACTTCGCCGCAACGTGAGGCATCATAAATCCGCCGACTTTTTCAATTCTCGTTCCATACGGAGCGGACGCCCAGCCGCCGACAATGACCTTTTTGGTGCAGCCCATTTCCCGCATATACTTGCGCAGCAGCAGACTGGCATAGTTGTCCGTAAATACATGGATTACCTGACCGTCTTCCAGCAGCGGAACAAGTGTTTTCAAATAGTGTTCATGGGCATGAGCAGGTATACCGATTATAATCAGTCCCGCTCCTTTCACTACTTCCGCCATATTGGTACTGACAACATCCATAAAAGCCTTGCCGGATCTTTCAAAGCCATACAGGTTCCTTTGGATTCCATCAAAAAGAATACCCGTTTTCTCCAGACCTGCAACAGATTCCTTACTTCTCGAGTAGAGCCGTACTTCTCTTCCCGCGAGTTTGCAATCCGCAGCGCAGGTTTTGCCGACTGCCCCGCCGCCGAGAACAGCGATCGGTAGATCCTTCAAATATGACATATCGTGTTTCATCTTCAGCTGTACCTTTCTGTAAATAATCAGATTAGTTTTCTTGCATCAATCTTGGATACAACCATGTCGGCACCATTCTCATCCAAAACATGGAATGTACTATAAATATACCGAAGAAAAGATACCGGATCCTCGTCGTCATTGAGATTTACGCCAAATTCGGCCGCTCGTTGTTGAATGTCGCCAGTAGCAGGCACGCAATCTCCCGGCTTGAGTTTCTGCTGGACCACAGTGACTGAAGGATGGCGTTTGATTTCGTCAATGCCCGTAATTGCTTTTATCATACCCGGTCGAACGGAAACCGTAACCAGCAGGCAAGTCGTTCCTCCGAGTAAATACGCGTCTTGCGGATTTCCAATACAAGTTTTGGTATCGCCAGTGACGGCAAAATGAATCATGCTTTTGACAGGATCGAATCCGGTGGCGCGGCTAAGCATCAAGTCATAATCTGACCCAGGCATTCTTAAAGCGGGATCATAATAGCGAATTGTATCGCCATCAAAAAAGCCTTGCAAAAAAACAGGACCGAATTGAATGCCTAGGGCACGAATCATCTTCTTGACTTTGGTCATGCAGTTCTTTTCAAACTGCTTTGAAAAGGCTGATGGAAATCTTGAACACATTACTTGCCTGTTTAGACCGTCAGCTTTCTGCCCAAGGAATCTGTCTCCGAATTTGATTAGATACGGCTCTCCGTCTACAACGAAGAACGCAGACGCTGTATCCTGCATATTATTGATGTATGCTTCACATATCGCCTCGCCGTTTAAGGAAAACCTTTGCGCTTCCGCATAAGCGCGTATCGCTTCTTCTTTTGAAGCACAAATGCACTGCCCACGCGATCCTCTGCATTCCGCCGGTTTTATCAGCAGCGGATAACGAGCGTTTCCGGCTTGAACATCATCAAACGAATACTCCGGTATAACGTCGACGTCATGCTCCATACAAAACTGCTTAAACCTTCTTTTGTCCGTCATTATGTTATATTGCTCAACTGTTCCAAAGCACGGGAGCTTCAATTCTCTGCAAATCTCTGCATACGGTTTTTGCGCCAGATCGTTGCAGCAGTTAAGAACCGCATCAATTCCTGTCTCTCTGCACTTCTTCACAATTGCATCTACATCTGTAATGCTGAACATCCACGACTCATCTGCAATTATTTTTGCAGGAGAATCTTCAAGATAGTCTGTCACGGCAACATAGAGACCCATCTCTTTTGCCTTTTTTACTGCTTTTACGTGGACGTCTGCTCCAGCCAGAATCAGCAGTTTTTTACCGGAAAAAATCATCATGACCTGTACTCCGTAGTAATAGATTGCTTAATGAACACACGTTTCAAAGAAGTGAACGACTTCACGGATCACCGTCTGCACGTCCTCGTCTGTCAGTCTCATGTGAAGCGGCAGCGTCATGGTGTGATCGCTGATATACGCCGCGTGCGGGCAGGTGCCGTGGGCGTAACGGTACATCCTGTACTCCGTATTGTCGACGTAGTGCACGCCTGGGAAAATGTCGTGTTCATTCAGATACGTCATCAATTCATCTCTGCGTTCTATCAGAATCTGGAACAGATGACGGCTGCATTCCTCCGGGTACAGGACGTTGGCAAAGCGTATCTTGTCGCCAAGAACGGCAAGACCCTCCTGGTATTGCTCGCAGATTTCCCTGCGGCGGGCGTTGTCCTCGTCCAGATGGCGCAGCTGCACCAGCGCGAGAGATGCGATCACGGAGTTGCCGTGATCCTTTCTGCCGACGTATTCCACGTCGTATTTCCATTTATAGTTTCCGCCGGAGCCAGTTCTGGCGTATGTGTCCTTGTTGATGCCCAGCCATGCGCGCTTCCTGGCAACGGCATCTAGCTCTTTTTCGCGGAAGCAGATCATTCCGCTGTCGGCAGTCGGCAGGTTCTTAACTGCCTGGTAGGAATAGACTACTACGTCGGCTTCCCTGCCGGGAATCACGCCGTTGATCCGCGTTCCCGCCATGTGCGCGGCGTCAAGGATCAGCTTCAGATTATACTTCTTTGCCAGCGTGACGATCTCGTCCCAATGACCGACGTTTCCGCCAAGTCCGACGTACATGATCGCACGGGTCTTTTCCGTGATCTTCTTCTCTGCTTCCTTCGGATCCATGCAGAAGGTGTCGTCCACATCCGCAAAGACCGGATGCATGCCGCCCAGCAGGATCGCGTGGTTGGTCGAAATAAACGTCAGCGGCGTCGTGATGATCTCGTCGCCGTCCGCCCAGCCGTACTTTTCCTTCAGAATCTCAATGCACAGGTTCAGACCCGCGGTCGAAGAATTCAGATAGTACGCATTTTCAAAGCCCGTATACTTCTTCCATGCTTCTTCCATCTGGACAGTCTTGAAGCCCATGCCGGTCCAGCCCTTTTCGAGGCATTCCCGAATCTCCGCGAGGCAGGCCTCCACATCAAAGGTTGCCTGAAATACTTGTATTGCCACGATAGTCACTCCGTTTCATTATTCTTAACTGCACATCGCATCAGAACGATACGCCTGTCTTTTTCAATTCTCTCGCCATATACTTGAAATCCGTTTGACTGAAAGCAGCGGATAGAACGCTCGTTGTTATCATAAATCTCCGCACGTAATGAAGTACATACGCTTTTGGGGAAATAGTTCTCCACAATCCAACGTATACCTCGCACGAGCTCTTTTCCTAACCCTCTACAGGCAGGATTTCCGGAATCCAAAAGCAATCTGCCGACTTCAAAAGAATTGTCTTCCTGTCTAAAGTTATATACAGCGATCGCCCCGACGAAGCATGTTGGTTCGGCGGGAAGCGCCGCGGCAAACATATAGTCGTTTCCTTTTGCAGCATACTGCTGATACCAAGCGCTTTGGCGTTCCTCTGTTATCTCATCCGCAAAGAAAAACCAACGTCTGTTTTCCGGTCTGTTCCGAAGCAGCCGAAACGGTTCAATGTCTTCTTCCGCTAACGGACGGAGCAGGATTCGCTCCCCCTGATAACTGTAATTATGCTTCATAGTCTGTGAATCAGTTTATGAATGACGGAAAACACGTTTGCTGAAGAGCGAAACAAAGCAAATTTGATTCGTTTCGATTTCGACAGGCGCGTTTTATCTATCTCGACGTAGCGGCGGTTGTATTCCGCCTTCAGCGCTTTTTGCTCTTTCTTGTAATTCGCTTTATCCGACCACATATTGTAATAAAGCGTAATCAGCAAATCAGCCATGCCGACAAGGAACGGCTGCCAGAACTCCGGATACTTCTCTTGGTACAACGGCTGATATGCGTCGTACAGCTTCAGCGCGCTGAGCTGGCTCGGTCGGAAGGTGCCTCTGCAAGCGCTTTGTTCGCTCTGCACGTAATGATACAGCGGTCGCTTGTCAAACCAAACCGTCTTTGCCCGGTCAATCGCCTGATGCGCAAACAGGCTGTCTTCTCCACGGAGAATATCCTTCCGGAATTGCAATCCCTGCACCAAATGTGCAGCATACAGCTTATTCCAGCAAAAAGGTTCTCCGTTCATTACAAGGCGGTGCGCAGTTTTCGTATCTACAAGTCCATAGTGATCATCGCCAAGCAAATGCGTCGTTTCATGATCTTTATAGGTGCCGAAGAATTCAAAGTTGATCGCGTCGCATTGGTGTTCGTTCACAAGCTCCAGCAGGTATTCGTAGCTATCCAGCTCCAAATAGTCGTCGCTGTCCGGAAAGCTGTAAAAATCTCCAGTTGCTTCCGCCAGTCCGCGGTTTCGCGCTGCTGAAACGCCCGAATTCTTTTGATGTATACATTTGATTCTTTTGTCCTTTGCAGCATAATCGTCACACAATGCTGCGCTTCCATCGGTCGACCCATCGTCAATCAGGATGATTTCCAAATTCTTGTAGGTCTGGTTTACAATGGACGAAAGACAGGGTTGAAGATATTTGCCGGGGTTATAAACAGGGATAATGACAGAGATCAAAGGATTCATTGTCTGCCTCCCAACAAGTTTTCAAAGTAAGTAATCATCTGATATGGAGAATAATCAAAAGAATCCTCAAAAGTGGAATAATCGATCGGCGCCTTCAGAAAAGCTATATCGATACTGTCCGGCTTTGAGAAAACGCGCATATTATTGTTGTCGTAATAAGGCTGATTTACAAGATTCTGATGATTTGTCAATAACTTACGTCGATATATTTGCGCTTCCTCCGTCCGAAGCGTCGGCGCATCGCTGCCGCCCTGCATCAATTCCAGAATACACTTGCTTCGTTTGACGTTCTCTATGTTTTCTCTATATGAAATCGGTTTAGTGTAGTGCAGTCCTTCGCCTTGAATCCGTTCTTCTTTCGATACACCGCAAACTATAAAGTTGCAGCGTAGCCCGGCACTTGAAAGGGTACGGTATGTCGCGTGAATCTGATTCAGCCGGTCTTTTGCATAACCGAGAAAATAGACGTCATAATCAAATGTTTCCGGCTCGGTAACCTCGGTTATTGCGCCGTACATAAAAGCTTGCATCAAGTCGACCTGATACTTTTCTGCCTCTCCGGGATCATATGTCACGATATGGTCGCAGCATTTCTTTACCTGCTCCATGTTCCAATGCTTTTTGGAAATCAGATCATAACATAAAACGATACACTTGTTATTCGGGTTTTTCTTTTTTATGTAGTTGAAAAACTCCCGGTCTTCTGTAATGTATTTTCCTCCATAGAAGACGTAGCAGCAGGGCTTATCCTCAGCAAAATCCTGCTCAATCAATTTTCGATACCAAATCCGCTTTCCCGGGAGTCTGATTCTTCGGTTCAGTTTTTTGGACCAATGAAGAAAACACAGCTTTTGGAGAAGCGCATTTCCGTCGAATGCTCTGTCATATACTCGCACAAATGGGTAGTTTTTTAATGGATGGATCACAGGCTCCAAATAGTCGCCGCAAGTATTAAAAAAAACGTAATTATACCGCGTCTGCTTATCTTCCTGCGTACATTCTTTCATAATAATCCTGATACTCCCCTGCCAGAATGTGTTCCCACCACGGGCGGTTGTTCAGATACCAAGCGACTGTCCGCTTGATGCCCTCGTCGAAGCCGGTCGTCGGCTCCCATCCGAGTTCGCGGTGAATCTTGGTCGGGTCGATGGCGTAGCGCCGGTCATGCCCCGGACGATCCTTGACGTAGGTGATCAGGCTTTCCGGCTTGCCTAACTCGTGCAGGATTGTCTTTACGACCGCGAGATTGGTCCTCTCATTGTGTCCGCCGATGTTGTAGACCTCGCCGTCCGTGCCGTTGCGCAGGATCAGGTCGATCGCAGCGCAGTGATCCTCGACGTAGAGCCAGTCGCGCACGTTCTCGCCCTTGCCGTAGACCGGAAGGCTCTCGTCCGCGAGCGCCCGCGAGATCATCAGCGGGATCAGCTTCTCCGGGAAGTGATACTGTCCGTAATTATTGGAGCAGCGCGAGAGCGTCACCGGCAGGCCGAAGGTGCGGTGGTACGCCAGCACCAGCAGGTCCGCCGCCGCCTTGGATGCGGAATACGGGCTGGAGGTATGGATCGGCGTTTCCTCCGTAAAGAACAGATCCGGCCGGTCGAGCGGCAGATCGCCGTAGACCTCGTCGGTCGACACCTGGTGGTAGCGCTTCACGCCGTATTTCCGGCAGGCGTCCAGAAGTATCTGCGTGCCCATCACGTTCGTCTGCAAGAACAGCTCCGGCGTCTCAATGGAGCGGTCGACATGGCTCTCCGCCGCAAAGTTCACGACGTAGTCCGGATGCTCCTCCTCGAACAGGGCGTAGACTGCTGCGCGGTCTGCAATATCGCCCTTGACAAAACGGAACATCGGATCGCCCATCACAGGGGCGAGCGTTTCCAGATTGCCGGCGTAGGTCAGCGCGTCGAGACAGATGATCCGATCCTCCGGATGCTGTTTGCGCTCATAAAAGATGAAATTGCTGCCGATAAAGCCGGCGCCGCCGGTCACCAATAGTTTCATAATTCAGCCCTCAAAAACAAAATTACAGTCGCTGTCTCTGAGCAGCGGCGCGTTTTGATCCTTCTGTGAGAGAATCGGATCACAGATCCCCCATTGCACGCCTATCACAGGATCGTCGAAGCGTATCGAGCGGTCGCAGTCCGGCGCATAGAGATTGTCGACCTTGTACACGAAAGTGACGTTGTACGTCAGCGTCAAAAAGCCGTGCGCAAAGCCGTGCGGGATGTAAAACATCCGCTTGTTTTCCGCAGAAAGCTCCACTGCCTCCCATTGCAGATAGGTCGGCGAACCCTTGCGAAGATCGACCGCAACGTCAAGCACTGCACCGGACAGTACGCGCACGATCTTGGTCTGGGCCATCGGATTCTGTTGAAAATGCAGCCCACGCAGCGTTCCCTTCTGCGCCGTAAAGCTCTCGTTGTCCTGCACGAAGCGCGTATTCAGACCCAACTCCGAAAAGACGCGCTCGGAATAGGTCTCCATGAAATAGCCGCGATGATCGCCAAATACCTTCGGCTCCAGAATATATACGCCTTCGAGTTTTGTCCGAATAATCTCCATAATATCTTCCTAATAGATAATTCTTTCTTCCGCTACCGCGCGCAGATGCGCGCCGTAGGGCGATTTCCCGTAAAGCGCCGCAGAGGTCAGCAGTTCGTCCTTGGTGATCCATCCGTTGCGGTAGGCAATCTCCTCCGGGGCGGATATCTTCACGCCCTGCCGTTTTTCGACCATCTGCACAAAGTTGGCAGCCTCGACCAGAGACTCCATCGTACCTGTGTCCAGCCACGCAAAGCCGCGGCCGAGCGTCTTGACGTCCAGCAGGCCTTCGTCCAGATACATCCGATTCAGATCCGTGATCTCAAGTTCGCCGCGGGCAGAGGGCTTCACGCGCTTTGCCTTCTCAACAACGTGCCTGTCATAAAAGTACAGACCGGTGACGGCATAGTTGGATTTCGGCTGCTTCGGCTTTTCTTCGATAGAGATCGCCTTTCCGCTATGGTCAAATTCCACCACGCCGAAGCGCTCCGGGTCCGGCACGTAGTATCCGAACACGGTCGCTCTGCCGTTCTCGCCGTTCGCCTTCGCCTCACGAAGAATTCTGCCGAAGCCGTTGCCGTAGAAAATGTTGTCGCCGAGGATCATCGCGCAGCAATCGTCGCCGATGAATTCCTCTCCCAGCAGGAACGCCTGCGCCAGACCGTCCGGCGAGGGCTGGACCTTGTAGGAAAGTCGCACGCCCATGGAAGCGCCGTCGCCCAGCAGTTCTTCAAAGCGCGGGGTGTCCGTCGGCGTGGAAATGATCAGAATATCACGGATTCCCGCCAGCATCAGCGTAGACAGCGGATAATAGATCATCGGTTTGTCATAGACCGGCAAAAGCTGCTTGCTGGTCACCCGCGTCAGCGGGTACAGGCGCGTACCGGCGCCGCCGGCAAGAACGATTCCCTTCATCTTATTTTCCTCGTATCTTTTTGATAAGTTTCTTCACGCGAGAGCCGCTGCGCTTCACGACGCGCTTTGCTCTTTGTGCCGCAGTCGGGCGCAGAAGTCGTTTTGTCAGCGCGGCAAACGGCTCTTCCTTTCGCTTTTGGAAGAATTCATTTCTGTTCGGATGCCACGAAACGCTGTGCGTCGTGGCGTGGTTCATCTTCGTTGCACGTTCCAAATCGGTGCTGCCGATTTGAAACTCTTTCGCGATCGCGTCGAGCAAGCGTTTCCCTTTTTCGCTATGCGCCAGCACCAGGGAAACGCCCTGCTGCTGTTTCAGCTCAGGATGCACCAGCTCCACGCCCCAGTAATCTGCGAGGGTCAGATCGCTCACGCGGCTGACCGACTTATACTGGCACTGGTAGCAGGAGGGGCGCAGCGTCAGATTTGCCAGAAACGATCTCTCATAGGGATCCTTCGTCGCAAGCTCGCGATAATACGCTCCGTCCGCATACGTGACCTTCATGGAGAACCCGTACCAACCGAGCGTTTTATCTCTGAAATTGACCGATGCGATCTGCTTGTCGCCGTGCGTCTGCTCCAGATAATCCTTCCAGACCTCAGGCGAAGGCACGCCGTGACAGATAATATCCTGTGTAAACAGGTTCTCGTCGTCTTTTCCCAAATACTGCCGCAAGGCGGCGATCTGACAGGGTGTACCGCTGAACAGCACCGGACGGTTCTCTTTCAGAAGAGATCGAACCTGCCGCAGGGTATCGCCGAGATCGCTCTGCACATATTTGGACGTGCGCAGACGAGCGATTTCCTCCGGTTTATCAATTCTTTGATGCCGCACGCGGAAATCCGAATCGAAACCTGCGCCGAAGACCGCGCCGTCGCGCTGCAGGATCTCCTGCGACAACAGCGTAAACACGCCGCCGGAGGAGCTGCTTTGGCAGATTTCCGCATCCTTTGCAAACGCGTAATACGCTTCCGGCGCTTTATCCGCCGGCGTCACGCAGTCCGCCGGACAACTCCGCTCGCAGGCAAGGCAGCCGACGCACTTTGTTATGTCGACGCGCGGGTAGAGGAACCCCTCCGCGTCCGCTTCCATGCGGATCGCGCCCGTCGGGCAGGCGGCTTCGCAGGCGCCGCAGCCCGTGCAGTGCGCACGGCTTGCAAGCACAGGCTTTATATTTCCCGTATCAGCATCAGCCAGCGCCGTTTGTAAGAATTGTACGGTGATTTCGCGTTCCGCCGAAACGACGGAGGACGCTTTGGTAAAATCACAGGAATCCACGTCCGGCAAAAGCACCTTAGGGAATTGCCGGTCTTCCAGGCCTGTCTTTTTCAGGACTGAGCTGATGCGGGAGGACATGGACGAGCCGCCTTCTACCCGCTCAAACACCACAAAGGGCTTCTGCAGGTTGATGGAAAACGCCGTTCCGTGGAAGGAGTCGGTAAAGATCGCCCGCGCATGATCTAACAGCCAGACGAATTCCTGCGGGTCGATATCGTAATAGCGCAGATCGCGGATATCGCAGATATTCACGATCTCGCAGTTGTTTCGTTTTGCGTATTGCTCGATATACCGCACGTAGCGGTTGATCTCGTTGCCAAGGAAGTAGCAAAAAACATACTCGCCCTGCGGCTTCTGCTCCGGTTCCCGCGCAAATGTGCGCCAGTCATCTGCCGTCAGGGCAAAGGTCGGATCTAACAGCACCTTGCTGTCTCGTCCAGTCAAGCCCTTAATGAGCTTCGCGCCGGCATCCTCACGGACGGACAGATGCGGAATGGAGGCGATCCACTCCGAAAAGTCGCGTTTTCGACACTCCGGCAGCTGCGATATGCCAAAACTCGGCGCCAGCGCGATCCGCTTGCGCTCCGGTGCAAACTGTAGAAATTCGATCATGGAATTCGTATGGAAATACGGATTCCAGACCTGATCGCTGCCGCAGACGAAGGCCGCAAACTCCGCCAAATGCTCTCGCGGAAGTCTGCTCGCATCAAAGGCAACGGGATCGGTATGGATCACCCGCTCGCGGCAGGCGTCGAAGCGCGCCATCCGGCGCTGCTTCGCTGCGTCATACTGCGCCTTCCGACGTTTCGCTGTGCGCAGACCCGTGCCGTGACAGTCGCGAGCATTTTTGCACCCATAGCGGCTTCCCAACTTCGTGCGTCGATATGCAGCCAAATAATCCGGCATCAGTTTCCGCCAGAGCGCTGGCTTCTTCGCAGCAGAATCCGGAAAACCGCGCTTTGTTTGATTGTTCAACGTCAATGCCTGATAACCGCAGCGTTCGATCAGGGTCTGCACCGCGTAATTCTGCAGCACGTTCCCGTAATTCGCTCCGCCCGTCATCGTGGCAATTCCGACTTTCTTCATTTGCAGGTTCCCTTTACTTCTGCATGTTCTCCAATATCGTTTGGATCACCTCATGATGAGCATCACAGCGCACGAGGTTCATCACGATCATCGCTTTTCTGCGATTCATAAACCAATTTATCGGTCGGTTTTTCATGATACGGTTGAGTTTATTCAAAGCCCGGTTCCATCCAAGCAACAACGGTATGTCCATCGGCGCGAGTTTATCACAATATGCATCCCATCGCTGCTTTAGATAAGCCGGTTCGTCAAGCTTTGCCGACAACTGTTCCATGTGTTCAAGCACTTCACGATTGCCTTGATCGCCAAGAAAAGATATTCCTTTCTCGCCTGCGGAAAAAGCTCTATAGTAGACCTTGCTTCCTCCATCCGATAGCTCTACGGTTGCAAGGAGACCGGTGTCCCACGCAGGATTGCCGTGTTTCCCGAATATTGCGTTCCCCTGCCCGTAAAGGATCTCCGTGCCGTGATAGTTTTCCCTCGTTCCAATGCAATGGCTGTGCTGACATAGAATCAGATCCGCACCGGCGTCTGCCATTGCTCGGCATTTCTTTTGCAGGAGCGGTGACGGAAGGGGGTATTCCTCAATTCCGCCATGATATAGAACAATCAGATAATCGCATCTGGCTTTCGCATCGCCAACGTCCTTTAGGCTACTATATGGATCAAACAAATTCGCACCGGCCGTCGCTTCTCCAGCGATATTGAATTCATGCTCCGCAAAACCCAAAACTCCAATGCTGCGTCCCTTTACCTCCTGAATCAGCGGCTTTTCGGCAACCGTTCGGTCGCTCCCCGCACCAACCGTCAGTATCTCGTTTGCTTCTGCAATAGCAATCGTATCCAACAGTGCTTCCGCTCCATAATCCAAGACATGATTATTCGCAAGAGACAGGACGTCGAAACCGGCGCTTTTGAGAACACGCATATCGTTCGGTCGACTGCAGAAGCACGGTCCGCATTTTACAATTGGCTTTCCCTTTAAAGATATCGGTGTTTCCAGATTTCCTATCACCAAATCAGAATCTTTTAATGAAGATAAAACATCTCCGAACACCAAAACGTGATCAGCAAGATCAAAAGAGCTGCGGAATCCCCACGCAGGGCAAACATCGCCCAATATGCTAATTCTAACAGGATTATTCATTGCTCCAATCCCACGTCTTTCACCAATGCCCATTGATCACCGAAAACTCTGTCAAATTCTATAGGCTCAAAGCAGCATTTTCCGCCGTTGTCAAAGTAGGTCAACTCGCCGAAGTAAATCTTTCCGTCGACAAGATAAAAGTCAACGCGTACGAACTGGAACGGTTCCGCAAGATCCTGCGCAATTTTCGCCATACGATCAAGATTCTCTCGCGTCACGGGCAGGTAATCTAACTCGCGCGATAAAACGTCGTCGTGCATCGGGAGGAGATTGTAGTCCATATCATAATAATTCCGATATTGCGTCGGCTTATAACGATCACCGTCTACTTCCCAGTACACTGGCTTGCCGTTAAAGCAGAAAAACTTGTAATCTCTGAGTTCTCCTGTCGATTCCTGTAAAAATGCTTCCGCAATAATCCGACGCGGTTGATCTTTATATACCCACTCTCTCCCTGCCCAGTAAATATCTTGGTGCAGCCAAGAATTCAGCATCATTTTTGCCTGGCGCCAATTTACCTTGCTCTTGTCCTTCACGATAATGTTCATGTGACTACCGTGCGCTGCTTTGAGGACAAACTGATCCGGCAGTTCCTCCAGACGGATGTCCTTTACTTTGTAGAAGACGCCGTAGAGCTCATTCAGGCAATCACCGTATCCTTTTTCCGTGATATACTCCCGAACGGCATATTTATCCGCGCACTTTTGCATCAGCGGCAAACGTGCGTTCAGCTTCAGCCAATTTGTCTTTTCACTGAAGGTTTTCGGGTTTTCCAAATCGAGTTCTCTTCCCGAAGCCTTCTTGTAATACCGTTTTACAGCCTTTTCATCCGAAATAATCCGCGGCAACACGGCACATTCGACGCAGTGCAATACGCTTATCAAATATCGTCCCCAAAAGCCGCGCTTTAACATTTTTTTCAGCATATCTTGATTCCCTTTACATATTAATATTGTCAAATCGCATTGTAAAGGGTTTTGTCATAAATGAGGAATTGTTTGGATTATAACGTTTACTCTTGCCCCAAGATTCTGCCGCGGACCTCGCGGAATCGCTGGAACTCGTCCGTCAGCGTATCGATCAGCTCCGTATGCTTCTCGTCAATCAGCGAAACAAAGTTCTGATAATTGTCGTATCCGTGGGGCGTCCATGAAAACGGATGGATCAGAATCTGAATCTTGGGGTATTTCATCAGCGTTTCATAGTCCGGATAGCCGTAGTTCCAGCGGTGCTTCGAGTCGGCAATGTATTTGACCTCCAGTTTGGTGTCATCTGTAACATTTTCAGCATAGGTAAAAAAGTCTTTTGAATATGCGTTGATCGTATTGGGAATCGAAATGTCGTAATAATACACTTCTTTCACGGGTCGGTGGAAAGAATACGTGTCAATGTTCATCCCCAACATTTCGGACATTATGCGAAGTTGGTCCCGAACACCGTCTCGTACGGTTACAGGGTCGAGCTGTCCGTTCAGGTGATAATGCAACCCGATTTGGTGCCCTCTATCCGCCATATCGTGCAGCATCGCAACGTTTCGCCGCGACAGTGCATTGTATGAGTTGTTGGTAATCTGAACAAAATATGTACTCTGAAAATTTTCCTCTGACTCCACAAGGGAAAGCGCGTGTGCTCTGTCGATCGAAAACTCGATATCGTGCCGCATAATGATGAACTTGTCTTTTCCTTTTGCGGTTTTATAATCGCAGCACTTTCCTGTCGCCTGAATTGCACGGAGAATCTTTCTGTATTCGTCGAAACTGGGTAAAAATTCAATCTGATTCATCTGTTCTCTTATCCTTTCGTATGCGCCGGGTTGCCTAATACTATGGAATGATCCTCCACATTTTTCGTTACAACGGAGCCCATTCCAACGGTCGCATAATCACCGATACTCGTCTTGTTGCGTATCGTGCTGTTTCCGGAGATAAAACTCTGTTTGCCCGTTTTGGAGCCACCAAACATAATCGTTTCTCCGACCACAAAGGTATCCTCACCCAACTGCACATTGTGAGAAATAAAGCAACTGTTATCAATTTTGCAGCCTCTGCCGATTATGGTGTCGTCGATCGCGCCGCGTGCGATCACGGTCAATGCGCCGATCTGCACGTCGTCCTCAATCAGAACGCCGCCGAACTGCGGCATCGTCGCTGCTCTCCCATCTTCGTCACGGTCGGTCGAGAGTCCGTCCGCGCCGATCACCGCGTTTTCACGAATTACGACGTTATTTCCGATGCGAACTCTCCCAACGATTCTCGTTCCCGCGCCGATATACACGTTATTACCGATAACCGCTTCGCCGCCAATATAAACAAACGGCATAATCACCGTGTTATCACCGATAGCCGCCGTTTCTGCAACCCATGCGCCGTCAATACTGCGCATTTTTTCTTTTCGGGGTGCATTCATAATGTGGTTCTCTCTGAAGAACAAGCAATATGATGTTCGCGGATCCTCGCTTGGTATTGTCAGATTATTCTGCCGGACGGTGTCTGGGATTTCCAAGGTCGTCGGGTGAAAAATGATGCAGTTTCTTACATCGGTGATTTCTATAATTCGATCGGAATTCTTTTCATTGATAAACATGACCGAATGATCCGATGGCTTGTCCAACGACGCCGGATGATAGACCTCAAAATCAAATGCTGAAGAATACTTGCCGGCAGAAACGCAAAAATACTGTATCATGTTCTTCCGTCTCCTTATCTCAAAAGCAGCTATCGTTCAAATATCCAACGGTATGGAATCATATTTGATCGAACGCTGATATCGTAAGCCCAAAACGCCGCATAGAATATGATCGCAAACGCATTGGCAAATTGTCTTGTCTTTCCCTTGATCATTCCAAGCATGTGAGGAATCGCAATTGCCTGGAAAGGTGCTAGATACAGAATAATTCGCTGCAAAAAGGAACTGTTCATCGTAATGATTGACAATGCACTGAAAACGGTAAGCAAATTCCCCATAAATGTGTCACGCTTGGTAAGCTCATGACGGCTAAAAAACAGCCAAAAGACTGCTGCCGGTACAGAATAAACGATAATTCTGATAATACTTACGCTCTGTGTCGTAAAGTCAGAGTCAGATACTTCGTCATCCAGAATTAGATTCGTAATTGAAAAGAGATACTCATAGGCGAGGCTGATAATCCAAGTCAATATGATGGTAATCAGCAAGTTTTTGAAGTTTATCTCCCTGTACACAACAAAATACAGGAAAATCATAATAATTGCTGACCTATGACAAAGAAATGCGAGAAATACAGTAATACAATAGGGTAAAAACTTTCTTTCTAACAGAAACGGTAATCCGCACATAATAACTGCGGTTGCAAGGTATTGTCTAGTCCCGTTAAAGCTTCCATGCCAGCATCCAATAAAAATATAAAGCGCAAGGCTAAAAAACAGCGTTTCAGATTGCTTGTAAATTGTAGAAAGAATCAAGCCAATTGTAAGCAACGAGGAAAGGAAAATTGCCATCCATCCATCGTCGAAAGTCCATGTTGTGACAGCAGCAATCAAAGCGTACCCAGGTTCATCAAATGTACGGAATCTTTCCCAAAGCGTGTCGGCATACTTGTGATAGTGTCTGTAATATGCGCCAAAGTCCGTGCCGACATAATACCTTAAACCTGCAACAAAAATCAGTACCAATGCCGCAATCGTATATAGTGCTTTACTCGATTGTGAATGTCTGAACACGCCGATCCTATTCTTTATTTCTGCTGGCTTATCATAGCTCGCTGCCCAAGCGCCAAAAAATAGAGCAATGCTAACAACAATAATATAGAATAACATTGAAGTTCCTCATCCAACGTTTATAAAAAAAGTAACTCATGATCCACGAACAGCTTTTCTGCTGCGGAAACGATAGATGATTCTGTAAGGTATCACGGCCTTTATAACAGTTTTTAGAAATGGTTTGATAATCCACCAGCGTGGAAACTTTAACAATCGGTAACCGTCCCTTGTGATCAAAAAAGAGTTCCACCGCACCTTCCAGGTTCTGCGTTTTACGGCTGACAGATCGTCAAGACCTATATACAGCGGCTCGTTGATGTTATCTCCGCAAAAGCCCTCTGCAAAGAATCTGAAAAAGAGCTCCCGATCCTGCGAGCGGCGGGTGCGGTCGGAAACGCAATAGCCTCCGAGCCGGTCATATACGTACTTATAGGTCAGAATCGTCGCGTGCTTAAACGGAGAAGAGCCCCTCATCGTGTATTTGTCAGGATGAACAGGCGCCAGCATTAAGCTGGTATAACCATCTTCGTTAAAATGCTGAACCGCGGTACCGACAAGTTGCAGGTCCGGATGCTCCTGCAAAAAGGCGACCTGCCGTGCAAAGCGCTCCGGTGCTGATCGATCGTCTCCGTCCATCCGCGCAACGTATTTTCCTGTTGCCACAGAAAGGCAATGATTCAGAGAATATGCCAAATAGGAGTTCTTTTCGTTTTGTAAGAGTTTAATTCTATTCGGATACTTATTTTGATACGCAAGCGCAACATCATACGTATTGTCCGTTGAGCAATCGTCGCACATGATCAATTCCCAATCGGTATAGGTTTGCTGGAGAATAGACTCTATTGCGGCAGGGAGGGTTTCAGCACAATTGTAAATACCCATAATGACTGAGATCTTGCCGTCTTCCATCTGTTACCTCTTTCCGTCCGTACGAATTAAAGATTCTCCCTGTACCACTCAATTGCTTCTTCGATGCCGCGGGCGAAGCTCCACGACGGATCGTAACCCAGCAGACGCCGCGCCTTGGAGACGTCCGCGTTGCTGTGCTTGATATCGCCCCTGCGGTCAGGACCGTAGATCGGCTCGACGTCGACGCCGAGCGCCTTTGTCAATCCGTAATAAATATCGTTCAGGTATTCCCTGCCGCCATAGGCGATATTGAACGCCTCGCCGGCGGCTTTCTTCGGCGCAAGGCACGCCTTGAGGTTCGCCTCAATGACGTTTTCAATATAGGTAAAGTCGCGGCTCTGTCTGCCGTCGCCGTTGATCGTCGGGCGTTCGCCGTGCAGAAGCTGCTTGATGAATTTCGGAATGACGGCGGCGTAAGCGCCGTCCGGATCCTGCCGTCTGCCGAAGACGTTGAAATAGCGCAGTCCGACGGTTTCCAGACCGTAATGCATCGTGTACTGCTTCGCCCATTCCTCGTCGCAGCGCTTGGTCAGCGCGTACGGAGAGAGCAGATTACCCTCCCTGCCCTCGGTCTTCGGCAGATTCGGCTCGTCGCCGTAGACGGAGGAACTGGATGCATAGACGAAGCGCTTTACGCCGTTGCGGCGCGACGCCTCCATCATGTTCAGCGTACCCTGGATATTGTTGGCGCAGTAGAAGAGTGGCATTTCGATGGAACGCGGCACGCTGCCCCAAGCCGCCTGATTCAGGACGTAATCGACGCCCTCGGTCGCCTGCAGGCAGGCAGCGAAGTCCTTGATATCGCCTTTGAAAAAGGTATAGTTCGGATCGTCGATGAACAAGTCCACGTTCTTCTGCTTGCCGGTGGACAGGTCGTCCAGACAGCGTACCTTATAGCCGAGCTTCAGGATCGCCTCGCAGAGGTTGGAGCCGATAAAGCCCGCGCCGCCGGTGACGAGAAAAGTTGTATTTTCCGGAAATCTGACGTTTTCGTAACCCATCTTTTACAGTCTCCAGTAATGATATCCTGCCGTTTCGTATGCCTTGCGGTCGAGCAGACCCTTGAGGTCGAGCAGCACCTTCGGTGCGTTTGCGGCGAAGAAGGTGTCCATTCTCTCCATCGTGATCGCCTTGAACTGCTCGTGCGCCACGGCGAGGATCACCGCGTCCATATCGGAGATCGCGTCCATATCGACGAATTCCACGCCGTACAGGCGCTTCGCCTCGTCGGCGTCGGCAGCGGGATCGGCGATCACGGCGGTGATGCCGTATTCCTTCAGCTCGTTGTAAATATCAATGATCTTCGTATTTCTGGTATCGGGGCAGTTTTCCTTGAAGGTGAATCCGAGGATCGCGACCTTCGCGTTCTTGACCGGCTTGTCCGCCTTGATAAGCTGCTTGACCAGGTTCTCCGCGCAGTACTTACCCATATCGTCGTTGATCCGTCTGCCGGCGAGGATGATCTGGCTGTGGTAGCCCATCATTTCCGCCTTGTAGGTCAGATAGTACGGATCGACGCCGATGCAGTGACCGCCGACCAGACCGGGCTGAAATTTCAGGAAATTCCACTTCGTTCCGGCGGCTTCGAGGACGGACTTCGTATCGATGCCCATCTTGTTGAAAATAATGGACAGTTCGTTCATAAAGGCGATATTGATATCGCGCTGGCTGTTCTCGATGACCTTCGCAGCCTCGGCGACCTTGATGGACTCCGCCCTGTGTACGCCGGCCTCCACGACCAGCTCATAAACGTGCGCGACCTCGTCCAGCGTCTCTTCGTCCATGCCGGAGACGATCTTTTTGATCGTCTCGAGACGATGCACCTTGTCGCCCGGGTTGATACGTTCAGGGCTGTAGCCGATCTTGAAATCCACACCGCACTTAAGTCCGGATTCTTTTTCCAGAATCGGTACGCACACGTCCTCGGTCACGCCGGGATAGACGGTGGATTCGAAGACGACGATGCTCCCCTTCTGCAGATTCCTGCCGAGGATGCGGCTCGCGCCCTCTACCGGCGTCAGGTCGGGCGTGTGGTCGTCGTTCACCGGCGTCGGCACTGCAACGATATGGAATTTAGCCTCGCGGAGCTTCTTTTCGTCTGCGGTAAAATCCACCTTGCACGCCTTGATCGCTTCGTTCCCGACCTCGTTCGTCGGATCGACGCCGGACTTGTAAAGCGCAATCTTCGCCGCGTTCAGGTCAAAGCCGACGACGTCGATCTTTCTGGAAAACGCGACGGCGATCGGCATACCGACGTAGCCGAGACCGACGAGGGAGAGCTTTTCTTCCTTGTTGACTAATCTTTCGTAAAGAGACATATCTATACCTCCATGATGCGGAGCATCTCTTGATTGACTTTGTTTACTTCGAACCTTTCCGCACAGATCCGGACGCTCTTTGCACCCATGCTTTCCGCAAGCGCGGGCTCGCGCAGAAACAGCTTCATCTTTTCGGCGATCGCCGTCGCGTCCTGCACCGGAACGAGATACCCGTTCACGCCGTCCTCCACGGTCTGACGGCAGCCGTTGGCGTCCGTTGTAATGATCGGACGACCCATCGCCATCGCCTCCAGCACCGTGCGGGGCGTACCCTCGCGATAGGACGGCAGGACGTAGACGCTGCATTCCGCGTAATACGGGCGAACATCGGACGTTTCCTCAAAGCGCTCGATGATCCCGTCGCGGATATAAGCTTCGACGGTTTCCTGCGGGATCGCGTCCTGCATTACGGTTTCATATTTCCCCAACAAGCAGAATCTCGCGCTGGGATACTCCGTCTTGACCAGCCGCGCAGCCTCAAGATACTCCATCACGCCCTTGCTCTTCAGCAGGCGTGAAAGCATAAAGAACGTCGGCCGTTCCGGCAGCGGCGCAGGCTGAAAGCGCTCCATGCTGACGCCGGAGCCGTTGACGATGCGGCATTTTTCGCGCTTGACAAGTCCGCGGGAGACAAATTCCTCCAGATCGTCGTCATTCTGGAAAATGACGTGATCCGTCCGCTTCAAGCCGGCGCGGTACAGCGTCCGCACGATCGTGCCGAGGATCTTGGCCTTTGCGGTTTTCGCCGTGAAGGTATAGCCGCCGCCGGTGATCATGCCGTTGACGCTCTTGACGCCTGCGGCGTGCGCCGCCATCGCGCCATAGACCACCGGTTTGATCGTATAGCCCAGCGTCAAGTCCGGCTTCTCCGCCTTCATCAAAGCGGTCAGCGCCTTTTTATATTTCAGGTCGCCGGTGACGCTCGTGCCGGTCTTGTTCATCGGAATCTCGACGAACCGCGCGCCGAGCGCCTCGATCTTATCCACGTCCGTTCGGTCTGGACCTGTCACGATCACCTCATAGCCCTTCGAGATGACTGCCTTGATCAGATCGCCGCGGAAGTTATAAACCGTTCGGTTTTTTGGGGAAATCAATAAAAATTTCATTTATTCTCCAGACATTCAAGTATAGCGCTTGTCAGCCTTCCGTTGTTAATCTCACTCACAAAGCTGTTATGTGGGGTAAGAATAACATTTTCGGCGTTCCAAAGCTTGTTTCCCGCATCCAGCGGTTCTTGTTCAAACACATCTAGCACGGCGCCAGAGAGCGATCTGCTTTGCAGCAGATCGCAGAGCGCCGTCTCGTCGAGGACCTTGCCGCGGGAGATGTTTACGAGCACTGCCGTTTCCGGCAGAAGTTCGAGGCGCTCACGGTTCATCAAGTGTGTCGTTTGCTCGGTCAGCGGAACGGTCAGCACCAGAACGTCCGTATCGGGAAGAATCGCCTCCAGCTCGGTCAGTGGGAGCATCCGCTCGTAGGCTTCGTCTTCTCGCGGATAGAGATCAACACCGAGGACGTGGCAACCGAAGGCTTTGAACCGTACGGCGCACTCCGTTCCGACGCTGCCGCAGCCGAGGATCGTGACGGTCTTGCCGGAAAGCTCCTGCAGACCGCGGTGCTTTTCCCATCTGCGCGCTATTTGGTTTTCATAGAAGAAGCGCGCCTGTTTGTATAATTGCAGTACGCCGCAGACGGCGAACTCCGCCATCGGAATGCTGTAGACGCCTCTGGCGTTGTGGATTTCAATCCCGTGCGCCTGCACGTAGTCCATGTCCACGCGGTCGAAGCCGGCGCTGGTAAGCTGAATAAAGCGCAGGTTATGAAATTGCCCGATCGGATGGTGCAAAAACAGGCCGTTGCAGATCACGCCCTCGACCCAAACCGGCTCGCAGGGCAGCTCGTCCGCCTCCTGCTGTAGAAATCGGATCGCATGACCGAGTGCTTCAATTTCCGCAAAATGCGCTTTCGCGTCAGACCACGCACCGGTAATCAGTAGATTCATTATCGTTTCCTTAGTTGGCGTCCATATCCTTGCAAATACGATTTACAAGACGGACGACTTCCTTTTCGTTTTCAAAGAAGAATTTGCTGTGCTGCTCGCATTCGCGCTCCAGCGCGCGAATCTCGCGCACGCCGTTTTGGAAGATGTCATTGATCTCGTTAATATCCGCTATCTTTGCGGCATCGCAGAAGCTGCGCGACAGGATGGCGCAGGTCGAGCCAAGGCGGTAGTGTTCCTTTATGACGTATTCGGACGGGAGCATACCTTTTCCGATAGTTGCAATCCCGCCGAAGCCGTAGCGGACGCCTTTCTTGCGGAACTTGAGGCAAAGTCGTTCCACGGTGCCGTCCGCCAGTAGCTCAAACATGAACGGCATCCCGTAGCCGAGGCTAAGATCGTTCAAGCCGATATGGATCTCGTCAACGCCCTCAACTGTTAAGATTTCGTCAACGCACGCAACGGACTCAGGCGTTTCCAGCAGCAGCATGGTTTTTGCCCTGCCGTTCACCAGCCGGACGAAAGGGCGAACCTCCGCCGCCGTCTTGAAATACGGCAGCATGACCACGTCCGCCCCCGCCGCAATCACTGCGTCAATCTCGTCCTCTGAGGACGGATAATCCGGAAGCGCATCGTGAATCGGATTGACGCGCACCAACAGTTCCGCTTTGGAAAGCACGCGCTTGACGTTGACAACGTCCTGCACCGTATGGTGTGATTTCACCGTATCCAGACCCTTTTGTCTGACGTCCTTGCCGATGAATTCCATATCCACAAAAATGCGATCCACACCGGCGGATTCTGCGATTCCGGCGACCTCCGGTCGGTTGGTGATGTACATGAGTTTCAGCATGGCATTCTCTTTCCGGCGGTTTACACCTTAGCTTCTTCCCTGTCTACCGTTTCACCCTTGTTTTCATTGTCGGCATTGGTGAATACCTTGCCGATGGTCATGAAGAAAATCTTTAGATCCAGAGCGAAAGACACGTGATCCACATACCAGACATTCAGCTTGATGCGTTTGTTCCACTCTACGTCCTTGCGTCCGTGGATCTGCGCCCAGCCTGTGATGCCGGGGCGCACCTCGAACATGCGAAGCTGCTCTTCCGTATACTGCTCGATCGGCCATGGATGATAGGTCAGAGGAGGGCGTGGGCCGATCAGAGACATGTCGCCCTTCAGCAGGTTTATCATCTGCGGCAGTTCGTCGATCGACGTTTTGCGCAGGATCTTTCCGACCTTCGTCACTCTAGGATCCTTGTTGTTGCTGTACACGCCGGAGCCGATATGCTCCGCGTTCACAACCATGGTGCGGAACTTAATGATCTTGAATTCTTTACCGCCTCGTCCGAGTCTGGTTTGTTTGAAGAATACAGGTCCCTTGGAATTCAGTTTGATCGCCAGCATTGTCAGCAGAAGCAGCGGTGAAAGCAAGATCAGAGCAAACGCGGCAAGCACAACATCAAAGATTCGTTTGACGATGCGATTATATACGCCTTGTGCCGCAGCTTTTCTCTTCGGTGTATGTTCTTTCATCGAATCCTAAGCCTCCCTTTCCCAGGGTTACGTTATGTTGCGCGAAAAGTGCAGTCAGTTCGCCGCCACGGGTCTGTGATACGTCGGTACGATCTTTTCGACCAAATCCCGGATATTATCGGCGTTCCCCTCGCAGGCAGCCTCCAGCTGCACGAGCTGCTGGGCGAACTCGATATCGTTGATATCCAGCGGTTTGCCGATATGGATCAGATTATTTGCCGTCGAACGAAGGCCCTCTTCGTTCATCAGCATTTCTTCATAGAGCTTTTCGCCCGGACGCAGACCGGTGTACTTGACTTCGATGTCGACGTCCGGCTCGAATCCGGAAAGGCGGATCAGGTTGCGCGCCAGATCGTCGATCTTGACCGGCTCGCCCATGTCAAGGACGAAAATCTCGCCGCGATGCGCATAGGCGCCTGCCTGCAGGACAAGCGATACCGCCTCCGGTATCGTCATGAAGAATCGGATGATATCGGGATGTGTGACCGTCACGGGGCCGCCCTCTGCGATCTGTTTTTTAAACAGCGGGATGACGCTGCCGTTGCTTCCGAGCACGTTGCCGAAGCGAACGGCAACGAATTTAGTTGTTGACGCGTTCGCCATCATCTGCACGATCATCTCGCAGATGCGTTTGGACGCGCCCATGATATTGGTGGGATTGACCGCTTTATCGGTCGAGATCAGCACAAAGGTCTCGGCGTTATAGACGGCTGCCGCCTTCGCGACGTGATAGGTGCCGAATACATTATTCTTAATTGCCTCGTTCGGACTCTCCTCCATCAGCGGCACGTGCTTGTGTGCCGCCGCATGGAATACGATATTCGGACGGTATTCCTCAAACACCTGATTG
This sequence comes from Oscillospiraceae bacterium, assembly GCA_017429835.1. Lineage (GTDB taxonomy): Bacteria > Bacillota > Clostridia > Oscillospirales > Oscillospiraceae > JAZOXB01. The sequence goes on from JAFROD010000051.1 coordinate 80,272, forward strand.
ACACGGTCGGTATCGCGGACAGAGCCAATCAGCGTGGTAAGATTCAATTCAGGATATGTACGCTTGAGCTCCTGCTGGATCTCATAGGCGTTGTTTTCATAGATATCAAAGATAACGAGACGCGCAGGATTGTGCTGCGCGATCTGGCGGCACAACTCGCTGCCGATCGATCCGCCGCCGCCGGTCACAAGAACGGTCTTTCCGCTCAGATAACCCGCGATCTGATTCAGGTCGACTTCCACGCTCTCTCTGCCGAGCAGATCCATGATGTCGACCTCTCGGATCTTCTGAATGCTGACCTCGCCGTTGGCAAGCTGGAAAATGCCCGGCATGATCTTCAGACGGCAGCCGGTGGATTGGCAGATCCTCAGGATTTCTTTTCGATCCTTTACTCTCGCCGCGGGGATCGCATAAACGATTTCGGAGACTCTGTATTCCTCCGCAAGGCGGACGATGTCCTTCCTGCCGCCGCAGATCTTGACGTTCCGCAGATAGCTGCCGCGCTTCTGAACGTCGTCGTCAACAATGCAGACCACTTGATTCTGCGAAAACTCGCTGGTCTGGAATTCGCGCAGGACGAGCATGCCGGCGTTTCCGGCGCCGATCAGCATCGTGCGCTTCTGCTCGGAGCGAAGGCTGCGCTTTTTCTTCTGGTTTCTGAATACGCGATAGAAAAAGCGAATTGACAGAGAAAACAGGATCGTCAGAAGGCCAAACAGGATCGGAAAACTGTTCGGCAGATGGACGACCTTCGTCAGAATCAGAATCAACTGGATCGCGCAGAGCATGACCACCGCATATAAAACGTGCAGCAACTCGTCAATGCTCGCGTATTCCCATAGGCTTCTGTAAAGATTGAACAGGATGGAAAGCGCAATCAATCCAATCGCGAAGAACGGAACGGTAACCAGGAGATCCTTGCCGTATTCGCGCAGATAATCGGCAATGACGAAATCAAAGCGGATCCAACCGGCAAGCAGAGAAGCAAGCACGACGGTCAGAATATCCGCGATAATCAGACCGGTCACACGAGTGATGCGCTTCATGCGATCGTGACGGTTGTACTCCAAATCGTTCACCTTCCTTCTTCCTTGTAGCCGGTAAGTGACAAATGCTTGAGTTTCTTAAAAAACGCTGATACTTTTTTCGGGTTTTCGATCAGGTTTGAAAACCAGCGTATTACCCAGAACAGCGGCAAAAGAAATGGGACGTACTTCAGACAGGGATATTTCAATTTCATATTTGAGTATGAGGGAAAAACCTTACTGATCGCCACTCTCCGCTTTGCGTAACGGAGCGACTTTCCCTCAACAATATACTGCATTGCTTTTGCTTTTAAGATATTGTTTTCTCCGTAAGTGCCGCCCTCCAGCACGCGGGAATGATAAAACTGCAATTCTTCCGATATTTCAGTCTTTTCACCATCGAACCAACAGTCCGCAAGGTTTTCAAAGCGCTTCGCGAATTCAAGGATTTCCTGTGTTTTTAGTGCAGCGCAAATATGCTCACGATGAAGAACGTCCTTAAGTTTACTGCGCATCAGATAGACGTCCAAAACGGAGCGAATCCCTGTGCCGTATTTGGAAAAATGCTTATAGGCATGCGCCATCATAAAAATATAACAGTCATCCCAATCCATGCGGCAAGCGAAGCTGTTAGCTTCAAGCGCCGTATTATCCCAAAAGTGTTCATAATAAGGGAATAATCTATTCTCTTTTGGAACTAAATAGGTATGAATCTCAACATTCAGATACGGCAGCTTTTGATAATCTCGGTTGTGACTCGTCGTATTCTCTTCAATATAAATGTAGCCGTTTGACAGCATTACTCCGTGCGAACGATCAATATCTTCCGGCTTCACCAGAATATCCAGATCGCACATTTCTCGCATTTCCGGCGCAGGATACAATTCTCGTATGATGCTGCCTTTCAGGGGCATATTCAAAATCCCCGCATCGGAAAGCGCCTTGCAGAGCACTTCGCATTCGTGCTCCTGGTTGTAAAACTTGACAAGATTCTGCGCGTTAAAAATGCCCCATTCTTTCGCAAGCTCAGAGCCGATATCGAAGCCCGATCTTTGAATAGCAACGAGCGCCATGGTTGAAAGGCTTTGCGACTTTGCATATTCAAAAAGGTCATTCCAGGAGACGTCCTGCGGTTTCGCGCATGCAGGCTTATCATGCAACGCGCTGCGCAGAAGCTCTAAGAAGTATTCGCTTGTCTTAGCGTCGAATTGCATGTCATTTCCCTCTAAACAGACTAATCAGTTTGTGTTTCAACGCGTGCCATTTTTCATTCAGGCGGAAGAAATACCGTCTTGCAGGAAGCACCCACGTCCAGAAGGTGCGATAGATCCGATAGATCACGTTCTTGTTGGTCAACTTTTTCCCCTTGCGGACATACGACGTCGCAAGGCCGATCATCTGCTCGCGGTGCAGTCCCTTTTCGAGCCACCATTGGTGGTCGCCGCAGCAGGTATAGGTGCCGTCCTTGCAGACTTTAACGATCCTATGCAGCACAAAAGCGCCGTTCGTCCTGCGGTAAAGCGGAAGATCGTTTTTCTTCAGCTTTTCCGGCAGGGGCGACAGCGTCACTTTGTCTCTTCCGCCGACAATGAAGGGATACATACTTGTTCCCGTGATTGTCAGCGAAAATGTACCGCCCTGGTCGAGGGTTTCTTGAATCAGAGGATAATAGTCGGCCAGCGAGATTTTATTCAAGGCAGCCCGCCTCTTTGAGTTTATCAATAAAATCAGCGGAGCAGGTGTGAGCCGTTTCTTCGTCAACATCATACTCGCCGAGAAGCGCAGCGGTCAGGCCGTCAACGTCGCTGCCCTTTTCCAGCTCTTTCCAAAGAAACGCGCCGGAATCATTGAGCGTGATCATGCCGTTAAAGTCAATGCTTGCCGCGCCAACGGGAACGACAATGTTGGAGCCGGCGATGGAGCGAAGCACAAAACCTTCTTTGATTTTCATACTACAATACCTCATATCTTAGATATTAACTGACACGCGCCTTCTCCAGGCTTCGTATCAATTTGCATACAAATAAATTATAACATTCATTGATGATAAATGCAATGGAAATTTGTCCGTTTCCCGCATTTTATGTCAATCACGGAAGATAGCGAAACAGGAAAACGGGGCACAGCGCAGAATCAGCACGGAAGCTGCCTGCCGCGTAGGACAAATATTGATCCCCGCAGGAGATAAAGGCTGACAATCCGTCCGAGGTGATCTGCAGTTTTGATCGCTCTCTGGCGCCGCAGGTCAGGAGGACTCCGTCGCAGTTCATCCGGAGGAATCTGCCCTGCGCATTGCGCAAGACGACAGATCTGTCGTGATTGATCAGCGGCTCCCATAAAAGCGCCGCGCTGACGGAGATATGCCCATTGTCCGGCGCGGCGATGCGCACGCACTTCCCTTCCGCATCGAGGGCATACCAATTATCGTCCTGCTGATACGCAATCACGACACGGGAATTGGTCGCCGGTTCCCATGCGGTCTGTACCGCGTCAACGGTAAGCGGTTCAGCTTTTCCGCACATCGAACAGTAAGAAGTGTAGAAATCGTGCTGCGTTCGCGAAAGCAGGACGCCGCTTCTGACCTTTCTGCCGCAATCCAGGCAATAGCTGTCCGAAACCGCGCCTGCGCTTGTGCAGGTAGCGGCGACGGTCTTGCCGGAAACGACGTTCTTATGCGGGCATTCCGAAAGGGAGAACGGCGCGTTCAGCATGACAAAAGTGCCCGCTGCATTGCTTGCAGTGATCTCCATACGATAATCATCAGCCGCCATCGCGGATAGATGGACGTATTGATTCAGGTAGCTGATATCCAGTTCATTCTCGCTCGGATAGACAAATGCGGAAGAAACGGTATACCCCTCGCTGTTAATTACCTTCAAGCTCACAATCTCGATCGGCAGCGGGTCGGATGCCAGGACGCCGTACAATCCGAGCGAATTCACCGCAGAATACGCCACGCCGTCCGGACTGACGTGCTCCGTCTCCCATCGGACGCAATTCTGGGTGCGAACGACGGAGAATTCCGTTTGCAGCAGTTCCGCGCCGTCACGTTCGTTCTCCGCGTAAATGCGAAGTCTGTACGTTCCCTTCTGAAGCGTAGAAAACAGCAGGGCGTCACACAGAGCACACAAGTCATAACTGGTTGAATTCGGAACCGCAGCGGCGCTCAGCAGCGGATAATCATTCTGATCCAACACGCTGACGGAGACAAACTGCAGATCAGAATCCTCCGAGACGATCACGCCGCGCAATCCGAAAGCGTCGCCCTCGGTCAGAATCTCCGGAGCCTGCAGACCGCAGAGACTGAGCGCATCGTTGCGAACGACAAAGCGCTTGCGTTCGGCGACGGAAGGACCGGCAGCGTTGCAAACGCGGACCACATAGTAGTAGCTTCCGGCAGGAAGCCCGTTCAGATCGAGCGGTATGTCGGCTATCTCTGCCGAGCGTCCATGTCTCTCCGCTTCCCCGCTGGAAACGATCTCTTCGTTGTGATCAAGGATTTCAACGACAAGACTGTCCAGATCGGAATTCTGCGACGTTACCGTGCCGGTGATCGACGGTATGGTCCCACAATAATACTCCTGCCGCAGCGACAGATCGTTTACAGTGACCGGATCCTCCTTGACCCAGACGCGGAAATCGGCGGTCAGCAGCGACTGGCTTGCCTTGCTCGTTTTTACGGAAATAACGTAACGATAGCTGCCCGGTTTGAGTGACGCGACGCTGATTTTGTCCGCCAGCGCGGAAAGGTTATAATCCGTCGTATCGGGCGACACCTCCGCTTTTTGCACCGTTTTCCCGTCCGTTCCTTCGATCCGCACCTCCACAGACGTAAGATTCACCGTCGCGGTAATCATGCCGTTGACGGCAAACTGCGCGCCTTCCTTCAGATTCTCCGGCGCCTTGCAGGAATCCAGTCTTGCGCCGGATTTTGAAACAACGACCTCGTGGTCGAGGAGCGTTTTCGTTCCGGACGTGTTTGTCGCTGTGATGCGATAGAAGTATCTGCCCTCAGATAGCTCCTTCGTTTTGATATCGGCAGCAATCTTGGAAATATCGTAGCTCGTATCCTTCGGGCCGGCGGAGCGACCGATCGCCATTCTGCCGTTCGCGTCATAGAAGCCGACCGTAATGTTCGTCAACTGACCGACTCTGGTTGTGACCTTGCCGCTGACAGAAATGTTCTCTCCGTACGGAATGATGTCGGGAACAGCCGCTCCGCTCAACGACAGGATTTCACCGGTAGCGGTGTATCCATTGAAACCGTACTCCCGGCAGATCGACGGATAATCCTTAAAGCAGACGTCCATATCCACGCCGCCGGGCACGCCCGGGACGGCGCCGGAAGACGAATACTGCCACATGCCGTAGAAATCATCAAATCGGTCGTACGCGTCGCAGGAACCGTCGGAAAAATACTGCGCCATCCAGCACTCGTATTTCTTGCAGATCTTTTCCGTATCCATCTTATAGTCCAGCCAGCTCTTGCAGGAGTAAAGGCCGACCAGCCAGCCGTCCGCCGCCACATCGTCCAAAAACGCCAGCGCAAGAGCGGTCAGATCGTCCGTGCTCATCGCGCCGTGTGTCTCCGGGTCTTCCAGATCAAAGTAAACGGGATATTCGAGCGTTTTCCCTTTCAGCCAGCCCTTCATGGCTGCAGACTCCTGCAAAACTTCCTCCTTCGAGCTTGCATAGGAGTATAGATAAACGCCGACGTCAAGACCTGCCGCTTTCGCGCGTCCGTAGTTTCCCTCAAAGGCCTTGTCCTGCGTCTGCGCAAAGCCCGCGCGCAGGATCACGTAATCATAACCGGCGTCACGGATCGCCTCAAAATCGACGTCGAGCCCCTGCCAGTCGGACAGATCGACGCCCTTAGCGATGATTCCCCTGCCGTCGCCGCGCATGCCGCCGGCATAATTCTCATAGGAAGCCGACGCACGAAGCGAAAGCGTCGGCAGCAGCGACGCGCTCAAGGCGAGTATTAAGATCAGGCAAATCGCCCTTTGTATGTACTGTTTCATAAGAGTGTATCCTACTGCTTATAGATGTCTAACCTGCATAATACCACAAAAGCTCGCCTTTTGTCAAACGGGAACAGCAGATCGGAAAATAAAAATAAAAAATGTACAATAATACTTTAATTATTAAATTGAATGTGATATAATGAAAAATGGCGAGACTGAAAAATCGCACAACGAAGAAGGAGAAATGCTTATGAAACACTTCGCAAAAATCCTGGCACTGCTCTTGACCCTTGCGATGATCCTCAGCATGCTGCCGACCATCGCATTCGCGGCTGAGAGCAAAGACGACGTGTGGGCGCTGATTAACGATTATGAAGCCTCACACCTCAAGCGCGGCCCCAAAGAAGCCTCTGCCGACGATTATGCGGCAATGGCAGGCAACATCGCCAACCTTGTTATGAGTTCCAACGACTACAAGGAAGGCACCTGCACCTATGATGCAGAATCCGGCAACTCGTTCTTCTTCTGGGAGAGCGCAGACGGTGAGCCGAACGGCTACTCCCCCCGTCTGAGAGCCCAGATCCACAAGAACGCGACCGGCGCAGATCCGGAGGACTATGCGGCGACCGAGACCAAGTCCTTCGCGGTCAAGGGCGGCAATCCCAGCTCCACGAACGTCGCTGTTTTCCAGCCCTACTACGGCATCGACAGCAGCTTCACGACCCAGTATAAGCTGGAAGGCGAGTCCATCGCTGCGGCGACGGGCGGCACCTGCACGACCTACCTGACCACCAACGCAACGATCTCCCAGATCGGCGCGGCCCTGTCCAACTGCGGCGTCGTCATCTTCGACTCCCACGGCGACACGGACTACTACGTCTCCGGTTCTGATGACTACGTGACGCAGGCGAACACCTCCTACCTCTGCCTGCAGACCAGCAGCGGCTGGACCTCCGCGGACAAGGCCTCCGCTACCGGCACCTACGGCACTTATTATCACGCTTATAACGCCGGCAGCAACGGCAACATGTACTACTACTGCTTCGACGGTACCGCGATGGCGAACCACATGAGCGGCAGCTGCAACAACCTCGTTTGGATGGCGATCTGCCTCGGCATGGCGACCACCGGTCTGCACGCTCCTCTGCGCAACGCGGGCGTTGAAGTCGTCTACGGCTATTCACAGTCGACCTCCTTCGACGGCGACTATGAGTACGAGGAAGACTTCTGGAACAAGATGAAGGCCGGCGAGACCGTCGCGACGGCATTCGCCTACATGACCCGTACCTACAAGTGGGACCCCGCCTATGCATCTGATTCCAGCTACAACACCATCGGCAAGGCGAGATACAACTACGTTGCGTTCCCGAACATCGTATCTGACGAAGATACATATCAGGGCCACCGCACGACGAACCCGAGCAGCGCGACCGCTGCAAACAGCACGACTTATAACTCCGCATACGGCGCCTGCAACATCCAGACGGTCAACTCCACCTGGACGCTCCTCGGCGAGCCGGAGCCCGCAACCGTTACCCTGATGGCAGGCTCCAGCCAGTACGGCTCCACCATCTCCACCACGACCAACACCGCCACCACCCTGCCGAGCTACAGCGGCACGGTTCCCACCGGCTACACCTTCGCCGGCTGGACAGATTCCGCCATCAGCGGCACGACCAACTCTCGGCCCACGCTGTACAACGGCACCTTCACCCCCAGCGCAACTACCACTACTCTGTACGCCTGCTTCTCCAAGGCCGACGCGAACGGCGGCAGCGGCAACTATGAAAAAGTCGTTTCCACCAGAGCCAACAGCGACTTTGAAGACGGCACCTACCTGATCGTTTGCGAAAGCAACAATGTTGCCTTCAACGGCGGCCTTGACACGCTGGATGCTGTCAGCAACACCATCTCCGTTACGATCAGCAATAACACCATTGAGTCCAACTCCACCACGGACGCGGCTACTTTCACGTACTCTTCCTCGGACGGCTCCTTCCTGAGCGCTTCCGGCAAGTACATCGGCAGATCTGCAAACACCAACGGTCTGGATTCCAGCACCAGCGCGCTGTCGAACACCGTTTCCCTGAACGGCACGAACGTCGACATTGTCGGCGCCGGCGGCGCTTACCTGCGCTACAATCAGACCAGCGGTCAGTACCGCTTCCGTTACTTCAAGAGCAGCAGCTATTCCTCGCAGCAGCCCATCCAGCTCTACAAGCTGGCAGCGGGCGGCAACACCTACACCACCACGATCAGCTCCTGCAGCCACAACTATCAGGTCAGCAGCACCGTGGCTGCCACCTGCACCGTGACCGGCGCAATTGAGTACACCTGCTCGATCTGCGGCGACAGCTACATTGAAGAGACGCCCGCCCTCGGCCACAACATGGTTGCCGGCACGGTTCATGCGGCGACCTGCACCGAAGAAGGCTACACCGAGTACGCCTGCTCTCGCTGCAACGCAACCGACATCGGTGACATCGTTGCCGCGACCGGCCACGTTGACGCGAACAGCGACGACACCTGCGACGTCTGCGGCGCTGACCTGTCCACGCCGGCAGTCACCTCCGGCTGGTACCTGGTTGACGATTACACCAACCTGGAAGACGGCATCTACGCCCTCATCACCCCGAACAACTACGCGTTCAACGGCACGATCTCCAGCGGTCACGGTCAGAAGACCGACGACGCGTTCTCCTGGGATGCGAACGGCTATTCCGCTACCGCTCCTTCCGGAACGCTCGAGCTGACCTTCACCTCCACCGCGAACGGCTTCACGCTTTACAACGCGACCCTCGGCTATCTGTACGCTTCCAAGGCTTCGTCCGGCGGTCTTGCGTTCCACGCATCCGAGGACAGCGGCTGGAGCTTCAGCGCGGACGGCGGTCTGTATGCTGCCAACAGCGCGCACCTGCGCTCCTACAACGACACCTTCCGTACCTATGCGGGCAACTCCAACGCAACGATCGGTCTTGCTCATAAGGTCGAGAGTGCCGTTCAGCACGAGCACACCCCGGAGAACGTTGCGGCTGTCGCTGCGACCTGCACCACCGCCGGCACGACGGCAGGCACCGTCTGCTCCGTATGCGGCGCGGTCATTTCCGGCTGTGAAGAAGTTGCGGCTCTCGGCCATGACTGGGTTGCCGGTACGCCT
>JAFROD010000052.1 GCA_017429835.1 Oscillospiraceae bacterium
CTCCGACGGCACGATGCTTGCCATTGACTGCGAAGCGGTCGAGGACATGTATGACATTTGGTCGTGCGAACGCTCCGAGCTGGACTGGCTGATTTACAACAACCCGCTCGAATATGCCTATCACGTTCTCAACGGCAGCGTTCGCGACTATCCGAAGGGTAATCACGAACACGGATGATAGATGATCGACGAGGAGAATTTTTGATCTCGTACGTTGGGGATTGCTTGCAGACGCAAACAAATCTTGCGCCACAAGCCGCGCATGAATCTTTTGTAATTTGATCCGATGAAGCTTTGAATGAAAACTGAAATTATGATGTTTTTGTGAACAATTGTCCCGCCCACTTGACAATCCCGGCAAGGCACGGTATAGTGATGACAACAGGATTAGCACTCTCACGACGAGAGTGCTAAAATGCGAAAGAGTCCTTACTCGGAAAGGAGAATACAGATGAACGCGAACAAATATACGCAGAAATCTCTGGAGGCGATCCAGAGCGCACATCAGATCGCGGTTGATGAAAGCAACCAACAGATCGAACAGGTCCACCTGCTTGCCGCGCTGCTGCGGCAGGAGAACGGCCTCATTCCGCAATTGCTCAAAAAGATGGAACTCACGCCTGAGGATCTCGACGCTGCCGCTGAGCAGCAGATCTCCGGACTGCCGAAGGTTACCGGATCCGGTCGGGAGGTGGATCGGTATTATATCTCCAACTCGGTCGATCAGGTCTTAGCGCACGCAGAGCAGGTCGCGCAGTCGATGAAAGATGAATTCGTGTCGGTGGAACACCTGTTCATTGCCCTGGTCGACCGGCCGGACGACACGCTGAGAGATCTGTTCCGCACCTACCGGATCCAGAAGGAAACCGTCATGAAAGCGCTGTTGGAGATCCGCGGCAGCCAGCGGGTCACCTCCGACAACCCGGAAGACACCTATGAGGCCTTGGAGAAGTTCGGGACCGATCTGGTCAAGCGGGCCAGAGAGAAGAAGCTGGACCCGGTGATCGGCAGAGACGAGGAGATCCGGAACGTGATCCGGATCTTGTCGAGAAAAACCAAGAACAATCCCGTTCTGATCGGCGAACCGGGCGTCGGCAAGACCGCGATCGCAGAGGGCCTTGCCCAGCGGATCGTAAAGAAAGACGTTCCGAAAAGCCTCCAGGACAAGAGCATCTTCTCTTTGGATATGGGCGCGCTGATTGCCGGCGCGAAATACCGCGGAGAATTTGAAGAGCGCCTGAAAGCGGTCCTGGCAGAAGTCAAGAAGAGCGAAGGCAGGATCATCCTGTTTATCGATGAACTGCATACGATCGTCGGCGCGGGCAAAACCGAGGGCTCGATGGACGCCGGCAACCTGCTCAAGCCGATGCTGGCGCGAGGCGAACTGCACTGCATCGGCGCCACGACGCTTGACGAATACCGTCAGTATATCGAAAAGGATCCGGCGCTGGAGCGGCGGTTCCAGACGGTCCTGGTGAACGAACCGACCGTTGAGGATACGATCGCCATCCTGCGCGGTCTGGAAGAACGCTATGAGGTGTTCCACGGCGTGAAGATTACCGATCCCGCAATCATTGCCGCCGCCAAACTGTCCGACCGCTATATCACCGACCGCTTCCTGCCGGATAAGGCGATCGACCTGATCGACGAGGCTTGCGCGCTGATCCGTACCGAGATGGACTCCATGCCGACGGAGCTTGATATGGTACAGCGGAAGATCATCCAGATGGAGATCGAGGAAGCCGCGCTGAAGAACGAGGAGGACGACCTCTCCAAGAGCCGTCTCGCCGAACTGCAAAAAGAGCTCGCGGAAAACCGGGATAAGTTCAACGCGATGAAGGCCAAGTGGGAGAACGAGAAGAACGCCATCGGCAAGATCCAACAGCTTAGAGAACAGATCGAACGGCTGAACGCGGAGATCGAACAGGCGGAGCAGGCCTACGATCTGGAAAGAGCGGCAAAACTGAAATACGGCGATTTGCCGGAGGCCAAACGTCAGCTCGAAGAAGAGGAGCGTCTTGCGCAGAACGCGAAGGAACAGAGCATGCTGCGGAACAAAGTGACCGAAGAGGAGATCGCAAAGATCGTCGAGCGCTGGACCGGCATCCCCGTGGCAAAACTGGTGGAGGGAGAGCGGGAGAAGCTGCTGCACCTGGACGAACACCTGCACAAGCGGGTCATCGGCCAGGACGAGGCGGTCAAAAGCGTATCCGAAGCCATTCTGCGCAGCCGTGCGGGCATACAGGACCCCGATCGCCCGATCGGTTCCTTCCTCTTCCTGGGCCCCACGGGCGTCGGCAAAACGGAACTGGCCAAGACCCTTGCCGCGGAGCTCTTTGACGACGAAAAGAATCTGGTCAGGATCGATATGTCCGAGTACATGGAGAAGTTTTCCGTGTCCCGGTTGATCGGTGCGCCTCCCGGCTACGTCGGCTACGAGGAGGGCGGTCAATTGACCGAAGCCGTCCGCAGACGGCCCTACTGCGTCGTCCTTTTCGACGAGATTGAAAAAGCGCACCCGGATGTGTTCAACATTCTTCTGCAGGTTCTGGATGACGGGCGGATCACGGACTCTCAGGGCCGGACCGTAGACTTTAAGAATACGATCATCATTCTGACGTCCAACCTCGGCTCATCCTATCTGCTCGACGGGATCGACGCCGACGGCAATATCACCGAGGCGGCAAAAGACAAGGTCGAGGCGCTGCTGAAAACCAGTTTCCGCCCGGAGTTCCTGAATCGGCTGGATGAGATCGTATTCTACAAGCCGCTGACAAAAGAGAACGTGCGCGGGATCATCGACCTGCAGATCAGGTCGCTGAATCTGCGCCTGGCGGAGAAGCAGCTTCACTGCACGCTGACGCAGGCGGCCAAGGACACGATCATCGATGCGGCGTTCGACCCGCAGTTCGGCGCGCGTCCGCTCCGCCGCTATGTGCAGCATACGGTCGAAACGATGCTGGCTCGCCGGATCCTGCAAGGCAGTCTCACCGTCGGGCAGGAACTGACGGTCGACGCGGTGAACGGAACACTGGTCATCCGCTGAATTATCGTTCCAATCTCCGGTTTCCGGCAGCGGGCAGCAAAAGTATTTGCTGCCCGCGTCGGGAAAGCAAGACAGAATATGTTGCGCTTTCACGACGGAGACTGTCGCAGCAGCCGTGTCCTTTTGTTGCTTTCTCAAAGACCTCCAAAGCCCGCGGCACTTTGCAGCCGCAGAATGAAAATGCCATTGCGGGTTACCGCACTAAAAAGGGCAGCGAAACGATCTCCCTTTCGGAGATCGCAGCAAAGGAAAATAGTTCGAATCTGGGAAGCAACGCTTCACCAGCAAAAGAGCACCCCGTTGGGGTGCTCTTTTGTTAGTTATACGACCTGCGGGATTCGAAGACCTAAATGCAACAGTCCGGTGGACTGTTGCGCGTCGGCGTTTCTGCCGACGCAACCTTGATTTCTGCCGCAGGCAGAAATGCAGACGAATCTCCCGCGGGTCACCAGCCGTAAACCATTGAAAACACTACGTTTTCAATGGCTTTTCCTTTTTCTGCCATTAGCTGTTACATTACAGTCGTTGCACAATGTTGCACAACTCTGTGCAACATTGTATGCCTTTACACGACACTATTTGCGCGACCTGTTGTTATATCGTGCGTTTTATAAGCAAGCGCGAATGCGCTCGCTTGCCGGATCTCGCTGTTCTTCCTCGATGAAATGATTGTAGACGCCCATCGTCATCGTCGGGTCGGCGTGTCCCATAATGTACTGCACTTCGCGGACGTTGATCCCGCTTTGGAGGATATGCGTACAGTATCCGAGGGCAGCCGCTTGCGACCGCTTCGGAATGGTAGAGCTCCACCGCCGCCTTGTCTGCAAGCGCCATGACGATGCGGTACGCCGGAGGAATTTCTGGAGCAGATGTTCATCTGCACCGATCCGGACGGGATCGTCTACGTGCCCGCCTTCTATTCGTCCGCGTCGCCCTATCAGGACGATTCCAGCTACCGCTGCAAGATGAAACGGAGCTATACCGACTGCGAGCGCGTCCTGCAGGAGTATCGCGAGCTGATGCCGTTGATCAAGTCTGTTCAGGCAAAGGAAGACCGGCGCCGCGGCGCGTGGTGCATGGGCGGCAGCGAACAAATAAGCAGAGAGCGTTCAAAAGCGAACGCTCTCTGCTTTTTTCGGGACGTACCGCAAACGGTGTCCCCGATTTGTATAATCAATCTGTAATGCAGGGAATCGAAGGAGATAACGTGCATGCAGCTTTATCAGTTCGGCGGTTTTGTGGCAAACGAAACGTGCGCAGAGGACAGCGACAATCGCCGCGCCAGGCGGGAAATGGCAAGAAAGTGCAACGTCGTCAGCGACGCGTTCAACCGCAAGCTTCATGTAAAGGCGTATTTCTCCGCCGCAGCTCCCGAATCACCCGATTGACGAAAAGCGTTCTTCAGCTCGCAAGGCGCGGGAGAAAAAACCCGTGCAACATGGCGGATTCTATGCTATAATACAGACAAAGAGATCAATACGGCGGAGGAACCGTTATGGAGAACAAACAGAATCTTGCGAAAGAGGACTACACCGAGCCGTGCTGCCCGCTGGATCTGCACCCCGAGGTCACGCCGATCCCGATCCGGCGCGTGCTTGCCAAGCTGGACGGCTATCTGGGGCAGAACGACTACGCCGCCGGCGAGCGGCTGCTTCTGAATTGGCTGCGCGAGGCGAACGCCTGCGGCGACCGGCAGGGCAAGCTGACCGTGCTGAACGAGCAGATCGGACTGTACCGCAAGACGGGCAAAGAAGCGGAGTGCCTTGCTGCGATCCGCGACGCCCTCGCGCTGATGAACGCGCTTCAGATGGAGGACGCCGTGACCGGCGGAACGACGCTCATCAACGCCGCGACCGGCTACAAGGCGTTCCATCGGGCGGCGGACGCGCTGCCGCTCTACCGCAAGGCGCAGGCGGTCTATGAAGTCCGTCTCGCGCCGGACGACGACCGCCTCGCCGCGCTGTACAACAACATGGCGCTGACCCTGTCGGAGCTGGAGGAATACCGCGAAGCGGAGGACCTGTTCCAAAAGGCGCTCGCCATCATGGAACGGCGACCGCACGGCGAGGCGGAGGCGGCGATCACCTGTCTGAATCTTGCCGACCTGATCTGCGCCGAGGAGGGCTACGAGGCGGGCGAGGAACGTGTCGAGGCGTATCTGCGCCGCGCGGAAACCCTGCTGGACACGCCCGATCTGCCACGCGACGGCAATTACGCCTTCGTGTGTGAAAAATGCGCGCCGGTCTTCGGCTATTATGGCTATTTCTACACGGAAGAAACGCTGAAAGAGAGAGCGAGGGAAATCTATGAACGGACTTGAATTATCGCGCGGCTACTACGAAACCTACGGCAAACCGATGCTGGAAAGCGAGTTTGCGGAGCTTTTGCCGTTTCTCGCGGTCGGCTGCGTCGGCAGCGGGTCGGATCGCTTCGGCTTCGACGACGAAGTCTCGCGCGACCATGATTTTGAACCGGGCTTCTGCATTTTTCTGCCGGGAGAAGAGGTCGTCGACCGGCGCAAAGCCTTCCTCTTGGAACGCGCCTACGCGAAGCTTCCAAAGGAGTTCGAGGGCGTGAAGCGGCAGCCGCTCTCCCCCGTCGGCGGCAACCGGAACGGCGTGCTGCGCACGGCGGAATTCTATCAGGCGGCAGTCGGCGCGCCGGACGGCGCGCTGTCGGTGAACGCGTGGCTGACCGTGCCGGATACCGCGCTCGCCGAGGCGGTCAACGGCGAGATTTACTTCGACAACTACGGCGAATTCACCGCTATCCGCGAGCGGATTCAGAACATGCCGGAGGATATCCGGCTGAAGCGGCTTGCGGGCAATCTCCTGCTGATGGCGCAGGCGGGGCAGTACAATTTCCTGCGCTGCCTGCAGCATAAGGAGCCGGAAGCGGCGCAGCTTGCCTGCCGCGAATTCGTCCTCGCGGCGATGAAGGTCTTTTTCCTGCTGGAGAAGCGTTACATGCCGTACTATAAGTGGAGCTTCCGCGCGCTGCGGCAGACGGAGGCAGGCGCGGAGCTCGCGGGAAAGCTCTCGTTCCTGCTGCTCGGCGACCATCGGACCGAGGACGCCGCCATGCGGAAATACGCCATGATCGAGGAAATCGCGGGCGAATTCATCACCCGGCTGCAGGACATGGAGCTGACGAAGGCGATCTGCGGCGATCTGGAAAAGCACGCCTATTCCGTCAACGACCGTATTGCGGACAGCACGATCCGCAATCTGCACGTCCTCGCGGCGGTCTGACGGCGGAGAGCCTGCGCAATGCCACCCCGCCGCGTCATTGCGAGGAGCGAAGCGACGTGGCAATCCGTGCGTCGCAGGCATGGACGCTTCATCGTGATAAGGTACACATGCCATACCTGTAAGGGACAGATTGCCACGACCGACTCCGTCGGTCTCGCAATGACACGCAAAATGAAACGCCTGTCAAATGACAGGCGTTTCATTTTGACGGATAGGGCATTTTTACGTCTGTACGACCCAGAAGATAGTCGACGCTGACGCCGTAAAAATCTGCGAGCTTCAACAGCACTTCGATCGGATAATTCAGAACGCCTATCTCATATTGCGAATACGTGTTCTGCTTGATATGCAGATACTCCGCGATCTGCTTCTGTGTATATCCGCCGTCGATGCGCAGATTGCGGATCGTTTCAAATTTCAATACTTCATAGCGCATGATCATCACCCGCTCAAAGCATAGTATATCCGAAAATCAGATATTGCATTTTATCTGATTTTGAGATAAACTATGCGTCGCAGGGGGGTGAAAACGCATGCCGGATTATGAAAAATTGTATCACTTGCTGTTCAACGCGATCACCGACGCGTTGAGCGCGTTGGAGAAGGGAAGGACGGACAGCGCAAGGCTGCTCCTGATCTGCGCCCAGCAGACGGCAGAGGCGCGGTATCTTGATACTTGAAAACGAGGCGTCTGTATAGAAACCTCGTTTTCAAGACAGATAAATGACAGGCATTTTACGTCTGTTCGACCCAGCAGATAGTTCACGCAGCTCTGGTTCCACGCTCATTTTTTCTCCGATCTGCCGGTCAGGTAATCAAGCGAAACGCCGTACAGGTCTGCGATCCGTACCAGAATCCCGATGCGTGGCTCGCGCGTCATCAGCTCGTAATTCTGATACGCCTTTTCCGTGATGTCGCAGTAGGTCGCGACCTGAATCTGCGTCAGCCCCTTCGCTTTGCGGCATTCCTTGAGCCGCTGTGATAAGATTTCTTTCATCATTTCACCTACAAATGTTATTGACAAAATGATTGTAGGTGATTATCCTCTTTGATATACCAACAATTGTTAGTATTCGGAGGTGTTATCATGCCGAACTATGAAAAGCTCTACCATTTGCTGTTCAACGCGATCACCGACGCGCTGCGGGCGTTGGAACAGGGAAGAACGGACAGCGCAAGGCTGCTGCTGATCTGCGCCCAGCAGACCGCAGAGGCGCGGTATCTGGACGAAGAAGAATGAAAAGAGACGCTTTTCAGCGTCTCTTTTCCGATTACCGGTTGTCTACGCGCTCGGGGAAGAGGTCGTGCTGACTCAGCCGCTGCCACGCGACGTCCTCCCACTTCGTGCCCGGCTTGCCGTAGTTGCAGTAGGGGTCGATCGAAATGCCGCCGCGCGGCAGGAATTTGCCCCAGACCTCGATGTACTTCGGCTCGAGCAGGCGGATCAGGTCCTTCATGATGACGTTGACCACGTCCTCGTGGAAATCGCCGTACTGCCGGAACGAGAACAGGTAGAGCTTCAGCGATTTGCTCTCCACGAGCTTCTGATCCGGCACATAGGAAATGTAGACCGTGGCGAAATCCGGCTGCCCGGTGATCGGGCAGAGGCTGGTGAACTCGGGGCAGTTGAACTTGACGAAATAGTCGTTGCCCGGGTGCTTGTTGCTGAACGATTCCAGCATGCCGGGGTCGTAGGTGGTGGGATAGACCGTGCCGGAGCTTCCCAGCTTGGTCAGGTTTTCTTTTTCTCTCATCGTTGTCTCCTTGCAGTTTGATATTCGATGACGCGGAAAAAGAAAACAGCCCTAACAGACATAGGACTGCCATAGTCCCGGTTTTCTTTTACGACAGGAAGGTACCAATGAACTGTCGGCGTCATGCAAAACGTATTATAACACCGCCGGGCGAAAAGTCAAGCCCGGCGGCGTCTGTATGATCGGATCAGAGGAATCCCGTCCGTCCGTCTGCCGCTTCCGTCTTATCGCTCAGCGACAGCAGCGTCTGCAGCTTCCCGACGTTCTCCCGGAAGCGGCGCAGCAAGGCGGGGTCTTTTGCGTAGACCTCAAGGTAAGCGCAGTCGTAGTACATCACGCCGCACACGCAGCCGCTCTGCAGATAGTCTGCGTAATCCTTGAGCCGGCGCGCCTCCGTGCCGCGCAGGAAGAGGTACAGGGACATCTCTTCCACGTAGTACGGCGGCGACGAGAGCCGTTCCAAGTCCTCAACGGTAAGCAAGCCTCCGCCGGCGGGCAGACCGTCGGACGGGCAGACGATACCTCCCGTCGAATATAGCTCGTAGTCCGCAAGCTGGATTTCCCGAAGCAGCTCCATGATCCGGAACGGCTGCCGGTTGGAAAGCCGCGCTTTCAGACCGCAGATCGTATCCTGCATCGTATTCTCATCTCCCGGCGAAAAGGTCAGCCTGCCGGACAGGTCTGCGAGCGCGTCGGCGAGGACGTAAAAGGTCTTCAAACCGAATTCATTTCCGCGCTCTCTGTAAAACACGTCGAACGCGCCGTCCCGACGCGCGCGGACGCAGAAAACGTCGTCGCTGACGGAATCGTTGAATCGCACGCAGGCGCGGTCGATCCCCCGCGCTTCCAACAGCGCGTAGAAGGCTTTGCTTGTCATTTACGGAGCAAACGTATCCTCCGGCAGGACGATACCGTCCGGCATGGATACGTAGGTCGCTTCGCCGTTTTCCGACGGGAGTGCATTCGGTTCCGTGACCGTATTGGAGGAGGGCTTTGTCTCTCCCTTTGCTTCCGTCGGCTCCGTTGCTTCCGTCACCGTATCAGTCGTTTCCGGCGTTTCCGTCTTGTTCGTCGGTTCCGCTTTTTCCGTCGTTTCTCCTGCTTCGTTCGTTTCTGCAGTGCCTTCCGTTTCCGACGCGCTCGCCGTCGACGCCGTTTCCGCGTCCTTCGCTGCGGGCGTGCCGCTGTCCGCCATTTTGGAAAGAACGAATATGCCGACGGCGATCAGAGCGATACATCCGGCGATCAGTCCGACCCATTGCCAAATCCGTTTGTTCTTCACTGTGTATCCTCCTTGTCTGCATGGTGCTCGATCTCTATGCAGATATTATAACGCGAAAACTCCCAAAGCGCAAGTGGAATCACGCGGCGCGTCCGTACCGTTCGGAAAACCGCCGCAGGCAAGCTGCCTGCGGCGGTTGCGTATTCTCTACAGCGTTTCGATGAAACGCAGGAAGGCGGCTTTGCCGTCTGCATTGCGCTTGAAGACGCCCGCGTCCTCCAGCACGTCGAGGAAGACCTTGCCGACCTCGCGCTCCAACGCCGCGCGGATAACTTCCTTCGGCTGCCCGCGAAGATCGGACGCGAAGCGGCTCGCCCACTGCGCATGCTTGGCGATCGTCTCGTCGGAAGCGATCTCTCTGCCCTCCGCGATATACTCCTCCAGAAGCGCCAGCTCCTTTTGCAGTCTGGCGGGCAGAACGGCAAGTCCCATGACCTCGATCAAGCCGATGTTTTCCTTCTTGATGTGGTGGCGCTCCGCGTGGGGGTGGTACACGCCCAGCGGGTGCTCCGGCGTCGTGAGGTTGTTGCGCAGGCACAGGTCGATCTCGTAATCCGCGCCGCGTCTGCGGGCAATCGGGGTGATCGTGTTGTGCGGCACGCCGTCGGTCTCGGCAAGGATCGTCGCGCTCTCGTCCGTATAGCTGCGCCATTCGGCGAGGATATGCGCGGCGAGATCCGCCAGACGCGCGCGGTCAGCGCCGCGCAGACGGATCACGGACAGCGGCCATTTGACGATGCCGCAGGCGACGTCCTCGAAGCCCGCCACCTTGAATTCGTACTCCACCGGCGCCTTCGCCATGGCGAATTCATATCTGCCGCCCTGGAAATGGTCGTGGCTCAGGATCGAGCCGCCGACGATGGGCAGATCGGCGTTCGAGCCGATGAAATAGTGCGGGAAGACGGTGACGAAGTCGAACAGTCGCTCGAACGCCTTGCGGTCGATCTTCATCGGCACGTGGCGGCTGTTGAGCGCGATGCAGTGCTCGTTGTAGTAGACGTAGGGGGAGTACTGCAAAAACCACTGCTCGCCCGCGATATCGAGCGGGATCATGCGGTGATTCGCGCGGGCGGGATGCCCGATCCTGCCGGCGTAGCCGCAGTTTTCCACGCAGAGCTGGCACGCCGGATAGGCGACGGAAACCGCATTTCCCGCGGCGGCGATGTCGCGCGGATCCTTCTCCGGCTTGGACAGGTTGATCGTGATGTCGATCTCGCCGTAGTCGCTTTCCACCTTCCAGCGGCGGTCGCGGGCGATCCGATCGCGGCGGATATAGTTCACGTCGCCGCTGAAACGGTAGAACCAGTCCGTCGCCTCCTGCGGCGAACGGGCGTACAGCGCCGCAAAGCGGCGGTTGACCTCCGCGGGCCGCGGCGTGACGCAGTTCATCAGCCGCGTGTCGAAGATGTCGCGGCGCTCCGTCGTGTTGGCGCAGAGCCCCTTTTGCACGGCGTGATCGGTCAGAATTCTCAACAGTTCGGGGAGGAGCGCGTCCAGCGGCTCCGCCGCTTCGAAACCATCCTCCTGCAGAACGTCGAGCAGGCGGTTGCGGGAGTAAATCCGCTCGCTTTCGTCGATCAGTCCTCTGTCAAACGCGTATTGTACCAATCCTTCTATGGCGTTGTAGATCATCATACTCTCTCACTCCTCGCGCCGTCGGCGGCGGTAATCGGGTAGATTTCGGGAACAAAGCCGAAGCGTTCCGCATAGGCGGCCTGCATTGTCGTAACGAAGCGCTCGACCGCCGCGGGCTCCATGAGGTTCACGGTGCAGCCGCCGAAGCCGCCGCCCGTCATGCGCGCGCCGTAAACGCCGTCGATCTTCTGCGCCGTCTCGGCCAAGAAGTCCAGCTCCGCGCAGGAGACCTCGTAGTCGTCGCGCAGAGAGGCGTGCGAGGCGTTCATCAGCGCGCCGAAGGCGGCAAGATCGCCGCGCCGGAGCGCGGCAGCGCCGTCCAGCGCGCGCCGGTTCTCATAGATCACGTGCTTTGCCCGCTTTCGGCAGACGGGGTCGGAAATCAAATGCCGGTTCCGTTCGAATTCTTCAGGCGTCAGCGCGCAGAGCGTGGAAACGCGCAGCGCGCTGCACGCCGCTTCGCACTCACGGCGGCGGTCGTTATATGCCGAGGCGGCGAGGGAATGCTTCACGCCGCTGTTGACGATCACGAGCGCGGCGCTGCCGAGCGGCGCGTACTCATAGGCGAGCGTACCCGCGTGCAGCAGGATCGCGCAGCCGCTCTTTCCCATCGCGCTGGCGAACTGATCCATGATGCCGCAGTTCACGCCGATGAAGCGGTTTTCCGCGAACTGCCCGATCAGGGCGATCTCCTGCTTCGTGACGGGGAGGGAGAACAAATCTCTCAGCACCGTTCCCGTGACGACCTCCAGCGCGGCGGAGGACGAAAGCCCCGCGCCGTCGGGCAGGTCGCCGCTGAAATAGAAGTCCGCGCCGTGCTCGAGCGGATAGCCGTAAGCGGCAAACGCGCGGATCACGCCCACGGGGTAGTCTGCCCAGACGCCCTGCGGAGACAGGTCCGCGAGCGCATACTCGACGATACCGGTGCTGCAGAAATTCTCCGAGACGAAGCGGAGCGTTCCGTCCGTCCGGCGCGCGGCGGCGCAGGTGATCCCCATTTGCAGCGCGCAGGGGAAGACGTGCCCGCCGTTATAGTCGGTGTGCTCGCCGATCAGATTGACTCTGCCCGGCGCGAAGCCGACGACCTCCGGCTGTTTTTCAAAAATTGTCTCAAAGGCTGCTGCGTTCACTCGCTTGCCTCCATATAGTAGAGCCGCGACGCGAAATCCGGGAAGACGCGGACGTTCTCGTTGAAGCCGGTGCCCGCGTAGGCGGGACGGAGGGCGACGCCCGTGCGCATGAAAACGTCGCCCGTCGCGGTGACGTCCTCGGACTCCTCGCTCATTTTGACCACCCTGCTGATGACGTTATGCACGAAGGAATCCTGCTTGACGTGGATCGGCGCGACCGTGTTGATGAGACTGCCGAACTGCATGACGTCCACGCGGTCGGGAATGCTGTAGAGCCGGTACGTCCGGTCGGGGTCGAGACCCGCCGCGAAGAAGCGCATTGCCTGCGTGTTCGGGCTGGTCAGCTCCTGCACGAGCAGACCGACGGCTTTTTTCTTGTCCTCGGAGACGCAGATCCATTCGTGAACGCCGCCCGTGAAGACGCGGTAGAGCTGTCCGAACTGGAAGACCTCGCGCCATTGTTTGTAGATCTCGATCTCCTTGATGACGCGCTCCTTGAGCGCGGCGTTGAAGTCGCGCACGTCCCACTCGTAGCCGAGCACGCCGAAGGCGGCGACGCCGAAGCGGGTGTTGATCGGCGACTTGCGGAGCGTCTGGTGGTTGGGACAGGAGCTGACGTGCGCTCCGATACAGGACTGCGGATAGCCGTAGCTGTAGCCCTCCTGAATCGTTGCGCGGCAGATCGCGTCGGTGTTGTCGCTCGCCCAGATCTGCGGGAAATAGCTCAGAATGCCGAGGTCAAAGCGGTTGCCGCCGGACGCGCAGCCCTCGAAGAGGATCTGCGGGAAGCGCTCGGTCAGCTCGCGCATGATCCGGTACAGACCGCAGATATAGCGGTGCGCGGTCTCACCCTGCCGCTCGGGCGCAAGATAGGGCGAATACACGTCCGAAAAGACGCGGTTCATATCCCATTTGACGTAGCGGATATTCGCGGAGGAGAAGACCTCGCTCATCGCTTCGATCAGGTGATCCTGCACGGCGGGGTTGGCAAGATCCAGAATCCGCTGATTTCTGCCCTCGGAATGGAGCCTGCCCTCGATCGCCATCGCCCAGTCGGGGTGCTGCCGGTAAAGCTCGCTGTCGACGTTCACCATCTCCGGCTCGACCCAGATGCCGAAGTCCATTTCGAGGTCGTTGATCTTGTCCGCGAGGGATTTTAGTCCGTCGGGGAACTTCTTTTTGTTGGGATACCAGTCGCCAAGCGACTTTTTGTCGTCGTCGCGCTCGCCGAACCAGCCGTCGTCGAGGACGAACAGCTCGATACCGAGCTTTTTGCCCGCCTTGGCGAGCGAGACGAGGTCTTTCTCATTGACCTTGAAATAGAACGCCTCCCAGCTATTGAGCAAGACGGGACGCGGCTTGCGCTTCCACTCCCCGCGCACGACGTGCTCGCGGACGAAGCGGTGCATGTTGACGCTCTGCCCCGCGAAGCCCTGCGCCGAGAAGGTCATGACCGCCTCGGGCGTCTCAAACGCTTCGCTGCCGTCCAGCAGAAAGCGGAAGCCGTCCGGCTGGACGCCGCTGACGATGCGGGTCTTGCCGTAGGCGTTGACCTCGACCGCGGAATAGTGGTTGCCGCTGTAGATCAGATTGAAGCCGTAGACGCTGCCGGAATACTCGGTCGCGCTCGGCGCGTGTACCATAAAGAACGGGTTGGCGCGGTTGGACGAGCAGCCCGTGCGGCTCTCGACGACGAATTTGCCGGCGGTGATCGACGCGGTGTTTTTGTTCATCTCCCGCGCCCACGCGCCGTGGAAGGAGGTCACGCAGACCCCGCTGAACGGGATATCGACCTGCGTGCTCAGCATGCGCTCCAGCGCGACGGTCTCCGTTCCCTCGTTGCGCAGACACGCGCAGCGGGTGATCACGTCGCAGTCCGGATAGACGCGGTAGTGCAGCTCCAGCACGAGGTCGCCGTCGCGCGCGGTGACGCAGAGGTGCTCCGCCTTGCCGTCCTCCGCGTAGGAGGACGGCAGGGTGGCAAAGTCCGAGGGCGCGTCGTCGATCGCGTCGCTTTCATAGAGGAAGTCTGCGCTGCGGCTGCCGTCCGCGCGCACGAGCTCCAGGAACGGCTCGCGCACGTCGCCGTGGCCGGGCGCGGAGAATTCAAGGCACATATCCTCCAGCAGCACCGTCGGGTGCTCCTTGGAGTAGACGATGCTGTTGCCCGCCTCAAACTCGCGCTTTTCGCGGAAGACCTCGCAGTCCTCCGCCGTGTTCAGCGCGATCTTTCCGCCGTAGTACAGGTGCTCCAGATGCCCCGAGGGCGAGAGCGAGAAGACGTAGGTCGTGCGCTCGGTGTCAAGCACGAACGCGGGGCGTTCGCCGTTTAGACGGCGGATCATTCCTCCTCACCCTTGAGGCTGCGGATCTTCGCCATGATGCCCTTCTCGTTATAGAGGAAGAACAGGAACGCGCCGATCAGGCAGGTAACGGTCGCAATGACGGCGACGGTGCGGTATTGGCTGTCTTCGACTTTCTCCACGCCGTCCACTACGTGCTTGACCGTGACGGTGGTATAGATCAGCATCGACAGCGCCTGGCCCATTTTCATCGCGAAGGTGCGGGCGGCAAAGAACATGCCGCTGCGGTCCTCGCCGCTCTCCAGCGTAGAGAGCTCGGAGACGTCCGCCACGCAGGCCTGGGGCAGAATGCCGAGAATCGCCATCGGGATGCCCGCGGCTCCGGCAATCAGAATGCCCCAGCCCAGACCCTGACCGCAGAGGAAGGTCAGCAGGAAGACCAGAGAATAGGCAAAGAAGCCGGTAATAATCAGCTTTTTCTTGCCGGTCTTGGGTGCCAGCTTGTTGACCACAGGGTAGAGCGCAAGGCTGATCACGGTCATCAGAACGGTCAGCATGAAGGTCTTGTCCGAGCCGATGCCCATCAGACGGGTCTCAAAGTCTGCCAGACCGGTCTGGAACAGGGTGACCGCGAAGAAGTAGATCACGTCCGCGTAGACGAAGCGGCGGAACTGACCGTCCTTAAAGGTTTTGAGCAGAGAAGAGAACGCCGGCGTCTTGGAAGGCTTGGAGTCGATGTACTCGCGCTCCTTGATGCCCAGCGCCGGAACGAGCAGTCCGACGCAGGCAATGGCGGACATGATGCCGATGGCAAGCTGCATCGCCTGCTTCTGGATCAGGGTGATCTGATTGATGATATCCGCGCCTACGATGCTCTTGGCGGTCTCAAACGGTACGGGATTCTCAACTGTGCCCTGGAGCATGAGCATGAGCTCGCTCATATTCACGCCCTTGGCAGCGGCGATGGGCTCGAGCAGAGCGTTGATCTTGCCGCCCTGGAACACGTTGGCAAGAGACGGGATCATGGTCGCCAGCGAGAAGCCGGCAATGTAAGTAAAGGAGATAAAAGTGGAGACGTTGATGCGGTTCTTCTGCGTATTGCCCAGCTCCGCGATCAAAGCGTTGTAGGGCGTGCAGTAGATCGTCATAAACAGATAGAAGAGCATCAGCAGCACGAAGATGATGGTGTCGTTGAGCACGATGTTGCCGGTCAGCGTAGGCAGCACGAAGACCGCCACGGTCACCAGGGCGAAGGGGATCGCGATCGCCTTCATGAACGGGATGCGGCGGCCGCCCTTGTAGTTGGCGCGGTCAGACCAGCTTGCGACCAGGGGGTCGGTGACGGCGTCAAACAGACGGCCGACGGCGGTAATCACGCCGAACAGCGTCAGCGACGCGATCAGCGGATTCTGGCGGATGAACTGACTCAAGACGCCGTTGGTATCCAAAAACTTTTCGGGGTTGCCGGTGAACATGTGCACCAGCCAGGTGGCAATGATGCCGGACAGCAGACTCCAGCCGAACTGACCGACAGCAAAAATCCACAGGACTTTGTTGGTAATCGGTTTCTTTGCGGGTAAGGCTTTAGCCATTTTTGTTATCCTCCTGTTTGTTCTTTAATCCCATCGCGATCTGCACGGCCTTGTACGCGCCGTCGTAGAGTCCGATGGTCTTATTGACCTTGATTTGCTCGCACATCTGCTCGAACAGCTCCGTCTCGTTCAGGAACAGATCGACCATCTGCAGCGTGTGCGGGACGTCCTCGCATTCGAGCGTGCCGTCGCCCATCTCCGCCGCGTGGATCGCGCCCCACTTTTCGTGGCCGCCGATCCGCTTGAGAAACAGCTTCGGAATGGGGTAGAACGCCAGCTCGCTCGGCTTCGTCAGCAGAACGTCGCTCGAACGCATTAAGAGATTCGTGCAGTAGACCGCTTCAAAGATGTTCTCGTGCCAGAAGGCATGCACGCCGCCGACCTCGCCGTCGATCGCGGCTTCCGCGAACGCCGCGGTGTCAGCCCAGTCGTTGAAGTGCGTCGTGCTGAGCCCAGCCAGCTCCGGAATGCCGGCGCAGAGCTCCTCCCAGACCTTCTTATAGTCGCCGACGTTGACGTAGAGCGCCGCCTTGCCCGCCTTGATCTGCGGGATGAGGTGCTCGATCACCGCCGCGAACAACTCGCGTTGCGCGCCCGCGCCGCCGATCGTCATTAAGAAGCGCATGGGCTTGCCGCCCTTCTTGCGGGCGAGCCTGCGGTCGCAGTCCGCCTCGAGGTTTTTGACCAGCTCGTGGTCGACGTAATGCCCCGTGTAGATCAGACTCTCCGGCGGCATCGGCTTCAAAACGTCCTTCTTCTGCATGCCGTTGAGAATGCGGTAGCCGATATAGGACTGGTGCGTCTGGATCGTATGGACGCTGCCCTCGGCAAGGTGCAGCGCCATCGGCCAGTTATCGGGGATCGCGTTGACGACGTACTGCATACCTGCGTGGAGCGCGGCCTGCGCCGGCCAGACGTGCGTGCCGATGATGGGAATGTCCTTCGGGACGTTTTCGAACACCGGCGCCATCAGCTCCGCGTTCTTCTCGTCGGAGGCGTTGTAGGTAAGCTGACGGAAGCCCTCGTAGTTGAGCTTTTCCCAGTAGAGCTTGTTGAACAGCCGGCTCTTCTGCGACAGCCGCGACCCCATCGAATACAGGTCGTTCTGCGCGCCGATGACCTTCGTGCAGGTGGTGGTTTTGAAGGAGTTTAAGTCCATCCAATAGGGCGTGTATCCGAGCGCGTGCGCGGCGGACGCCATGGCGATGGAAATACGGTAATGACCGAAGCCCATGCGGATGTTGCCGACAATGATACCCTTTTCGCGGTCGAACGGGGTATCGCCCTCGCCCTCGTCCACGCGGATGTCATACACGCCGAGCGGCTGGTGCAGGCAGGCGTTCTCAACGATTTTCACCTTGTAGTTCGCCTTGCTGTCGTCGCCGTACTTTTTCTGGAATTTACGCTTGGATTTGACTGCATTTTTCCGTGCTTTTTTGCTGATCTGGTTGCCGAAGATCACGTTAGATTTCTCTACCATAGCGTCCCTCCTCGTTTTGTTTGAAGCGCTGTTTTCGCTCGATTTTCGATCGCTCAGTAAAATACGTTGCGTAATGACCGCATTTGGTCATTTTATATATTTTACATGGTACTATATTATCATTTATTTGTCACTTTGGCAATAATAAAAATCATGATTTACGGCGTCTGTCAGGAAGCTTCTGCCGGCTGTCGGCTTCGTATCGCTGCGAGCGTTCAAGCAAAAAGCCCGTCACATGACGGGCTTTTTGCTCAGTCTTCGCGTTGCTGCCTTGCGCGGAGCGCCTGCTCCACGGCGGTGCGGATACGGTATTCCACCTTGTTGACGTCGGGAATATTATGCAGCTCAAGCAAAGAATCTGAATAGGGAGAGCGTTCGTAGCTCGTCCCGACGCGGCGGGCGACTGCGGTTTCACCGAAACGGATATCGCCGGCGCCGTCCGCCCGCTGGGTCACGGTCATGCGGGGCAGATCGGTCAAGTTCAGCGTCCTGACGGTCTTTCCGGTCTTCACGATGATTCTCTGTCCGGTCAGCGCATAGCGGCTTTTCTTATTCTGAAGCCACCTGAATACAAACCTGCCGACCGTGATATATATTCCGACGATTACGAAGGGAATGCCGAATAGTTTGAAGCTAAACGGTACGTCGTGTTTTATGACGTTCACTTCCCAGAAAACAGCGAAGCCGCACCAGAAAACACTGAACGGGATCAGGAAAACGTCCTCCTTGCGGAAGAGATGTCCCTTTCCCGGCTTCCCGCTCCAAAGGAGGTTTTCACCCGGAAACAACATGCCGCGCACCCATGAAGTATCGTTCTCGTTCTCATAGTCCATGTAGCTCACCTCTTCGTAAAATATACCACAAGCCGCAAAGCTTGTAAAGAGATCGGCGCAGCCGCCGACGCACGGGAAGCAGCCGTTTGCCGAGAAATCCCGTTATCGCCGAGTCGAGAAGATTGCCCCGAACCCGTGCCGCAAAGGAAACGAGCGCGGGGTTCTTTTTCGTTGAAACATTGCCGATCTCCTCTGCAGCGATCTCCAACGCGGGGCGACTTGGCGGCGGGGGAAGTATCGGCGCACAAGTCTGACGAGACTCATCTGCTCTGCGCAAATGCTTTTTCCCGGGAAGTCTGTACAAAGCTCACAGAATATGATAGAATAAAATAGAAGTGATATTCCCTTTCGAAACGGAGGTGGCTTTTGTGAGTTTGACACTGACTGCGGTGTATCTTGTGGCGGTGGCGCTGTTTTTGCTGCTGTTGCTGTCGCTCGGCTTCCAGCCGCGGTTTTTGACACGGATCGCGGGTGTTTTGCTCTTGTTGGCGGGTGTTTCTGGCACGCTGCTCTACGGCTACGGCTACTGGTCGCTCTGTGAGAGCGTGCCGCAGGCGGTCGCGCGGACGCTGTTTTCCGTGTTCTGCATGTTCCTCGGACGCAACGAGATCAGCGCGATCTCTACCGTGCCGCTGATTGCGAAGCCTGCCGTGCAGATCGCGCTCTATTTGACGCATCTGCTGGCGCTGTACTGCACGGCGAGCGCGGTCGTCGGAACGATCGGCGCGCGCCTGATCCGTGCGATGAATCTGCTGCTTCTGCGTCGTGGCGACGTGAATCTTATCTTCGGCGTCAGCACGGAAACGGTCGATTTTGCGGAAAAGCTGCCTCAGAAGCGGATCGTAATGATCCAAAACGGCGGCGGGAACGCGCCGGAGGCGCGAATCCTGCAGATCGGCGGGCTGCTGCTGTCGGGCGAGGCGGAGCGAAACGGCGCGCCGGAGCTGCTCCGGCGGCTCGGGCTCCGCGCAGGCAAGCGGAGACTCAACGTCTACTGTCTGGATTCCGACCCGTCTGCGAATCTGCGGTTTGCAAGAGCGCTGCTTGCCTCGATGCACACGCGGGACATTCGACCGCAGCAAACCGCTTTGACGGTGATCCTGCCGGACGAGTCCGCTTCCGGCAGCCTGCAGGCGACGGAAGGCAGCTACGGCTACGGCAGCGTGCTCGCCTTCGAGCGGGAGGAACTGCTCAGCCGACTGATGATCCGCCGTTTTCCGCCCGTCGACACGCTCCACTTTGACGGAAAGGCTCGGGCGGAGGAGGACTTTGAGGTGCTGATCGTCGGCTTCGGCAGAACGGGGCAGGCAGCCCTGCGCGCGCTGGTGATGAACGGACAGTTCTGCGGCAGCCGCTTCCGCGCGACCGTCGTAGCGCGGGACTACGAGCGGCAGGCGGGCAGCTTTTTCAGCCGCTATCCGACGCTGCGCGAGCAGTATGATATTGAATTTGTCGACGCCGACGCGAGGAGCGTCGCGCTGTACGAGCACATACAGCAAAGCGGCGCGTCGCTCAAGTACGTTGCGCTGTGTACCGGCGACGAGAAGACGACCGCGGAGATCGCGGTCGAGCTGGCGGGGCTGTTTCGGCGGCTCGGCATTCACGCGCCGATCCTGCAATGCGTCGGCGGCAGGATCCGCAAAAACGCCGATCCCTGCGGCAAGGCGGAAACGGTATCGGTTTTTGCGCCGGATATCCTCTGCGGCGACAGTTTGGACGCCGCGGCGATGGCGCTCAACCATACGTATCATAAAAACGAGGACAGCTCTGCACGGGATCAGTGGACGGACTGCGATTATTTCAGCCGGATGAGCTGCCGGGCGAGCGCGGATTTCGGCCACGCGCTGCTGCGCGCGGCGTCGGCAGAGGGAAACGCCGAGCCGGAACTGCCGCAGGAAACGCTGGAAAACCTCGCGCAGACCGAGCATCTGCGCTGGTGCGCGTTCCACTATGCGATGGGCTACCGACAGATGCCGGAGGAGATCTGGCAGGCGCGGGCGAAAGAGTATCTGAAGCAAAAGCAGACGGGGCAGACGCCGCTGCGTATCGGAAAGGATACGGAGCACAGACTGCATGCCTGCCTGACCGACTGGGAGACGCTGGACGCACTTTCCGAAAAGGAAAACGCGGTCACGGGCGGCACGGTGGACTACCGGCAGCTCGACCGCGACAACGTGCAGGTTTTGCTGACGCTGGCGGGCGCAAAGGGGGCGGATCGAGATGCGTAAAACGAAGCTGTTTGCGCTGATCGCGCTGAGCTCCATGGCGATCCTGCTGGCGCTGCTGCTGCTTGCGGAATCGACCGCGCCCGACGCGACCATCGTTTCGGTGCCGTCGGCACTGTGGTATCTGCTCACGACGCTGACCACGGTCGGCTACGGCGACTGCTATCCCGTGACCGCCGCCGGCAGAGTGATCGGCGCGGTGTTCCAGCTCATGAGTCTCGGCGTTCTTGCCCTGCTGTTCGGAATGCTGACGGCGTTTCTGCGCGGGACTGCGTGGGAGCGGATCAAGCTGCTCGGACGTTCCGGCAAGACTTGGTACATTTTTTCGGAAAGAAACGACGCGAGCCTTGCTTTGGCTGCCGCGCTTGCGCGGGAGGAGCCGAAGGGGGTTCTGCTGTTTGCGAATACGAAGGACGACTGCGGTGTCGGGCGGAGCAGCCTGCTCGGCGCGGAGGCGCTCTGCAAACGGAAAAAGGACGGCGATTTCCGCCTGTTCTGCCTGTCGGAGAACGAGCGGGAGAACGAGCGTCTGGCAAACGGCGTGAAAAACGGGCGCGTTTATTGCAGAAGCAGTTTCCTGCCGGATCGGCTGCCGGAGAACCAGCAGCGGTTCGACCCGAAGGAGCTGTGCGCGAGGCTGTACTGGAATCGCTTTCCGCTGCAGTCGGCGCAGGAGACCGTTCTGCTTGCGGGCGACGGCGCGTACGCCGAAGCCCTGTTGGAGCAGGGCTTGCTTCGCAACGTACTCGACCCGGCGCAGCGGGTGCGCTACGTCGTCGCGGGAGACTGGTCGGGCTTTTTCCGCCAGCACCCGAATCCGGAAGAGATATTGGAAATCGACCCTGCCTGCGCAGGCAGAGACGAACTGACGATATTGCGGCACTGGGAGGACGAGCCGGAGCTGCTGCGAACGGCGGATCGGATCGTTTTCTGCGGAGACGACGAAGATGAGAACCGGCAGAGCGTCCGTCGGCTGCGCAGATACTTCGCGGTATCCGGCGCAGTGCAGGCGCGGCTCTCCACGCCCGTGGACGGGGCGGACTGCTTCGGCGCGCCGGAGGATCTCTATACGCCCACGCTGGTGATGCACGAGGGGCTCTCGGAGCTGGCGATCTCGCTGAACGAGCGGTATCGGTCGGAGTATCCGGACGCGCCGGACTGGAACGGGCTGAGCGATTTCGCAAGGCGCTCCAATCTGGCGGCGGCAGATCATTTTTTGGTCAAGGTGCAGGTGCTTGCACGGAAATACGGGGAAGATGAGGACACGACGCTGAGCGAGCTGTTCGACCGCTTCCGCAGCGCGACGCCGGAGGACAAGGAGTTCTTCCGCCGGATCGAGCACGCGCGCTGGTGCCGCTTCCACTATCTGAACGGCTGGCGGTACGCCGCGGTGCGCGACAACGAAAAACGGCTGCACCCGCTGCTTGTGCCCTTCGACCGGCTCAGCCTCGCCGAGCAGGAAAAGGACGACTATAGCTGGGAGCTGATCCTGCTGGCGTTTATAAGGAGAAACGATGAAAACTGACAACGCGCCGGAGCTGCTGCGGCAGGACGGCTATACCTACTTTGCCTTTATCAGCTACCGCCGCACGGAC
Organism: Oscillospiraceae bacterium; assembly: GCA_017429835.1. GTDB lineage: Bacteria > Bacillota > Clostridia > Oscillospirales > Oscillospiraceae > JAZOXB01. The sequence goes on from JAFROD010000052.1 coordinate 22,127, forward strand.
GCGGTCTGGGCGGCGTGGCTGAAGCGGCGGCTGCAGTCCTACCGGCTGCCGCAGCGCACGCATAAAAAGCACAGCGAGCTGCCCGAGCGGTTCAGCTCCGTATTTCTCGACAAAATGAATCTGACGCCTGGGCTTCTGGACGAGGGTCTGCGCGCCGAGGTGCAGGCGTCGAAATACCTGATCGTGATTTGCTCGCGCAGTGCGAAGGAGAAGCCGCAGTATCTCGACCAGGAGATCCAATATTTTATCGACGGCGGCGGAGATCCGTCACGGATCATTCCCTTTATCGTCGACAACGCGCCGCGCCCGGAGGAGGCGTGTTTCCCTCCGAAGCTGCAGGAGCTGTGCAGGGAACGGGCGATTCTGGGCGCGAACATTCACGATTCCGGCAGGCGGAACGCCTTTTTGAAGGTCGTCGCCTATATGCACGGGCTCAAGCTCGAGGAGATCGAAAGCGACGATCATCGCCGCCGCAGACGCAATACGCTGATCGCCGCCGCCGCCGGCGCGGCGGTACTGGCAGGCGCGGGCTTCGCGGCGTATAAGATCTGGGACTACAACGCGCCGAAAACCGCCTACTATCTCGACTGCGCCGAGCGATGGGGCGTGCCGGAGGGGATCGAACCGCTGGACGCGGACGCCGCAGCGGCGTGCTCCGCCCGCTACGCGATCGTCACGAGCCGGAACAAGGTGCGCGAGCTGCGCTATGAAAACGCCTACGGGGAGCTGCTTTCGCACGGCGGCATGGCAGACCACGACCGCCCGACGCGTGCGGTCTACGAATACGCGGAGGACGACGCGCTCGACAGAGTGACGTGGTACGACGCCGACGGCGAGCTCGTTATGGTGCTGAACTATTCGAATCTGCAGACCGTCGAGCTCCAGTACGAGCAGAGCGACTCCTACGTCAGCAGCGCGTCCCTGCAGGCGAGCAACCCGCTGGAAAACGGCACCGGCGAGCCTGCCGTTCCGCCGAACGTGACGCGGTATCTGCTCGATTACGATGAAGACGGCTTCGTGACCGAACTGCGCTTCGTCAGCAATCCCGCCTACAACGACGTCGCTTCGGATCAGGACGGCGTCGCGGGCTACCGCTATGAGCGCGACGCGCAGGGCAGAGCCGCGACGCTGTGGTATCTCGCCTACGTCGGCGAGCGCGGCAGCGCCCGCTACGCCGAGGATTACGCGGTCGTCGGGCTCGGAAACGGCGTGAGCGGCATTCGCTTCACCTACAACGAAAGCAACGAGCTGGCGGAATACGCCTATCTCGACAAAAACGGCGACCCGATCCGCAACAGCCGCAGCTTTTCGAGCGCGAGGCTGACGTATGACGCGCATCACAACCCCGTTGAGACGCGCTATTTCGACGTGGAGGGCAATCCCGTCCGGCAGACGGGCGGCTTTGCCGTCTATGCGCTGGACTACGACGAAAACGGCAACCGGATCGCCTCGCATTTCTACAATACGGCGGGCGAGCCCGTGCGAAACGCCGACGGCTACGCCGGAGCGAGCGCCCGGTACGACGATCACGGCAGAATGCTGAGGGCGGAGTTTTACGGTACGGACGGAAAGCCCGTGCAGATCGCCGACGGCTATGCCGCCATGGAGTTCAGCTACGACGAGAACGGGCGCTTGCTGCGTCAGAGCTGGTTTGGCGCGGACGGCGAGCCGGTTCTGCTCCCGGAGGGCTTCGCGGCGCAGAGCTGGGAATATGACGAAAACGGGCGCATCGTGCAGACCGCCTGCTACGGCACGGACGGCAAACTCTGCCTGACCGTCGAGGGCTACGCGGAAAAACGGCTCGTGCTCGACGCGCAGGGCCGTATCGAGAAGCTGAGCTGCTACGGCACGGACGGAGCCCCCTGCCTGACCGAAAACGGCTACAGCGCGTTCGCACAGCAGTACGACGAATTCGGCAATCTGGAGGAGCTGCGCTTCTTCGGAGCCGACGGAAAGCCGGTCTGTATCTCGGCGGGCTATGCGATCCTGCGGCAGGTATTCGACGAGCGGGGAAACCCGATTGCCGAGCAGTATTTTGACGAAAACGAAAAGCCCGTCCTCGTCCTCGGCGGCTATGCCGAGGTGCGGCGGACGTTCGACGACGCGGGCAACACGACGCAGGAGAGCTATTTCGGCGCGAACGGCAGACCGATCCTCCTGCCGGAGGGCTATTCCGTTTGCAGACAGAGCTGGGATCGGCAGGGCAACCGGCTGGAGCTCAGCTATTATGACACAAAGGAAAACCCGGTTGCCTGCGCAGACGGCTACGCGACCCTGCGGCAGCGGTACGACGAACGGGGGAATCTCGTCCGTTCGGACTTCTGCGGCACGGACGGAAAGCCGACGCTTTGCAGCGGCGGCTACGCCGCGCAGGAGTTCACGCTCGACGCGAACGGGCAGGTCTGCGAGGTCTGCTATTACGGCACGGACGGCAGAGCAACCGACGCGAACAACGGCTATGCCTACGTCCTGTACGAATACGACGCGAACGGCAATCTCGTGACCGAGGCTTACTTTGACAGAAACGAGGAGCTGACGCTTTGCAGCGGCGGCTACGCGATCTGCCGCGTGTTCTACGATGAAAACGGCCCGGTCCAGGCGGATTTCTACGACACGGAGGCCAACTACCTCGGCTCGCAGACGGACTTCGGCTGAAAACAGGCATCGTCCCGCAGCGGACAATCCCATAAGAATCAGAAAGCGAGGTAATATGTATGAAACGATCGACTGCGCTGCTGCTTGCGCTTGCGATCCTCGTGACGCTCGCCGGCTGCTCTGCCGGCGGCAAGGATTCGAAAAAACTGCTCACCAGCGCAACCCCCTTCTCTCTCGACCTGCCCGATTCGGGCGTCGGCGTGGACTTCGGCGCGCCTGCCGCGAAGCCGGCGGCGCTGGAGAATGAGCAGACTCCCATCGCGGCGCAGGCTGACACGCTGGTGCAGCTCACCGTCGAGGATATTCAGAAAATGAACGGGGATAACGTCGTCATCGACATCTACAACAACAGCGGCTACCTGTCCACGCTCGTGGGCAAGTTCTACGAAGGCAAGGTGCAAAACGCGGAGGACGGCGTCGAATCGGTCAAGGGGATCGCCTCGCTGCTCGGGCTGACCAAGGGCTGCGAATTCTTTGCCGTCTACTACGAGACGGACAACGACGGCTACACCTACTACACCTACCAGCAGCGCTACGGCCGCAACACCCTGCAGTACGCCACCCTGCGCATCGCCGTGGATCCGGACGGCTACACCGCCGGTCTGACCTGCTCCTTCGTGCCGAACGTCGGCACCGCTTCGCAGCAGGCGGGTATCTCGCAGAAGGACGCTGAGAACGAGGCGCTTCGGCGCGCGGGCGACGGCTGCTCCGTGATTCAGGGGCGCACGGTCGAACTGGCGGCCTTCATCAACAACGTCGTCTATAACTGCTGGGTCGTCTATACGAACAATCCGGACGTGAGCGCAAGCTTCGACATGCCCTATCTCGCCCATTATATCTCCACGGACGGCGACTATCTGATGTCCCTCCCTGCGAACAATTTTGCAGCGAAGAACACGGAGCTGATGGACAACGACGCGTATTTTGAGAATCTGAAGGCGGAGAGCGTCAGCTTCACGATCAAGCAGCCCGCGGGAGGGAGCAAGCAGATCACCGTCCCGATCTCCAAAAACAGCAAGGACGGGAAATACTACCTGATGGATCCGACACGGAAGATCGCGGTCGCGCAATTCAGGGATTTCTATTATCAGGATAAGCTGATCTTCGTCAGCAGCTCCTCCAAAACCAGCGGCTGGTCTGACAACGACCTGATGGCGTACTTCAACTACATCAACGTCTACGATTTCTATCACGAGCGCGGGATCCATTCCGTCGACGGCTTCGACGTGCCGCTGCTGATCACGGTCGGCTACTGCGATGAGAAGGGCAATCCGGTTGACAACGCCTGCTTCTACGGCATCAACGGCGGCTGGGCGTGCTTCGCGGCCTCCGACGCCAACAAGTACAGCTACTGCGCCGACGTCTGCGGTCACGAGTTCACCCACGGCGTGACCTCGTCATCTATGCAGGGCATCTACTACCAGAATGAGACCGGCGCGATCAACGAGGCGTACAGCGACATCATGGGCAATCTCTGTGAGAAGATCACCGGTCAGACCTCGGATACCGGCTGGCTCATTGCCGAGAACAGCGGCGGCGGCGCAATGCGCAACATGGCAGACCCCAATAGCTGCGAACAGCCCGCTTTCGTCGGCGACCGGTATTACGTGCCTGCGGTGCTCGCACCGAACAGCGCGAACGATCTCGGCGGCGTGCACGGGGACAACTCGCTGATCTCCCATCTGGCCTATCTGCTCGATCGCGAGGGCATGTCCATGGAGGAGCAGTTCTCGATGTGGATGACTTCGATCGAGCTGCTCACGCCGATGTCCGACTACGAGGATCTGCACGGCATTCTGCTCTTCAGCCTGAAGATCAACGGTTTGCTGGGGAAATACGGCCCCACGGTCAATCAGGCGTTTGCGGAGACCGGTCTCAACGAGGACTGGAATACCAGCTATCTCGAGGCGACCAAGTCCGGCTGCGGGCGCGTGACCTTCCAGACCGACGGCTATATCGCGGGTCTTCCCGCGCTGGCGCTGATCGCCACGACGGACGGCAACGTGGTAGACGTGGGCTACCCGGATCGCAGCGGCGTCGTCAGCGTGCTGCTGCCGGCGGGCTCTTACATCACCCTTTTCCGCTATCTTGAGGAGGGAAAAAACGACGCCACCGAACTGCGCTATACCGGTTCTGCCTGGTCAAAGACGCAGAGCTTCGGCACGTTCACGGTGAAAAACGGCGGCGTGACGAACCTGCCCGCGGTGAGCTCCGGCAAGAATGTGGACGTCGGCGGCGGCACGTCTGCGCCGGTGCCGAAAGGCGGCACGCTCCATCTGGTGAGCTTCAACGGCGGCTATTTTACCCTGCTCGTTCCCGAGGGCTGGCGCATCGAGGTCGGCGGCGAATACGGCAGCTTCAATTTCAAACTGTTCGATCCCTACAATCCGAGCTGTCAGGTCTTCTTCTACGGCGGTCTCGCCCCCTTCCACAAGAGCGAGCAGAGCCGACGCTACCTGTCCTACTACGACACCACCGGCGGTCTGATCGCCAACGGGCCGGTGCTGACCAGCCCGACCGTGCGCGGCATCACCGACTGTTGGCAGTACTGTATTGAGTATCAGAAGCGCTACGAAGGCAAACAGTTGTTCTCGGATCTGCGTAATATCAACCTTGCGGTCGTGTCCGAGTATGAAGGCCCGTACGCGGGATATGGCTCCGAAACGGTCGGCGTCGGCACCTGCACGGACACCTGGGGCAACGGCTGCATTCTCGGCGTCGCAGGCGCGCTGATCGATCAGGACTTCTACGGGTATTACGGCGGCAACTGGTACTATACCTGTTTCGGGCTGCTGGGCGTCGTGTGTCCGGCGGAGGACTTCGACCTGTATTACGAGGATCTGCTGACCTGCGCGAAGAGCATCCAGTTCTCGCAGGACTACGTCAACGCCTCTCAGTACTCGAGCCTCCCGCTCGTCGACAACGCGACCCTGACCGCGAACATGACCATGATCGCCGACGTGATCGCCGCCCAGTACGAGGCGGTCAAATAAAGGAGGAGACAGCATGGCAAAGGCAAAAGGATCCGATTGGATCAACGAAAACGTCCCGGACGCCGCCGTATGGGGGCAATACTACGTCATCGCGAGAAAAGAAGAGTATCAATCCGGCACGAAGGTTCAGACGAAACAGACCGTGCATCCGGCAAGGGACGCGACGATAACGGGGAAAGAGATCAAAGAACATTTGAAGCTCAGCGCGTCTTCTTCGCTTGGCTTCGGTCTGATCATCGCCGGCGTCGTTCTGGCTGCGATCGCGTTTCTGCTCAAAGAACCCATGGGATCGAGTACGGGCTATCTGGTGTTTATGATGCTGATCTGCCTGGGAATGGTCATCGGGGGCGTTTATTTCCTGATCAAGGCACGAAAGCAGGCGTCCGAGCTTCAGCAGGCGTCCTCGTGGGAGCAGTTATACCCATATATCGAAGAAGCCTTGACGGAAAAGGTCTTTACCGAAGAACAGGCGAAGCGGAAAGCCGAGATGGGCGACAAGGGCGCCTATCAGGCAGGCTACTACTGCTTGCCGGCAAGGCTCGCCCTGCAGGGACAGTTCGATAAAGCAAAATCAAGCTTCAGCCTTGCGGAGGGCTTGAAGGGATCGCTGAAACAGGCTGCGGCAGGCGTGCCGGAAGACGGTCTGGCGCTCACGCGTCGATAAAAACGATCAAAGGCGGTTAGGGGCGCGCATTGCGCGCCCCTAACCGCCGGGAGGGAGAACTGTATGGGTTTGATTAAACGACTGTGGTCTGGAGAAAAGGTACAGTGCCCAGCTTGCAAGAACGGCTTTTTCTTGCCGGGTTTTCCCAATTTGCCAGTAAAAGAGAACAAACTGACTGTGTTTTTAGCAATGCATAGAGATGATTGACCACCACTTCACACGGAGCGGTGGTTTTTCTATGCAAAACATAATACGATGACGAAACCACGATGCGTTTGCACCGTGGTTTTTTCATGCCCATTTTTGAGAACAGACCTTATATGGCTTTCCCTCGGCACGTTTCTTGTCCATGTATTGGTAGATCGGCTCGTCGACAGGCGAGGTTTGAAGAATCACAGACATTACCAAAAAGAGCGTTCTGCGGAGTTTAGCAGAGCCACGTTTGGAGATGCTGCAGCTGCGAACGTCGATGGCGCCGGATTGATACGGAGGAGCATCAATACCTGCAAAAGCAACCAGCGCAGACTTGGAGTGAACGCGACGCACATCGCCGATCTCAGCCATGAGCTGCGGTCCGAGAGAAGGCCCGACGCCGTACATTTGCAAGACGACGGGATACTCGGGCAAGATAGACGCCAAGTCCTGCATCTGTTTCTTCAAGGCAGCCAGAGCTGTAGAGGATGCCTGAAGCTGGGCGACAGCCTGCTGGATCATGAGCTTGGTGCTTTCACACTTTGGCATGATGCAGATGTGTCCGCAGGCGGAAGTGTAAACGTCAAGCGCCTTGTCCTCACTGAAATTGTAGCCGTGCTTACGGCACCACTTCTCGTAGCTCTTGGTAAAGGCTTTCTCGCTCATTCCGCAGACGCATTCGCAGTGCCAGTATTGAGCGACGAAATCCACCCATTTCTCGCTGCCATCGGCTCTGGGCGGGCTGGAAAAGAGTTTGTTCGCGTCGGGAAAGGTGACATCGAGCAGAGCGATGAGATTGTTCTTCTGCATCGTCCGCATCTTACTGAACTGCTCATATTGACGGTAACAGGTCTTCAACATGAGTCTGGTATCTCCGACAGGGAGATACCGAGGAAGAGAGAGCCAGTGATCCAAAGCATAGTTCGCCAGCTTGATGGCGTCCTTCCTGTCGGTCTTGGCTCTGCGTAAGGAGTTGTTTCCGTAGTCATGCACGAGCATTGCATTGACTGCTGAGACATAAATACCGGCCTCATGGAGTGCGACGGCGACCGGCGCGTGGTAATAGCCCGTATGCTCCATGACCACACGGGTTTCACCCGGCAAGGATTTGAGCCTTTTTGCCAGATCGGTCAGGTCCTTGTCGGTGTGAGACAGCTCGAAGGGAGAGAAAACGACTTCGCCAAAGGGACGCATCACTGCGACCATGCTCTTTCCTTTTGAGACGTCAATGCCTACGGCGTTCATTGTCATACCTCCAATACAGAATTGTGCAACCGGAACCCATCTTTTTCTCATTGCCGATTCAATCTATTGGGTGACACGAACACAAAGGCTCAACCTGCTTAAACCGAACGCTACAACAAGAGGATGGCTGACAGTCTGTTCTACAGACATGAAAGCCCAAGGAGAACATGGCCAGCCAGTTGCTCCTCTTATTGTAGCTTAGGCATGAGATGGAAAAAAGCCCGGCTGGTTTGCCGGACTTCAAGGAGACAATTACTATGAATATGAGAAGCGGACAAAAAATGATCGAACAGCCGCCTAAGCAGGTTTTTGAATCTGTGGTTTTGGTGCTGCGATCAACGGAGTCGCTGCTGGAATCATTAACAGATGAGATGCCGGTTCCCGGAATACTTGCCGTGGTACGCGTTCCGCCGTTTGCTTTCTGTGTTACCCGAAATCCTTTACCTCCAATACTATATCCGATCCCTGATTTGCTGATCGTAACTCGTGCAGGACCGAGCTTTTTTTGTTTTTCTAACTCTTAATCCCATAAGTCAATACGCTCCTAAAAGTATAATTCCGTTGCGAGATTGCCGTGTGTGTAGTAGCACACGGCTTTTTTATTAGGTCTTCTGTGATCCCGAAGTAATCCGCGAGCTGCCACAGCTCCGTGTATCCGGCTGCGACGGCTTTGTCCAGATCAGTAACGGAGAGCAGGCGGCGGATCGCCCGCTTGTCGGCGCGGTTCTCGTGCCGCTGCCGGCAATCGACGGCAGTATAGCGGCTGTAAAAGCTGCCGGTCACGCAATGGCCGAGTTCGTGCGCAAGACGGCTGCGTTCGTCCGCTTCGGTCCGGATCTGCGCTCGGTCAATGTCGATGAAGCAGGCTTCGCCTTCTTCGATTGACATAGACGCGCTGTGCGCCAGCGGAAAGTCAAACACTTGTACGCCTTTCCTCTCCGCGCACCGATAGAGTGAGGTGAGCGTTTTCAATTATTACCCCTTCTTTTCGCGCTCTTTGACGTAGGCGGCGAAACGCTTCACCTCCTCAAACATTTCGTCGGTGATCTCACCATCTCCGCCAAACAGAGCGAATTTAATATCTTCATCAGTCACCGCTCTCCTATCGGGAGCGGTTCTTCCTGTTTCAAGAAGCTCATCTCCTGATACTCCGAGGATACTTGCAATCTGCTTGATCTTTTGGAGATCAGGCTGACGCTTTCCGGTTTCATATCCGCAGTATGTGCTTTTATCAAACTGCATAAGGTCAGCGACCTGCTGCTGCGTCATACCGCGCTGCTTACGTGCTTTGCGCAATCTTTCCGGGAAACTCATTGTCAATCACCTCAATAGTAGTATTACACTAAGTTGGCGTTTTGTCAATTTTCTTCAAAAACTATTGAAAAATTGGCGAGATGCCAATAAAGACAAGCGGGTGAAAAGCATCGTGTTTCCCAATCTGCTGGGGCAGAAGGCATATCATCATTTGTCGGATGATGAACGGAGATTGCAAGGACTACTATCTGCACGAACTGATACAGAAACACATAAAATAATGAGGTGAAGAAATGAAACGGTTTATGATCAACCTCGCAAACCTTATCAAGGTGAAGACCGTCGTGACGTTTACGGTGATTGCCGTGTTCGCAGTGCTTGCCCTGCTTGGAGATATTGCTTCAGACAACGTGATGATCATCGTGACGTCAGTCGTGAGTTTCTACTTTGGAACGCAGTTTGAAAAACAAGGAGGAAAGAACTAATGGCACAGAAAGTCTATATTTCGCCGTCGGATCAAGAACACAACATTTACGCAGCGGGCAACACGACTGAAGCGATCCAGTGCCGTGCGATTGCCCAGCTTCTTGTCGCCGCATTAAACCGCTGCGGTTTTGATGCGATCACGAACGTAACCGATGGTATGTATAATCGCGTGGCAGAAAGCAACGCATGGGGTGCAGATTTGCATATCTGCATCCATACGAACGCATATAACGGCAATGTATCCGGGACGCGAATCTTCTGCTATGAGTTGGATACGCCGGGGTACGAGGTCTGCAAATCAGTTATGGCGACGCTTGCTCCGATCACGCCGGGAGGCAGCGACGGGGTTTCCGCATATCCGCAGCTTTACGAAGAGCGTGCGACTAACGCTCCGTGCTGCTATATCGAAGTGGAGTTCCACGACGTTCCTGTGGTCGCGGAGTGGATCATTGCGCATAAGCCGGAGATCGCGGAGGCGATCGCACAAGGTGTCTGCAATTACTACGGCGTTAAGTATAACGAAGGCAACCCGGTATCGGAAGAAAAGCGATACTACTATCTTGGCGATATCACGGAAGAAGTATATCGCCAGACTGTGGATAAGTTGATCAAAATGGGAATCCTGCGCGGGAAGGGCGGAGAAGGCGAACGGATGATCATCGATCTCGGTGAGGACGTGATCCGGATGCTGGTCGTGCTGGACCGCGCTGGCGTTTTCGACTGATAAGATCGTAGGCGAGGCGATCGCCGAGAATGTCGGGTTCGTGAAGGAAGAAACAGCCCTGCCGGACTTCACCGTCCAGGCAGGGCGTTTTTGTAATAATCTTGAAAGAGAAGAAAGCGCCATCCGATGGTACCACCGGATGGCAAATGCTTGATCATAATCTGCATTTAACGAAAAACAGGACCGGTGCATGCACCAGTCCCTGGAAAGAATGTCGAACATTCTTTTATGCTACGGACTTATTATAACTCATTTGTCGCTTGTTTGTCAACAACTTTTTTTATGAGTTTAAGTTTGCCAAATGATCTATTACTGCCTTTACAAACTCGTATGTAGATTCCAGGAGACCATTTCCTCTGAAATACTCCTTGTGAAGAATAAACCTATCATTGAATAATTCTTCCAAATCCATATAAGCGTGTTTTTTGATATGTTGACTAGTTACAGCATTTTCAAACACATACAATAGGGTAATAAAATCGTGGACAGTGCGATTGCTTAATTTTTTGCTCTTTGCATTTGGCGACTTCCACGCAATAGATGCCACAAATGATGCAGTGAATCTGTTTGTTGAGAAAGCTACATTATTAGGATGTAAATCGTTAAGCAGACAGTTATTATGCGCTGCAGCGTTTCGAATGTACCTAACAGTCTGAAGACTGTCGATCACGCCAGACTTGAGTTCTTTCGTTGGATACTTTTTATAGTACATCTTGCAAAACTTAATTAGGTCTCCAAATGAAATCACTTCCAGGAAAACCCATACGGGCATTTCACCAGGATAATTGTCGATTAACTGTTCACAGTATGAGTTTGTTTTCTTTTCGATAATCGTTTCCTTAATACTAGGCGAATACTGTTCATAGTCATTAACAATAGAATAACCATCTTCTGCGTCGTTTTCGGAAATGTCTCTCATCAGCCTAACTCTCAAAAAGTGTTCTACCGATAACGATAGATTTAGTACTATATTACGAAAATACATATCTAAAGTGGATAACTCCTGGAGATATGCGAATTCTAGACCGCTATACTGCCCTGCTATGCCCTTTGCAATTAAAGCAGGGTTGTTTGTTGGCAGTTTATCATAGTTTTTTTCGAATGCCTTTAGCTTAAAGTAAAAATTATTTTTGCGTAAAAACTCTCTTGCTTGGTACTCTGAGATGATAGAGAAACGAATTCCTTTTTTCTTCATATCATCAATCTGTTCGTGTATACGCAACTTCGTGCGATAGGTATCTATAGATTTATTGCCAGTATCCATTATTTCCTCCGAGGAAGTGTTTTTTAAATTATAACTCTTTTTTTGCCAAAAATCAACAGAAGACGCCCCATAAACCCATAGGCAAGCCTCTGAAGGGAGCCAATATAATGTGGGTTCGGTTTAATGACACTTTTGTGACACTTTTTGTGTATCATATATGCAAAAAGTGTATCAAAAACAGGTGGCGCGGTCGTAAATATGAGAATTGAGAAAGCGGCGCAAACCCTTGCAAATACAAGAAAAACGCCGCAATCGTTGAGATCGCAGCGTTTCTATAAATTGGTGACCCGGTTGCCGTGAAATCCGAACCGTTTTCCTTTTCAGTTATCTCCGACAGCGGGATCGTCTCGCTGCTGCGGCTGTAATTGTAGGTGATGATCAGTTTGTCATCGTACAGATAGATCGCGTTGACGAAACAGTCTACCAGTTTTCTTCTGTGCGCTGTTTTGCTGAGGTCCAGCTCCCGGAACTGCCGAATGAAGTATAGGATCTGCTCCTTGCTGAATCTCGGCTTTTTGATTTCCTGCTTCGTGATCTGTATGCTGAGTTCTTCCTTTTCTGTCTCCAGTTTCTGCAGTCGTTCCTTCGTCGACGATGTGATGATCCCTTGCTGCATCGCGTCCAGGATGTTGTCGATCGCTTTCTCTGCCTCGGCATACTGCCTGCGGAGGGCCGCCAGCGTCGCGTCTTCTTCGCCCAAGAGGGAAACGATGCGCTCTGCGATTCGCTCAAGGAGGGCGTCATCCCAGATGATCTTTTTGGTTTTCTCGATCACGAGGTTTTCGATCCATTCCTTCTTGACCGGCTTCTTGCTGCAGGTATGGTCTTTCTTTGCTTTTGCGCATTTGTAATAGCGGTGCGTCACGCCTGTCTTGCTGGTGCCGGATTCGCCCACCATATAACTGCCGCATTTGCCGCAGTACAGTTTCGTGGTCAGAATGAAGTCTTCCTTTGCCTTGTGCCTCGCAGGTGCTGCCTTGTTTGTTTTCGCACGCTCTTGCACGCGGTCGAACAGCTCCTCCGGTACGATCTGCGGGATGCCGCCCGGGACGAGCACATCGTTGAAACGATACTCGCCCAAATAGCGGCGGTTGCGAAGCATCCTAGCCACGGACTCGTAGTTATAGGGATTGCCCTTTGCGGTCCGCACGCCTTTGCTTTCGAGTTCAACGACGATATCCTTGATCGTACAGCCGTCTGCATACTTTCGGAACATCTCCAGGACGATCGGAGCGACCACCGGGTCGATCTGAAAGTGCTGTTCCGCGTCGATTGTATAGCCGACGAGGACGCCGCCTCCGTTGTATTTGCATTTCAGAGCGTTGTCTGTCATACCACGCAGGACTTTCTCTGCAAGATCTGCGGAATAGTATTCCGCCATTCCTTCCAGCACTGCTTCCAGAATGATGCCTTCCGCGCCATCCGAGATCGCCTCCGTCGCGGAGACGACGCGCACGCCGTTTTTCTTCAGCACGGCCTTATACCGCGCGCTGTCGTAGCGGTTGCGTGAGAAGCGGTCGAGCTTCCAGACAATGACCAATTCGAACTTCTTCTGTGCGCTGTCGCGGATCATTTTCTGGAATTGCGGTCGGTTGTCCGTCTTGGCTGATAAGGCGCGGTCGATATACGTTCCGACGATTTGAAGGCCTTTCTTATTTGCGAATGCTTTACATTCGCGTAGCTGCCCTTCGATGCTTTCTTCTCGCTGATTGTCCGACGAATACCGGGCATAGATGACGGCGTTCATTTGCCGGCCTCGCTTTCTTTCAGCATCTGCCTCAATGTTTCCTTCAGACGGTTATTCATCTCCGAATTCGGATCAAAGCACATCTCGATAAACTTATCCATTTCAGGATATGCCTTTTCGAGTTTGATCTTCTCCTCATAGCTGCCGCCTCTGGGGTTGTCCGACCTGCCGCAGAGATAGTCGAGCGAAACGTCAAAGAAGTCCGCGTACTTGATCGCGACGCTGACCGGAATCTCCGTCTGACCGGCCTCGTAACGGTAGATGCACGACTGCCCGATGCCGATCGTTTTGGCAAGACGGTTCTGCGAAAGTCCTGCTTTTTCCCGGACGCTTCTCATTCGTTGATAGACTGTACTCAATAAACCCACCTCCAATATCTTTCTGCCTTAAATATACAGCAACCCCGTCAAAATGTCAACCCCAATTTACATAATATAGTATGTTTTAATTCGGATAGCACGTTTCTTTTAGGACGTAGGACCTTGGAGAATCACTTTTGCGAAAGTGTATTAACCCACTATGGTACTTTCATCCGTTGGCTGTAAAGTACCGTGGGCTCTGCGAGGCGGATGCGGCTGCTGCGGCAGCCTATGTCGGAAAAGCGGCACCATTTCTGCCTTGCTTTCCCGACACGGGCAGCAAATTATCTTGCTGCCCGCTGCCGAAAAACCGCACCGTGGTCTTTCGGCAGTCGTCCTCGGAAGCACAGTTTCCTTCGTCTGGGCGAGAGACGATCGGACGAAAGACGTTTAAGCGTTCCGATTTTTGTCGGAGAAACAACAGAACTCTCGAAAAATTCTTTCGAGAGTTCTGTCTGCATTCATCAAATCTTATCAGCGCCGGAACGGCGCGTAGTCACAGAAAAAAGTATGACTTTTCTGTGAAGTGGGTCTTAGGGCAAATCCCTAACAAGCCGCATCGATGGGAGAATGTACCCACAGAGGCATTGCTTGCCAGTTTGTGAACGGCAAGCCGCATCGGGGTGATTTTCTACCCACAGATGCCCTGCTTGCTACAATATGTTTGCCAGTTTGTAATCAACGTCAAAGGATAGGCAGTCCTCGACCGAGATTTTGACCAAGGACTGCCTACATTATTTTGGATATTTCTGTTCTGTTGCAATTGGTATGTTCGGACGTGCTACGCTGCAAAGGCCCGGTACAGGAAGGTCACAATCTGACCTCTCGTGCAGGTGTTGTCCGGGCTAAAGGTCGTCTTGCTCGTGCCGGCTGTGATGCCCTTCTCAACGGCCCACAGCACCGCGTCGTAGTAGTAGCCGCCCTTCACGTCGCTGAACGGGTTCGCACTCGAGGTCGGCTTCGGCTGTCCCTCGGTGCGCCACAGGAAGGTCACGACCTGTGCTCTCGTGCAGCCCGTGTTCGGGCTGAAGGTCGTCTTGCTCGTGCCTGCAGTGATCTCGTTCTCGACCGCCCACAGGACTGCCTTGTAGTAGTACTCGCCCGCCTTCACGTCGCCGAACGGGTTGTTCGAGGACTTCGGCTCCGGGCAGCCCTTCGCTCTCCAGAGGAAGGTCACGACCTGCGCTCTCGTGCAGGTGTCGTTCGGGCTGAACGTTGTCGCGCTCGTGCCGGAGGTGACCTGCGGATCGGCGTTGACCGCCCACAGAACGGCGTCATAGTAGAAGTCGCCTTCCTTGACGTCCTTGAACGGATTGGTCTTGCCGCCCGTGGCAGGGATCTTCTCGGTCTTCGTCGCGCCGCAGCGCGTGCAGGTGAAGGTCTTCACGCCGTCGGTCGTTTCCGTCGCGGGCGTGGTAACCTTGCCGTCGTCCCAGCCGTGACCGAGCGCGGGAACTTCCTGCTGCGCGACCATATAGTCGCAGCGTGTGCAGTGCTGACCTTCGGTCAGGCCGGGCTCGGTGCAGGTCGCCGCCTTTGCCGGATCGGTGACAAGGTCGTGGCCGAGCGCGGCAATCGTTTCCGTCCTCGTCTCGCCGCAGCGTTTGCAGGTGAAGGTCTTGATGCCTGCGGTAGTGCAGGTCGGCGCAGGCGCGGTCACGCCGGCATCCCAGTCATGCCCCAGCGTGGGAATCGTTTCTTCGGAAATGACTGCGCCACACTTGTCGCAGATCACTTTGTCATAACCAGGCTCAGTACAGGTCGCGTCCTTATGCTCAGCATGTGTGCTCTCGTGCTTGCAGGTTTCCTCGCCGGTCGCGGGAATGATCTCGGTCTTTGTCGCGCCGCAGCGGGCGCATGTGAATGTCTTGACACCGTCTGTCGTCGCGGTTACCGGGGTCGTAATCGCGCCGGCATCCCATGCGTGACCAAGCGTGGGAACCGTCTCCTGCGCGATTTTGTAATCGCAGCGCGTGCAGTGCTCGCCGGCAGTCAGCCCTGGCTCGGTGCAGGTCGCCGCAACGGCAGGATCGATCACCAGATCGTGACCCAGCGGAGCAATTTCTGCGTAAGTCGTGTAGTCGCAGCGCGAGCAGGTTTGGTAGGCATTCCAGCCGCCTTCCGTGCAGGTTGGGGCTTTCCCTGTGTGATTTGTCAGGTCATGACCCAGCGCTTCAATGGCGTGCTCGTCTCCTATTTCGCCGCAATCGGAGCATACGTCGTAGTACCAGCCGTCGTTGACACAGTCTGCCGCAAAGTAGTAATAGGGATCAGAAGAATCTGCCGCCACCCAGCTATGACCCGTCGCAGGAAGAATATGCTCATTGTATTCATCAACCTCGCCGCAGTAAATGCAAATGTCAAAATACCAGCCGTCATCCTCACAGGATGGCGTTTGGTAGTATTCCGGGTCAGAAGGATCTGCTGCTGCCCATTGGTGTTCGCTTACGCCATAGTATGTATGAATAAGTGTAGAGTTACCAGTGCCGATAACAATGTTCTTCCATTCCGCTTCTGTTCCGGCGTAGGATACCACGGCCAGTTTGGTACAATAAGCAAAAGCGTCATCACCAATACTTGTCACGCTATTGGGTATTGTAACACTTGTCAGACTTTCGCATTCATAGAACGCTTCGCTTTCAATTGTGGTAATGTTGTCAGAAATGACGATGCTTTTGACGCCAGATCCTCCGTTATAATTGTTGCAATAGAAGAAAGAACTTGTAATTGTTCCCGTATCATAGGTAATGACCAAGGTCGCGTTGCTGCTCCACGCTGGATACCTGCTCCCACAAATGTTTGCACTGTCCGGTA
>JAFROD010000053.1 GCA_017429835.1 Oscillospiraceae bacterium
CCTTGATCACTATGTCTCTTACTTCAACAACCAGCGCCTTCATGCTGCCTTGGGCTACAAAAGCCCAGTTCAGTACAAGACCGAACTGGGCTTTCCGTAATTATACTTTTTTATTGTCTACTTTTGCTTGACAGGTGCAACGAGGCGCGCAGCCTCGTCTGCTTTTTGCGGTTTTTTCAGTCAAACACGCCGGCGCGGTCGAGAATGACCAGCAGCCGCAAGGCGTCCTCGCCGAGATCCAGCACGGTATCCTCGCCGCTGCCGCCCTTGCCGCGCAGGAAGCCGAGCTTCAGCAGCTTTTCCACGGTCGGGCGGTAGGCGTCGTTCTTGACGTCTCCGAGCCGTTCGTAACGCATTTCCGATTCCTCCATTCCGTAGTATTGCGCGACGACTGCTGCCTCCGCCTCCGCGAGCCTGCGCAGATTGTCGTCCGACAGCAGCCATTCGGTCGCGCGCGGGTGGGTGTGGAAGCTGTGCTCCAGGATCATGCCGCAGACGCCGACCGCGCAGGCGTAGCGGATGACGCCGTAGTAATCGGCGTTGCCCGCCGA
Source organism: Oscillospiraceae bacterium (assembly GCA_017429835.1). Lineage (GTDB taxonomy): Bacteria > Bacillota > Clostridia > Oscillospirales > Oscillospiraceae > JAZOXB01. Next base: position 552 of record JAFROD010000053.1, read on the forward strand.
ATTCCAGCGCACGACGAACTGCGGCTGCTGCACGGTGCTCATCGTTGACGCGATCGTCTCCGACAGCGCCTTGGCAAGCGCCTGCCCGCGCCGGCTGACGGGATAGTAGACGCGCACGTAGTCCACCGTGTCGTTGCGCTCGTTCGAGACGGCGTTGCTGTGCAGACTCAGAAGCAGGTCGCAGCCCTTTGCCATCGTGCCGCGGGTGTAGAGCGAGGGGTTGTCCTCCACGCGGCTTCGCGTGCAGATCACCTCGAAGCCGTACCGCTCCAGCGCGGGCTTCAGAAAGCCCTGCAGGTCGAACATCCGCGTTCCCTCCCGATAGGTCGGATCGGCGGGGCTGGGGTTATAGCCGATGCTGTGACCGGCGTCAATGCAGATTTTCATGACTTGTTCCCTCCGGTTTTTTCAAACTGCGTGCCGAAATAGAAGCTGACGATCACGGTGTAGACGGTCAGAAACTCCTGTGCGCTGAGCCTGCCGCGCACGGACAGGACGGCAAAAATCGCGGTCGCGCCCAGCGTGACCAGCGATTTGATCGTCAGGAGCTTTCCGAAGTATTCCTTCAACGGTTCATCACCCCCTCAAGGTCGTCTAACCGATGATTGACGACCTTCATTTTCTCTTCCAGAACGGGGATCCGTTCGCCGAAGCCGTTGTGCCGATCCACCTTTTGCTCCAATTGAGAAAGACGGTAGTTGGTCAGCTTGGAGGACGCAAGAATGCCGCCCAGGCTGCCCAAAAGCGTTCCCGCGAGCGACAACAGCGCGACCAGTACCTCGCTGCTCATCTCATCACCTCCTCAATCTGCGCCGCAAGACGCGGACGAATTGCCGCCGTGCGTGCAACAGTGCGCAAAAAAAGAACCCCGCATGCCTTTCAGCATGCGGGGTTCTTCAGCGGTTGGTTCAGTTGACGAACAGATGGGCTCTCTTCTTATAATAAGTGATATTTGCAAGGATGATGACGACGGAGACAGCCACAGAGGCAAAGGCCGAGGTCAGACCGCTGCCCGCGTCTGCCAGGTATTCGCCGATATCGACGCCGTACGAGGACAGCACGATGATCGTGATAACGGTGTAGAGCAGGGACAAGGCGGCTGCTGCGATGTATAGGATCGTCAGGAGCTTCGGCGCGCCTCTCTTGAAGTTGAGCAGTTGATACGCTGTGTAGAAGCCGAAGATGGCGAGTCCGATCAGCAGAATGCCGTAAATGATGTCGATGGTCTTCAGCTCGGAGAAGATCCTGTAAACGAGGTCGGCGCGGTCACCGTATTGCGCGCCGGTCAGCGCCATAATGCCGCCGATGAAATTGACTACGGCGCCCACCCAAAGTCCGAAGTAAACGAGGAACTTGTGCCATTTCATCGGCAGGCCGTTCTGAATGCCGCCCTGCGGATAGGGCTGCTGCGGGTAGCCGTACTGGGGATAGGGCTGCTGATAGGGCTGCTGATAAGGCTGCTGTGCATAGGGCTGCTGTGGCTGCTGATAGGGTTGCTGAGGTTGCTGATAAGGCTGCTGTGCAGGCTGCTGATAAGGCTGCTGTGCAGGCTGCTGATAAGGCTGCTGTGCAGGCTGCTGCGCAGGCTGCTGATAGCTCTGCTGTGCCTGCTGCGCGCCGCAGTACGGACAGAAGGGAGAATTGTCCGGGATCTGCGCGTTGCAATTGCCACAATACATGTTTCTGCATCCTTTCTGTATAGTTTCCCGATTTGGCGGACTATCTCAAGGCGACCGTCTGATCGGGATAAATCTATTATAATGGGAAAAATGTGCTGCTGTCAATGGGAAAATGCAGCATTTGTGCATTCGCGGCGGAAAGCGGGAGGATTGCCGGAGCAAACACTGACGCTGCCGCACCGGAACGCGCAACTTCCAAAAAGTGATTGCTTTTTTCACCGGTATATGATATATATTTTGTAAGGCAGTAAACGCCTGTGTTAGAAAAGCACATCAAATCGGAAAAGAAAAGGAGAGTTTTTATGATGAAGCGTATCATTTCCCTTGCCCTGGTCGTACTTATGGTAGCGGCTCTGTTTGTCGGCTGCGGTTCTTCCGCGCCCGCCAATCCGGAGGGCACCTACAAGGTCAAGAGCATCGACGGAAAAAGCGTAAAGGACTACCTCAAGGAATCCTTTGAGGCAGAGGACGACACGGATATCGACTCCGTGCTGTCGTTCCTTGGACTCGACAACCTCGAGGACTTTATGACGCTCACCCTGGAAACCGACGGCAGCTTCAGCATGTCCTTCATGGGCGGCGAGGAGACCGGCACCTGGAAGCTGAGCGGCAACAAGCTGACCTTAACGAACAGCGACGGTGAAGAGGGCGAAGCCACCTTCAAGAGCGACGATATCGTGATTGATATGGATGGCGAAGAGATGGTTCTGGGCAAATAAGCCGACCGAAGAACAAAACGCAAAACAGGGCGTCCCTTTGCGGGGCAGCCCTGTTTATTTATCCCGATTATCCGCGGGAGCCCTAAGACCTCGGATTTGAAAAAATGCGGCACGGCCGCATTTAGAGGTGGAGACAGCGAGTTCTTCGCCGAAAACGAAAAAAGAAGAAGTCATCAAAAGATGACTTCTTCTTTTTTGGAGCGGGTGACGAGGCTCGAACTCGCTACCTCCACCTTGGCAAGGTGGCGCTCTACCAGATGAGCTACACCCGCACGTGCAGGTGTTATTATAGCCACACTTTTTCGGTTTGTCAAGCGTTATTTTTATTTTTTTCTATCGCGATTCGGCGGCGTCAGGGAGCAAGCGTCGGTTCCGTCGGCTCGGTGACCTCGGTCGTTTCGGTGGGCTCCGTCGGTTCCGTCGGCTCGGTCGGGCCGACCGGCTCCTCACCGGTCGGCTTCGCAGTCGGCGACGGGGGATTCTGCGTCGGCTCGGTCGGAGCGGTGGATTCCGTCGGCTCGGTCGGCAGCGGTGTGTCCGGGAGCTCGGCGTGATCCCAGACGTAGCCCTCCGCTTCCAGCTCCTGCGTCGTCAGAAGTGTCATGCCGTACGTCTCCCGCTCGATCGAACGCATCAGATCAATGTAGTAATACTGCCCGTCCAGACAGATCATGTTCCAGTAACGCGCGGTTTCGCCGCGCTGACCGCCGACAATGCGGCAGTCGATCCCCGCGTCGCGGCATTCGGCAAAGAAGACGGAAGCAAATGACAGACTGTGCGCCTTGCCCTCAAAGAACAGACTGTACGCCGGCATGACGGGCGTTTCTTCGCAGATCGTATAGGAAAAGCGGGTCGTCAGAAAACGGCAGAGACGATCGACACGTTCCGCGTCGTTCGTTTTGCTCCGGACGTAGTTGGCAGCGGACGCGAGCGTGGTGATGACGTTGTCCTGCTTGAGACGCATTTCCTCGCGCGAATCGGGATAGAGAAAGTGCAGCTCCAGGATTCTCGTATCGCCCGTCTCCGGATAGATCTGCGCGACCAGCTCCGGCAGGGCGAGCATTTGCTCCGGATGCTCGAGACAGTAGGTGCGGATATAGGAAACAAAATCGGTTTCTCCGTAGGTCTGAATGCGGAGAGTCAGCGCGGGGGAGTAGCTTGTCAGCACGCCGATGATCTTGCTGCAAGCGCCTTCGTCGTCGATGACCGTCGCGATGGACTCGATCTCTGCAGCGCTGCGGCGGAACACGATATTCAGCGCGATACTGCCGCTGGCAGCGTCGCCGGTCAGTTCCGCGTCGGCAAAGTCGACGGCGTAGGCGCCGATCGGGTCTTCCTTGGTCGCGTACTGCATGGTCTTGGTGATGTCGCCGGCGATGTCGCCGATATAGTCTTCGACGAGGATGACGCTGTGCTCCGTCCAGTCGTTGATCATAGAAAGCACGGCGCCGCGCAGCTCTTCTTCATCGTGTACGGTGGGCGGCAGCGCTTCCTCTGTTGGATCCGGCTCCGTATAGGGTTCCTCGCTATGGGGCGTCACGGAGCGATACTCGTCTCCGACCCAGATCCCGCAGGCGGTCAGCCCGCTGAACAGGACGCATAGGAACAGCAGAATTGCGATGGCTTTTTTCATGGGGCAGCCCCCCTTTCTGCAGAAAAGATACTACAGCTCGTAGCGGTCGTATGCCTTGAAGCCGTCACCGAGCACCTGCTGCGCGTCCTGCAGGATCAGGAATGCGCCGGGGTCGACGGTCATAACGATTTCCTTGAGCTGTGCAAGCTGTCTTCTCTTGATCGCGGTCAGCAGGACGGTTTTCTCCGCGCGGGAGTAGTAGCCTTCGCCGTCCAAAAGAGTCACGCCGCGGTCAAGCTTTTCGGCGATGGCGTCGGCGACTTCCTCGTGCTTGTCTGATATGATCAGGGCGACCTTGGCATAGTCGAAGCCGTAGACGACCCGATCCAGTACGGTGCAGGAGACGACGAGTGTGATGATACTGTAAAGCGTGTTGTTGAAATCCTTGTAGACGATGCCGGTTACGACGGCGATGCTGACGTCGAGACAGAGCAACAGTCTGCCGATCGGCAGATTGCGCATCCGCAGCTTCATCACGCGCGCCACGATATCGCCGCCGCCGGTCGAGGCGCCGGTCAGGAAGACGACGCCGATGCCTGCGCCGATAATGACGCCGCCGAAAATTGAGGCGACGAGCGGATCGACGTTCTTCGGGACGGGCAGGATCGCTTCGAAGAGGTCAAAGCAGACGGAAGTGGTCGCCATGCCCAGCAGAGAACTGAAGAAGAAATATCTGCCGATCGTCCGGTAGCCGAGGATAAACAGAGGGATATTGATCAGAATGGTCACAACGCCGACGCTGAGCCACTTTACGCCAATGCCGTAGGAGACCAGCATGGCAACGCCGGACGCGCCGCCGCAGTTGATGCCGTTGGGAACGAGAAAGAGGTCGAAACCGAGCGAGAATACGGCGCTGCCGATCACGATCATCAGAATTTTACCGAAAGTTCGTTTCATGGCGTCACAGCTCCATCTCGATCTGTTTATCTTCCGCGTCCTCTTCTTTGAGCAGCGCGCCTGCGGCGGGAATGGTGCGGGTGCGGTAACGGGAAGCGTTCACGATACCGCTGTTCTCCAACAGGACGGCGCGGTGCAGCGCGGCTTTCCGCTTGAGCGTCATCACGCTGACGCCCTGCGTCGTACGGGTCGTTTTCGGTGCAAGCTGCGCTGTGGAGAAGATCAGCGCGCGCCCCTCGGTGGAGAAGAGCACGAGCTGCGTGTCCTCCTTGAGCAGGAGCACGGACTTGAGCGGGCTCTTGTCGCAGTACGCGCCGGTCAGCTTGCGGCGGTTGGACTTGGTCGCGTAGGCGGACAGATCCACCTTGGCGACCTTGCCGTTTTCGTAGACGAAGATCACGCTGCCCGCGTAGTCGCCGGGGAAGCAGACGGACAGGACGTTCTCGCCCTCGTCGAAGCCCAGCTTGCCGGGCAGATAGCTGCCGAGCAGGGAAGCCTTGCAGTCCTCGAAATCGGCGCAGCGGGTCTTATAGACCTGATACTTGTCGGTAAAGACGAGGAATTCCGCGCGGTTGGTCGTTTCAAGCGAGAAGCGCAGACTGTCGCCCTCTTTGAACTTCTGCTCGCCGGACATGCGCAGCGACAGCGGGGTGATTTTCTTGAAATAGCCTTCCTTCGACACGAAGACGGTGACGGGATAGTCCGGCACGTCGTCCTCTTCCTCGGGCGTTTCCACCTCGTGGTCGTAGACGAGCCCCGTCCTGCGGTCAGCGCCGTACTTGTCCGCGATCGCGTCGAGCTCCTTGACGATGACCGTGCGGATCTTCCGCTCGCTCTTGAGCAGGTCTTCCAGCTCGGCGATCTCCGCTTCGAGGTCGTCGACCTCCTGCGTGCGTTTGAGGATATATTCTTTATTGATGTTGCGCAGCTTGATCTCCGCGACGAACTCCGCCTGGATTATGTCGATGCCGAAGCCGATCATCAGGTTGGGGACGACCTCCGCCTCCGCTTCGGTCTCGCGGATGATGCGGATCGCCTTGTCGATGTCGAGCAGAATGCGCTTCAGACCCTTGAGAAGGTGCAGCTTTTCCGCCTTTTTCTGCTTTTGATAATAAACGCGGCGGCGGACGCATTCGGTGCGCCATGCAGTCCATTCCTCAATGATCTGCCGCACGCCGAGCACCTGCGGCATGCCGGCGATCAGAATGTTGAAGTTGCAGCCGAAGGAGTCGAGCAGGGGCGTCGCGCGGAAGAGCTTTTGCATGAGCTTGTCGGGATCGACGCCGCGCTTGAGGTCGATCGTCAGCTTCAGACCCGTCCGATCGGATTCGTCGCGAACGTCGCTGATCTCGCGGATTTTGCCCGCTTTGCTCAGCTCCGTGATTTTGTCGATGATCGCTTCGATCGTCGTGGTATAGGGGATCTCGTAAATCTCAATGAGATTCGCTTCTTTGACGTAGCGCCAGCGGGCGCGGATCTTCACGCTGCCTCTGCCGGTGCGGTAGATCTCCGCCATCTCTTGCGGATTGTAGAGGATCTCGCCGCCGGTGGAGAAGTCCGGCGCGGGCATGTGCTCCAGAAGGTCGCAGTCGGGATTCCTGATCCACGCGGCGGTCGCTTTGCAGGTTTCGCGGAGGTTGAAGCCGCAGATATTGCTCGCCATGCCGACGGCGATACCCATGTTCGCGCTCACGAGCACGTTGGGAAAGGCGGTGGGCAGGAGAGTCGGTTCCTGCGTGGAGTTGTCGTAGTTATCGACGAAGTCCACGGTCTCGCAGTCGATGTCGCGGAAGATCTCCTCACAGATCGAATCCAGCTTCGCTTCCGTATAACGCGACGCGGCATACGCCATGTCGCGGGAATAGATCTTGCCGAAGTTGCCCTTGGAGTCTACGAACGGAGTCAGCAGGGTCTCGTTGCCGCGGGCAAGGCGCACCATCGTCTCGTAGATCGCTGCGTCGCCGTGCGGATTCAGGCGCATGGTCTGACCGACGATGTTCGCGGACTTGGTGCGCGCGCCGTGGAGCAGCCCCATTTTATACATGGTATACAGCAGCTTGCGGTGCGAGGGCTTGAAGCCGTCGATCTCAGGGATCGCGCGCGATACGATGACGCTCATGGCGTAGGGCATATAGTTGACGGTCAGCGTATCGGTGATCGGCTGCTCCAGCACCTCGGCGCGCAGACCCTCCACGCGGGAGACGTCCGGCATATTCTGCTGTGTCGATTCTTTCTTCTTTCGTGCCATTGGGTTACCGTCCTTTGTCAGGAGAGATCTGCCAGATCAAGATACTGGCTGCCGTTTTCGGCAATATAGTCCTTTCTGCCCGCCAGGTTGTCGCCAAGCAGGAGATCGAAGTAGAACGCCGTCTTTTCCGCGTCCTCCGGCACGACCTTGATCATGCGGCGGGTCGCGGGATTCATGGTGGTCAGCGCCATCATCTCCGGCTCGTTTTCGCCGAGACCCTTGCTTCTGGAAACGGTGACCTTTTGGTCGCCGATCTTTGCGAGGATTTCCGCCTTTTCCGCTTCACTGTAAGCGAACCACGTCTTGTCCTTCGTGTTGATCTCGAACAGCGGTGATTCCGCGATATAGACGTAGCCCTCGCGGATGAGCGTCGGAACCAGCCGATAGAGCATCGTCAGGATCAGCGTGCGGATCTGGTAGCCGTCCACGTCTGCGTCGGTGCAGATGACGATCTTGTTCCAGCGCAGATTGTTGATATCAAACTCCGCGATATTCTTCACACGCTTGTCCTTGACCTCCACGCCGCAGCCGATGACCAGCAGAAGGTCTGTGATGATATCGCTTTTGAATATTCTGCCGTAATCGGCCTTCAGGCAGTTCAGAATCTTGCCGCGGACAGGCATGATGCCCTGGAATTCCGCGTCGCGCGACTGCTTGACGCTGCCCAGAGCGGAATCGCCCTCGACGATATACAACTCGCGCGACGCCGCGTCGCGGCTGCGGCAGTCGACGAATTTCTGCACGCGATTGGACATGTCCAGCGAGCCGGACAGCTTCTTTTTCACCGCGACGCGCGCCTGCTCGGCGGATTCGCGGCTGCGCTTGTTGACCAGCACTTGATCGGCGATCCGGTCGGCTTCCTGCTTGTTTTCAATAAAATATACCTGCAGGCGGCTGCGGAAGAACTCCGTCATTGCCTCCTGAATGAAGCGGTTGTTGATCGACTTCTTCGTCTGATTCTCATAAGAGGTCTGCGTGGAGAAGCAGTTGGTGACGATCACGAGACAGTCCGCTACGTCCTGGAAGGTGATTTTCGATTCGTTCTTGATATATTTGCCCGTCTGCTTGAGATAGGCGTCGATCGCGTAGACGAAGGCGTTGCGCACCGCCTTGTCGGGCGCGCCGCCGTGCTCCAGCCACGAGGAGTTGTGGTAGTATTCCAGCAGGCTCATGTTCCGCGAGAAGCAGACCGCCGCGGCGATACGGACTTTGTAATCGGGCTTGTCTTCGCGGTCACGGCCCTTGCGCTCGCATTCCCAGAGCTGGGGCATGGTAAAGGAGTTGCCCTCGGTCAGCTCGGTGATATAGTCGAGAATGCCGCGCTCATAGCGGAATTCCGTCGTTTCGAATTTGCTGCCGACCTGATTGCGGAAGCGGAAGGTGATGCCTGCGTTGACGACCGCCTGCCGCTTGAGAACGTCCATATAGTAGGAAACCGGGATATCGATGTCCGTGAAGACGTCCAGATCGGGTCTCCAGCGGAAGCAGGAACCGGTCTTTTTGCGGTCGGCAGGCTCCTTGATCATCTTGCCAACGATCTCACCCTTTTCAAAGTGGAGCGTGTATTTGAAGTTGTCGCGGTAGATCCGCGCGTCGAAAAACTCCGAAGCGTACTGCGTCGCGCAGGTGCCAAGACCGTTCAGACCCAGCGAATATTCGTAGTTGTCGCCGGTGATGTTGTTGTATTTGCCGCCGGCGTACATCTCGCAGAAGACCAGCTCCCAGTTGTATCGCTGCTCCTTTTCGTTCCAATCCACCGGACAGCCGCGCCCGAAGTCCTCGACCTCGATGCTCTTGTCCTCGTAGCGCGTCACGACGATCAGATCTCCGTAGCCCTCTCTCGCTTCGTCGATCGCGTTCGAGAGGATCTCAAACACGGCGTGCTCGCAGCCGGTCAGGTCGTCCGAGCCGAAAATGACGGCGGGACGCTTGCGGACGCGGTCGGCGCCCTTGAGCGTGGTAATGCTTTCGTTTCCGTATGCTTGTTTCTTTGCCATTCTGATCCCTCACACATTTTGTGCACATTATCGCATATTAATCCACTATATATAGTATATCCCGTAAAATCAAAAAAGTCAAGCCGGGACAGAGGACAGCGGACAGAGTCGGATATCATGCGGAATGCGGAATCGTCCGGCCGACCGTGTCATTGCGGGGGTGCGGCCGCGCGCTGCAGGTTTGGCAGCCGACGACCACATTTTTTCCTGCGGGACTTGTAATTTCGACCGCTTTCGGATAGAATGAAAAGAAAGATGAACAAGGAGGGCGGCAGCATGAGCGAGAAGCCCCAACAACAGAAGAACACAAAGAAACGGCGCGACAGCGACGCCGGTATCCGCCGGTTTTTGGCGATCCTGCTGTCGGCGATCGCGCTCTGTATGATGGTGATGGTTTTCTATACGCTGCGGCACAGCACCACCGACCCGACGGTTGCGGAAGGCAAAACGATGAACTGGACGCCGGAGGAAAGCTTGGCAGCGACGGAGATGAACGCCGCGACGGAGGCAACGGAGCCGACGGAGCCTCTGGATCCGGTGCTTTATGCTGCGCAGCAGACGCTGAGCGGCATGACGCTGGAGGAGAAGGTCTATCAGCTCTTCTTCGTGACGAACCGCGAGCTGACGGGCTTGTATTACGCCAATACGGCGGGCGAAGAGACCCGCGCGGCGTTGGCGAGCAAGCCGGTCGGCGGCGTTGTGTTTGACAGAGACAACATTTTCGGCCGCGATCAGCTTGCCGCAATGATCAAGGATATGCAGAGCTACACCTCGATCCCGCTTTTCGTCGGCGTTGAGGAGGAGGGCGGCATTGAGCTCTATTCCTATCTCCGAACGATCGGCGTCACTGGCCGCTACAGCGAGATGGGCGTCTACGGCGACGGAAACGAGTCCGACCGCGTCTATGAGATCGGCAGCGAGATCGGCACGGCGCTCACCGGCGTCGGCTTCAATATTGATCTTGCGCCGGTGGCGGACACGCTGGTCAACAACTACAATCCGGAGCTGGGCGTAGCCGGCGGACGCCGCGCGTTCAGCAGCGATCCGGAGACCACGGCGGGTCTGGTCACGCAGATGGTCAAGGGCCTGCACAGCGGCGGCTGCATGTCCTGCCTAAAATACTTCCCGGGGCTCTCCGCCTCCTATACGGACAGCCGCTACGGCGAAGCCGTTTCCAATCAGACCCTCGAGGAAATCCGGCAGAATCTGCTCGCGTTCAAGGCGGGCATTGAAAACGGCGCGGAGATGATCATGGTATCGCACCTGTGCCTGCCGAACGTCGTGGAACAGGCGGACGGCGAGAACCGCCCTGCCGCTTTCTGCCCGGAGATCGTGACCGATCTGCTCCGCGGAGAGCTTGGCTATGACGGCGTCGTCATCACCGATTCCTTTGAGAAGGGCGCGATCAGTTATAACTACGAGGTCGGCATTGCGGCGATTGCGGCGATCCAGGCAGGCTGTGACGTCATCTATATGCCGAGCGATCTGGAGGCGGCGGCGCAGGCGATCATCACGGCGGTCAACAACGGGATCCTCGACACGGCGCGTATCGACGAGAGCGTTCTGCGTATCCTGACGCTGAAATACTCGCACGGACTGGAATAATGCGCGATGAAGCTTGAAAGGAGACGCGTGCCATGCAGGTCTGGAACAGAAAAGAACTGATCGAGGAGTCGGAGGTCGGCGCGGGCGCGATCCGCTTTGCCTACGGCAATGCGTTCGGGCGTTTCCTCGCCAAGGCGATCCTGTGCAGGAAATTCGTTTCGAATCTCTACGCGGCGTGGCAGCGTTCCGGCCTGTCGAAACGCAAGGTCGAAAAGTTCAAAGCGCAGTACGGAATATCGACCGAGGACTGCACCATGCAGGACTTTCCGAATTTCAACGCCTTCTTTACCCGGCAGCGGAAAGATTATGTAAACCTGACGGCAGAAAACGAGCTGCCCGCGATCGCAGACAGCAAGCTGACCGCGCTGCCGATCAGCGCGGGCTGCCGCTTCCATATCAAGGGCGTCCCCTACACGGCGGAGGAGCTGCTGGAGGACAAGGCGCTCGCGCAGGAATACCGCGGCGGGCTGTGCCTGATCTTCCGCCTTTCGCCGGACGACTATCACCGCTACGTCTACCCCGACGCCGGCACGCAGGAGCCGTGCCGCCATATCAAGGGCGTCCTGCATACGGTCAATCCGATCGCGGCGGATATGAAGGTCTACCGCCGGAACGCCCGCACGGTGCAGCGCCTGCACACGGCGCGCTTCGGCGACGTTCTGCAGATGGAGGTCGGCGCGCTGCTGGTCGGCAGGATCGTCAACCACGAGGAGGGCGCTGCGCAATTCTCCAAGCTGCAGGAAAAGGGCTATTTCGCCTACGGCGGCTCCACGGTGATCCTGCTGCTCAAGCAGGACGTCGTCCGCATCGACGAGGATATCCTGACCCATTCCGTGCAGGGGATCGAAACGAAGGTGCGTCTCGGCGAGCGCATCGGGGTGCGGGCATGAGCAGCCGTTTCGTGCAGAATCGGGACTGCGAATACTTCCCGTGCCACAAGAATGCCGATCCGGCAGATTTCAACTGTCTGTTCTGCTATTGCCCGCTCTACGCGCTGGACGACCGCTGCGGCGGCAGCTTCACCTATACGGAAAGCGGCGTGAAGGACTGCTCCGGCTGCCTGTTCCCACACCGCCCGGAGAATTACGACCGCGTCTGTGAAAAACTCGGCGATCTGATCGAGCAATGCAGGAAAAGAGGATAAACGACAAGCCCCATCTGCCGTGGCAGCTTGGGGTTGTCTTTACAAGGACCGCTTCTGTCATTGCCCGGCTTGTCCGGGCAATCTGACCGTTCAGAAGTTTGGCCTTCCGAAACACGGGTCGCCGCAAGAAAAAATGCGCTCGTCGGTGAAAAGCGATTGATTTTTTGCGCGACAGATGCTATAATCATCACAATGCAGGTGTAGTTCATCGGTAGAACATCAGCTTCCCAAGCTGAATAGGGGGGTTCGACTCCCCTCACCTGCTCCAAAAAGAGCGGAGGGCATAACCATGTCCTTCCTCGATGGTGAGGGGAGTCGTTTGCATTTTTTGCCTTCGGCAAAAAATCAACGTTGCGTCGGCAGAAACGCCGACGCGCAGCAGTCCACCGGACTGCTGCATTTTATTCTTCGACTCCCCTCTCAATCGATTACTCCAAAGAAAACGAAGGGCTTTATGCCTGTCCTTCCTTGACGGTGAGGGGAGTCGTTTGCATTTTTTGCCTTCGGCTAAAAATCAACGTTGCGTCGGCAGAAACGCCGACGCGCAGCAGTCCACCGGACTGCTGCATTTTATTCTTCGACTCCCCTCACCGTCGTTTGCTCCAAAAAGAGCGGAGGGCATAACCATGTCCTTCCTCGATGGTGAGGGGAGTCGTTTGCATTTTTTGCCTTCGGCAAAA